>DASQZT010000183.1:0-113275 GCA_035638575.1 Bryobacteraceae bacterium
CATCAGGCCCGTGTCCGGCATCACCTCCGATGTCTGCGCGCTTTGGGAGCGCTAGCCCCGGGGGCGAACTTCACGGAGGTTCCGGTCAACCCGGCAGCGTAGCTCTACTCGTGCCCATTTTCGAGACAAAGCATGCCCCACGTTCAACCCGTTTCTGAAGCCGCTCGACCGCTTCTGGCATCCATTAAACAGGTAATCTTGACTAAGAAGTACAGATTAGCTAATGTGGTTGTAGCCCAATAGCTTAGGAGTATACCCGGGTGAGCGATTCCACCAACACGATCGAGACCTTTGCGAATCAGGAATATAAGTGGGGGTTCGTCACCGATATCGATTCCGACGCCATCCCCCGCGGCCTGAGTGAAGACGTCATTCGCCTGATTTCAGCGAAGAAAAAAGAGCCGGACTGGCTGCTGGAGTGGCGCCTGAAGGCTTACCGGCACTGGCAGACGATGAAGGAGCCCACGTGGGCCAACGTGCACTATCCGCCCATCGACTACCAGGACATCATTTATTATGCCGCTCCGCGGAGCAAGAAAGACGGGCCGAAGAGCCTGGACGAGGTCGATCCGGAGCTGCTGAAGACCTACGCGAAGCTCGGCATCCCATTGCAGGAGCGGGAGTTGCTGGCCGGTGTGGCGGTCGATGCGGTGTTCGATAGCGTCTCGGTGGCTACCACCTTCAAGGCGAAGCTGAAAGCGCAGGGCATCATCTTCGGATCGTTCTCGGAGGCGGTGCAGGAACATCCCGACCTGGTGCGGCAGTATCTCGGGTCGGTGGTGCCGTCCTCGGACAATTTTTTCGCGGCGCTGAATTCGGCGGTTTTCAGCGATGGGTCGTTCTGTTACGTGCCCAAGGGCGTGCGGTGCCCCATGGAGCTGTCCACGTATTTCCGCATCAACGCCAAGGACACGGGGCAGTTCGAGCGCACCTTGATCGTGGCCGACGAAGGGGCTTACGTGAGCTACCTGGAAGGCTGCACGGCGCCCATGCGCGACACCAACCAACTGCACGCGGCGGTAGTGGAGCTGGTGGCGCTGGACAACGCCCAGATCAAGTATTCCACGGTGCAGAACTGGTACCCGGGCGATAAAGAGGGCAAGGGCGGGATCTACAATTTCGTGACCAAGCGCGGCGCGTGCCGGGGCGTGAATTCGAAGATCTCGTGGACGCAGGTGGAGACGGGCTCGGCCATCACGTGGAAGTATCCGAGCTGCCTGCTGATCGGGGACAATTCGGTCGGCGAGTTTTATTCGGTGGCGCTGACCAATCACTTCCAGCAGGCCGATACCGGCACCAAGATGATCCACATCGGGAAGAACACCACCAGCACCATCGTCTCGAAGGGCATTTCGGCGGGGCACGGGCAGAACACGTACCGCGGCGGGGTGAAGATTCTGAAATCGGCCTCGGGCGCGCGCAACTACTCGCAGTGCGATTCGATGCTCCTGGGCGACCAGTGCGGGGCGCACACGTTCCCCTACCTGGAGGTGAAGAACACGTCTTCGCAGGTGGAGCACGAAGCTTCCACGTCGAAGATCGGGGAGGACCAGATTTTCTATTGCCGGCAGCGCGGGATTTCGACCGAAGACGCGGTCTCGATGATCGTGCACGGATTCTGCAAAGAAGTGTTTCGGGAACTGCCGATGGAGTTTGCCGTGGAGGCGCAGAAGCTGCTGGGTGTCAGCCTGGAAGGAAGCGTTGGATAGATAAGATGTCACTACTGGAGATCAGAGATTTACACGCGACGGTGGGAGACCGGGAGATTCTGAAAGGCATCGACCTGACGGTGGATGCCGGCGAAGTGCACGCCATCATGGGGCCCAACGGCTCGGGCAAGAGCACGCTGGCGCAGGTGCTGGCGGGGCGCGAGTTGTACCAGGTCACCGGGGGCCAGGTCATCTACGACGGGAACGATCTGCTCGCAATGTCGCCCGAGGACCGGGCGCGCGCGGGGATCTTCCTGGCGTTTCAATACCCGGTGGAAATTCCGGGTGTCAGCAACATGTATTTTCTGAAGGCGGCGCTGAACACCGTCCGCAAGAGCCGCGGACTCGAGGAACTGGACGCGTTCGATTTCCTGTCGCTGGTCAAGGAAAAGATGAAGCTCATGGAGATGGACCAGGCGCTGCTGAACCGGCCGGTGAACACGGGATTTTCGGGCGGTGAAAAGAAGCGCAACGAGATCTTCCAGATGGCCGTGCTGGAGCCGCGGCTGGCGATTCTGGACGAGACGGATTCGGGGCTGGACATCGACGCGCTGAGGACCGTGGCGGGCGGCGTGAACGCGCTGCGCGGGCCGGAGCGCGCCATGATCGTGGTGACGCATTACCAGCGGCTGCTGAACCATATCGTTCCGGATTTCGTGCACGTGCTGTCGGAGGGCCGGATCGTGAAATCGGGCGGCAAGGAACTGGCGCTCGAGCTGGAGGAGAGCGGCTACGCGGGGCTGGGGATCGAGGACGAAGAGGAGGCGGTCGGCAAAGTATGACGGCCGTATCGGAACAGGTCGGGGCGTGGCTGGCACCGTTTACCGCGCAGCCGCCGGCGGCGGGGTGGATCCAGGAGTTGCGGGAAGCCGGTTTCCGTCGGTTCGCAGAGATGGGATTCCCCACGACGCACGACGAAGACTGGCGCTTCACCAACGTGGCGCCGATCGCGCGGTCGAAGTTTCGCGTGCGGGCGGCGGACGTCCTGCGCACCCTGCCGGAAGGGGTGGAGCAGCTCGGCCTCGATGAGGTTCGCGATCATCTGGGACACTGCGCGGGTTTCGACCAGAACGCTTTCGTGGCGCTGAATACGGCGTTTCTGAACGACCAGGGCCTGGCGACCGTGCTGAGGGTTCCGCGCGGCGCGGTTCTCGAATCTCCGATCGAGATCACCTGCGAGGTAAACGGGGGCGAATCCGGCGTGGCGGTGAATCCGCGCACCCTGATCCTGGTGGGCGCCAACGCGCAATGCTCGATCGTGGAGACGCACAAGGGGAGCGGGCGCTATTTCACCAACGCAGTCACCGAGATCGTGGCAGGCGATGGCGCCATCGTGGACCACTACAAGGTGACGCTGGAAGCTCCCGGCGCGTACCACGTCGGGTCGACCGAGGCGCGGCTGGGCCGCAGCGCCAACTATACGACGCATTCGATTTCGCTGGGGGGCGCGCTGGTTCGCCACAACGTGGGCGCGGTGCTTTCGGAAGGCACCGAGGCGACGCTCAACGGGCTGTACATCGTGAACGGAACCCAGCACGTGGACAGTCACACCACGATCGACCACGCCAAGCCGCACGGCACGAGCCACGAGCTGTACAAGGGCATCCTTGACGGCAAGGCGAGCGCTGTGTTCAACGGCCGGATCCTGGTGCGCAAGGACGCGCAGAAGACCGATTCGAAGCAAACGAACAAGAACCTCGTACTCTCCGAAGAAGCGGTGATCGACACGAAGCCGGAATTGCAGATTCTGGCCGATGATGTGCGGTGCACGCACGGCGCCACCATCGGGCAGTTGGACGCGGAATCGCTGTTCTACCTGCAATCGCGCGGAATCGGAAAAAGCGAGGCGCGCAGGCTGCTGACGTACGCCTTCGCGCAGGACATCGTGGACCGGATCAAGGTGCCGGAGTTGAAGGATTCACTGGAACGGATGCTGGTCGAGAAATTCCATGAGCACGCTCAGTAATGTCGTTTCGCCCGCTTTCGACGTGGAAAAGATCCGGGAGGATTTCCCGGTTCTGAAGCAGAAAGTCCACGGCAAGCCGCTGGTGTATCTGGACAGCGCGGCCACGGCGCAGAAGCCGTTCGCGGTGATCGACGCGATTCGCCGGTTTTACGAAGTGGATTGCGCCAACATCCACCGCGGGGTGCACGAGCTGAGCCAGCGCTCCACGGCGGCGTACGAGGAGACCCGGGCGAAGGCGAAGAAGTTCCTGAACGCGCGCAGCCGCCACGAGCTGATCTTCGTGCGCGGGACTACCGAGGGCATCAACCTGGTGTCGAGCTCGTGGGGCCGCAGGAACGTGAAGGAAGGCGACGAGATTGTCATCTCGGCGATGGAGCACCATTCCAACATCGTGCCGTGGCAGATGCTGTGCGAAGAGAAAGGCGCGACGCTGCGGGTCATCCCCATGAACGATCGCGGCGAGCTGCTGCTGGAAGAGTACGAGAAGCTGCTCGGGCCGCGCACGCGGATGGTGGCGGTGGCCCACGTGTCGAACGCGCTGGGCACCATCAATCCGATCCGGCAGATGATCGAGATGGCGCACCGGGCAGGGGCCCTGGTGTTGATCGACGGCGCGCAGGCGGCCCCGCACATGAAGGTGGACGTGCAGGCGCTGGACGCCGATTTCTACACGCTGTCGGGCCACAAGGTGTTCGGGCCCACGGGCATCGGGATTCTCTACGGCAAGGCGAAGCTGCTGAACGCCATGCCGCCGTACCAGGGCGGCGGCGACATGATCCGCACGGTCACTTTCGAGAAGACCACGTACAACGAGCTGCCGTACAAGTTCGAAGCGGGGACGCCCAATATCGCCGGCGGGATCGGGCTGGGGGCGGCGCTCGATTACATAACGCACATCGGACTGCAGAAGATCGCGGGATACGAGCACGATCTGCTGGTCTACGGAACGGAAGCGCTGATGCGGATTCCGGGGCTGCGGATGATCGGCACGGCCCGGGAGAAAGCGGCGGTGCTCTCGTTCGTGATCGAGGGCATTCATCCGCACGATATCGGCACGGTGCTGGACCAGCAGGGGATTGCGGTGCGCACCGGGCATCATTGCGCGCAGCCGGTGATGGACCGGTTCCACGTGCCGGCCACGACGCGCGCCTCGCTGGCCTTTTACAACACGATCGGGGAGATCGACGCGCTGGTTGCCGGTCTACACAAAGTGAAGGAGATTTTCTCCTGATGGTTCACGATCTATACCAGGAAACGATACTGGATCACAGCAAGCGTCCCCGGAACTGCCATCCGATGGAAGACGCGACCCGCAAGGCCGAGGGCTACAATCCTCTCTGCGGCGACAAGCTGAAACTGTTTCTCAAGATGGACGGCGACATCGTGAGCGACGTGAGCTTTGTGGGCTCGGGGTGCGCCATCTCGACGGCGTCGGCTTCGCTGATGACCGAGAGCCTGAAGGGCAAATCGCGGGAGGAAGCGCTGCGCCTGCTGGAGCGGTTCCACGAACTGCTCACCACGGACACGCCGGTCAGCCAGGACCTGGGCAAGCTGGTGGTGTTTTGCGGCGTGCGCGACTATCCGGCGCGGGTCAAGTGCGCCACGCTGGCCTGGCACACGCTGAAATCGGCGCTGTCGAACCAGGAGGAGCCGGTAAGCACGGAATGAGCTTGAAAGACCAGGTCGTCGGCGCGCTGAAGAAGGTTTACGATCCGGAGATGCCCGTGAACATTTACGAACTCGGGCTGATCTACGGAGTGGATGCCGGCGCGGACGGGCGCGTCGCGATCCGCATGACGCTGACCGCGCCCAACTGCCCGGTGGCGGGGACGCTGCCCGGCGAGGTGGAGCGTGCGGCGCGGGCCGTGCCCGGGGTTACCGAGGTCAAGCTGGAACTGACTTTCGATCCTCCGTGGTCGAAGGACCGCATGTCGGAGGCGGCCAAACTGGCGCTGGGCCTGGAAGACATCATACCGATCGCGAGGATCCGCCGATGAAGCTGGCCGCAAACGAGGAATACGGGCTGCGCTGCCTGGTCCGCCTGGCGTACGCCGGCTTCGAAGGGCAGGGCCTGACCATTCCAGAGATCAGCCAGGCGGAAGGCGTGTCGCCGGCCTATGCCGCCAAGATTCTGCGGGCGCTGCGCAAGGGCGGGTTCGTGAAAGCGGCGCGCGGCAAGGAAGGCGGCTACACGTTGTCGCGCCCGGCGGAAGCGATCGTCATCGGCGACGTGATGGACGCGCTGGGCGGCCGGCTCTTCGAGAGCGATTTCTGCGACAGCCACACCGGGCAGGCGGCGATCTGCACGCGCTCGGTGGACTGCTCCGTGCGGTCGCTGTGGCGGGCTGTGCAGGTGGCGGTGGACCAGGTCCTGAGCAAGGCCACGCTGCGCGATCTGCTGCAAAACGAAGAAGACATGAATTCGTGGGTGCGCACGATTCCAGGGCCGAACGGGCTGCGGCTGCTGCAATAGGGTGGTAGGCGTGGACGTAGAGCGCACGCTCGAATTAATTCTCGATGCTCAGGCCAGGCATCCGGCCCACCTGGAGGCCATCGATCAGCGCATGGATGGAATCACTAAGCTGATCCAACAGGGCATGCGCCTGCTCCTGGACAACAAGACCGAGACGGATCGCAAGATCAATGCCTTGATCGACGCCCAACTGCGTACAGACGCGAAGGTAGATCAGTTGGCTGATGCCCAGAAGGAATTGGCCGAGGCCCAGAAGGCTACCCAGCAGACGCTCAAGGCCTTTATCGACTCCCTCCGGCAGGGCGGTAACGGGCATTAGGCAGGAGCGGGTATAGAAGGATGGTAGGCTAAGACCGTGGACGTTGAGCACACGATCGAGTTCATTCTGGATGTTCAGGCCAAGCAATCGGGTCACATGGAGGCCATCGATCAGCGGATGGATGGAATCACCAAGCTGATCCAGCAGGGAATGCGCCTGCTCCTGGACAATAAGACCGAGACGGATCGCAAGATCAACGCCTTGATCGACGGCCAACTGCGCACCGAGGCGAATGTCGAGCGCTTATCCGAGGCCCAAACGCGGATCGACGCGAAGTTCGAGCAGTTGGCCGAAGCCCACAAGGCCACCGAGCAGGCGCTCAAGGCCTTTATCGACTCCCTCCGGCAGGGCAATAACGGACATTAAGCAGGAACGGGCAGACTCCCGGACGCCCGGCAACATGACTACTGGTATCCCGTAGTATCATGGAACTGGAATTTGAATGGCACTTCGCCAAGGCCGAAAGCAATCTGCAAACACATGGCATCAGCTTTGAGCTGGCGAAGACCGTTTTCAAAGACCCGTTTGCGATCGAGTTGCTCGATGATCGTGAAGACTATGGCGAAGAACGCTTTGTCATCATGGGCATGGCGGAAGGCCACGTCCTGCTGTTTGTGGCTTACACGGAACGCCACGAGCGCATTCGTATCATTTCGGCCCGCAGGGTAACGCAATATGAGCAAGACGAATACTTCCGGCAAAACGCCTGATCCTCCCCGGCCTATGCGCCCCGATGCCATCGAGCGGGCCGCGCGCGCGGACCGTGACGCAAAACCGCTCTCCGAAGCCGATCTCAAGAGGATGAGGCGGACGCCGCAAGCGAAAATCATCCGCCGGGCCCTGGAGCTGACGCAGGAGGAATTTGCGGCCCGGTACCACATTCCGCTCGGGACGCTGAGGGATTGGGAGCAGGGGCGCGCGGAACCGGATCAACCCACACGGGCCTACCTGACACTCATCGCACGGGATCCCGACCACGTGAACCGCAGACTGAATCCACGGCCAAATTAGGCCGCATTGTACCGGCATCCGTACCGCAACTAACGCCTGAGCGGCAACCGGGCGCCGCTTGCAGTCAATTTGTCATCAAAAGGGCTTTACAGCACTGCTATAATAGATATAACCAATGGCTTCCAGCCGTCCGCGGAAGCGGGCTGTCGAAGATTCGAAGATCCCCAGCTACGAAGCAGGTTCTTGCTCTCATTTTTCGCACTCGCGGAGGTACCCAGCACTCCATCAATGAAAACCAGCGTGAGCATCATCCGAGGCGTCGAGAGCCTCTTCGGTACCCGCGATGAGAATATCAGGCTCATCGAAACGGGACTTAGCGTCCACACTCAACTGGTCGACAACAACCTCGAGATCGAAGGCGAGGCCTGTAACGTAACGCGCGCGGAGAGCATTCTGGAAGATTACAACACGCTCGTCCGCGAGGGCCACGTTTTCAATAACGGCGACCTGAACAGTTACCTCCGCGTGGTCACGCTCGACCCGGAAGTGTCGCTGCGCGCGCTGGTGCGCAGCGGCAAACAGCGCAACTTCGGGAAGAAGGTGCTGGCGCCGAAATCGGTGAACCAGCGCCGCTACCTGGAAGCCATCGAGCGCAACGACCTGGTATTCGGCATCGGGCCGGCGGGCACCGGCAAGACGTACCTGGCGGTCGCCATGGCAATCTCGGCGCTCATGAACAAGCAGGTGGCGCGCATCATCCTGACGCGGCCCGCGGTGGAGGCCGGCGAGCGGCTGGGCTTTCTGCCGGGCACGCTGCAGGAGAAAGTGGACCCGTACCTGCGCCCGCTCTACGACGCCCTGTACGACATGCTGGAATCGGAACGGGTGGAGAAACTGCTGGAGCGCAACGTGATCGAGGTGGCCCCCATCGCGTTCATGCGCGGACGCACGCTCAACGACAGCTTCATCATTCTCGACGAGGCGCAGAACAGCACCTCCGAGCAGATGAAGATGGTGCTCACGCGGCAGGGGTTCAATTCCAAGATGGTGGTGAACGGCGACATCACCCAGATCGATCTGCCCAACGGCCGCCGCAGCGGCCTGGTGGATGCCGTCGACGTACTGCGGGGAGTGGAGGGCATCAGCTTCGTGCAGTTCGACGAGCGCGACGTGGTGCGGCACTCACTGGTGCAGAAGATCGTCAAGGCGTACGAGCGGTACAACGAGACTATGGGCGCGGGCCGGCAGCTCACTCTCAAGCTGACCGAGCCCGAAGCGCCGTCCCCCGACACCGCTCCCCAGGCATGAGCGCCGTCATGTCGCCCGAAGGCAGTACGGTCATGTTCCGCCGTCCCGCGGCGGATGTGCGGCCGGCGGCAATCGTGAGGTTCGCGCGCAAGCTGCAACGCGAGGCCGCCAGGGGCCGCGCGTTCGATTGCGTGATCACGGGGGACGCCGAACTCCAGCGCTTGAATCGCGATTTCCGTGCAGAGGATTCCGTTACCGACGTGCTTTCGTTCCAGGCGGTGAGCGGCGGCGGAGAGAGCCGCCTCGGCGACCTGGCCATCTCCATCCAGCGGGCGCGCGCCCAGGCCCGCGAATTCGGCCACTCTACCGAGCAGGAGATTCGCATCCTGATGCTGCACGGCGTGCTGCACCTCCTGGGGATGGACCACGAATCCGACCAGGGGCGGATGGTGCGGGCCGAGCGGCGCTGGCGCACGAGGCTGGGGCTGCCCGGCGGGCTGATCGAGCGGGTGCGCGCATGATGCCGGCGGTCATAGTGGCCACGCTGCTCGCCATCCCGCTGCTGGGGCTGGTGACGTTCGTGCAACTGCTGTACCTGGAAAGCCTGCGGCTGCGCACGCGCGATCTGCCGTCGCTCAAGTTTTTCAAAGACACCCTGGAAGACAAGCTGGGCCTCAAAACGGAAGAGGGCGCGGGGTCGTTTTCGCTGATCAAGCACACGCTTCTGGTTCTGTTGGGGGTGTTCTGGCTGGCGTGGATCGCGGGCAGCCAGCCGTGGCAGGCCGCGACCTTCTGGCAGGCCGTGGTGGCCGTCTGGCTGACCATGGTCGCCGTCTCTTACGCGCTGCCGCAGGTCCTGTACCGGCGCACGCAGGGCCGCTGGCTGCTCCCGCTCGTGCCGTTTCTTCGAGGCCTGGCGTGGATCGCCCGTCCCTGCGTGGCGATCCTCTCCTTTTTCCAATCCCTGGTGGACCTGGCGGATGCCGATTCCCAGACGGAAGAGCCGCCCACGCCGGCGGAGAATATCGAGGCGCTGATTTCGGCCGGCACCGAAGAAGGATTGATCCAGGAAGGGGACCGCGAGCTGATTCAATCGGTCGTGGAGTTCGGGGACAAGGTGGTGCGCGAGGTCATGACGGCGCGGCCCAACATCGTCGCCATTCCGGCCGACCAGACGCTCGAACAACTGCGCAAGATCGTCATCACGGAGCAGTACTCGCGCATCCCGGTGTACGAGCAAAATATCGACCAGGTCATCGGATTCGTGCACGTGCGCGACATGTTCGAAGTCGAGGAAGAGGCGCGCGAGCACCGGACCGTGCGGGAGCTGGTGCGCCCCATCATGTTTGTCCCCGAAACCAAGCCGGTGCACGACCTGATGCGCCAGATGCAGCAGGAGAACTCCCACATGGTGATCGTGGTGGACGAATACGGCAATACGGCGGGGCTGGCAACCATGGAGGATTTGTTGGAAGTGATCATCGGAGAGATTCGCGACGAGCACGAGCCGGACAGCGACGTCATCGAAGACGGCAGCGGCGGCTACATCGTCTCCGGCAATTTCGATTTGGACCGCGTGAGCGACCTCTTAAAATCGTTCCACCGCGAAGAGGAGATCGAATCGACCACGGTGGGCGGCCTGATGAGCGAATGGCTGGGGCGGGTGCCGAAGGCCGGGGAGTCGGTGGACCGCGACGGAATCCGCGTCGAGGTGCTGGCCAGCGACGATTTGCGCGTGGGGCAGGTGCGGATTCGGCCGGCCCCGGACGGACACTCATGAGTTTCAAATCCGGCTTCGTATCCCTGGTGGGCCGGCCCAACTCCGGCAAATCCACGATGCTGAACGCCCTGGTGGGCCAGAAAGTGGCGATCGTGGCGGATAAGCCGCAGACCACCCGCACGTCGATTCAGGGCGTCGCGACGACGGCCGAAGCGCAGATCGTATTCCTGGACACGCCGGGCATTCACAAGGCGGATTCGCCGCTCAACAAGCGCCTGATGGACGCGGTGCGGGCGGCGCTGGAGGAGCGCGACCTGCTGCTGTTTCTCGCGGATGCCACCAGGCCGCTGGAGAAGGAGGACCGCCGCGCGGTGGACCTGGTGTGCAAAACCGGTACGCCGGTGGTGCTGGTGTTGAACAAGATCGACCTGGTGAAGGAGAAGGCGCGCCTGCTGCCGCTCCTCGACGGATACAGGGCGTTGCACGACTTCGCCGAGTACCTGCCGGTTTCGGCCACGCGGGGCCACGGCCTGGATACCCTGCGCCAGGCGATTATCGCGCGCCTGCCGGAAGGGCCCCTGTACTTCCCGGAGGATCACGTCACCGATCAGCCGGAGCGGTTCCTGGCCGCCGAACTGGTCCGCGAAAAGGTGCTTCAGGCCACGCGGCAGGAAGTGCCGCATTCGGTTTCGGTGACGGTTGACGTGTGGGAGGAGACGCCCCGGCTGACGCGCATCTACGCCACCATCCGGGTGGAGCGCGAGGGGCAGCGGCGGATTGTCATCGGCGCCGGCGGCGCGATGCTCAAGAGAGTGGGCACGCTGGCGCGCCAGGAGATGGAGAAAATCTTCGGAGTGAAAATCTTTCTCGATCTGCACGTGCGGATCCAGCCGGGATGGCGGGAGAAGGCCGCCTTCCTCGATGCCCTGGACTGGCGTACAATGGCCGGTGAAGATGATTCTTAGAATCTGTGCGGTGCTCATGACCCTGGTGCTGGTCGCCGGCGTTTGCGTGGCCCAGAAACAGGTCAGCGACGATGCCATCTACGACAACGTGCGGATCAGACTGGCGTCGGATTCCGAAGTCAAAGGTGGAGACCTGCAGGTGGATGTCAAGCAGGGCGTCGTGACGTTGAGCGGCGGCGTGGAGTCTCAGAGGGTGAAGGACAAGGCGGGAAAACTCACCAAATCGGTCAAGGGCGTCAAGCAGGTCGTCAACAATCTCGCGATCAAGAAGCACTAGTGTGGTGTCTCGCTTAAGAATTGACAGCGCTGCGCAACCCGATGTGGGGCAGCCATTCCTGGCTGCGGACCCGCTTTCTGGCGGGTCCAGCCGGCTGAAAGCCGGCTGCGGGCAGGATTGCCCGCCCCACTGCACAGGACACCAGTATATGAGCCGCTCCAACCGCATGGGTCTCGCTGCCGCCCTGTTATTCGCGCTGTGCGCGGGACTGGCGGCGCAGGATTTCTCCGATATCAAGGTCCAGCAACTCGCCAAGGGCCTGAGTTTCACGGAGGGGCCGGCGTGGTCCAAGGACGGCTACCTGATCTTCAGCGATACACCCGCCAACCGCTTGATGAAGTGGATGCCCGGGCATGAAGTCGAGGTCTTCCGCGCGGACGTCGAAGGGCCGGCGGGCAACGCCTTCGACGGCGAGGGCCGGCTCTACACTTGCGAGACGCGCGCGCGGCGCGTGACCCGCACCGACAAGAAGGGCGCCCTGGAAGTGCTGGCGGAGCGATGGGAGGGCAAACGGCTCAACGCGCCCGACGACGTGGTGGTAAGCCGCAACGGCCACGTGTACTTCACCGACCCGGCATTCGGCGCGCAGTCCGACCACCGCGAGCTGGATTTTTACGGCGTGTACCACATCCCGCCGAAAGGCCCCATGAAACTGGTGGCCCGGCCCGCGGGGCGGCCGAACGGCATCGCACTGTCCCACAACGGCCGCATCCTGTACGTTGTGAATTCGGATGAACGCAACGTCCGCGCGTACGATGTGGACCACAACGGCGACACGTCCAACGAGCGCGTGCTGATTTCCGGAATACCGGGCGTGCCGGGCGGCATTCGAACCGATGAGAGCGGCAACTTGTACGTGGCCGCCGGCGGGATCGCGATCTACAGCGCGGAGGGGAAGCCGCTGCACGTGGTGGAGATGCACGGCAGGGTTTCGAACTGCGGGTTTGGGGAGGCGGACAACATGACACTGTTCGTGACCGCGGGCGTTTCTGTGTACCGGCTCCGCATGGATGTGAAGGGGGCGTATTGACAGGGGCCTGGGTGGACGACCGACGCTACCCCAAGCGGCCGCTGGTCGGAGTGGGCGCGATTATCCTGCGGCGCAACCGGATCCTGATGGCGCAGCGCGGGAAGGAGCCGCTGAAGGGATGGTGGTCGCTGCCCGGAGGCGCGCTGGAGACCGGCGAATCGCTGAAGGACGCGGTGTGCCGGGAGGTGCTCGAAGAGACGGGCCTGGAGGTCCGCTCGCTGGGCGTGTTCGAAATCTTCGAGCGCATCATGCGCGACGCCGCGGACGTGCCGGAGTATCACTACGTGCTGATCGATTTCATGTGCCGGATCACCGGCGGGAACATGCGGCCAGGGGACGACGTCTGCCGCGTGGAATGGGTGGCCCGCAAGGAACTGCCTGACCTGCAAATCACGGAGGGGACCCTGGACGTGATTGAACGGGCGTTTCGCAACCGCGGAAAATATAAGTAAGCCTCTTGAAGACCAGCGCTGAAGTTTTGGAATTCGAAGCTCTGCGGAAGTTGCTGGGGCGTTTTGTGTCGAGCCCGCTCGGCCGTCGCGAACTGGAGAAGGTCGCCCCGCACGCGGACCGGACGCGCCTGGCCGAGGATCTGGCCGAAGCCGGAGAGGCCATCGAGTACCTGCGGCTGGCGGCGCGCCCGCAGCCCGCGGCGCGCGGGGCGGCGATTCGCATCGACTTCGGCGGCTTGCCCGACGTGGATGCCGCGGTCCACAAGCTGCGCATCGAAGGCGCCGCCCTGGAGCCGAAGGAAATCTTCGAACTCTTCGCGTTGCTGGACTGCGCCGCCGACGCCAAGAGCGTGCTCCTCGCTGCGGCGGAGCGCTTCCCGCGGCTGGGCCGCCGGGCGCAGACCATCGGCGATTTTCGCGGGCTGCTGAAAGATCTCGAAGGCAAGATCCTGCCGGACGGCAGCGTGGCCGACCACGCCAGCGTGGCGCTGGCGAGGGTGCGGCGGGATATCGAGCGGCAGAAGAAATCCATCCAGGAATCGCTCGAACGCTTTCTCCGCGCGCATCGCGAGGACGGCATCCTGCAGGAGGAATTCGTCGCCATCCGCAACGAGCGCTTCGTGGTGCCGTTGATCGCCGGGCAGCGGCGCAAGCTGGAAGGCGTGATCCACGGCGCCAGTTCCAGCGGCCACACGCTGTTCGTGGAGCCGCTCGAAACCATCGACCTCAATAACGAGCTGGTGCGGCTGGCGGAGGAAGAAGCTCGCGAGGTGCACCGCATCCTGCGCGAGATGACCGACCGCCTGCGCGGCTACAGCGACTCCATCCGCCAGGCGCTGGCGACCGTGGCGGAGCTGGAGCTGATCTTCGCCAAGGGGCGTTTTGCGCTGGAGTTCGACTGCGCCGTTCCGCGTTTCGGCGAACGCCTGCTGCTGCGCGATGCGCGCCATCCGCTGCTCGAAGATGTGCTGCGGCGCAAACGGAAGAGCGCTGTGCCGATCAGCCTGGAGCTGAACAAAGAGAGGCGCACGCTGTTGATCAGCGGACCGAACACCGGGGGCAAGACGGTAGCCCTGAAGACCGTGGGACTGCTCAGCCTGATGGCGCAATCGGCGCTGCCGGTGCCCGCGGCGGAGGCCGAGTTCCCGGTGTTCGAGCAGGTGCTGGCGGATATCGGCGACTACCAGTCGATCCAAGAAAACCTCAGCACGTTTTCGGCGCACGTATCGAACATCCGCGAGATGGCGCTGGACGTGACGCCCGATTCGCTGGTGCTGCTGGACGAGTTGGGGGCGGCCACCGACCCGGAAGAGGGCGGCGCCCTGGGGGTCGCGGTGGTGGAGCATTTTCGCGCTGCCGGCGCGGTCACGCTGGTTTCCACGCACCTGATGGCGCTCAAGATCTACGGCGCTTCGACCGCCGGCGTGGTGAACGGCTCCATGGGATTCGACGAGCAGACCTTCGAGCCGACCTTTCAGTTGCAGGTGGGGCTGCCGGGCAAGTCCGCGGGGCTGGAGATCGCCACGCGCCTGGGCATGCCCGAGGACTTGATGCGGCGCGCGCGGCTGGCGCTCAGCGACCGCGAGCGCGACGTCACGCTGTTCCTCGGCGAACTGCACCGGCGCATCGAAGAGACACAGGGGTTGGAGCAGGACCTGCGGGCCAAAATCGCCGAACTGGAGAAGCGCGAAAAGGAACTGGCGCGCGAGTGGGAGAAGCGCGAATCGGCCAAGCTGAAGGAGCTGGAACGCCGCACCGAGCAGGCCCTGGCACGCTTCGAGGAACAGGCCCAGGAGACCATCGGCAAGATCTCGCAGACCTCCGACCGGCGTCAGGCGGAGCAGGACGCGCAACGCCGCGTTTCGAAAGCCAAGCGCGAGCTGCGCGAAGATTTCGAAACCACCGTGCTGTCCACCGAGGACGATTCGCGGCAGGACCGCATCCAGCCCCTGCGGATCACCGAGGGCGCGCGGGTGCGGCTCAAGAACGTGCGCGATCCGGCGCGCGTGCGGCGCCTGTTGGGCAACGACCGCATCGAAGTGGAAGCCGGGTTCATGAAGATGCAGGTTTCCCGGGACGACGTGATCGAGGTGCTGCCCGACGCGGCTCCCGCCGCCGGGCGGCTGCCGCAGGGCGTGAGCTACAAGCCGGCGCCCGAGCTGGCGCCCGTCCACCAGGAGATCAACGTCATCGGGCAGCGCGCGGAGGAGGCCCGCGACGCCGTGGACGAGTTTCTGGACCGCGCCGTAATGGCCACCGCCAGCCGCGTGCGCATCGTGCACGGGCACGGCATGGGGATTCTCAAGCGGACCATTTCCGAGCTGCTCAGCAGCCATCCGCACGTGGCGAAATTTTACCAGGCGCCGCAGCAGGAAGGCGGCGCGGGCGCTACCATCGTAGAACTGAGGGACTAGGGATGACCGGCCGCAAGCTCGGCAACTACGAGGTGCTCGACAAGCTCGGCGAAGGCGGGATGGGCCAGGTGTGGCGCGCCCGCGATTCGCGGTTGAACCGCTCCGTCGCGGTGAAGGTGCTGCCGCCGGACGTGGCCGGCGATCCCGCGCGGCGCCAGCGGTTCGAGCAGGAGGCGCGGGCGCTGGGCGCGCTCAATCACCCCAACATCGTCGCGGTGTACGACGTGGGCCAGAGCGAGGGGCAGGCTTACATCGTGTCCGAGCTGGTGGTGGGCGAATCGCTGCGCGCCATTCTCGACCGCGGCCCGGTGCCCGGCCGGAAGCTGGTGGAGTTCGCCGTCCAGATGGCGGATGCCATCGCCGCGGCGCACGCGCTGGGCATCGTCCATCGCGACCTCAAGCCCGAAAACGTGATGGTCACGCGCGACGACCGCGTCAAGGTGCTGGATTTCGGACTGGCCAAGCAGAACGCGCCGGCGCCCGGCGAGGACACGGCCACCATGGTGCTCTCGCAAGCCGGCATGGTGCTGGGCACCGTGGGCTACATGTCGCCGGAGCAGGTTCGCGGCGAGCCGGTGGACGCGCGCTCTGACATCTTCAGCTTCGGCTGCGTGCTGTACGAGATGGCCGCCGGGAAGGGCGCGTTCGACGGCCAATCGGCGGCGGACGTCATGAGCGCGATCCTCAAGGAAGAGCCCCCCGAGATCACCGCGGCGAGGGCTTCCGCGACCGGAGGAATCCCGCCGGCTCTGGACGCGATCGTGCGGCGCTGCCTGGAAAAGGACCCGGCGCGGCGGTTTCAATCCGCGGCGGACCTCGCGTTCGCGCTGCGGTCGATCACCAACGTCACGGCGACCGCATCGCTGCCCCCGATCGCGCCCGTGAAGCGTCCGCGAACGTGGCTGGCGCCGGCCGCTCTCGCGTTGGCCGCGGTGCTCCTCTTCGGAGCGGGCTACTGGCTGCGCGGGCCATCCGGCGGCGCCGCGTCTCCCGAATTCCACCGCCTCACTTTCCGCGAAGGGCGCGTCTCCTCGGCGCGATTCAGCCCGGACTGGCGGGACGTGATTTACTCCGCCAATTGGGACGGCGGCCCCACTCATATTTATCTGGCCAACCCCGGCAATCCCGAATCGCGCGACCTCGATGTGCCGCAGGCGCAGTTGCTCTCGGTTTCGTCCAAGGGCGACCTCGCGTTCCTGGTCGGTCCGTTCTTCCCCGACGGATCGGGGACCCTGGCGCGGAACTCCATCACCGGCGGCCAGACCCGGGAACTGCTGGAGCACGTCAGGCTTGCGGACTGGTCGCCGGACGGCTCCGAGATGGCGATCGTGCGCCAGGTGGACGGCAAGGGGCGGCTGGAATACCCGGTGGGCAAGGTGCTCACGGCAAGCATATGGGGCCCGTTCGGCATCCGCGTCTCGCCGGATGGGCAGCAGGTCGCGTTCACGACGTACGATCAGGGCAGCAGCATCGCCATCTACGTGGTAAACCGCTCGGGAAAGACACGGAAGCTGGGCGTGGTCTCGGGGCAGACCGAAGGCGCCATCGCGCCCTCTTTGTGCTGGACGCGCGACGGCCGGGAGATCTGGTTCCGCTCGTTCGATGCCAACGATGCAAACACCATCTATGCCATCGGACTGGACGGCAAGCGCCGCCTGGTGGGGCGGTTCCCCGGCACGGTGGCGCTGTGGGATGTAGCGGCCGACGGCCGGATTCTGTTTACCAGCGACACAGGCCGGATGGGCGTCCGCGGGCTTCCGCCCGGCGAGACCGGCGAGCGCGATCTGTCGTGCCTCGAGACCAGCGAGTTGAAGGGCATTTCCGACGATGGCCGCATTATCCTGGCCAATGTGCTGGGCGAGAGCGGAGGCGAGAAAGGCAGTATCTACCTGCGCCACACCGACGGGTCCGCACCGATCCGGCTGGGAGATGGCGTGGCCCAGGCACTGTCGCAGGACGGAAAATCGCTGGCGGGGTATTCCTCCAAGGCGTCCGACGTCCGAAAGTTCATCCTGATGCCGACGGGCGCGGGCGAGACCATCGACGTTAAGATTCCGGGGTTCAAGGGCGTCGTCGTCGGCTGGCTGTCCGGCGAAGAAAACTACCTGGTTGGCGGCTGGCCGAACGGAGAGAAAGACTGGCGGTATTTTACCTGGGATGCGCGCGCTCAAAAAGTTCAGCCCGTGACGCCCACGGTCGCGGATGAAAAGCCTTTTGTCTCGCCCGACCGAAAGCGGGTGTTGGCCGAGGCCGCCGATCACGAGTGGTATGCGTTTGCGGTTGACGGCGGCGCGCCGCAGCGCCTGTCGACTCTTACCCCGCACGAGCTGCCCCTCGGCTGGCGCAGCGACAACCGCTCCATCTACGTCATGACGCACCACGACCAGAACAATTTCTTCCGCATCTCGCTCTTCGATCTCGAAACCGGGAAGCGAACGTCGTGGAAGGAAATCCGGCCGGCGATGCCGGTCGACCAGGTATCGAATCTCCAGATCACGCCCGATGGGCGCGCCTACGCGTACAACTACACGTTCGTCAAGTCGCAGTTGTTCGTGGCGAGCGGGATCCGGTAACCAGTTACCAATCCAGTCGGACGCCGAACTGTATGATGCGCTTCTCCAGCACCGTGCTCGACGGAAGGAAGCCGGTGATCGGCTGCGTCGGCAGTCCGGTGGTATCCACCGGCACCACCGTGTTCAGCGATGTGATATTCTCCCAGCCGAACACGTTGTTCGCCTCGGCGATGAATTTCGGCTTCAGCCGCTCCCACGCGGTGAAGAACGCGCGCGTGTAGCGCATATCGATCTGGGAAATGTTCGGCCCGCGCACGGAGTCCCTGCCGATGAACAGGGGCCGCGTCACGGCCTTGGCATCGTTGTTCAGGTTCCGGTTGGCGGTGATGTTCTGCTGGTCGCCCGATGAGGTATTCACCAGCAGCGCGAGCTGGTTGTTGTTGGCCAGCCAGTTCCAGGTACGGTTGCCAGATTTGGTGGTGGGAGCGAGTACGGCGCTCATGGTGAAGGCGCTCGGCCGGTTCACCAGGCTGTTGCCGCGGTCGCGCCGCCTGTCGCTGTTGTCCTCGACGTACACGTTCTGCTCGAAGCTGTTGGCGTCCGGCGCGTCGCTGATGGAGTGAGACCAGGTATAGGAGGCGCTCACGTCGATGCCCTTCGTCAGGCGGTGCGCGTAGCTCACGATCAGCGCGTTGTAGTCGGTGACCGCGCCCACATCCTGCAGCGTGATGTTGTTGAACCGCGGATCCAGGCGCGTGGCCGCGCTGACCGCGGTGGAGTACACCGGCCGTCCGTCCGCCAGGAAGCTGACGGGGTTGATCGGGTTGATGTTCCGCAGATAGGTAAGCGCGCGCGCGCCGGTGTTCACGTATCCCGCCGTGAGCGAATCGTTGCCCGAAAGCGATCGCGTGATCTGGAGGTTGGTGTTGACGGTGTACGCGTTGCGGAAGTCAGGCGTGATGGTGATGATGTCCGAGGAGGAGTTCGACACCGCCCCCGGGGTGAAGGCGATCACCTGCGGGAAAGAAGGCGCGAAGGACTGCGTCGGCAAAATCGCAGCGTTGTAGGCCGTGGCGTTGCCGCTGTTGGTAAACACGTTGTACCAGAGATTGGTGGGCACGGGTTCGAAGAAGATTCCCGAACTGGCGCGCACCACGGTCTTCGAATCGAGGGACCACGCGAGACCCAGCCGCGGCGCGAAGTCCTTGCCCGGCGTGCGGAAGTGCTGGGAGTAGCTGAAGGGCGCGGTGGGATCGGCCGGCGGTCCCTGGAAGCGGTCGTAGCGCACTCCGAAGATCAGCAGCAGGTTCCGCGACACCTGGACGCTGTCCTGCGCGAACCAGTTCCAGAAGAACGAGTGGTACCACGCGCCCGGCAGGCCGATCACGGTGTTGTACTGCGAATACGCCTTGGGATTGGCTCCGGATTTCGCGGCAAGGTAATTGGCCACCGAGGAGAACACGTACTGGCTGTACACGTCGTTGGTCTGTGTATCGAGCATCTGCTGGAACCCGAATCCGTACTTCATGGTGTGCTTGCCGCGGACCACGGTCACGGCGTCGTTCAAGTTCGGAATCTTCTCCTGGAAACGGTCGCCCGTGGAGACGCTGCCGTTGAAATTGGCTATCCCGGAGATGGAGATCTGCGGGCCCGCCCCGGTAATCGGGTCGGCCACGTGGCGCTCGTTGCGATACGGCCAGCCGAAGCGAAGCTCGTTCAGCACACTCGGAGAAAACGTCGTGAGCACCTGCGCGCCGATCACGTGGGCGCGGTCATGAAAGTCGGCTGCGGCGTCCAGCGCGTTCTTAGCGCCCACCGCGGTGTTGAACGGGTACTCGTTGCGGAAGTAGTTATAGCGCAGAAACACCTGGTTTTTACTGTTCACCACCCAGTCCACGCGAACGTTGAAGAACTGAGCGTGCTGAACCTGGGGTGCGTTGGCCAGGAGGCTGGACGAGATGCCGAGCAGCGCGGCTTGCGTCGGGTCGATGGTGTTGGCCTGCGGATAGGCGCGCTTCAGGTGTTCGTACCCGCCGAAAACGAAGAGCTTGTCCTTGATGACCGGTCCGCCGGCGTTGACCGCGAAATCCTGAAGCGTGAGATCGGGCTTGGGCGAGGAGAGCGCCAGCAGCATGGGCCGTTGCGTGAGATCGGTCGGGCGGCCCAGATAGTAAAACTCGCCGTGCGGCGTGTTGGTGCCCGAGTTCGTGATCACGTTGAAGATGTCGCCGGCGGTATTGCCGAATTCCGGCGCGTAGCTGTTCGATACCGTCTGCACCTCGCGAACGTAAACGTCGGAAATGGGAAACAGGCGCAGCCCGTAGCGGTCGCTTTCGGTATCCACCATGCCGTCCATCTGGTAGTTGATGCGGTCGAGGAGGCCGTTGGTGTTCAGGGTCCGCGGAATGCCCAGCTCGGGATTCGGATGCCCGCTCACGCCGGGTTGAAAGATGATGAAGTTGTAAGGGTTGCGGGAGGTCAGCGGCAGGTTTTCGATTTCCACGTTGGTGATGGTGCGGCCGGTGCTGACCCGCGAGGGTTCCACGATGGAGCCGCCGCCGGTCACTTCCACCTCGGTGGCCAGGGTGCCGACCTTGAGCTGCCCTTCCACCACGGCTTCCGTCCCCGCCGTCAATACCACGCCGGTATGACGCTCGCTTTCGAATCCTTCCTTCTGAATCGTGACGGTGTAGGTACCGAGCGGCAGGTTGGGAAACACGTAGGTGCCGTCGTCACCGCTGGCGCCGGAGCGCGTAAAGCCCGTGTCCACGTTTACAATTGTGACCTTGGCGCCGGCCACCGCGGCTGCCGCCGCATCGCTGACGTGCCCGCGAATGCTGCCATTGATGGCTTCCGTCTGGGCCGCCGCCGGCAGTATCACTGACGCGAGAAGCAGCCCCGAGGTAATGAGCGTGCGCGAAAAACGGAAAGTGAACATGTGCTACCCCTTTCTCAGATTTGAGATACACCTCTTTTGCGTCCCAGTATGGACCCTTTCCTGGATGTCAGTCAAGCCGCTCTGGCCTCGGGAGCCGGACCCCCGGCCCGAAAGATCCGCGTTCCTTCCGGCGCTTCCGAAACCGTGCCAGAATGCGACTATGGCTCAACTGGATGCGGTCTATGCCAGTCTTTGGACAGCACACGGCGACGAATTCGCCGCGCTGGATCGAAGTCTGGGACCGCGGTCATGGACCTTTCTGTTGGATGTCGCCGGGGAAGCGGCTCTTGGTCCGCATTCGACCGTGGTGGATGTCGGCTGCGGCCGAGGCAAACACTGCTTTGAACTAGCCCGGCGGTTCGGCTGCCGGGCAGTCGGAATCGACCTGGTTCTGCCGCCGCTTCACACGGCAGCTCGGAACGAAGAGCGTCCGCCCCTGGTCGAGTTTGCGCAAGGCGACATCGAGCGGCTTCCCATCCGGACGGAGAGCATTGACTTCGTTTGGTGCCGGGACATGCTGGTCCACGTGCGAAATCTCGAAGCCGCCGTGGGGGAGTGCAGCCGGGTCCTGCGTTCCGGCGGCAGGATGCTCGCCTGGGTGACGATGGAGACCGAGTTGATGGAACGGCGGGAGGCGGAGCGGCTGTATGCGCCCCTGGCAATTGAGCCGAAGAGCGTTTCGAAGCAAGACCTCCAGGCCGCGTTTCAGTGCGCCGGATTTACCATTTCCCGAAGAGAAGAACTTGGTTCCGAGCTGATCGAGTTTTACGAGGAGAGAGACGGGAGGGCTTCCCGGGAACTGATGCGGATCGCCCGGATGAGACGCATGCGGGACGACTTGATAGCCGAGTGGGGCAGGACGCGATATGACACGGCCCACGCCCTCTACCACTGGGTTGTGTATCACCTTCTTGGGAAACTGAGCTCGGGGTTCTATCTGCTCGAGAAAGCTGGCCGATGGGCCGGCTGAGGTGCGAATCGCGGCTCGCCGGCCGCGGACCCGGTCCTATTTCATGAGCTTTTGGTATCGGAGCCAGTCGCCGAAACGCTCGATCCAGCCGTCGCTGGGCAGGTTGTGTTTCGGCATTCCGAAGCCATGGCCGCCGGCGGCGAAGGTGTGCAGCTCCGCGGGCTTGTTGGCAGCCTTCCAGGCCAGAAACAGGGAGGGGCTGGATGCGGATACGGGATCGTTGTAGGCGTGCAGGAAGAAGATCGGCGGCGCGTCGTCGGGCACCTTCACATCGGCGGCGTTGACGCAGCAGCCGTAAATCGAAGCCACGAAATCCGGCCGCGTCGCGGAGCTGTGATCGAGTGCCGCCTTCACCGCGACGTAACCACCGGCCGAGAAGCCCATGAATCCAATTTTGTGCGGGGCGACGTGCCACTCGGCGGCATGCTCGCGGACTACCTGGATTGCCTGCAGGCCGTCGGCGGCCGCCATGGCCCGAATCTCGCTTTGACCGCCGGGCCCGCCGCCGCGTCCCGCGTTGGCACCGGCCGCAGCCGGCGGATTGGCGCCGGCGCGACCCGCTCCGGCTCCGGCGCCGCCACGGCCCTGGCTCTGCGCGAACTGTTCGTCGGTCCCGGTGTCGGAGACGCGGTACCTCAGCACGAACGCCGCGACGCCGTGCTGCTGGAGCCAATCGGCGACCATGGTGCCCTCGGCATCCCAAGACAGGAAACGAAACGCACCGCCCGGGGCGATGATCACGGAAGTCCCGCTGGCACTCTCGGCCGCCGGCAGATACACCGTGATACTCGGCTTCACGACGTTGCGCACGCCTTTTGCCCCGGAGTTGCCCATGGGGTACACCGCTTCCGTTTGCGTCCAGTTCTCGGATCCCGGCGCGCCGTTCGGCCACAGCGTCACCACGGTCGTCTGCGCTTGGAGCGGGCCTGCCGCGAGGAGCAGTCCCAGCAGGCTTGCCGCCGCGGCGAACCGGAAAGAGATCGCGAGGGCGGGCATGGCGTCAATCTTGCTATTCATATCAACGTTTACTGTATCGCACGTGGACATGCCAGGGATGGCGCGGCCCGAAGACCTCCACGCCGGCGCTGGATCATCCGTCATAAGATAGTAAGGGAAACTTATGTTTAACCGCAGACAGCGCCGAGGGTTCTCCCTGATCGAGTTGCTGATCGTGATCGCCATCATCCTGATCATCATCACGATCGCCGTCCCCAAGTACAACCGCACCCAGATGTACATGCGGGAAACCGCCGCGATTAAGGCGATTCAGACCATCCACCAGGTGGAAGTGCAATACCAGTCGCAATACGGCAGATTTGCAACGTCGCTCACGGAATTGGGACCGCCGGCCAGCGGCAACCCCACCCCGGCCGCCGCCGACCTCATTGGCAACGATCTGGCTAATGGCCTCAAGCAAGGCTACAAGTTCACCGTTACGGGGGTGCCCGGCGGCTACCAGGTCAACGCCAATCCCGAAGTCTACGGGAGCAGCGGCAGCAAATCCTTCTTCTCCGACCAGACCATGGTCATCCGCGAGAATAACGGCCCCGAGCCGGCCACGGCAAACAGCAAGGAGTACGGGGTCGGCGAGGCGCCGGCCGGCGCACCGGCCAAATAAGGGCGCCCAGCAAGCGGTCCCGGAAGGCGGCCGGGGCGCTCCATCCTTCCCTCCAGTAGAATTTTGCAAACTCTATACAAATGGGCAACAATTCCGGGAGGGGTACGACCTTACGATGGATTACGTGCCCATTGCCGCCCAGCCCGAAATCAGGGAAACAACCCGCCGGCGCTTCTTCATTGGGGCCATCTATGCGGTTTGGGGCGGTATCGCCGCTGCGCTGGGCGTTCCGGCCCTGGTTTACCTGTTCTTCCCTCCGAAAGTGCGGAAAGACGAGGTGTGGATTGAGGCCGGCGATATCGGCAAAGTGCCGCCGCGGTCGCCAGTGGAGATGGTGTTCCGCCGCAACCGCACGGACGGCTGGAGGATCATCAGCGAGAAAAGCACCGCCTGGGTGGTGAAGCTGGCGGACCAGCAAGTGGTGGCCTACGGCCCGCAATGCACCCACCTGGGATGCGCCTACCACTGGGACGATGGCAAGAACGAGTTCGTCTGCCCGTGCCATTCTTCGCTGTTCTCGATGGACGGCAAGGTCCTATCCGGGCCGGCGCCGCGCCCTCTGGACCGCTACGAGACCAAGGTTCAGGGGACCAAGCTGCTGCTGGGAAAGCTCGATCGCCCCGGGGAGCAACGGGCATGAAGCGCCGCTGGGAGTATGCGTCCAGTTGGCTGGATAATCGCACGGGGATACAAACCGCCGTGCGGCAGTTCCTGTATGAAGAGATTCCGGCATCGAGCGGCTGGCGCCAGGTGTTCGGCAGCGTGGCGATTTTCCTGTTCCTGGTTCAGGCATTCACCGGCGCGCTGCTGGCGTTCAATTATGCGCCCACTCCGGGCGACGCCTACAACAGCCTGCGCTACATCCTGACCGAACTCACCGGCGGACGCCTGATCCGCGGCCTGCACCATTGGGGCGCCAGCATGATGATCGTGGTGGTGGTGCTCCACATGGTCCAGGTGTTTCTCTATGGCGCGTACAAGAAGCCGCGGGAAGCCACCTGGATGGTGGGAGTGGTCCTGCTGTTGGTCACGCTGGCGTACGGCCTCACCGGCTACCTGCTCCCGTGGGATAACCGCGCTTACTGGGGAACCGTGGTGACCACCCAGATCGCCGGGCAGGCGCCGGTAGTGGGGCCCTATCTGACGAGGCTGCTGGGCGGGGGAGGCGCGGTGGGGGTGGTCACGTTCGCCCGGTTCTACGGGATGCACGTGCTGCTGTTGCCACCCGCCACGCTCCTGCTGATCGCGTTGCATGTCTACCTGGTCCGCAAGCACGGGGTTGCGCCGCTTCCGGGCGACGAACTCGTCCCCAAGAAGCAGTTTTACCCGGTGCAGGTCTTTCAGGATACGGTGGCGATTTTCGTGGCGTTTGCCGTATTGTTCCTCCTGGCCGTGGCGGCGCGGGTTCCGCTGGAGCAACTGGCCGATCCTACCGACACCTCCTACATTCCGCGCCCCGAATGGTATTTCCTGTTTCTGTTCCAGACCCTGAAGCTGTTCCAGGGCCCCCTGGAAGTGGTGGGCGCCGTGGTGCTGCCTGGGCTGGCGGTTTTGACATTGATTCTGGTGCCGTTTCTGGATCGCGGCAAGATGGTGAAGGTCACGCGCCGGACCGTGGCCTTCGCATCTGTGGCGCTCGCGGCGGTGGGGTGGACGGGCCTTACCGTGGCTGCGGTGAAGAGCACGCCTCATCCCTCGGAAGAAGCGCAAGTCGATTACTCGGCTCCGACCGACTGGATGCAGCTTTCACCCGAGGAGATGGCTGGAGTGGCCTATTTCCGCGAGGAGAACTGCATGAGCTGCCACGCCATCGGCGACCGCGGCAACAAAGTGGGTCCCGATCTCACGACGACTTCCATCCACCGGGACGCCGCGTGGATGATCCAGCATTTCAAGCGGCCGTCGGCCATGCGGCCGGGCAGCTCCATGCCCCCCATCCAGCTCAGCGACGCCCAATTGAACTCGCTGGCCGCGTTCCTGCTGAAACTCAACCCGGATAACGCCACGGCGCTGGAGAACGCGCCGGACTTCGCCCTTCAGGGAGCCTTGGTATTCCAGGCGAACCACTGCGCGGCCTGCCACCTGATCAACGGTGTGGGGATGACCGTCGGGCCGCCGCTCAACGGCCTCGCCCAGCGGCAGAGCCGCAGTTGGGTGGAGGAGCATTTCGCCGATCCCCAGAAGCTCTCACCGGGTTCCATCATGCCTCCTTACAAGCTCTCGCCGAAGGATCTGGAGAACTTGACGTCGTATCTGTTCGCGCTGCCGGACTAGAAGGCCTTGCAGCCAGGAATGCCTGTGCCACAGACTCCTAAAACGCCTGCGCCGAATGGATCCCCTCGGACTGCAGGGCCACGGCCATTCTTTTGAGCGCGGTCTTGTGAATCTGCGAAATGCGGCTCTCGTTGACGCCCAGCAAGTCGCCGATCTCTTTCATTGTCAGGTCGTTGGTGTAATACAGGACCACAACCTTCTGATAGCGCTCCGGAAGGCTGCCGATGGCCCGGGCCAATGTCGACTGAAGCTGCCTTCGCGCGCACATGCGATCCGGCTCAAACTCCGGCCTGGCGGCGAACTCCTGGGTGCGATCGCGATCCTGGTCGGTAGGCGATGAGAGGTTGACCAGGCCGACGGCCCGGAGTTCCAGCAGGATCTGCCGCCAGCGTTCCATCGAAACGCCCATCTCCTGGGCTACTTCGCCTTCGGTGGGATTCCGGCCCAGCTTCATCGACAGTTCGCGCGTCGCGGCATCGACCTGCTTCTGGCGCTTACGCAGATCGCGCGAAGCCCAGTCGAGCTGGCGAAGGCTGTCGAGGATCGCGCCTTTGATGCGGTGCTTGGCATAGCTTTGGAAGGCGACGTTCTTCGTGGCATCGAATTTTGTAACGGCATCGAAGAGTCCCAACACGCCGGCGTGAACCAGATCGTCCAGATCGACATGCACCGGCAAGTTCTCGTGAACGCGAATGGCAATCGCCTTCACCAGGGGGAGATGTTCGAGCACAATGTGATCTCGCACCTGTTCGGACATCCTCTGTCGCCCGCGTACGCACACACCTGGCACCCGCATCGTTTTCTTCCTTTCCTCAGATTTCTTGGGGGACCGTGTCCGGTGTTTCGGACAGCACTACGGGTGCAACCTTAGTTCCAGTAGATATTAGGACATAAATACCTTATTTTCAACAGAAGAGTGACCGTACACGCGTTCCGGAATGGAACATGTTTCAGAGTGGAACAGGGTTCCGTTTCAGACCGGGTCGGGGTGGACGGGCGGGCCCGGTGGGGCGCCCCGGCCAGTCCTACCAGCCGGCGCGGTAGGCGATGTAGGTCTTGAGGGCAAGTCCGGCGAGGAGGACCCAGACGGCGTTTCGCAACAGGCCACCATCGAGCGTGAAGGCCGCCAGCACCGCTAAGATCGCGTAGGTGCCCATCGCGACCCGGAACTTTCGGTTCATGAATCTTTAATTCTCCCATGCCCGCTCGCGGCCATGTCCGTATCGGCCCGGAGCCCGCCCCGGTTGCTATACAATATGTTGGTGAACAGGCAAAAGGCCTGTTCTACTCAGGAGCGGAAGAACGACGGGATATGTCGGATCGTGGTTTCTTGTTTCTTTTCAGCGTATTGATGGTCGTTGGCGGATTGGGCGCGACGGTTTGGATGGTGGCCACGGGGCAGGCGGCGACCGTGGACGGTCTCTTTTTGTGCCTGACGGCGCTATTGGTGGCGCTATGCTTTGCGCTTTATGTCCTCTTTGTGATTCGGCGGGCGATGGAAGCGTCGGCCAAACCGGCGGCGCAGCCCGTGAAGGCAGGGGCGGCGGCCACCAAACCGGCGCCGGCGCCGGCAGTCCAGCAGCCGTAGGGCGGAATCCGGTTAGCCCTACAGGCAAGTACGCTGTGCGCCACAAGCCACGCTATAATCGGGCCTGATGAGAGCTTTCGCACTAGTACTCGTTTCCGGGGCAGCGATTCTGGCACAGACGCCGCCTCCCCCGGCCAAAACGCCTGCCAAGGCCCCCGCGACGGGGACTGCCGCCGCCGCTCCGGCTCGCCCCAATCCGGCGCTGCTGAACCCCTCGGCGCTCAAGGCAAAGGCCCCCGATCTGTTCCGCGCGAAGTTCGTGACGACACACGGCGACTTCGTAGTCGAAGTGCATCGCGACTGGGCGCCGTTGGGCGCCGACCGCTTCTACAACCTGGTGAAGAACCGCTTCTTCACGGATGCGGCATTCTTCCGCTATGTTCCCAACTTCATCGTGCAGTTCGGCCTTCCCGCCAGTCCCGCCGTGGCCAAAGCCTGGCAGGACGCGAAGATTCCCGACGATCCGGTGACCCAGAGCAACAAGAAGGGAACCCTGGTATTCGCCACCGCCGGCCCCAAGACGCGCACCACCCAGCTTTTCATCAACATCAACGACAACGCCGGCCTGGACCCCCAGGGGTTCGCGCCGTTCGGAACAGTCACGGAAGGCATGGACGTGGTGGCGGGCCTCTACAAGGATTACGGCGAGAGGCCGGACCAGGGGGCCATCACGGCACAAGGCAAGGCATATCTGGATAAGAACTTTCCGAAGCTGGACAGCATCAAATCCGCTACCGTGATCTTCCCCGAGGCCGCGCCTCCAGCCAAGAAGGCGGCCCCCGCGGTCAAGAAGTCCGAGCCCGCGACGCCGGCGAAGAAGCAGTGACCGCGCCTGCCGCTCGCATGATGCGGCGGTGGCTTCCCGGGTTTCTGCTATGCGCGGTTCTGGCCCGCGGCGGACAGGTGGTGCTGACGGTGCTCGCGACCACCGATCTCCACGGCAATCTCTATCCGATCGATTACGTCACGGACCGTGCCGCGCCGCGCGGGCTGGCCAAGATCGCCACCCTGATCCGCGCCGCCGAGTCGGAGAACCCGAACCACCTGCTCATCGACTGCGGCGATACGATCCAGGGCACGCCGCTGGAGTATGTCTACCAGAGCATCATCCGCACGGGCGCGGGTCCGTTCGGTTTGAAGACAGAGGGTGTGCCGGCGCACGACCCCATGATGCTGGCCATGAATCGCCTGGGCTACGATTCCATGACCGTGGGCAACCACGAGTACAACTTCGGGCTGGCGAATCTGAACAGAGCCCGGTCCGACGCCCGATTCCCCTGGATTTCCGCGAACACCGCGGTGGCTCCCGGCGGGAAGGAGCGGCCGTTCGAACCGGCGGTGGTGAAGGTCGTGGGCGGGATCAAGATAGCGGTGATCGGCATCACGACGCCCGCCGTTCCCACGTGGGAAAAGCCGGAGAATCTCGGCGCCTACCGTTTCCTGCCGGCGGCCGAAGCGGTGCGGAAGGCCGTCGACCAGTTGCGCGCGCGCGAGCATCCCGACCTCGTTCTGGTGGCCGCGCACGCGGGCCTGGGCCGCAACCTGGATACCAATGCCGAGGAATCGCCCGAAGAACACGTGGTCTACGACGTGGCCGTCAAGAATCCAGGTCTCGACGCCATCGTGTTCGGGCATTCGCACCGGGAGCTGGAAGGGCGCTCGATCGGCAATGTGCTGGTGGTGCAGCCGAAGAACTGGGGGATGTCGCTGGCGCGGCTGGACTTCACGCTGGAGCGGAAAGCGGGCGGCTGGTCGGTGATCGCGAAGAAGAGCCGCCTGGTACCCGTGACGGATCGGACCGAAGGCGCGCCCGACATCCTGGAAATCGCCAAGCCTTACCACGAGCTGGCGGAGCGCCACCTCGCCATGCCGGTGACCACCTCGGCGGCGCAGCTCGACGCGGCGCTGGGAAGAGTGGAGGACACGCCCCTGGTGGACGCGGTGCAGCAGGTGCAGATCGAATACGGCAAAGCGGACGTCTCCTTCACCGCGCTGTTCAACCCCACCGTGCGGGTGCCCCAGGGGCAGGTGACGGTCCGTCAGATCGCCGCCCTGTACCCCTACGACAACGAGCTGTACGTGATCGAGGGCAACGGCAAGATGGTGAAGGACGCGCTGGAGAACGCGGCGCGGTATTTTCTCTCCTGCCAGGGAGCGCGTTGTTCCGAGACGCCGCTGATCAACCGCGAAGTCGTGGGCTTCAACTACGACATGGCCCAGGGAGTGGAGTACGAAATCGACCTGACCCGCCCGGTGGGCGATCGCGTGCGGAACCTGCGCTGGAACGGGAAGCCGCTAGCGCCGGAGCAGAAATTGCGCATCGCCCTCAACAACTATCGCAAGGGAGGGAGTGCGGGGTACTCGATGTTCATCGATGCCAAGGTAGTGTGGCGGTCGGCGGACGAGATCCGAGACTTGATGGTGCGGTATTACGCCGAGGGGAAGCCTCTGCCGGGCAAAGCGAACGGCAACTGGCGGGTGGTTCCGGACGCGGCCAGACGTACGCTGGAAGGCGAGGCGCTGGCGGAGGCCAGGCGGGGGCTGACGCAGTAGGGGGCGCGGCGCGCGAGGGTTGCCGCGCCACTATTGGGGAGGTATCGCCGTGGACCAAGGACTCGCTTCCGGCAAAGCGGCCAGCCAAGGCCAGGCGCCTGCCACTTTTCCCTCGCCGAGGGACCCCGGCCGGCAGTGCCTATTCAGGTTGGAGATAATGACGGAAGTGCGGTGAACTGTCCAAGTCCTTCTGAATATGAATGATTCTCAATACTGGCATAGTGCTACCACACACCAGTTCGGCTGCTCGACCTCGCCACCCATGAGAGCCTCGGATACCGCTTTCCTCAAACTGGCCCCACCGATACGGGTTTGATTGAGTTGGCGCTACGGCACGGCTGTGTGCTCATCACGCAGGACGAACGGACGCTCGCGCGCGAGGCATGGACGGTCGGAGTGAACTGCCGCCTCGTGAGAGAGTTAGTTCCGCCCGCGTTCTGAGGAGCCGTTGCGACCGGGCGATCTTTGGATGGTTCTGAGACCGGGATCATGCTCTTCGCACCAGCAACACGCAGTCCATTTCTGGAAGACTTCTACGCCGGACGCGAGCCGCGGAATCCGTAGTAGACGATGTACAGGTAGCAGATGGCCGGCATGATGAAGGCCATGTGGATGCCGATGGAATCGGCCAGCGCGCCCTGAATCACCGGGAGCAACGCCCCGCCCACAATCGCCATGATCAGCAGGCCGGAGCCTTTCCCGGTGAGCGGACCGAGTTTCGTGATGGCGAGCGTGAAAATGGTCGGAAACATCACCGAGTTGAACAGGCCCACGGCGATGACGCTCCACATCGCCACCAAGCCGCTGGTGGCCACCGTGATCCACACCAGCGTCGAAGCGGCGAGCGCGGCCGATCCCAGCACTCTTCCGGGCGACATCCGGCTCAGCAGCGCCGAGCCGATGAACCGGCCCACCATGGCGCCGCCCCAATAGAAAGACACGTAGCCCGCCGCGGCCCTTTCGGTGAGCCCGCCGATGAACGGCTGCGAAAAGTAATTCACCAGGAAGCTGCCGATGGAGACTTCCGAGCCTACGTAGAGGAAGATGCCGACGATTCCCAGCACCAGGTGGCGGTGCTTCCAAACGCTATCGCCCGGCGACACGCCGTGGCTCTCTTCGATCTCGGGAAGCGCCGGCAGGCGGAAACGCGAGATGCCGAACGCCAGCAGGAAGAGCGTCGCGGCGATGCCGAGATAGGGCAGTTTGACCGTGGAGGCGTCGGCATTGGCCGCCTTGTCGGAAAGGATCAGAAGGCCGCCGAGATACGGCGCGATGGTGGTGCCCAGAGAATTGAAGGCCTGCGCCAGATTCAGGCGGCTCGACGCCCCGGCGGGCGGTCCCAGCTGGGCGACATAGGGATTGGCGGCCACCTGGAGCAGCGTGATCCCGGAAGCCAGAACCCACAGCGCGGTCAGAAACAGCGCGTACGAAGGAATGCTCGCGGCGGGATAAAACAGCAGCGCGCCCAGCCCCATCACGCCGAGGCCCGTCACGATCGACATCTGGTAGCCGATGCGCGCCAGGATGCGCGACGAGGGAATCGACATCAGGAAATACGCCGAGAAGAACGTGAACTGAATCAGCATCGTCTCGGTGTAGTTCAGCGCGAAGAGGGCCTTCAGGTGCGGCACCAGGATGTCGTTGAGCACGGTGACGAAGCCCCACATGAAGAAGACCGTGGTGACCACCGACAGGGCGAAGCCGGTCTTCTGCGCCGGTGCGGCAGCCGTGGAGGGCGTCGGGGAGGAGGGATTGTTCATGCGGGCCTTTCAGTCGTAAACGAAGTGCAGAACTTTCTTGAGATCCTCCCAGGCTTCGCGCTTGGCTTCCTGATTGTACGGCCGGAGCAGATAGGAGGGGTGATACGTCACCATCACGGGGATGTCGCGCCACTGGAACCAGCGTCCGCGCATTTTGGTGACGCCTTCCTTGTGGCCGGTGAGGGCGCGCGCGGCCGTGCCACCCAGGGCGCAGAGGGCCTTGGGCTGGAGCGACACCAACTGGCGGAACAGAAACTGGCCGCAAATCTCCATCTCGTCGGGCTCGGGAGTGCGGTTGCCGGGCGGACGGCACTTCACCACGTTGCAGATGTAGACATCCTCCCGCTTCAGGTCGATGCCTTCCTTTTTGGCGGTGTTCTCGATCATCTGGGTGAGCAACTGGCCGGCGCGCCCCACGAACGGGATGCCTTGGGCGTCTTCATCCGCGCCGGGTCCCTCGCCCACGAATACCAGGGGCGCGCGCTCATTGCCCACGCCGAAGACAATCTTATTGCGGGCCTCGTGAAGGCGGCAGCGGCGGCAGTCTCCGATGTCGGTGAGGATCTGGAGGAGCGATTCGGCGGAGGACGCAGGTGGAGGCGGTTCAGTGGGCATGGGTATGGGGCTGGGGACGTCGGCTGTCCTGCGGTACAGGGTTTTGATGCCCAGGTCCTGGTAGAACTCCAGGTATTGGCGGAGGCGGTCAGCGTCCATCGGCGGCGTGGAGGGACAGGCGCAGTTTCAGCACTTCGTCGAAAATGCGTCCGGCGATTTCGCGTTTGGGCGCGCGGGGCAGGGCCACAGTATCCCCGGACCGCATCACCAGGATGACTTCGTTCTGGTCGGATTCGAATCCCGTGTCGTCGCCTCCAACCAGGTTTCCCACCACCATGTCGCAGTTCTTGGATTCCAACTTGCGCCGGGCCTCCTGATGCAGGTTCTGGGTTTCCGCGGCAAAGCCGATGAGCAGGCGGTCGCCCTTCTTACGCCCCACCTCGGCCAGAATATCGGGCGTGGGATCGAGTTCGAGCGAAATGCGGGCCGCGGTCTTTTTGACCTTCTGGTCGGGCACCTTGCTCAAGTGGAAATCCGCGACGGCCGCCGCCTTGACGACGATGCTGGCGGGCCCAAGGTTCTCCAGGACCTTCTCGCGCATCTCCACGGCGGTGCGCACCGGGATGACTTCCACGCCGCGCGGCGGCGGCAGGTGGACGGGGCCGGAGATCAGGATGACGCGCGCTCCGCGGGCGGCCGCGGTCTCAGCCAGCGCGTATCCCATCTTGCCGCTGGAGCGGTTGGAGATGTAGCGCACGGGGTCGAGCGGCTCCTGAGTGGGGCCGGCGGTGATCAGGACGATTTCGTCTTCCAGATCGCGGCGCTTCTGCAATTCGGCGGAGATGGCTTCGACGATGGCCTCCGGCTCGGCGAGGCGGCCCGGGCCGGTCATCCCGCAGGCCAGGAATCCGCTGCCCGGCTCCACGATGCGGTGGCCGCGCCGGCGCAGCGTGTCGAGATTGGCCATGGTCGCCGGGTGCTGCCACATGTTGACGTTCATGGCCGGGGCAATCACCACGGGGCCGGTGAAAGCCAGGTAGAGCGTAGTGAGGAAGTCGTCCGCAAGGCCGTGGGCCATCTTGGCGATGAGATCCGCGGTGGCCGGCGCGATCACCAGCAGCTCGTTGTCCTGCGCCACGGCGATGTGCTCGATGGCGCTCTCGATGGCGAAAAGATCGGTCAGCACCTTGCGGCCGGTGAGCGCGGAGAAGGTCAGGGGCCGGACGAATTCCTGCGCCGCGGCAGTCATCATCGCCTGCACCTCGTGGCCGTCCTGCGCCAGCAGGCGCGCGAGTTCGGCCGCCTTATACGCGGCGATCCCGCCGCCGATGCCGAGAATGATCTTCATGCGCCCGCCGGGTTCAGGCGGCCGGTTCCGCCGGCGGCGCCTCTTCGGGCGCCTGGCCGGTGAGGCTGTACTTCACCAGGCCGCGCCGCACCTCTTCAACGGCGATTACCGTGGGCTTCTTGGACGACGTGGGCAGCACCGGCCGCGCTCCGCCCTGGAGTTGCCGGGCGCGTTTGGCAGCTACGATGATGAACCGGTACGTGCTCTGGTCGGGGTCGTCGGGGATGGTGCAGTGCGCGTTGTTTCGTGGGGCTTTGTCAGCCATGCTTTGGAATACCTCTTCAAACTTGAAATGTCCGCAGAATCGGCCGGATCTGGTCCTCAATCCTGGTTCGCCTGACCCGCTCGGCGTGCACGATGCCGCTCAAAACAGCGTCCGAGTCGTTCAGGTCGCGGTTGATCAACACATAGTCGTACTGGTTGTAGTTCCGGATCTCCTCGGCCGCATCCCGCAACCGCCGCTCGATCACGCCGTCCGGGTCCTCGCTGCGCGCACGAAGCCTCTGTTCCAGGATCTGCTTCGATGGGGCCAGGATAAAGACGGTGACGGCTTCGGGAATCTTACCCTTCAATTGTCTCGCACCTTGCACGTCGATGTCGAGTACCAGGTCTTTGCCGTGGGCTTGGGCCTCCTCCAGGATGCCCCGGTGGGTCCCGTAGTAGTTGCCGAAGACCTCGGCCCATTCGAGGAACTCGTCGCGCGCCAGCATGGCTTCGAACTCCTGGCGCGAGACGAAGTGGTAGTTGTGGCCGTTGACTTCGGCGCCGCGCAGCTGGCGCGTGGTGTAGGAGATGGAGAACATGAGCCCCGGAACCTTGGCGAGCAGGCGCGCCACCAGGGTGGATTTCCCCGAGCCGGAGGGGGCTGAGATGATGAAGACGGTGGTCATTCGAGGTTGAGAGACTGCTCGCGGATCTTGTCGACTTCGGATTTCGCGGCCAGGGCCAGGTCCGTGAGGGTCAGGCCGAGGTCGCCCAGGCCGCCGGTCTTGGAGAGGACCGTGTTGGCTTCCCGGTTCATTTCCTGCAGGAGGAAATCCAGCCGCTTGCCGATTTCGCCTTCGCCGGCCAGCAGTGTATCCAGATGCGCGGCATGCGTCCGCAGCCGGACCAGCTCTTCGGAGATGTCGCTGCGGTCGGTCAACAGCGCGGCCTCCTGCGCCAGGCGCTGCGGGTCCAGGCCGGCGCCGTGCAGCAGGTCGGCCAGCTTTTCGCGGAGGCGTTTCTGAAAGGCCTCGACAGCCCCGGCGCGGATCTCTTCCATGCGGGTCACCAGTTCGCAGATATTGCGGCTCCGCTGGCGCATTTCCTCGGCGGTGGCGGCGCCTTCCCGGTCGCGAAACTCGTTCAGGACGGCGACGGCTTCGGCGGTTGCTTCGAGAATGGCCTTGGCTGCGTCTTCGCTCACATCTTCGGCGTCGCCGGCGCCCAGCATACCGGGGATCCGCAGCGCGGCGTTGAGGTCCGGCTTCGAATCGAGATGATACAGGCTGGAGGCGTGTTCGAAGGCCCGCATGTAGGCATCCAGGAGAGATTGGTTCCATATCACCGCGCCGGTGGCGGTGGTCCGGTTGAACATCAGGTGGATTTGCAGGTGGCCGCGCGCGATTCCGTTTTTCAGGACGGCGCGGACGTCGTTCTCCAGCGCGTCCAGCTCCGGCGGCATGTGGAAGTGGAGGTCGAGGCCGCGATGATTGACGCTCTTCAGGCTGACCGTAATCTCGCCCTCCGCGATCGTTTTTCTCACCCGGGCAAAGCCGGTCATGCTGCGCACGCTCACAGGTCCACCACCAGGTCCTCGAATTGCAACTCGTGCAGCCGCTGATAGATCCCGCCCTGGCTTACCAGTTCCTCATGAGTTCCGATTTCGCGGATCCGGCCCTTTTCCAGAACCACGATTTTGTCGGCCCGGCGGATGGTCGAAAGGCGGTGCGCGATCACGATCACCGTGCGGTGCTCCATCAGGTTGGCCAGCGCCTTCTGCACCAGCATTTCGGATTCGGTGTCGAGATGCGACGTGGCCTCGTCCAGGATGAGGATGGGCGCGTTTTTCAGCAGCGCGCGGGCGATGGCGATGCGCTGGCGCTGTCCGCCCGAGAGCCGGATGCCGCGATCGCCGAGCACGGTTTCGTAGCCTTCCGGCAGGCGCTCGATGAAGTCGCGGGCGAGGGCGGTCTCGGCCGCGCGGCGCAGGTCCTCCGTGGAGACATCGGGACGGCCATAGGCGATGTTGTTCGCCACGGTGTCGTTGAACAGGAAGGTGTCCTGCGCCACGACCCCGATCTGGGCGCGGAGCGAAGCGAGATCCATGTCGCGGACGTCGCGCCCGTCCACTTTCACGGAGCCGCCGGTGACGTCGTAGAAGCGCGGCAGGAGATTGGCCAGCGTGGTCTTGCCGCCGCCCGAGGGGCCCACCAGCGCCACCACTTCGCCGGCCTTGACTTCCAGTTGCAAGCCCTCGATGCGGAAGCCGTCAGGAGCGCCAGGGTAGCGGAAGCCAACGTTCTCGAAAACGATGCCGTGGCGGAAACCGTCGAGCTCAGGCGCGTTCGGCTTCTGGACGATTTCTTCGGTGTGATCCAGGTACTCGAAGACTTTCTGCGACGCGCCCAGGGCTTGCTCGAAGATGTTGTGGATGCCCACCAGGCGCTTGACGGGCTCGTAGAGCAGCAGCAGGGCCATCACGAAAGTAGTGAAGCCGCCCACGGTCAAGGCGTGCGCCTTCACCTGGTCTCGCGCGTACCACAGCAGGCACACGATGGTGACGGCGCCGAACATTTCGATGACCGGCGAGGACAGCGCCTGTTGCAGGACGTACCGCAGGTTGGTCTTGAGCAGACGGTGCGAGGCATCTCCGAAGCGGCGCGATTCGTAGCCTTCGGCCCCGAAGGCCTTCACCACCATGTGGCCGCTCAAGGTCTCCTGGAGGATCTGGTTCAACTCCGCCTGGCGCTCCTGCGTGCGGCGGCTGGTGCGGCGGATGCGCCGCCCGATCAGGCGCGTGGGCCACATGACGAAAGGCAGCACGGTGAGGCTGACCAGAGCCAGTTTCCAGTCCTTGCTGACGACCACGTACAGCAGCGCGGCCGCGCTGAACGCCTGGCGGAGAAAATCGGCCAAGATGTGCGAGGTGGCCAGTTGGACCTTATCGACGTCGTTCATGATGGACGACATGAGCTGGCCGGTGGAGTGCGCTTCGAAGAACTGCGCGCCCTGTTTCAGGACCTTGTTGAAGATCGCGTTGCGGAGATCGGTGATGGACGAGAAACCGACGTAGCTGATGAGGTAGTTGCCGAAGTAGTCGCAGATGCCCTTGGTGAGGAAAACCGCCAGGATGCAAAAGGCCACCATCGAGCCGACGTTGTGAATCCAGGAAGGCACGATGCGGTCCAGGTAGATCGGGTGGTGGAAGAACGGATCGGTGAGCAGCAGGACTCTCGTGTCCGGCAGGCCCGGGTTCAGCACCACATCCATGATGGGACCGATGAGCAGCGCGGTCATGCCCTGCGCGCCGCCGGCCGCGGCCATCAGGATCACGGACCCGAGAAGATATGCCCAGTAGCGCCGGGCGTAGGAGAGCAGGCGCAGCACTTCGTTCATGCGTGCACCCGCAGGCGCGCCAGCGCGTCGAGGACCTGCCGCACCCCGGACGCCGCGGTGACGATTTCCGACGCGGTGCGCCACGGGCCCCAAATGGCGGGATCCGAATTTCCGAAGATCACCACCACGGGGATGCCGAAAGCGGCCGCCATGTGGGCCGGACCGGAATCGTTTCCCACGAAGAGCGGAGCCGCGGCGAGGAGCGATTTGACCGTCGAGAGCGGCGCGCCCCGCTCGGAGTGGAACGCCTGGAAGGGCGAAAAATCGTCATCCGGCCCGCCGATGAAGACGGGGTCGAACCCGGAGTCCCTCAGGTGTCCGGCAACCGCGACAAAGCGTTCGGCGGGCCAGGTCTTTTCGGGCATGGCCGCGAAAGGATGGATTACCGGCCTCCCCGCCTGTCCTGGATTGGCATAGAGACTGGCGCGCGGCACATCGCTTATCGGCGCGCCGAGATAGAAGATGGCGCTGGCGAGGTGTTCGGCAGTGTGGACCTTGCGCTCGACGCCCAGGATCTCCTGCGCCCGCGGAATCCGCACGTTGTATGCCGCCTGGTGGCGGAAATGGCCGAAGCCGGCGCGAAAGCGGGCCCCCGACAGCGCGGTCATCCAGGCGCTGCGGCTGCCGCCGTGGACGTTGAGGCAGAGCCGGGGATGCCATCGGCGGAGCGCGGGGAGGGACGGCGCCAGGATCTCATCGATATCCGGGTTGCCTTCGAAGACGGCACGGAAGCGGCCCTCCACCACCACCGCGAGGCGCAGGTCCGGCCGGCAGCGCTTGAGAATATCGAGCGCGGGCGTCGTGAGGACGCAGTCCCCGAGGGACCGCAGCCGGAGGATCGCCACCCGGCCGTTCCGCGGCAGACATTCCAAGATGCTTTCCACAGCGACTATTCTTCGATTTTCGCCTCATCGACGAGCATCACCGGGATGTCGTCGCGGATCGGGTAAACGCGATGGCACTGCACGCACTTCAAACCGCTCCCATCGGGCTTGAGCTCCACGGCGGCCTTATCGACGGGGCACACGAGAATCTCCAACAGCTCTTTGCTGATAGCCATAGCGAATACCTCAGTTTAGCAGGGGGGGAGCCGGAATTCCGGGCCGGTTTACAGACTACACCGGCGAGAGTCTGCCTTTACTGGCCGGCGAGCTGAAGCGCGAGGCTCGATCGGTTGAGGAAGTTTGGTAACACTAGCTGCCCGCCTCTCTAACTCATTGCCCTACCGCGAAGAGAATGGCATTGTTGATGGCGTACACGGTGCCGTCCGTCCCGATCACCGTCGGCGTATAGGCTTCACCCAAACCCGCGGTCAGAGTCACCGGCTGAATGAGAGTGTTGCTGGCGAGGTTCCAGCGGTATAGCTTGCCGTCCTCGCTGTTCGCCAGTACCGACCCCGTGGCAGGGTCTACCGCCGCCGAGTTGATGCACCACTCTTTGACGCCCGGATCCGGAAAACCCGGAGTGGGCCCGAGCACCGTGAGGATTTCCTTCATGACCGTCGCTCCCGTCACCGCGTCGGTTTGGGCCGCGCCGGGATCCAGAATCGCCAGCCGGTTGAGGCCGCTCCCGCCGGCTTCGGCGTAATCGTTGTATTTCGTCATCAGGAGATAGGAGGACCGGCCTGTATAAGAGGGAACCATGGAACGGGGAACCAGCGACACCGTATCGTCCCACCCGAAAGCGCCCGGCGTCTTCGATTGGGTGAGGAGGGCGTCGAAATGCAGCAGCCAGCCCCGATCGTGGTTTTCACCCGAACTCTCCAGCACTCCGAAATACACGTCGCCGTCCATCCCGACGGTTGGCGACGCCGTTCCGTCATCCGACAGGACCGCATCCATCCCCGTTTCAGGATCCGTCAGCCTTACCCGCGCCAGCAGCCTCAGGGTCGTGCTGTCCAGGGCCGCCAGGTACCCGGCCGCGCCGCCGCTCACCGCGACATAGAGCGTTCCGCCGCTCGCATTCAGCGCCGGTGCGCAGTTCTGGACCACCTCTGCAATTGCAGGGTCGCCGGCTGCGGCCGCCGCTGAAATCCAGGTCCCCTGGCCGCTCGCGCCGATGCGCGCAATCCCGCTCTGCAACGCCAGGGGCGTGCTCCCGGTCACGACAAAACCGAAATAAATGTTCCCGGCGGAATCCGAAGTGATCGGGGTACTGATCATGACTCCCGCATTGTACGATTGCGGATTCGCCTGGTAGTTCGCCAGGCCGTAAAACGCAATTTGTCCCTCGGAGCCGCTAGCCGAGTCCGGATTATCGCGGTAATACACCGTGCCGCCCGCTCCCGGGAAGTAGAGGCGCGAAGCCGGCGTCAGCGCGGGGGCAAATTCCGGAATCCAGTTGTGCGGCGGAAGAGCGTAGTCGGTGGCGAGGGTCCACAGGAGGCCGCCGTCGGCGCCGCGGTGCGCTTCCACGCGAAATCCCCCGTTCGGGCCGGTCTTCACCGGCACGATCACCGTGTTTTGGGCCGTGATCAACGGCGAGCCGTAGTGAATCAGCAGTTCGTCCCCCGTGATTTGGGGCGCCAGGTCAACCGGGGTTTGCCAGTGAATCCGGTTCAGCGGCTGCGATCCGTTGCCGGACAGCGCGGTGTGCTGCGCGTCGCGCGCGAAGTTGCTCCACGCGGCGGAATTGGTGGTGGTCACCGATCCCACTGCCTGCCAGTTGGAGTTGGCGGTGATGCTGCGTGCCGCCAGGTACAACACCTGGTCGCCGGCAAAGCTCTGGCTGAAAGTGATCGCCAGGGTCAGCGTCAGTGTGTTGCCGCTCGCCGTCACCGAGCTTCCCGCAGCGGCGATCGAGCACTGGCTGTTCGCGACCGTGCCCGATCCGGGCAGCGTCATGCCGGAATACGGTCCTCCCGCGTCCCCAGCATTATCCACCAGGTAAATCGCGCCCGTTCCCACTGTGGCGCCGGGAACGAACGCCACGTAGCAGGCGCCCACACCGGTGATGGCGCCGTTGATCAGCACATCCGCCACCGTGATGTTCTGCCACCCGTTGCTGTCGGTGAAATTGAACGTGTAGATCTGGCTCGATCCGCTGCTGCGAGCCGGCGTCACCCCGCCCACCGCGGGCCCCGCGGCCGTACCCCCCGGAATGCCCCACGTCCCCAGCGCCTGCCAGCCCGAGTTCGACGACGCGTCGCGCGCCGCCAGGTACACGACTTTGTTGCCCTCGAAAGCCGGCGTGAACGTGATCCCCAAAGTCAGGGTCAGCGTGTTCCCGCTCGCCGTCACCGTACTGCCGGCCGCGGCGATGCCGCACTGCCCATTCTGCGCCGCGCCGTTCCCCGGCAGAACCATACCGGAATATGGCCCGCCCGCATCGCCCGCATCGTCCACCAGATACACGGCGCCCGAGTTGGCGGTGCCCGGGACAAAAGCCACGTAGCAGGCGTACCGCCCGTCCAGCACGTCGCGGATCAGCACGTCCACCACCGTGAGGCTCTGCCACCCTCCCGTATCCGAGAACGTGAACGTGAACGTTTGCGCTGTTCCGCTGCCCGCCGCCGGACTGGCTCCCACCGGACTGGCGGCCGTCTGGGCTGCGAGGGGCATGGAGCACACCAACAGAGCCGCAACAGTTAGCGAGCGGTTGCCAATTCTGAGCCGGGACACCATCATGTTGGAACACCGTTCCCGGCTGTCTTACTCGAAAGAAGTGTTACGGCAGTCCCAGCGCGCGCGCCGGATTGGTGCGCGACATCACGTCGATTTCGGCTTGCGAAAACCCCTCCTTCCGGAGCGCCGCAAAGAACGCCACCAGCCCATCCGGGTGCAAGGGGTTCGCGGGCTGGCCCAGGTCGCTCGCCAGGATACAGGACTGCGGGCCCACCGCGCGGATGGCTTTCGCGTACTCTCCTGGTTCCCCCTCGCGGTTCGGCCCGACCAGGCCGTTGTAGACGAACTCGATGTACGCGCCCTCCTTGGCCGCCTCGCGCATCTGCGCCACGGACATGCGCACGGGGACAAGCATGGCGTGGGTCACCACCATGTGCTGAACGCCCTGCTTCCGCGCCTCGCGAACGATCATGAGGCCCTCCTCCGGCGAGGAATGCCCGGTTTCGAGGACCAACTGGTGTTTGGCAACCACGGCGATCACCTGCTTCACTTCGGGGAGGAGTTCTCCATTTTTCGCCACCGAAACGTATGGCCGGTTCTCCTTCGAATATCGAACCTGGTTTTCCGCGTCGAAGGTCGGCATCCAGACTACGCGTCCCCAGCCGCCCTTCACCATGGTCATGCGTTCCACCGCCGCGGGATTGATGCCGCCGACCGTCAGGTTGAGATCGATGCCGCCGAAAATTTCGATGCCCGGCACTTCCTTCCTCACCAGGTAGGCCAGCGAGGCGGTGGGCTCGTAGTGATTCTTCAGGACCAGCGCGCGCATGCCTCGCTCCTTCGCCAGGCGGGCCAGGTCGATCGCGTCGATCTTGCGTGGCAGGCTGTCGGGATCGGCATGAACGTGGATGTCGATGACGCCGTTCAATTGCGCGAGCCCCGCCTGCGCTGCCAGAACGAGGCCGGCCAACGTGCGTAAATATCTCATACACCGAGTATCTTCCGAGCCGCGACCGTTAGGGAGCCGTGGCTAGCAAATCCGCGGGAGCTGCTCGTGGAACGGCAAGTCGAGCACGCGCGTGCCGCCGATTTCGGTGCGCAGGAGCACGAGTCCGGGGTGGGCTTCCACGGCATGGCCGATGATCACCGCGCCGCGGCCTTCCGGTGTGGCGCGCATGGCTTCGAGCACGGCTTCGGCGCAGCCGGGCGGGACAAACGCCACCAACTTGCCTTCGTTGGCGACGAACAGCGGGTCGAGCCCCAGCAGCTCGCAGGCGCCTTTTACTTCTTCATGCACGGGAATGCTGCGGGAATCGATCTCGACGCCGATGCCCGATTGAGCGGCGATTTCGCACAGCGATGTTCCGAGGCCTCCGCGCGTGGGGTCGCGCAACGCGTGAGCCTCGCCCGCCCGCAGCATCGCGGCCACCAGCGCGTGCAGCGGTTGCGTGTCGGAGAGGATTTCACCTTCCAGTTCGAGGCCTTCGCGCCTCGAAAGCACGGCCATCCCGTGATCCCCGATCGTTCCGCTGAGAATTATGACGTCGCCGGGCCTGGCATTCGAAGCGGAGATCGACACGCCGGCGGGCACTACCCCTATCCCCGCGGTGGTGATGAACAGCTTGTCCGCCGAGCGGCGGTTGACCACCTTGGTATCGCCTGTGACGATCGCCACCCCGGCCGCCGCCGCGGCCGACGACATGGAAGCCACCACTTGCGAGAGTTCCTCGATTTCGTAGCCCTCCTCCAGGATGAACGCAGCCGACAGGAAAAGCGGCGTGGCGCCGCTCATGGCCAGGTCGTTCACGGTTCCGTTGACCGCCAGTTCGCCGATGTTGCCGCCCGGGAAAAACAGCGGCGTCACCACGAAGGAGTCGGTGGTGAAGGCGATGCGCGCCGAGCCGATCTCCATCACCGCCTGGTCGTCGAGCTTGCGCAACAGCGGGTTGTCGAAGGCCGGAAGGAACAGGTCGCGCACCAATTGGGCGGTAAGGCGCCCGCCGCTGCCGTGCCCCATCACGATGGTCTTGTGATGGGTGAGCGGAACGGGGCAGGAGAGCGCGAAGGGCTGGTCCATGACCTCTAAATCATATCGTCTTCTCAGGGCGGGGACCTGTCCCGCGCGGATCAGCGAAGCAGCTTCCCCACCGCCTGGGCGTCAGCCGACAGCGTAACGTGTACCGCCAGATCCTCGCGGCGCACCTGAACGGAGTCGAGCCGGATGCCTGCCGCCGAGGCCAGCGAGAGCATGGCGCGGGATGTCTCTTCGAGTTGGCGCGCCCGATCCGGCGTCGGGCACCGCCCCACAATCTCGAGATCGGCCCGGTCCGTCAGCGTTGCGCCCATCGTGACGAAATCGGTCAGGCGCAGCAGCCGGTTCAAATTGGCCGCATTCCCCGTGAGCGGCCATCCGCCGCCGCCCTGCGCTACGGCCCAAACCTGCCGGCCGGCCGCGATCGCCTCCGCGCGCTCCAGCAGTTCGGAAGCGCCAGTCCTGCCGGTCCGGTGTTGCGCAATCGCCGCGCGGACCGCCTCGGGAGCGCCGGCCACCGCCAGGCTCGAATCGATCAGGGTCCCGCCCATCGGAGCATCGGCAAACTTCCCGCGCGCGATAAACAGAAGTTCCTTTCCGTTCCAAACCACCATCAGTCCGGAAGCACCGGCAAAAGCGTCGAGCCCCGGCACTGCCGCCGCGCGATAAAACGGAGCCGCGCGGAGCCGGTCCAGATCGCCTCCCGCGAGCAACACCGTATCGGCCGGCACGCAGGCCGCCATCTCGCGATCGATCGCTCCTCGCGGCGCACGACCGCAGGAAGCCGCCATCAAAACGAGAACCGCGGTTGCACCACCGATTCTCGAACGCCGTCCCCGCGTTCTCACGTTTTGACTTTACCGCGCCGAGGTGGCGCACCGCTTCGGGCACCCTCAGGGCCGTAGATGGTCCATTCGGCATCGTCCGTGAGTTAGAATCATTGGTCTACTTCGCCGGGCCTGCATCCCCAGGACGGCCAACCCGGAATGCTATTCGATCCGGCTGTCCTTTCAAGGTGGTTCCTTTGCCCTACACGATCCTCTCGGTCGTCGATGATGCCGCGGTTTGCCGTGTTCGAAACGAAGTCCTCCGTGAGGCTGGATTTGAGGTCATCGAAGCTGTCGCTGCTTCCGATGCGCTGGAACTCGCGTCCGAACGGCAGCCCGCGCTCGTCGTTCTTGCCGTTGAATTGCCCGGAATGGACGGCTTTGCGGTCTGCCGGCGCCTGAAGGCCGATCCCCGCACCTCCTCGATTCCGGTGCTGCATCTCTCCGGCCCGGGCGAATCCCATCGCGCCTGCGCGGATTCGTTGGAGAGCGGCGCCGATGCCTGGTTGCCGGAGCCGGTCGAGCCGCCGGTCCTGATCGCGGTGGCGACGGCGTTGATCCGCGCCTATTCCGGCGGAAACATGGCGCCGAAAGCCGATCATCAAGCGACCGGCGCCCAGCGCCAGCGGGCCGGACAGGCGCTTCGAACGAGCGAGGAGAGGCTCCGCCTGGCGTTGGATGCCACGGGAGCGGGCGCGTTCGAGTATCGCCCGGCAACCGGCGAGTGTTTCTGGGACGCGGGGGCCAAAGCCATGTGGGGGCTGCCCCCTGATGCGGAGGTCTCGTATCCGCAGGTGCTCGAGCGGATCCACCCCGAGGACCGGACGCGAATTCGCGAGAGCGCGGAAACCGCCGTTACGACCGAATCGCCCGAGTTGGCCGAGGCTGAATACCGCGTCATCTGGCCGGACGGTTCGGTTCACTGGATCTCGGGCACGAGCCGCACCTTCTTCGAGGGTGAGGGCCTCGAGCGGCATGCCGCCCGAATGATGGGCGTCCACCGGGACATCACCGAGCGCAAGCGCGCGGAAGAAGCCCTGCGCGACGGCGAGAAGCGGTACCGGACCCTGTTTGAGACGATGACCGAGGGATTCGCTCTGTGCGAGATCATCTGCGACGAAGCGGGAAAGCCATGCGATTTTCGTTACCTGGCGGTCAACCCCGCGTTCCAGCGGCAGACCGGCCTCAAGGCGGAGGATATCCTCGGACGGACCGTCCTGGAGCTGTTCCCCCAAGCCGAGTCCATGTGGATCGAGCGTTATGGCAAGGTGGCTCTCACCGGGGAACCGGCCCGGTTTGAGGCCTGGTTCGGCCCCCTCGGGCGGTGGTTCGAAGTGTTCGTCTTCCAGACCGAACCAGGCCGGTTCGGCGTGGTATTCACGGACATTACCGAGCGTAAGCGCGCGGAAGAGGAGCGGCAGCGCCTGGCCGCCGAGTTGGCCGACCGTGTCGGCGAGCTTCAGGCCATTCTGGACGCCGCGCCGGTGGCCATCTGGATCGCCCACGATCCGCAGTGCCTCCGCATAACGGGCAACGCCTTTGCGGACCAGGTCGTCACGCGGACCGAGCGAGGCGGCAACACCTCGCGCAGCGCGCGTCCCGGCGATGCGGCAGTCGTGTTCAGGGCGTTTCGCCGCGGAGTTGAAATGCAACCCGAAGAGTTGCCCGCCCAAGCCGCCGCGGCCACCGGCCAGCAGGTGAAACAGGAAGAGCTGGACATGGTGTTCCCCGACGGCCGCACGGTCCACATGCTTGTGGGCGCCGTGCCGCTGTTCGATGCCGAAGGACGCGTGCGCGGCGCCGTCACAGCCGGCGCCGACGTAACCAGGCATAGGCGGGCCGAGGAGGCGCTGCGCGAGAGCGAAGCCGTTCTGCGCAGTTTCTTCGACAGCCCTGGGATGATGCGGGGGTTCGTGGAAATAATCGATGGCGCTATAGTCCACGTTTCCTGCAATGCGGCCGCGGCGGAGATGTTCGGTATTTGCCAGGAGTCGATCTCGGGCAAATCCGCCACCGACGCGGGGGCTTCCGCAGAGGTCGCGCAATCGTGGGGCAGTCTCTACGAAGAAAGCCGGCGCACCGGCAAGCCCGTCTCCATGGAATACACCCGCCGGGACGCCGCCGGCCAGGTACGCTGGATGCTCGCCACCGCGAGCCACATTGGGGCCGGGCCTTCCGGACATCCGCGATTCGCGTACACGATTCTCGATCTTACCGACCGCAAGCGGGCCGAAGAAGCGCTGCGCGGGAGCGAGGAGCGCTTCCGCATCTTGGCCGACGGTTGCCCGACGATCATCTGGGTGACCGACGCCGAGGGTGGGCTCCGGTTTGTCAACCGCACCTACCGCGAATTCTTCGGCGTTACTTACGAGCAGGTGGAGGGAGGCAAGTGGCAGCCGCTGGTTCACCCGGACGATGCGCCCGAGTATATCGGGGCTGCCTTCCGCGCAGTCCGCGAGCGCACGCCTTTCCGCGCCCAAGCGCGCGTCCGGCGCGCCGATGGCGAGTGGCGGTGGATCGCATCGTACGCGGAGCCGCTGTTGGCCCCGAGCGGGGAGTTCCTGGGCCTTGCCGGCATCAGTCCGGACATCACCGAGCGTAAACAGGCCGAAGACGCATTGCGAAACAGCGAGAAGCTGTATCGGGCAATCGGCGAGTCGAACGACTACGGCGTGTGGGTGTGCGCCCCCGACGGCCGGAACACGTACGCCAGCGAGTCGTTCCTGAAGCTGGTGGGATTGACACAGGAACAGTGTTCCAGTTTCGGGTGGGGAGAAGTGCTGCACCCGGACGACGCCGAACGGACACTCGCCCTGTGGAAGGAGTGCGTCGGCTCCGAGGGACGCTGGGACATCGAGCATCGCTTCCGCGGCGTGGATGGAAAGTGGCATCCCATACTCGCTCGCGGCGTGCCCGTCCGTGACGAGCAGGGCCGGATCACTTGCTGGGCGGGCATCAACCTCGACATCAGCGCGCTGAAGCAGACCGAGGAATCCCTGCGCGACAGCGAGAGCCGGGAGCGTGCGCGGGCAGCGGAGCTGGAAGCCCTCATGGATGCGGCCCCGGCCGCCATTTTCGTGGCTCGCGACGCCGAGTGCCGATACATCGAGGGCAACCGCATGGCTTACGATCTGCTGCGCAGGCCTCAGGGCAGCAATCTCTCAATGTCCGCGCCGGACGCTGAGAAGCCGTCGAATCTCCGGATGATGCGGGATGGAGTCGTCATCCCGCCCCAGGACTTGCCGGTGCAGAGGGCCCTCGTGACCAGGCAGCCCGTCCGGAACTGCGAATTGGAACTGGTGTTCGAGGACGGCTCCTCGGTGAGCCTGTTGGGCGATGCCGTGCCGACGATGGACGAAGACGGAAACTCGCGCGGCGCGGTGGGTGTCTTCTTCGATATCACCGAGCGCAAGCGCGCCGAACGGCGCCTCCGGGAAGCCCAGAAACTGGAGAGCCTCGGGCTGCTGGCGGGCGGCGTCGCCCACGACTTCAACAACCTGCTGGTGGGCGTGGTGGGCAATGCCAGCCTGGCCCAGGAAATGCTTACTCCCGATCACCCCGCCGCCGAACTGCTGGAAGGAGTCCTCAGAACCGGCGAGCAGGCCGCTCACCTCACCAGGCAGATGCTCGCCTACTCGGGCAAGGGCAGGTTCGTAGTGGAGGCGCTGAATCTCTCGACGGTCATTCCCGATATGAGCGGCCTGGTTCGGCCGTCCATTTCCAAGAAGATCGCGCTCCATCTGGATCTGGAAGAGGATCTGCCGGCGATCGAAGCCGATCGCGGCCAGATCCAGCAGGTGTTCATGAACCTGGCCATCAATGCGGCCGAAGCCATCGGCAGCCACGACGGCATCATCTCGGTCAGGACCGGCTTACAAAACGTGGATGCCCGGTATCTCCAGCTACACCCGGAGGCGGCGGAACTGCGGCCCGGCGATTACGTTTTCCTGGAAGTTCGCGATACGGGATGCGGCATGGACGATGCCACCAGGTCCAGGATCTTCGATCCGTTCTTCTCCACGAAATTCACGGGGCGAGGGCTCGGGCTGGCGGCCGTTGCCGGCATCGTGCGGGGCCACAAAGGCGCGATCACGGTGGCCAGCGCGCCGGGCAAAGGCAGTTGCTTCACGGTGCTGCTCCCGGCGGCGGCTGTACCGGCGGCGAAGGCGTCGGCCGCGGACCGCAACGCCGCGCTCCGGGGCTCCGGCGTGGCCCTCATAGTGGATGATGAACGGCTGGTGCGCGAGATGGCCAAAAAGGCACTCGAACGCTACGGTTACACGGTGCTGCTGGCCGACAGCGGGCCGGCGGCGATGGATGTTCTCCGGAGACACCCGGGCGAAATCGCGGTGGTAATCCTCGATCTGAGCATGCCGAAGATGGGCGGTGAGGAGACGCTTCCGGAACTCCGGAAGATCCGGCCGCAAGTCAAGGTCGTGATATCGAGCGGCTACAGCGAGGCCGAGACAATGGCGCTGTTCCAAGGCCAGCGGGTCTCGGGATTCATCCAGAAGCCCTACACCGCGACTGGTCTTGCGGAGAAGGTGAAAGCAGCCGTCGGGTAACTCGCGCGGCTGCAACCGAGATACTACGACCTACGGCCGTTTGACCGAGATCACGTACCAGGTGGTCACCGGCGCCCCGATCGCGAGCGCCCGCGAAGATGTCCTCGGCCGGTGCCAGTTCGTCTCCGACACCCGCGAGCTGGCGTGGTACGCGTCGGAGCAGAAGAACGGGCCGATGTCAGAACTGGAACCGCGCCACAAGCTGGCCGTTCCGTTGACCGCCGATGCCGCTGGAATTGGTGATATAGCCGTAGCCGCCGGTGGGTACGCCGGCGGAAGTGAACGTGGCGGTGGCCAGCGGGTTGCTCGCCGATGGTGTGGGCAGGAACAACCGGTTGAACACGTTGAAGAATTCCGCCCGGATGTTGAGCGACATTCTCTCCCGGATCTGGAAGGTGCGGCCGAAGTTCATCGACTCGCTCGCCTGGCGCTGCCAGCGGTAGTCGTTGAAATAAGCGGCGGACTGGCCATAGGTCCCGGTGGGTGTGTCCACCCAGGCGGCGGGGTTCAGGATCTGCTGATTGCTGTTCGGGTTGATGCAGTGGCAGTTCGGGTCCTCGAGGAACAACGGCACCCCGGGCACACGGTTGAAGCGCGTGTTGGTGTTGAACGTATAGGTGCTCAGGTTGGTCCGCGACGAAGGCACACCTATCAGCGAGCCGCTGGCGTAGCGCAGAATGCCGCCCCAGGTCCAGCCGCCCACCACCTGCCGGACGAGTCTGTTCGAAGTCAGCTTGGGAGTCCGGTAAGTGAACGCCGTGACCCAAATGAACGGCGTCGAAGACGGGGTGAGTCCCCTGTTCTCGCTCCGGTTGAACGCATCGTTGATGCCGGCGCAGCCGTTGGAGCCCAGGCAAAGCTCCTTCTGATAGGTGAAGTTCGAAGTCACGTCCAGGCCATGGGACATGCGCTTGGTGAACTTGACCTGGAGGGAGTCGTACCAACTGTCGCCGGTCGGGTCGAACCACCACGCCAGGCTGTCGTTGTACTCGGGGAATGGTCGAAGCGACTGTGCCACACTGGCGGTGGAGGGGAATCCGGCGTACGGCGGCTTGAAGCCGGCTGCCACGGCCGCGGCGGAGCCGATCTGCGCGGTCAGCAAATTGCGAGTAGCCGCATTGGTCAAATCCAGGCCCAAAGCCTGCAATCGGGCGGGCGAGATGGCGTTCAGCGCGGCCAGGCCGCGAGCCTCTTCCCAAGCTCCGCGGTTGCCGACGTATGCCGCTTCGAGCGTCATGTCCCTGGTGATCTGGCGCTGTACCGCGAGATTCCATTGGTTGACGCGCGCCGGACGTCCGCCTTCGGGATCGCGGAACTGCGCGGCCCACGCGGGCGCGGCGCTCAACGTACCGGGGGCCGGCGCCACACCGGGATTCAACGTCGCCGCGTAGAGCACCGAGGGATCGTAATGGATTCCGTCCGAAAACTGGGAGACGGCATATCCGTAACCGGTGGAGTTGGTCACCGAATTGATGCCCAGGCCGGCCACAGGGGTCCCGCCGTTCATGTAGCCCCAACTGTCTCCGCCGCTGTAAGTGATGCCCCATCCCAGGCGAAGCACCGTCTTGGGGTCGATCTGGTAGGCCACCGCCAGCCGCGGCCCGAAGGCGAACGGGTAAGAGCGGGAGAACTGGCAGTTGCATCGTCCGGGACCGTCGCCCTCGAAAATGTAGCCGCCGGGGATGCCCCCCGCCGACGGGTTGGGCGTATTGATGCCGATTTCGGCTTCCCGGTAATGTTGTTCGTGACCCATGGGAGTGAAGTCCCAACGCAGCCCGTAATCCAGCGACAGCTTGCGCGTGATCTTCCAATTGTCCTGGGCATACAGGCTCCAGTTGAGCTTCCGCATCTGCGTGTCCCTGGGGGCGTTGACGTTGGTGTTAGCTACCTGCCCCAGCAGGAAGCTGGCATAACCGGCGCCGATCGAACCGCCGCCCACGCTGGAAGTCTGCAGGAACGGCTCGGAAGTCGGGCCATTGCCAAACGAGTATTGCCCTTGCACGCCCTGGACATTCTGGTCGCTGTAGACGTCCTGCTTCAACTCCAGACCTGTCTTATAGGTGTGACTGCCGCGGACATAGGTGGCGTTGGCAACCCAGGAGAGCTTATCGGTGAACTGGTGATCGGCCGTGTTCGGCCCATAGTTCCCTGCGCCCCCCGCGTTGTTTACGCCCAGGTTGGTAACGTTCGGAAAGCCCGCGGGATTGGAAGCGCTCCCCACCAGGCCGAGCAGCTTCACCGCGTCGTAGTCCAGGACACCGGCCGGGGAGCTGTCCGGGTTGAGGAAGCGATAGAACCCCGCTCCCACGTGCACCACCAGGGTCGGCGAAACCGTGCGATCCACGTTGAACCGGTACTGGGTGCCCTCCACGATCTTGGGGCGCGCGCCCGTCAAAGGTATGGGCAGCCCATCCGGGTACGCCGGCGAATCGGTCGATTGATAGGTCCAATAGAAGCTCAGCCTTGTTTTGTCGTTGACGTTCTGGTCGATCTTGAAGCTCGGCATGTTCTGCTTGGTGTTGGTGACGATATTCGGCAGCCAGTTCAGCAGGTTCAGATTGTTGACTGGGGCGGGAATCATCGCCTGGATCTTGAGAGCCACTGGATCCATTCGAGCCTGGGGGATGACGTTGTTGGGGAACAGCGTGCGGATCACGCGGCCGTTGACGGTCTGGGTGGTGAGGGGATCGTAGATCCCGTTCTCGGGGAACTGCAATCCGCTATTCGGATCGGTCAGCGTTCTGTCGGTCAGCGCTCCGCTGAAGTCTCCGTTACGGTATGCCGTGGTCGGTACCGTGCTGTACGAGGCGGTGGAGACCTGATCGTTGCCGAACCTCTCCAGGCTGACGAAGAAGAACGTCTTGTTGCGGCCATCGTAGATCTTGGGGAGCCAGACCGGTCCGCCGACGGTGAAGCCGTAGTCGTTCTTCCGGTCGCGATCCACGATGTGGCTGAAGGGATGGCTCGCATCCAGGGCTTCGTTGGCCCAGTATTCGTAGGCGCTGCCGTGAATCTGGTTGGTGCCGCTCTTGGTGGTGAAGTTGTAGAATCCGCCCGCCACCTGGCCGAACTCCGGCGAGAAGTTGGAGGACTGGATAGAGAACTCGTTGATGGTCTCCACGGAAGCCGCCGCGACGCTGGCCGTCCAACTCGCGTCGTTGACGCTGGTGGAGTCCTGCCCTTCGAGATAGACCTTGAAGTTGCCGTAAGTTCCGGTGGGAATGCCGTTGACCGGGGAGTTATAAGCGGTGCCCGAAACACCCGGGGCCAGGATGATGAAGCTCAGCCAGTTGCGAATTCCGCCTCCCGCCGAGCCGCCGCCGCCAAAATTCAGCGGCAGGTCGTTCACCTTATCGCCCTTGACGTTCATGCTCTGCTCGGCGTTCTCCGTCTTGAGCAAGGGAGACTCCGCGGTGACGGTGATCGAGTCCGTGGAGGCGCCCACTTGCAGCGTCATGTCCACGCGCACGGTCTGGGCGACCTGGACGTCGACACTTTCCATGTTGGCCTTCTTGAACCCGGCGGCTTCCACCGCCATTTGGTATTTGCCGGCCGTAAGCGATGTCAGCGTGTAATCTCCGGTGGCGGTGGTGGTGGTCTCGAAGACCGCGCCGTTCTCCACGTTTTTGGCGGTGACTTTTGCCCCCGGAACAACCGCCGAAGCCGGATCGATGACGGATCCCGTAATGGCGCCGCGATCGCTTTGGGCAAACGCGGCTACGGTCCACAGAACCACGAACAACGTCTTGAACGCCAATCTCATTGCGACCCTCCTTCCACTGACCCTGGGTCCTATATAACCACGTTTCAGTCTTGGATTCCAGAGGCAAGGGCCGAAATTGCCGAAATGGGGGCTGGCCGGTCCGCGCCCGCCGACCCACGCTATCATTGTGGACACCAGGAGGCGCCGTTATTGAGGTTTGTTCAAGGGCTCAAATGCTTGTTCTGCGAGACGGTCTACCCGGTTCGCGGATTGCTAACCTGTCCCCGCTGCGGGATCACCGGGATTCTGGACGTCCAGTATGATTACCCCGCTATCCGCCGCGTCCTGACGAAGCGGCGGCTGGCGGCGCGCGACGAGCGGTCGCACTGGAGATACCGCGAGCTGCTGCCCATCCGCGCGGACGCGACAGTGCCCGCGCTGAATGTCGGATGGACGCCGCTGACTCCCGCGCCGGCGCTCGCCCGGCACCTCGGCATCCAGCGGCTCTTCTTAAAGGACGACGGCCGCAACGCAACGGGGTCGCTCAAGGACCGCGCAAGCTCGGTCGGGGTGGTGAAGGCGCGGGAGAAGCGCCGCGGGATCATCGCCTGCGCCAGCACGGGGAACGCGGCATCGTCGTGCGCCGGGATGGCGGCGTCGCTCAGGTTGCGGAGCGTCATCTTCGTGCCGGAGCGCGCACCCGAGCCGAAAGTGACCCAGTTGCTGATGTTCGGAGCAACGGTGCTGCGCGTGCGCGGCAGCTACGAGCAGGCGTTTCAGTTGTGCCAGGCATCCTGCGAGAAATGGGGCTGGTATAACCGCAACTCCGGGATCAATCCGTACCTGGTGGAAGGCAAGAAAACCGCGGGCCTCGAGATCGCGGAACAGCTCGGATGGCAGCCCACCGATTGGGTGGCGGTGTCGGTCGGCGACGGCTGCACGGTGGCAGGCGTGTGGAAGGCGTTTCGCGAGTTGAAGATCCTGGGCCTGATTGCCCGGACGCCGCGGATTCTGGGGGTGCAAGCCGAAGGCGCGGCCCCGGTGACGGAGTGCTTCTTCAGCGGGGAGCCGCTGCGCCCCATGGAGCCGCACACGCTGGCCGACAGCATCGCGGTGGGCGTGCCGCGAAACTGGAAGAAGGCGGTGCTGGCAGTGCGCGAGTCCGGCGGCACCATGATCAACGCCGGCGACGAGAGCATGCTGGACGCCATGTGGTACACCGGGCGGCTGGCCGGCATCTTCGCCGAACCGGCCGCGGCGACCGCCGTGGCGGGCCTCAAGCGCGCGGTGGAGGAAGGCATCATTGGGCGGCGCGCCAGCGCGGTGGCTCTGATTACCGGTAACGGGCTGAAGGATGTGCAGTCGGCGCGTTCGGCCGTGGGTCAGCCGTTCGACATTCCGCCGGATGGCAGCGGGCTGGATGACATTTTGCGGGCACAAGGCGTGGCTCCCGAACATGCGAACACCGTCTCTGCTGATTCGTAACATCCACACGCTGGTGATGATGGATGCGGACGATACCGTGCTGCGCGACGCGTATCTGTACGCCGAAGATGGCGAGATCCGGCAGGTGGGCAGCGGCTCCGCGCGTCTCCCGAAGGCCGAATGCGTCATCAGCGGCCGCCATTCGGTGGCTATTCCGGGGCTGGTCAATACGCACCATCATCTTTATCAGACCTTGACCCGCGCTTATGCGCCGGCGGCGGATGCGGAACTCTTCCAATGGCTGCGCGCGCTCTATCCCATTTGGGCGCGGCTGGACGAGGAGTGTGTGCATTGGGCGGCCCTGGCCGGAATGGCGGAGCTTCTGTTGTCCGGCTGCACCACAACCACCGACCACCATTACGTTTTCCCGCGGGGACATCCGAAGCTGATCGACGCGGAAATCGAGGCGGCGCGCCGCATCGGCATCCGCTTTCATCCGACGCGCGGCAGCATGAGCGTGGGGAGGAGCAAGGGTGGGCTGCCGCCGGATTCGGTGGTGCAGGGTGAAGCGCGCATCCTGGCGGACTCGGAGCGCGTGATCCGCGAATACCACGATCCTTCACCCGGGTCGATGGTGCGGGTGGCGCTGGCTCCCTGCTCTCCGTTTTCGGTTTCGCCCGAGCTGATGCGCGACACCGCAGCCCTCGGGGAGCGCTACAGCGTGCGCCTTCACACTCACCTGGCCGAAACCAGGGATGAAGAGGAGTATTGCCTGAGCCGCTTCGGCCGGCGGCCCCTGGCTCTGCTGGAGGATACCGGCTGGCTCGGCAGGAACACCTGGCTGGCGCACGGGATTTACTTCAATCGGCGAGAAGTCGGCCGGCTGGGACGTGCGGGCGTGGGGATCGCGCATTGCCCCACGTCGAACATGCGGCTCGGTTCGGGCTGCGCGCCGGTGCTGTCGCTGCGCCGCGCGGGGTGCCCGGTGGGCCTCGGCGTGGATGGCAGCGCGTCCAACGACAGCTCAAACATGCTGGCGGAAGCGCGCCAGGCGTTGCTGTTGCATCGCCTGCAACACGGAGCGGCGGCGCTGGGCGTGCGGGACGCGCTGCGCATGGCGACTGTGGAAGGCGCCCGGTGCCTGGGCCGCGACGATATCGGGAGTCTCGAGGCCGGCAAGCGCGCCGACGTTGCCCTGTTCGATTTGCGCGGCCTGGGATACAGCGGGGCGGGCGACGCCGTCTCGGCGCTTCTGCTGTGCGCGCCGGCGCGCGTGGAAACGCTCATTATAGAAGGAAGGGTGGTGGTGGCCGCGGGCGATCTGCGGACGGTGGCGCTCGACGGGGTGCTGGCGCGGCACCGGCGGCTGGCTCGCAAGTTGGTTGTAACCTCTTTGTAACGTCTGATATGTTGGGGAGATCCGATACAAAAACGGGCTCTTATGTTCGATAAGGTTGAAGCATTCCATCGGCCGGATACCATCGGCGAAGCAATTCGATTGCTGGGAAGCAGCAAAGGCGCGCGAGTCGTGGCCGGCGGCACGGACCTGGTGGTGCACGGCGATCAGTCGGCGCGCGTCCTGATCGATATCACGCGCGCCGGGCTGTCGTACATCCGCAGGCGCGGCGCTTCGTGCGTGATCGGCGCCACTACCACGATGGCCCAACTCGAGGAATCGGACGCGATCCGGGGGTTGGCCGGCGGGGTGCTCGCTCACGCGGCGGCCACCTGCGGTTCGATCCAGATCCGCAACGTGGCCACCATTGGCGGCAACATCGCCAATGCTTCACCCGCGGCGGACCTGGCCACGCCGTTATTGGCCCTCGATGCGTCGGTCGTCGTGGCCGCGCCGGGCGGGCGGCGGAAGGTGGGGCTGGCCGAATATCTGGCTGGCGCTCGCGGCAGGAGCCTGGTGAAATCGCTGCTGGTAGAGGTCGTGATTCCCGAACCGGCGCGTGGGCCGCGCTGCGGCTGGTCGTTCCAAAAGCTGGGGCGCACCGCAGTGGACATCTCGCTGGTCAACGCGGCGGTGGGGCTGCAGCTCGATTCGAAAGGACGCGTGAAGTGGGCGCGGATCGCGTTGGGCGCGGTGGCGCCGGCGGTGGTGCGCGCTTCGGCCGCCGAAGAGATGTTGACGGGCCGAGTGCTGGACCGGAGCGCGACTGACGCGGCCTCCGCCGAGGTGGCGCGCGCGGTGAGTCCGATTTCCGACGTGCGGGCAACGGCCCAGTATCGGCGCGAAATGAGCCGCGTGCTGGCTGGGCGCGCGCTCGAGGAGTGCGCGGCGCGGGCGGGGTGGCCGTTATGAAAACCATGGAAGTGCGGCTGAAGGTGAACGGCGAAGGTAAGCAGTTCGCCGTGGCGCCGGGCGAAGTGCTGCTCGACGTGCTTCGCCGCGAAGGCTACTTCGGCGTGAAGCGCGGGTGCGAGAAGGGAGAGTGCGGCGCCTGCACTGTGCTGGTGAACGGCCGGCCGGTCAATTCGTGCCTGATGTTCGCCGCGCAGGCGGAGGGAGCGGAGGTGCTCACGATCGAGGGAGTGGCGCATGGCGACGTGCTCGATCCGGTGCAGGAAGCTTTCCTGGATTCGGGCGCGGTGCAGTGCGGGTTCTGCACCAGCGGCATGATCGTGAGCGCGCGGGCGCTGCTGGACCGGCGGCCCGACCCTACCGAGGAGGAAGTCCGCGAGGTGATGGCCGGGCACTTCTGCCGGTGCACCGGATATCTGAAACCGGTCGAAGCCGTACTGGCCGTGGCCCGGAAGACGAAGCGCGGCGGCCGCAAGCAGACGGCGAGGGTGGCGCGATGAGCGGCCGCAACGTAGTCGGCAAGAACGTCCGCAAAGTGGACGGCCTCAAGCTGGTGACCGGCGGCGCGGCGTTCACGGACGACATCCAGCTTCCGGGAATGCTCTACGGCAAGATCCTGGGGAGCCCGCACGCGCACGCGCGCCTCAAGCGCATCGACACGCGCAAGGCCAAGGCGCTGCTGGGCGTGCACGCGGTCTTGACATACAAGGACGTGCCGCGCGTGCCGCACACCACGGCCGGCCAGTCATGGCCCGAGCCTTCGCCCTACGATACCTATCTGCTGGATTCCAAGGTGCGGTACGTGGGCGACCGCGTGGCGGCGGTGGCGGCGGAGAGCCGCGCCATCGCGGAACGGGCGCTGCGGCTGATCGAAGTGGAATACGACGTCCTGCCCGCGGTGCTCGATATGGAGCAGGCCATGGCGCCGGGCGCCGCCGTGATCCACGACGAATCCGATTCCAAAGGCATCCACGACCGCGAGCACAACGTGGCCGGATACATTCACCGCGGAATCGGAGACGTGGAGCAGGGCTTTCGCGAATCCGACTGCATCTTCGAGCGCGAGTTTCGCACGCAGCGCCAGCAGCATTGCCCCATCGAGCCGCACATCACCATCAGTTGGCTGGATGCCAACGACCGGCTGGTGATCCGCACCAGTACGCAGGTGCCGTATCACACGCGGCGGCAGGTGGCCATGATTCTGCAGATCCCCGTAAGCCGCGTGCAGGTGATCAAGCCGCGCATCGGCGGTGGATTCGGCGGCAAGCAGGAGATGCTGCTCGAGGACATTGCGGGCGCGCTCGCGATGGCCGCGCGGCGGCCGGTGAAGATCGAGTACACCCGCGAGGAAGAGTTCTACATGGCGCGCACCCGCCATCCGCAAATTCTGCGGATGAAGATGGGAGTGAAGCGCGACGGCACGATCCTCGCCAGCCACATGATCGTGCTGGCGACCACCGGCGCTTATGGAAGCCACGCCGGCACGGTGCAGGGCAATACCGGGAGCAAGGTGCTGCCGCTGTATCGCGCGCCGAATATGCTGTTCCACTGCCACGTGGTCTACACCAACACGCCGGTGGCGGGTGCGTTTCGCGGCTACGGATGCCCGCAGGGCTTCTTCGCGCAGGAGACGCTGGCCGATGAGATCGCGCGCGAACTGGGGATGGATCCGCTGGAGTTTCACTCGAGGAACGTCATCCGGCTGGGCGACATCGACCGGCTTTCGGCGCAGCTTGGCGAGGGCAAGGAAGGCCTGCCGCGCGTGATCCGCAGTTGCGGGCTGCCGCAGTGCATGGAGCGCGGCGCCGAGGCGATCGGATGGCGCGAGAAGCGCGCTAAGACGCAGGATGGCGGCCATTTGAAGCGCGGCGTCGGCATGGCCTGCACCATGCAGGGCAGCGGGATCGCGGGCGTTGACTGGGCTTCGGCGTTCCTCAAGATGAACGAAGACGGCGCATTCTTCCTGCAGGCGGGCGCGGCCGATGTGGGAGGCGGGGCCGATACCGTGCTCGCGCAGATCGCGGCGGAAACGCTGGGGGTGACGATAGACAAGATCGTCATCACGTCCGGCGATACGGATTCCACGCCGTTCGACGTCGGCGCGTATGCTTCCAGCACCACGATCATTTCGGGCGGCGCGGTGAAGAAGGCAGCGGAGAAAGTGCGTGCCCAGGTGCTGGGGCTGGCCTCCAAGCTGCTCGATACCCCGCCAGACAAGCTGGAGTGCGCCAACAACGAAGTGTTCACCACGTGCGCCTGCCGCAAATCGGTGAGCATGAGCGACCTGGCGATGCACGCCCTGTATAAAGAGAAGCTGCAGATCATGGACGGGGCTTCGCACTTCAACACCGACAGCCCGCCGCCCTTCTGCGCGACGTTCGCCGAAGTGGAGGTGGATACCGAGACCGGGCAGGTCCGCGTGGTGCACCTCGCCACGGCGGTGGACCCGGGGGTCGCGATCCACCCCAAGCTGGCCGAGGGGCAGGTGGAAGGCGCGGTGGCGCAGGGACTGGGCTACGCGCTGACCGAAGAACTGGTGCTCGACGGCGCCGGCCGGCCGTTGAACGCGAACTTTTGCGATTACAAAATGTTCTCCGCGAAAGATATGCCGAAGCTCACGACGATCCTGGTGGAGACCGATGAGCCGCTGGGGCCGTTCGGCGCGAAATCGATTTCCGAAGTGCCCATCAACGGGCCCGCGCCGGCCATCGCCAACGCGATCTTCGATGCGGTGGGCGTGCGGATCCGCAAGCTGCCGATCCGGCCGGAAGACGTGCTGAAGGCACTGAGGAGCGAGGTGGCCGCCCAATGAATCCGAATCGACAGCGCATCGCCGAGCTAGCCCAGTCGTACGAGGGCGACATCGTTCAGTTCCTGCGCGACCTCATCGCTATCCCCGCGGAGAGTTGCCAGGAAGGGCCGGTAGTGGCCCGCATACGCCAAGAGATGGAGAAGGTAGGGTTCGACGAAATACGCGTCGATCCCATGGGCAACATCCTGGGCCGGATCGGGTCGGGCAAGACGGTCATCATGATGGACTCCCACACCGATACGGTGGGGATCGGCGATCCGAAGGAATGGGCCTGGGATCCATACAAGGGCAAGGTGGAGGACGGCTACGTTTACGGCCGCGGGTCGTGCGACCAGCGCGCCGGCATGGCGAGCCTGGTGTACGCGGGAAAGATAATCCGGCAGCTCGCGCTCACCGGCGATTACACGCTGTGGGTGGTGGGCTCGGTGCAGGAAGAGGACTGCGACGGCCTGTGCTGGCTGTACATCCTGAAGGAAGACGGCATCCGCCCGGATTGCGTGGTGATCACCGAGCCGAGCAGGCTGAACATCTATCGCGGGCATCGGGGCCGCATGGAGATCGAGGTTCACCTGCGCGGTAAATCGTGCCACGCGAGCGCGCCCGAGCGCGGCGACAATCCGATTTACAAAATGAGCCGTCTGGTGGAGGAGGTGGAGCGGCTGAACACGCGCCTGAAAGACGATGGGTTTCTGGGGAAGGGCACCATCGCGGTCACCGAAATTCGCTCGCTGTCGCCTTCGTTGTGCGCGGTGCCGGGAGCGTGCTCGGTGCATCTCGACCGGCGTTTGACGGCGGGGGAAACCAAGGAGGGCGCGGTGGAGGAGGTGCGGGCGCTCGCCGGCGCGGAGAACGCGGAAGTCGAAATCCTCACCTACGACACGCCGAGCTACACGGGTTTGCGGTACCCCACGGAGAAGTATTATCCGACGTGGGTGCTGGAGGAATCGCACCTGCTGGCGCAGGCGGCCATCGCGACTTTCCGCGGCTTGTGGGACCGGGAGCCGGTGGTGGACAAGTGGACGTTCAGCACCAACGGCGTTGGCTCGATGGGGCTGATGGGCGTGCCGAGCATCGGCTTCGGTCCGGGCGAGGAAGACGTGGCGCACAGCGTGATCGAACGCGTGCCGATCCGCCACCTGGTGGAAGCGGCCCAGTTCTACGCGGCGTTTCCGCAGGTCTTCACGGCGCTGGCGAAGAAGGGCAATGGCTGAGCTGATTCCGATCCCGCTTCCGCTTCTGTTGCGGCGCGCGTTTCTCGAGTACGAGCGCCAGGGCACGATCTTCGATCTGCCGAAGGCGAAGTTCTACCGCGGCTTTCCGGACGTGGACCTTTCCGTGGATTTCCATGGCCACCGCGCCGCCACACCGCTCGGTCCGGCGGCGGGACCGCACGGGCAACTGGTGCAGAACATCGTGCTCTCCTGGCTGGGCGGCTCGCGCATCATCGAGCTGAAGACCGTTCAGATCCTGGATGAGCTGAAGATTCCGCGGCCGTGTATCGATATTGCCAACGTGGGCTACAACGTCGAGTGGTCGCAGGAATTGAAGCTCGAGAGATCGCTTCGGGAATACGTGGGCGTGGCCATGTTCCTCGAAATCCTGAAGGCGTCGAACCTGCTGGGCGACGGCATCCCCACCGATACAGTGTTCGACATGAGCGTGGGCTACAACCTGGAAGGCATCCGCTCGCCGCGCGTCCGTTCGTGGATGGAGACCATGATGGACGCGACGCCGGTGATCGACGAGCTTCGCGCCTCGCTCGCGGGCGAGTGGCAGCGCTACCGCGAGCTGCCGTTTCCCACGCGCATCAGCGACACCATCAGCCTCTCGACGTTCCACGGCTGCCCCGCGCGCGAGATCGAAGGGATCGTCACCTTCCTGCTCGAGGAGATGGGCTGCCACGTGTGCATCAAGCTCAATCCCACGCTGCTGGGCAAGCAGGAGGTGGCGCACCTGCTGCACGACGTGCTGGGCTACCGCGAGATCGCGTTCCATCCGCCGGCGTTCGATAACGACCTGCAATTCGACGAGGCCTTGGACCTGATTCCGCGGCTGCAGCGCGTGGCGGCGCGGCAGCGGCGGAGCCTGGGCGTAAAATTTACCAACACCCTCGTCGTGAGAAATCACAAGTCGTTCTTCGGCGACGAGCAGATGTACATGTCCGGCGCGCCGCTGCACGTGCTGGCCATCAACCTTATTAAGAAGTTCCGAGCGCACATGCCCGGGCCGATCCCGATCTCGTTTTCGGCGGGGCTCGACGCCAACAACATGGCCCGCGCGGTGGCCATGAACTTCGTGCCGGCGACCACCTGCACGGACCTCCTGCGTCCCGGCGGCTACGCGCGGCTGATCCGCTACCTGGAAAAGCTGGCCGAAGAGATGCGCAAAGTCGGCGCCGCCAACATTCGGGATTTCATCCTGAACTTCCGCGGGCAGGCGGAAGCGGCGGGCGGCGATGTGAACCGGGCCGGTCTGCTCAACACTCGGATCCTGGTGGCCGAGGCGACGGCCGACCCGCGCTACACGTGGGAGCGGAACAAGGGCGTGCCGCGCAAGATCGGCTCCAAGCTGTGGCTGTACGACTGCATCAACTGCGACAAGTGCGTTCCGGTGTGCCCCAACGACGCGAACTTCGTCTACGAGACGCAGCCGGCCACCGTCGAGTACGACAATTTCGAGCTGCTGGACGGCGAACTCCGCCGCGTGCCCGGCGGCGTTCTGCGCGTGATGAAGGCGCACCAGCTGGCGAATTACGCCGACGCCTGCAACGAGTGCGGCAACTGCGATGTCTTCTGCCCCGAGGATGGCGGGCCGTACATCGAGAAGCCGCGCTTTTTCGGCAGCCTGGAGACCTACCGGCAGAACGTGGGCTCGAACGGATTCTTCATCGACTGGGATGGCGGCCGCACCATCCACGGCACCATCGCGGGCCGGCAGTACGTGCTGGCGCTGGACGAACAGGCCGACTTCGCGCGCTGGGAACAGCCGGACGCCGAAGTCGAAATCCGGCTGAGCGACGACCGGCCCCTGAGCTGGAAGCCGAAGCCCGGAAGCGATGGCCCGGCGCGCACGCTGAACATGCTGCCCTACCTGCAGCTCAAGCTGCTGCTGGGATCGATCGCAGACCCGCGGCACGTGAATTTTGCGAATGTGGGCGCCCTACAGGAACAATCATGAAAGCACTTTTCAAAGGCAGGGACTGGATCACGACCGAGGAGTGGAGCGACGCGGAACTGGACGTCATGCTCGACGTAGCGGGGGACCTGAAGCGCAAATTCAAAGGCGGCGTGCCGCACCGCTACCTTCCGGACAAGACGATTTTCCTGATGTTCTTCGATAAGTCTACGCGGACGAGAAATTCGTTCGAGGCGGGCGCCACGCAGCTCGGAGGACACGCGCACTTCCTCACCGCGGACGTGATGCAGGTGTCGCACGGCGAGAGCGCGAAGGACACCGGGATCATTCTCTCGAGCTACGGGCATGCCATCGCGATCCGCCATGACCTGGTTCCCGGCGAGGGCAACGCCTACATGCGGGAAGTGGCCAAATGGGCGGACGCGCCGGTGATCAACATGCAGTGCGACGTGGATCATCCGTGCCAGACGCTGGCGGACCTGATGACCATCCGCGAGAGGCGCGGCTGGAGCACGGATGGCCTCAAGGTCGCGGTGACGTGGGCATACGCGCCGAGTTACGCCAAGCCGCTTTCGGTGCCGCAGGGACTGATCATGCTGATGCCGCGATTTGGGATGGACGTGGTGCTGGCGCATCCGCCGGAATACAACCTGATGCCGGAAACCATGCAGGCTGCGCGGGAGAACGCGGAGCGCGGCGGTGCGCGCTTCACCGTTGTGGACAACATGGACGAAGCGTTTCGCGACGCCGACGTGGTGATTCCCAAGAGCTGGGGCTGCCTGGATACCATGGGCAGCAATCCCGCCGAATCGCTGCGCATCGCCAAGCAGTACACGAGTTGGATCTGCAATGCGGAGCGGCTCAAGCTGGCGAAACCGGACGTGCTGTACATGCATCCGCTGCCCGCCGACCGCGGCAACGAGGTGACGGACGAAGTGATCGACGGGCCGAACTCGGTGGTCTACGCCGAGGCGGAGAACCGGCTGCACACGGCCAAGGCGATCATGGCTTTGACCATGGCGGACCAGGCGATCGAGTACGAGTAAGCGGATGACGGAGACCCTCGTGATCGCCCTCGGCGGGAATGCCATCACACGGCCGGGAGAGCCGGGGACGATTCCGCAGCAGTTCGAGCACACGGCCGAGACCCTGAGGCATCTCTGCCCGCTGTTTCGCGGCGATGCGCGGATCGCGATCACCCACGGCAACGGGCCGCAGATCGGCAATATTCTGATCCGCGTGGAGGAAGGCGAGCGGCGCGTGCCCCGGCTGCCTCTGGATACGTGCGTTTCCGATTCGCAAGGCGGCATGGGCTACATGATCCAGCGGCTGGCGATGGAACTGTTCCGCCGCGAAAACATCCACCGCACCGCCGCCACCGTGATCACGCAGGTGCTGGTGAACGAGGGCGACAGCGATCTGATTCATCCCACCAAGCCCGTGGGCTCGTTCTACGGCCTCGAGGAAGTGGAGCGGATCCGCGTCGACAGGCCGCATTGGGAGATGCGCGAGGTCGAGCCGGGGCGATGGAGGCGGGTGGTGGCCTCGCCGCGGCCGCTGCGCATCCTGGAACAGGACGCCATTCGATGCCTGTTGAACGCGGGGGTGGTCACGATAGCCTGCGGCGGCGGAGGAATTCCGGTGGCGTGGGAGGGCGACCGCCTGGTGGGCGTGGAAGGCGTCATCGACAAGGATTTCGCCTCGAGCCTTCTGGCGCGCGACATCCACGCGCACAAGCTGATCATCGTGACCTCGGTGGAGCGCGCCGCCATCCGGTTCGGCCGGAGCGGACAGCAGTGGCTGGACACCGTCACGGTGCGCCAGGCCCGGGAGTATCTGGCCGCGGGCGAGTTCCCCGCCGGGAGCATGGGGCCCAAGATCGAAGCGGGCATCGACTTCGTCGAGTGCGGCGGCGGAGAGTGCATCATCACCTCCGCCGAACAAGTGACGCGAGCGCTCGGCGGCGGGACCGGGACCCACATCGTACTGACATGATCCTGACCAACGCCCGCATCCTGACGTTCGACGGCGCGAACCGGGTCCACGACTCGGGCAGCGTGGAGGTGCGCGGCGATGGCTCCATCGGCAGTGTGAAGAACGGGCGCGCGCGCGGCGAAGGGGCGGTCGATCTTGGCGGACGCCTGCTGATGCCGGCGCTGATCAACTGCCACTCGCATCTGTACAGCACGCTGGCGCGCGGGATCCGGCTTCCCGGCCCGGCGCCGCGCAATTTTCCCGAGATCCTCGAGAAACTGTGGTGGCGTCTGGATCGCGCCCTTCTCGAAGAGGACGTTTACCACAGCGCGCTGATCGGGCTGATCGATTCCGCCAGGAACGGCGTGGGCACGGTGATCGACCACCATTCGAGCCCCAACGCGTGCGAAGGCAGCCTGGACGCCGTGGCGCGGGCGTTCCGCAAGGTCGGTCTGCGCGGCGCCACTTGCTACGAAACCAGCGATCGCAACGGGCGCCAGGGCGCGCTCGCCGGCATCCGCGAGAACGTCCGGTTCATCGAGCGCACGCGGAAGGGCGGACTGGTCGGCGCGGCGTTTGGCCTCCACGCTTCCTTCACCTTGAGCGACCGCACCCTGCGCGAATGCGTGGAAGCCAACCAGTCCTTGCGCGCCGGATTTCACGTCCACGTGGCGGAGGACCGCTCGGACCGCGGCGCCGCCCGGCGGCTCTGCGACCTGGGCGTTCTCGACGAACGCGCGCTGGCGGCGCATTGCATCCACGTGACGGCGGCGGAAGGAACGGCGCTGGCGCGGCGCGGCGTCAACGTGATTCACAACCTGCAGTCCAACTGCAACAACGCGGTGGGGACGGCCCCGCTGCTCGACCTGTTTCGCCGCGGAGTGCGGGTGGGGCTCGGCTCCGATGGATACTCGCCGCGCATGTGGGAGGAGTTCAAGACCGCGTTCCACCTGCAGAAAGTCCGCGCGCGCGATCCGCGCGTGGGTTATGCCGAAGCCTACGCCGCGGCGTTTCTGAACAACCGCGAAATCGTGAAGCGCGTGTGGGGATGGGATATCGGCCGCATCGAGACCGGCGCCCAAGCGGACCTCCTGCTGGTGGATTATTTCCCGCCCACGCCGATCGATGGTGGCAATCTGTTCGGCCACATTCTGTTTGGCATTGCCAACGCTCCGGTGGACTCGCTGATGGTGGACGGCCGGTGGGTGGTGCGCGAGGGCCGCATGGCGAATGTCGATGAACGCCGCGCCGCGCGAAAGGCCGCGGCCTGCGCGAAAGCCCTGTGGGAGAGGTTCTGAGGAGACACATGACCGCGATCGTACCCGGCCCAACCTATAAAGAGATGCTGCACCCGGAGTTGCTCCCGCCCGGCACTCGCAATCGCGCGCTGGAGGGAGCGGCCAACGAACTGGACCCCATCAACCTGTTCAACATCACGTGGCGCGGGCCGGACCACCGCGTCCGGCACCTGGTCCTGCCGAAGGAACTCACGGGAGTCGCGGCGAACATCGTGGTGCTGGTAGGGCGCTATTTCCCGTCGGGCAGCCACAAGGTGGGGCCGGCTTACGCCACGCTGATGGAAGGCGAACTGGCGGGCGAAATCGAGCCCGGCGCGAACACCGTCGTGGGCCCTTCGACGGGCAACTTCGGCATCGGGACGGCTTACGTCGCGCGCCTGAAAGGCTACCCGGCGGTGGTCATCATGCCCGAGCAGATGAGCCGGGAGCGCTACGAGCGCATCCGCAAATACGGCGGCGAGCTGGACCTGACTCCGGGTTCGGAGAGCGATGTGATTCTGGTTCTGGAGCGAACCGAGGAGTACAAGAAGAATCCCAGGAACAAGGTGCTCGCCCAGTTCGAGTTACTGCCGAATTACCGCTTCCACCGCTATGTCACCGGACGGAGCGCGATCGAGGCGGCGCAACCCTACGGCAACGGCCGGGTGGCGGCGTTCGTGTCCGCTCCCGGCTCGGCCGGAACCCTTGCGGCGGGCGACGAGATCAAAGCCAGCTTTCCCGATAGCGTGGTCTGCGCGCTCGAACCGAAGGAGTGCTCCACGCTGTTCAACGATGGCCGCGGCACGCATCGGATTGAAGGAATCGGCGACAAGATGGTGACCCTCATCCACAATGTGCTGACCACGGATTACGTCATGCTCATCCACGATGACGATTGCGTCGCCGGGCTGGAGTTAGTCGAGCACCAGGCGGCCATGCTGGAACAGACGCTGCGCCTGAGTCCCGGATCGTTGAAGGATCTCGGCGGGGTCTTCGGCGTCTCCGGAATCTGCAATGTGCTGGGCGCGATCCGGCTTGCGCGCCATCTGGACCTGAGGCCGGAAGACAACGTGGTCACGGTCGCTACTGACGGCTTCGACCGCTATCCATCGGTACTGTCCAATCTCGCGGAGAGGCGGCCGTTCCAACAATCCGCTCCGGGGGAGTGGTTCGAGCAGATCTTCCGCGGCTTCCGCGCAGACGAGATTCTGGACGTCCGCCCGAGCGATCAGAAGGAGCGCCTGTTCGGTTACAAGGAGCAGGTCTGGAGCAGCTTCGGCTATTCGCGATCATACCTGGATGCCATGAAGTCACAGGCTTTCTGGGACACGGAGTTCAATAAGGTGAACGAGGTGGACGCGGCGCTGGTGGCAGCTCGATAAGCGAGCTCGTCATGCGGCGTCCCGACACCTCCCGGATTGACGTTTCTGGACCGCTGGCGGCACAAAGTCCGGGATGGCTATACGTCAGGGTCCTTGGCTACTGCACCGTTTGTGTAGCCATCGCGTGCCAGTCTGTGCTGTTGCCTTCGTGGACATCGCGAGTAGCGACATAGATCACGCGATTGCCATCGAATGCCTGAGTGAACGTGAGGGTGAGAATTAGCGTCAGATTGTTTCCGCTGCCGCTGAGCGGGTTCGCCGTCCAACTGACGGTGCACTGACTGTTGCCGACGCTGCCGGCCGCGGCCAGATTTTGCGGCGGCAACAGAGCCGTGCCCGCGTCGTTCACGAGAAAAAGGACGTTGCCAGGACGCGAGACGGCGATGTAGCAGGCTTGGTTGCCGTTCAGGAAATCGTTCACCAACACGTTCTCCACGCCCAGATCGGCGAACCCCACGGTGTCGGAAAAGGTGAACGTGTATTGGGTCGGTCCCAGCCCGGTAGTGCGGCCTGGAGAAACACTGGTGACGGCCGTGGTCGTGGCCTGTGAGCCGCCTGGCGCTCGCGCGACGCCCAGCGGATACCAGCCCGAATTGTTCTGCGCTTGGTCACGGGCCGCGACGTAGATAATCCTGTCGCCCGCGAATGCCGCGGTCCATGCGATCGAAAGCGTCAGGACGAAGTTGTTTCCGCTGCCCGACCCAGATACCTGAGTCACCGCGCACTGGCTGTTCTGGAGGCTGGCGACGTATGGTCCCCCAGCGTCACCGGCGTCATCCACCAGGTAGAGGGAATTGGAGCTCACCACGTAGGCCAGGAAACAGGCGTGGCGTCCATCTAGAAAATTGTTGACCAGGATGTTCAGCACGCCCAGGTCCTGGTAACCTCGTGGATCGCTGAAGGTGAATGTGTAAGTTGCGTTGGAGTTGCTCCCCGAGGAAGGGGTCACCGAGACCGGGACCGGGGGCGTTACCGGCGCCGAATACGTGAATACCCATGATGCTCCGATGTCCCCATTGTCGTTCGGTCCGCCAACCAGGGCGGTGCTCCCGTCGGCCGACAGAGCGACCGCGGAGCCTTGCGAAGGACCTATCGGAAATCCGAAGGCGACGGTATGCACACCACCGGTGCCCACCAGCTTCGAGCCCACCTGGTTCCAGTTGCCGTTGCCGTCGTTCTTGAAAACCCAGACGGCGCCAGTGGCATCAGAGATATTAACGACATTATCATTGGAGCCGCCGGCGAGTATGGTACTCCCGTCGCGGGAGATGGCAACCGCGCCACCCTGTTGGGCGTTCCCTGCGGCGCCCGTGCCGACGAGTTTGTTGCCCTGCTGGGTCCAATTTCCGCTGTTGTCCTGGTGGAAGACCCAGGTCGCGCCGGCGCCTGACGCATCAGCCCAACCGCCGACAACAGTCGTCTTGCCGTCTCCCGAGAGCGCCACCGACCAGCCTTGCCGGCTAGTGCCGGCGGCTCCGCTTCCCACCAGCTTCGCCTGCTGAGCCCAACTCCCGTTCGCACGGGTGAACACCCAGGCGGCACCGCCGAGATTGTTATCGCCCGGTCCGCCGATCAGCGCCCTGCTGCCGTCGAACGACAGCGCGACGGACTGGCCTTCTGACGCGAACTTCATCCCGTTGCCGATCAACGGGGGACCTTGCTGGCTCCAACCGCCGGAAGAGCGCGTGAAGATCCAGACAGCGCCTGTGTTATACACGCCGTCTGTTGACGGACCGCCCACGATGGCCGTAGATCCGTCGCCCGACATCGCCACGGCATAGCCAAATTGCTGCAGTCCATAATCCTCGGCGGGCGTTAACTTGGCTGCCTGTAGCCAGGTCGCTCCGCTCCGTGTGAAGATCCAAACTGCTCCGAAGGTCGAGCTGCACACACCGATGCAACCGGTGTCACCGTTGTCGGAAGGACCTCCCACAATAGCGGTGTTCCCATCCGCGGAAACCGACACTGCCTGTCCTTGCGACGCATTCCCCAGGGCTCCCGTCCCGAAAAACTTTCCGCCCAGTTGAGTCCATGCGCCCGCCGCGCGCGTGAACGTCCAAATCGCGCCGGTGTTGCCCGCATCGTCGGGACCACCCAGGAGCGCCGTGTTGCCATCATCTGACAGCGCGACGGAGGTTGCCTGTTGGGGTGTTCCGGCGGGGCCGGAGCCCACCAGTTTAAGGCCCTGTTGCACAAACTGAGCCGAAGCAGGTAGAGCGATGCTGAAGAGAAGAGCGGCCAAATGCGACCGAGACATTGCAGAATTATACTACTGCCCGGAAATCAGGCGCGGTCGGACATGCGCGCATTCCAACTTCAATCGTTTTGAAGGATACAAGGACGCAAAACGCCCTGGCCGTAGACCTGGGCCGTCCGATACCCCAGGTCCACTTGTGTGGAGCCACTGGACGCCAGCAGAGGACTGGTCTCCCAAAACATGGTGGGGAGGCTCCCAGAGGTTTCTACGCATGGCTCTCGATTTCACAATCGGTGATAAGCGCTTTGGCTATGAAGCTCACGATTGAGCTGGATCGGGAAGTCGATGGCCGTTGGATCGCCGAGGTTCGGGGATTGAATGTCCTCCTGTACGGTGATTCGAAGCTGGACGCTATCCAAGAAGCCCAGTCGGCCGCGCGTGAGATTGCTCTCGACCGGGTCGCGCACGCTGAGCTGCCTCCTGATTCTGCGAATGCCACATTCCACATCGCCGCGTGAGATCTTGGCCCTCGGCTAAAGCGCGTTTGTGTGTTCGCCGGGCTCAATCGGATCGGGTCGCGTCATGACCGCACGGTGGCTCCCACAGAATTGTGAAGAGGGACGGGCGGGCGGACTACCGGATCCCCACGTTCATCCCGGCAGTCAGCCAACAGGGCTGTCAGGCCCCAATGCGTTAAGTGACGGCATTGGGGCTAGACTGTAACAAAGGAGCACTCAGAGATGAAGCGATTGGTTGCGCTCGCCACAGCCCTGCTCGGACTGGCGTTCAACGCCGCGCTTGCCCAGCAGCCCCCACCTCAAACCCAGCCGCCCGCCAGTCCCGGACGCGCTGGAGGCCGCGGAGGGCGGGGAGCGCCGCCAGTCCAGCCCAAGCCCGAAGAGCTTGCGCAGATCCAGGCGAAAAGCGAGCAGATCGAGGCCATCGTCAAAGAGCTGAAATCGAAACACGCCGATCCCGACCTTACCGGCGACGTCGAGGTCTACGCCAAGGCCGGCCGGTTCCTGCTGGAGTTCCCCGAACTGTTCGGAACCCAGAACGCCATCGATCACTCCATGACCGTGCTCGATCAGGGCATCGAGCGCGCCCGGCAGTTGCAGGCCGGCCAATCGCCTTGGACCACCGGCAAGAAGCAGGTCCACGCCTACTATTCCGCCATGGATGGCTCGGTGCAGCCCTACGCCATCACGCTCCCCGAAGGCTACGACCCGGCGAAGCCCGCCCGGCTCTACGTTTGGATGCACGGCCGCCAGAACAACACCACCGAATCGGAGTTCATCTTCAGCCAGCAGACCTTCCGGCCGGGAAACGTGCCCGTGGCCGACCAGGGCCAGATTCAGCTCGACCTGTTCGGCCGGATAAACAGCGCCGGCTGGCACTGGGCCGGCGAAGCCGACGTATTCGAAGCCATCGCCGCCGTCCGAAAGCGCTTCAACATCGATGACAAGCGCATCCTGCTGCGCGGCTTCTCCATGGGCGGCGAAGGCGCGTGGCACATCGCCCTGCACTATCCCGACCGCTTCGCCGCCGCGGAGATCGGCGCCGGCACATGGTCTCGTCGCTCCCAGACTCCGGGGCTTCCGCCCTACCAGTACGCCACGCTGAAGATCTGGGAAAACATGGAAGAGTGGGCCGTCAACGCATTCAACCTGCCGCTCGCCGGGCACGACGGCGACACCGATACCCAGATCCCGTCTCTGCCTGGACCTCCGCCGGGCGCGCCGAATCGCGGCCAGTTGGAATCATCCCTGCGCGCCCGCGCGCAGCTCGAGAAGGAAGGCTTCCCCGCTGAAGGCGATCCCGATTTTCTGCGCATGAAAGGCACGCCCGCCATCTTCCTGATTTCCCAGAACACCGGCCACGGAACCAGCCCGCTGGTGCGGCAGCGCCTCGATGCCTTCCTGAAGGAGTGGGGCGACAAGGGCCAGACTTCGCCCGAGCACATCCGCTTCGTCACCTGGACCACGCGCTACAACCGCGATTACTGGATCTCGGTCGACGGGCTCGACAAGCACTACGAGCGCGCCGATGTCGATGCCCAGCGCTCCGGCGGCGGAGCGGCGTATGAAATCAAGACTCGCAACGTCTCGCGTCTCGTCCTGAACGAAACCGAACACGCCCGGGAGATCAAAATCGATGGGCAGACACTGAAAGTCAAAGCCGCTCCCGAGATCACGCTTCAGAAAACCGCCGCCGCATGGAAGGTGGACAAGAACGGGCTCCAGAGCGGCCTGCACAAAACACACGCCCTGCAGGGACCAATCGACGATGCGTTTCTCGATCCCTTTCTGCTGGTCCGCCCGACCGGCACGCCGTGGAACGATGCCGTGAACCAGCAGGCGTTGCGCTCGATGACCCGTTTCGACCGCCTCTGGGCCAAATATTTCCGCGGGCATCCATTTGTGAAGGATGCCAAGGACGTCACCGATGCCGACATGGCGAAGTACCACGTCGTCCTGTTCGGCGATCCGGGCAGCAACCGCGTGATGGCCAGGCTCCTCGCCAAACTGCCCGTGAAGTGGACGAAGGACACGGTATCGCTCGGCAGCCAGACGTTCCCCGCGAACGAGAGCTTCCCCGCCCTGATCTATCCCAATCCCGCGAACCCGTCGAAGTACGTGGTGCTGAACACCGGCTTGACCATCGTCGATCGCGAATACAACGGCGACTACGGCCTGCCGCAGTGGGGCGATTACGCCATCGTCAAGGTGAAGGAGGGCTCCGAAGTTCCGGACCTGGTGGTTGCCGGCCTGTTCGACGAGAACTGGCAGTTGGAAAAGTGACTCACGCCGTGGCGCTGGCCGGACGCTTCACCTCGGTCTGCGCCATCTCTTCGATGAAGGTGACGATGCCCGAGTGATCCAGGTCGCCCTTGCCGTCGTTCATCAGCGCCATCAGCATTTGTTGCACGGCGCTGGTCAAGGGGAGTGCGACCTTCATGGATTCGGCCGCCAGCAGGGCGTTGCGCAGGTCTTTCTGGTGAAGCCGGATGCGGAAGCCCGGCTTGAAGTTGCGGTTGATCACCATGGGCGCCTTGGCGTTCAGAACCGTGCTGCCGGCCAGCCCGCCTTTGATGGCGTTGAACACCACTTCCGGATCGAGGCCCGCCCGCGTTGCCAGCACCAGCGCTTCTCCCATGGCCGCGATGTTGCAGGCCACGATGATCTGGTTCGCCAGCTTGGTGACGTTGCCCGCGCCGACCGCGCCCGTGAGGGTCACGCTCGACCCCATCTTTTGCAGCACGGGCAGCACCTTCTGGAAGACCGCATCCTCGCCGCCGACCATGATGGCGAGGGTGCCGTCGATCGCTTTGGGTTCGCCGCCGCTGACCGGGGCATCCAGGAACTCGACACCCTTGGCGGCGCAGGCCGCGCCCGCCTTCTGCGCCACCAGCGGGCTGATGGAACTCATGTCCACCACGGTCGAGCCCTGCCGCGCGCCTTCCAGCACGCCCGCGGGGCCGAGGATCGCCTGCTCCACTTCCGGCCCGTCCGGCAGCATGGTGATGATGATGTCCGTGCGCGCGGCCACGTCGCTGCACGATCCGCCGCGCGCCCCTCCGGCCGCCACCACCCGGTCCAGCAGCTCCGGCACGATGTCGTACACCACCAGCGTGTGACCCGCCTTCAGAAGATTCTTGGACATCGCGTTTCCCATGATGCCCAGGCCGATGAATCCGATATTCGACATATGATCTCTCCTCAAATAGTTCAAACGGCCGCGGACTGTCCCGCGCGCGAGCGGAACCAGCCGAGCCCGTCTACGGTCTTGGCCGCCGGGCGGTATTCGCACCCGACCCACCCGGCGTAGCCCAGTTCATCCAGCAGATCGAACAGGTACTCGTAGCGGACCTCGCCGGTGTCCGGCTCATGGCGCTCCGGCACTCCCGCCACCTGCACGTGCCCGCACTCCGCGGCGTACCTGCGGAGCTTCACCGCGATATCGCCCTCCATGATCTGCATATGGTAGCAATCCATCTGCATTTTCAGATTGGGCGCGTTCACCTCGCCCAGAACCGCGTGGGACTGCGCCTGGGTATTGAGATAGAACCCCGGCATGTCGCGCGTATTGATGGCTTCGATCAGGAGCGTGATGCCGTGCCCGGCCAGCGCTCGGGCGGCCTGTTTCAGGTTGGCGACGTAGGTGGCGTGCACCGCAGCGGGATCGGCGCCTTGCGGCACGATGCCGGCCATCGCGTGCACGCGCGGCGTGTTCAGGCGCGTGGCATACGCGATGGCCTGTTCCACGCCCGCGCGGAATTCGGCTTCGCGGCCCGGCAGGCAGGTGGTGCCGCGCTCGCCGGCCGCCCAGTTCCCGGGTGGCAGGTTGAACAGCACGTTCTCCAGTTGATGCTTGTGCAGCAGTTCTTCGAGAGCCTCGGCGGGGTAGTCGTACGGGAAGAGGTACTCCACTCCGCGGAAGCCCGCTTCGGCGGCCGCGGCGAATCGATCGAGGAACGGCGCCTCGTTGAACATCATGGAAAGATTGGCGGCAAATTTGGGCATTGGTTTTCCTCGAATGTACCACGGCGTGCGAGGTGTGGTCAGGCGGGGATCCATTTCTGGGCCAACCGTGGTCTCACCGTTGGCCGTAATGGCATCCCGACACTTCCCGGTGGCCGTTTGTGGCCCGCCGCCAGGGCGTTTCCGAGGGACCTGCCGGCGAACATGCTATAATCTGGTTATATTACTGGATATACGGAAGGGAATCCGCCATGGGCACCACGCCGCAAAGACGAGCGCTGAATAACTACCGGAAACGCCTCACCCAGCGAGGGATGGCCCGGTTCGAGGTTCTTGGGCTCGACGCCGATCGCGAGTTGATCCGGTCGCTCGCAAGGCGACTCGCTGACGATGGCCCCGACTCGGCGCGGATTCGTGCCACTGTCCGCCTTACGATTTCGGGGGAACAGTCGAAAAAGGGCGGTATTCTCAATGCATTACGCCAGTCGCCTATGGTCGGCGCCGATCTGGGTCTTAACCGTCCGGTGACGCCGGGCCGCAGGGTTGACCTGTGAGCCGGAGCCTCCTGGACACCAACATCATCAGCAATATCACTAAGCCCGTGCCATCGGATGGGCTCGTCGCGTGGATGGCTGAACAAGCCGACGAGGATCTGTTCATATCTTCGCTGACAGTCGCCGAGATCCGGCGCGGAATACTGGAGAAGCCCGCCGGAAGGAAGCGCAGGGAGTTGGAGCGTTGGTTTTCCGGCCCCCAGGGCCCGCAAGCGCTGTTCGCCGGCAGGGTGCTCCCCTTCGACGAGAAGGCCGGCCTCGTCTGGGCGCGGCTGGTGGCCGAGGGTATGGCGAAAGGGCGGCCACGGAGCCCGCTCGACATGATCATTGCCGCGGTCGCCGAAGCGAATGATTGCATGGTTGTCACCGAAAACGAAAGAGACTTCGCCGGCCTGAAGATAGTCAATCCGTTGCGGGCGAAATGACGAGTGGCGTGTCGATGTCCGCTGATGGCCCATTAGGCCCTCACTCAACGCGCCAAGTGACCATCATTGCCCCTCAGCCTCCCAATCACCTCGTCCCTCGTGAGCAGTTCCCCCTGTTCGGCAGTCCGCTCTTTCCACTCGACCTTGTCACCGGTGCGCTTCGAGAGCACCAGCCGCACGGGGATGCCCACGAGATCGGCGTCGCCGAACTTCACGCCCGCCGATTCCGGCCGGTCGTCCCACATCGTGTCCACGCCGGCATCGGTGAGCCGCACGTATAGCGCCTCGGCCGCCTCTTCCGCCAGGGGCAGCGATATCAGGTGCGCGTCGAAGGGCGCCACGGCGCGCGGCCACACGATCCCGCGCCCGTCGCTGTTCGCCTCCACCACGGCGGCCAGCACGGCGGTCACGTCCAGGCCGGCGGCGGCCACCCTGAGCGGCCGTGTAGCCTTGTCTTTGTCGAGGAACCGCGCGCCCAGCAGGTCGGCGTAAAGGTCGCCCAGTTCCGTGACATGGCCCAGCGCCAGAACGCGGCGCGCCACCAGTGTGCCCTCCGGACACCGCGCGCATCGCTCGCCCTCGCGCGCCACACGGATGTCGAAGAACCGCTCCGGACGGACGACGTCGCGGCCGAAGTTCAGGTTGATCATGTGATGGTCCGTGCGATTGGCGCCGGCTTCAAAATTCGTGCGTCGCTCCGTCGAGAGATCCCAGACCACCTCGACGGAATCCGGCAGCCCCGCCGGCCCGGCGTAGCCCACCTCCGAGCGGGTCAGCTCCCGGACCGTCTCCGCTGGCGCGAGTTCCAGGCCGCGGCAGTGGAGAACCCGCGCCAGCTTGGTCTCGCTGACGTCGTAGATGCCGGGCACGCACGCCGCCGCCAGCCGGCCGCCGGTCGCGAAGAGCAACGTCTTGGTGGTCTGGTGGACCGGAATTCCGAGGAACTTCGCCAGCGGCTCCACCTGGATGAAGCCGGGGCCGTAGACCGCTTCCTTCACGCCCGGTTGCTCTTCCTGCGGCCACTCGGGCGCGCGCGATTCGGCCGTCTCCACGTCGGCGCGATATCCGCAGGCTTCGCATTCCAGCACCTCGCGGGCGGGCAGTTCGGTCCGGATGACGTATTCCGTGGTGCCGGCGGTTCCCAGCGGAAGTGCGGCAACTCCGGCGCGCTCCAGCGCCTTCTGGAATGCGTCCGCCAACAGGTTCGCGGGAGCGCCGAACGCATACGCCGAATGAAACAGGAATTCCGCGGCGCGCAGCAGCCCCTGGTTCGCGCGCGCCTCTTCCCGCGAGCCCCACTGCCGGCCCGCCACGATAAGCGGCAATTCCCGATAGCTCAAGCTGAGGCCGCCCGCCAGCATGGCCAGCGCCGCTTCATGTTGCTCGGCGAAAGGATAGTCGAAACCGGACTCGCGCCGGTGCAGGCGCAAACTGCGGGCCGTGTCCGAATTGGCCGAGTGGCGTCCGCCGGGCAGCCCCAGCATCTGCCCGCCGTGGCGCCGCAGTTCCCGCGCGAGGATGCCTTCGATCCGCTCCACCACCCGCTCGCCCAACGGCAGCAGCAGGAAGCCGCCGCCGGGCGCCGGCCGGATGAACCCGGCGCGCAGCAGCAGTTCGTGACTCCGCGAAACGGCATTGCGCGGCTTGTCGCGAACGGTCTTACCGAAAAGGGAGGAGTATCGCATGGGGCCGGGCCATGCGGTATCATAACACCCGAAACTGGTGGATCGATGCGCCTGATCGGTGTCGGTGAGATTCTCTGGGACGTCATCGGCCGCGAAGAACATTTGGGCGGCGCGGTGTTCAACCTCTGCGCGCACGCGGCGCGCCTGGGGCACGAGGTCTGCCTGATCAGCGCGGTCGGCGGCGATGCCCGCGGGCGCCGCGCCTTGGAGAGGGCCGGCGAGCTGGGAGTATCCACGCGGTTCATCCAAACGATCGCGGACCACGCGACGGGCGCGGTCACGGTCACGGTGGATTCCGCCGGCCAGCCCTCGTACGTGATCCACAGGCCCGCGGCATACGACTTCGCGGCCCTCGACGACGCCGGCTTCGCACAACTGGCCGCATGGCGGCCTGATTGGATTTCGTTCGGCACGCTGCATTCGATGCACCCGAATGCCAAGGGCCTGCTCACCGGGATCCTCCAGCGCTTTCCGCAAACCCGGCGGTTCTACGACATCAACCTTCGCAAGGACTCGTTCACCAAGGACCTGGTCGTCGAGTTGATGGCAGCCGCCGACGTTGTCAAGCTGAACGACGCCGAGGTGGAAGCCGTCGAGTCCATGCTCGGCTGGAGCGCCGGCTCGTTGGAAGACTTCTGCCGCACCTGCGCCGCGCGGTTTCAATGCGAGGCCGTTTGCGTAACCCGCGGCGCCCAGGGATGCGTCCTCCTGCTGGCGGGCCAATATGAGGAAGTGGCCGGCCATCCGGTCCGGGTCGCGGACGCGGTCGGTGCCGGCGATGCGTTCGCGGCCGCGTTGATCCATGCGGTTGACGCCGGCTGGAGCGCACGCGCCGCGGGCGCTTTCGCCAACCGGTTGGGCGCGCTGGTGGCCAGCCGCCGCGGCGCCGTGCCGGATTGGTCGCTGAGAGAATTAGAGGAGGCTGTCACATGATGAAACTCGCCGCTTACCTGGCGCTTTCCGCCCTGCCCGTCTTCGGGCAATACTCCGCCCGCCGCGATGGCGACGTCGTTCGCCTGGAGGACGGGCGCACCCAGACCGTCGTTTCCGTGATGCCTGGCCACGGCAACAGCGCGTTCGAGATGAAGGTGAAGGGAAAGAACGTGCTTCGTTTCCCCTATGCCTCCGTGGACGAGTACCGCAAGGGCCGCGAACTGAGCGGCATTCCGTTTCTCGCGCCCTGGGCCAACCGCCTGGACGATGCCGCTTTCTTCGCCAACGGCAAGAAGTACCCGTTCAACCTGGAGCTGGGGAATGTTCGCCCGGGTCCGACCCGCCACCCCATCCACGGCTTCCTCACCAACGCCACTCAGTGGGAAGTTGTCGAAGCCAAAGCCGACCGCAACGCCGCGTGGGTCACCAGCCGCCTGGAGTTCTACCGCCAGCCGGATTGGATGGCGCAGTTTCCGTTCGCCCACACCATCGAGATGACCTACCGCCTCGCGGAAGGCGCCCTCGAGGTGATCACGAAATTGCACAACCTGAGCGCCGAGCCGATGCCCGTGGCCATCGGGTTCCACCCGTATTTCCAGGTGAACGATGCGCCGCGCGACGATTGGACCTTCGGGATTGCCGCGCGCATTGAGTGGATCCTGAACGCCGACAAGATCCCCACCGGAGAGACGCGGCCTATCGAGCAGTTCCTGCCCAAACCGCAGGGGGGCACGCTGCGGGGCCTGAACCTCGATCACGTCTTCGGCGACCTGGTCCGTGACGCCTCGGGCAAGGCCACCATGTGGGTGCAGGGCAAAGCCGAGAGGGTGGAGGTGGCGTTCGGCCCGAATTACCGGGCGGTCGTGGTCTATTCCCCGGGCGGGCCGAATCGCGATTTCATCTGCTTCGAGCCCATGACCGGCATCACCGACGCGCTGAACCTGGCGCAACGCGGTATGTATAAGGAGTTGCAGTCGATTCCGTCCGGCCAGACGTGGCAGGAAAGTTTCTGGGTGACACCGCGCGGGTTCTGAGCCCGCCAAAAAGGAGACGCTTATGACGCGACAGAGAAGCTCACGGATCGCATTCGCCGCCGCGCTGCTGTGCGCTGCTACCGCCGCGGCCCAGCCGCCGCGAAGGGAGCCGACCCCCAACGACACGCTGAAATCGCCGGAGGTCCTGCCCGACCACCGGGTGGTCTTCCGCATCTATGCTCCGAAGGCCAGCGAGGTGAGCGTCTCGGGCGATTGGATCGCGCAGGGCCGCGGCGCCGGCGGAAATCTGGACAAAGATGACAAGGGCGTTTGGTCCATCACCGTCGGCCCGCTCGTGCCGGACTTCTACAGCTACGCGCTGACCGTGGACGGAGTCCGCACCATCGACCCCAAGAACGCGCTAATCAAGCAGGGCGTCACCAGCCTCGACAACATGTTCGAAGTGCCCGGCGACGAAACGGCCTTCGAGGCCAACCGCCCGGTGCCGCACGGCGAGATCCGCGTGGCCTGGTATCAATCGAGCACGCTCGACACCATCCGCAGCATGCACGTCTACACGCCGCCCGGCTATGACAGCGGCAATGCGAAGTATCCCGTGTTCTACCTGCTGCACGGCGGCGGCGACGAGGATTCGGGCTGGAGCACGGTGGGCCGCGCCGGGTTCATACTCGACAATCTGCTCGCCGCGAAGAAAGCCCGCCCCATGCTCGTCGTGATGCCCAACGGCAGCATGCCCCGCCCGGTGGACGCGCCGGCCCCGGGCACCGCCCCTCCAGGCGCCCCGGCGGCCAACGCCAACGCCCAGGAGCGGTTCGCCGACGAACTGTTGAAGAACGTCATCCCCTACGTGGAGAAGAACTATCGCGTGCTCCCCGGCCCTGGGAATCGCGCCATCGCCGGCCTCTCCATGGGCGGCGGCCAGACGCTTCGCGTGGCGCCCGCGAACCTCGACAAGTTCGCCTACATCGGCGTGTGGAGCTCGGGCGTCGGCCAGCAGGCCACCGCGGATTTTGAAAAGCGCAACGCGGCGTTCTTCGAGAATCCCGATAAGACCAACAAGGCGGTGAAGCTGTTCTGGATCGGCGTCGGCGATAAGGACACGCTGACCAACGCCAGCGCCAAGAACCTGAGCCAGGTGCTGAAGGCTCACGGGGTGAAATACGAGTTCCACGAATCCGAAGGCGGCCACACCTGGATCAACTGGCGCCACTACCTGAACGACTACGCGCAGTTGCTGTTCCGCTAGCCGCGGTGCCGGCCAATCTCACGCCCGATTACCTGGCAGCGGAGCAGGCGTATAAGCACGCCGGGACGCAGTCCGAGAAGATTGCCGCGCTTGAAGAGATGCTCGCCACCCTGCCCAAGCACAAAGGCACGGAAAAGATCCAGGCCGACCTGAGGAAACGGCTCTCCCAGGCCCGCAAGGAGTCGCAAAAGAAGGGTGGCGTCCACGCCGCCCCGGCGTACCTGATCCGGCGCGAGGGCGCGGGGCAGGTGGTGCTGATAGGGCCGCCCAACTCCGGCAAATCGCAGTTGGTCTGCCGCCTGACGCACGCCCGCCCCGAGGTCGCCGAGTACCCGTTCACCACGCGCCTGCCCACCCCCGGCATGATGCTTTATGAAAACGTGCCGATTCAGTTGGTGGACACGCCCCCCATGTCGGCGGAGTTCATGGAGCCGTGGATGGCGCAGGTGATCCGCCCGGCGCACATGAGCGTGCTCGTCGTCGATCCTGGCGACCCCGGCGTGCTGGAGGAAACCGAGTTCATCCTCGAGACTCTCGACGCCTGGCACGTCGCGCCGCCCAAGCTGCTCGCCGGCAACAAGCTCGACCGGCCCGGCGGCGCGGAAGACTTCTCCGCCCTGGAAGCGCTCTACGGCCAGCGGCTCCCCTGCGTGGGAGTATCGGCGGCCGTCGGCACGGGGCTCGAGGCATTCGGCCGCGAGGTGTTCCGCCTGCTCGACGTGGTGCGGTTCTATTCCAAGGCGCCTGGCAGGAAGCCCGATCTCGACGTGCCGTACGTCATCCGCCGCGGCCATACCGTTCAGGACGCCGCCGCGCAGGTGCATCGCGATTTCGCCGAGCACCTGAAATACGCGCGCCTGTTCCGCAAGTCGCACGATCACGATGGCCTCATGGTGGAGCGCACCCACGTGGTGGAAGACGAGGACGTCCTGGAGTTCCACATGGGGTAGCCTCCGTCACTCCCGCCCGCGCCTGGACCATCGCGTGTCTCCTCTTCCTGGCGGGCTTCATCAACTATCTCGATCGCGTCATCGTCTCCGTCGCGCTTCCCGTGATCGCGGTCGATCTGCATCTCGGACCCACGGCCAAGGGCGTGCTGCTCTCGGCCTTCTTCTGGTCCTACGCGCTGATGCAACTGCCCATGGGATGGGCTGCGGACCGCTACAACCTGCGCCGGCTCTACACGGCGGCGTTCATCGTCTGGTCGCTGGCCTGCGGCTTCACCGGCCTTGCCGCCAGCCTGGGCGTGCTGTTGATCATGCGCGTCGTTCTCGGCGTGGGCGAGTCGGTCTACCTGCCAGGTGGCATGAAGATCGTCAGCATGCTGTTCGGCCCTGAGGAACGCGGCCTTGCCGCGGGGCTCATGAATTGCGGCACGCGCGCCGGCCTGGCCCTGGGAGCGCCCGTCATCGCCCTCCTGGTCCATTCTTTCGGCTGGCACAAGGCTTTCTTCATCCTGGGATTCGGCAGCGTGCTGTGGCTCGTTCCCTGGCTGGCCGCTTTTCCGGCCGGCCTGAGTTACAAACGCGTCACGCCCGTCGAGAGCCTGTCCCAGACCCTGGGCACGCTCGACCGCAATCTGCTGGGCCTGTGCCTCGGCCACATCTGCTATAGCTACTACTGGTACCTGCTGGTGACCTGGCTGCCCGATTACCTGGTGGAGTCGCGCCACATGACCCTGCAGCGCGCCGGCGCGTACACCATGATTCCGTTCCTCGTCTACGCGCTCAGCGAGCCATTGGGCGGATGGATTGCCGACCGCCTCGTCTCCCACGGCTACAACGAGCGCCGCAGCCGCAAGGCCGTCGTGACCGTGGCGTTTCTCACGAGCATCATGCTGCTGGTGGCGGGCCGCACCGCAGACGACACCACCGCCGTGCTGATGATCGGCTCGGCCTCGCTCGTCGGACTCGCCACCGGCAACCTCTATACGCTGCTGGCGCATATCGCGACCGAAGGCGCCGTGGGCACGTGGATGGGCATCCTCAACTTCGCCGGAAACCTCTCCGGCGTCGTCGCCCCGATCGTCACCGGGATGCTGATCGCGCGCACCGGCTCCCACTATCCCGGATTCGTGGTCGCCGTCGTCGTCCTCCTCATGGGCCTGCCGGCCTACTGGTGGATGGTGGGCGAGCGAAAGCACGGCGCCGCCGTCACCGAGCCGCGAGTGTGAGCCGGCGGTTCTTGTCTCCTCACCTCAGTCACCTGAGCCGCTTCAGGTCCTGCTTCGCCGGAGATTCCGGGTCCAGCTCCACCGATACCTGGAACTCGGCGATAGCTTCCGGCTTGCGTCCCTGTTTCTCCAACACCTGCCCCAGGCGCCAGTGGACCCACCACTGTTTCACCCTGTAGGGCTCGGGCTCCTGGGTCAGGTACTTGCGGAAATGTCGCTCGGTGCGGCCCGGCTCGGCAGGCCGCCCCATCGAGGAGAGGCCCGCGCGGGCGTACGGGAAAAGGTCGTCCGGAACGTCCCTTTCGGTCTGCGCCAGCGCGGCGTCCAGCTCCGCCCACTTGTCCTGCGCGGCCAGCGCCGCTACCAATGCCACGTGCGCGCCGGCGCGGCTCTTGTCGATGCGGATCGCCTCGCGCGCCAGGGCTTCCGCTTCGCCGAACTTCTTCGCCGATTCCACGCAGAAATTCGACAGGTTGACGCGCGCCAGATAGCTGGCCGGTCCTGCTTCCACCGCTTTGCGCAGCAGCGGCTCGATTCGGCTTTCCTGCTTGTCGTACCTCGCCACCGCCGACTGCGCCAGATAGCCCTCCACCGGATCGATGCGCGTAATCTGTTCCGCCGTGGCCCGGCCTTTGGCCTTGTCGCCGCCCATGATTCCCGGCGCCTCGAAGTAAGACATCATCAGGTATTTCATCGCCGCCACGTTATTCGGATCGAGTGCCAGGGTGGCCTCCAGTTCCCTCTTGAACCGCCGCGCCAGCCCCGGTGCGCGCAGGATGCTGGCCTTTTGTGCCTCCTCCCCCACCGCCTCCGCCAGGCGCAGACGATAGCGGGGGTTCTTCGGATCGGCGTCCGCCGCCTTCTCCGCCAGCTCCAGGGCCATCTTGTGATCGCCCCACGACAACTTGACAAACGCCATCATCCAGAGCGCTTCCGGATCGTTGGGATGGTCCCGGTACTGCTGTTCGGCGATCGCCCGCAGTCTCTTGTGATGACCGTCGTCCATCAGCGAAGACGGTGTCTCCGCGGCGTACAGCCACGCCGTGCACAGGAGACCCAGCATCAAGTGGCGCGTCATAACTTCCATTACGCCACAGCTCGGCGCCGCGTTGCACGGTGAGCGCCGGCGCCGTCCCCACCTCATCCCGTGCGCATCGGGATCGCCACAGAGACGCTGCCGCCCTGGATGAGCGAGTAGGAAGCGGCCGGGCGTACAATGAAACGATGCACCTTTCCATTGAGATTGATCGGGAAGATGACGGTCGCTGGATTGCCGAGGCGCTGGAACTGCCCGGCGTCATGACCTACGGGCAGACGCGCGAGGAGGCCATCAGCAACACCGAAAGACTGGCCATCGAAGTGATCGCTGATCGGATCAAATACGACGAGCTGCCGCCGTCGGCCCTCAACGTTTCGTTTCTGGTGCTGAGTGACCAACTGGCCGGCGGCTAAAGCCCGCCGCGTGCTGCTTTGGAGCGCATTGGCTGGCGCGTCAAGCGGCAGAGTGGTTCCCACAAGCTCTTGGCCTGCGAAGGGTGGCCGGACTACGAGTTCGCCTTTCACGACAATGACGAACTGGGCCGCAAGATTCTGAGTCGCGTCGCGAAGCACACGGGCTTACGGCCCGAAGATCTGTAAAGTCCCTCGTAATTTCTTTCCGCCGTGCCCGCGCGTACCTGGCAATCGTGGCCGTTCGCACCCCGGAATCGCCGTAAGATGGATTGGTGCCGGACAATGCGTACAACGTAATCCCTTACCCTTCCTTCCCGCGGAACAAGACACACCCGGACCGCCTGGCCGCGGTGGGCACCCTCTTCGGCATGACTCCCGCTCCGGTCACCAATTGCCGCTACCTGGAGATCGGCTGCGGCGACGGTGGCAACCTCGTGCCCATGGCCTACTGGCTTCCCGGCAGCCGCTTCCTGGGCGTCGACCTGGCGGATGAGCCCATCGCCGCTGGCCGCCGCGCCATCGCATCGCTCGATCTGGGGAACCTCACGCTCGAAGCCGCCGACCTCCGCAACATCGGTCCCGAAGCCGGCGAATTCGACTACATCGTGGCGCACGGCTTGTACTCCTGGGTCCCGGCCGACGTGCGCGACCGCCTGCTGGCCGTGTGCCGCGAGCGCCTCGCGCCCCAGGGCATCGCGTACATCAGTTACAACGCGTACCCCGGCCGCCACGTGCGCCAGATGCTGCGCGAGATGATGCTCTATCACGTGCGCAACCTCGAGGATCCCGTCCAGCGCATCGAGCAGGGGCGCTGGTTCCTGGAGTTTCTCCGCAAGTCCCGTCTCCTTTCTCCCGCCTGGGGGGAACTGGTCGATCAGCAGGTCGCGGCGCTGCTGAAGCACGCCGGCGGCGGCTTGTATCACGACGACCTGGCGGAGGTCAACGACTCCGTCTACTTTCACGAATTCGCCGCCCACGCCCGCCGCCACGGCCTGCAATATCTCGGCGAGGCCGATTTCCACGAGATGTTCGATCCCCAGGGCTCGCTCGCCTGGCTGAAGGACGATGTGCTCGAGCGCGAACAGTATCTCGACTTCCTGCGGATCCGCCTGTTCCGGCAGACGCTCCTGTGCCGGGAAGAGGTCGCGCTCAACCGGGAATTACGCCCCGCAGCCATGCGGCGTTTTCTGTTCTCTGCGCCGGCCAAGACGGTGGAAGGCGGCCAGATCGAAGGTCTGCACGGCGTGCGGATCTCCGCTTTGCACGACGCCGTGAAACAGGTCACCGCCGCCCTGGGCGAGGTCTATCCCTTCCCGCTTTCCTTCGAGGAACTGGTCCCCTATGCGGGCGACCCCGCCTCGCTCGAGGAGATCGTGTTCGCACTGTTCACCGGCGGCTTCGCCGACGTGCACGTATACCAGTTTCCCTGTGCCGATGCCGTGACCGCCAAACCCAGGGCCAGCCGCCTGGCGCGGTATCAGGCGAGTGTCTCGCGCCATGCCGCCAGCGCCTGTCACGGCATTGTGGAACTGGAGGAAATCAACCGCTTCCTGGTAATGCTCCTGGACGGCACGCGCACTCACCGGGAGATCGCCGAGGCGCTGGCCAAGGCTCCCGGAGGCCCCACCCGCGAGCAGATCCGCGAAGGCCTTCCCAAGAGCCTGGAATGGCTGGCTCACGAGGGCCTGCTCGAAGGCTGACGCCGTCGAGCGAGGCTCTCATTGCAGGTCTCTTGTCCCCATCGCCTGCCAACCCGTGTTGTTCAAGTCGTTGACGTCCCGCGCCGCTAGGTAGAAGATGCGGTTGCCGCCGAACGCCGCGCTAAACGTGATGTTCAGCGCGAGCGTAAGGCCGTTGCCGCTCCCCGTCACCGGCGAGGCTCCCCACGTCACCATGCACTGGCTGTTGCTCACACTTCCACTGGTATTCAGAACCTGCCCGGGCAGCAGGCCGTTGCCGTTGTCGTTCACCAGGTAGAGCACGTTGATGGAGCGCGCATAAGCCAGATAGCAGGCCTGGTTTCCATTCAGCGAGCCGTTCACCAGGATGTTCTCTACTCCCAGATCCTGATAGCCCTTGCTGTCGGAGAAGCTGAACGTATACGCCGTCGGCCCGAAGCCCGTCCCGCTGGCGGGACTCATGCTCACCACCGCGGTCGTGCCAGTCTGCACGCCACCCGGCGCCTGCCACACTCCCAGCGGCTGCCAGCCGGAGTTGTCTTGCGCCACGTCGCGCGCGGCCGCGTAGATCACCTTGTTGCCGGCAAAGGCGGCGGTGAATGCGATGGTCAGGGTGAGGTTCAGGCTGTTTCCACTGCCGCTCACCGGCGAGCCTCCCCAACTGACCGAACACTGGCTGTTGCTGATGCTGCCGGGAGTATTGAGACTCGAGCCGCCCAACAGCGTGCCCCCGTCGTCCCCGACCAGGTACAGCACATTCAACGGCCGGCTGTAGGCCAGGTAGCAGGCCGAGCGGCCGTCCAGGAAGTTGTTCACCAGGATGTTCAGGATGCCCAGGTCCTGAAAGCCGCGCGGGTCGGTAAAGGTGAAAGCGAGCGTGGCGCTGGCGCTGCTCCCAGCCGCGGGGCTGACGGTTCCGGGCGCGGGTGGAGTCGCCGAAGCGGTTACCGCGATTGCCGCGGAGGTTCCCAAAACCGAGGCGTTGCCGGAATCGCTGGCGGTGATGGTCTGGCCCCCGGCGGTCTTCAGGGTCGCGGAGAAAGTCGCGGTTCCATTCAAGACGATCCCGTTGGCGGGCAGCACCGCCGCGCCGTCGCTGCTGGTGAAGTGGACGATGCCGGCATAGTTGGTGGCCGTGCCGCCGGAGGGATACTGTGCGGTGACGGTGAAGTTGAAAGTCTGCCCGGCCGATGCCGACGCCGGCGCGGAGACGATGAAGTGGGTCGCTACCGGCGCCGGGCGAGTGAAGACCCACGCAGCCCCGGTAGCGGCAAAGTTGGGCGACGTGTCTTGAGGGCCTCCGATCAGCGCCGTGCTGCCATCGCCGGAGAGCGCCACCCCTGTGCCCTGAAAGACCGCCTCAGTACCACTATTGCATTCGGAAAAATAGACTGCGCCACGGGTGCCCACCAGTTTGCTGCCCTGCTGGCTCCAGGTTCCGTTGCTGCGGGTATATACCCACGTCGCTCCGTAAAAAATGGGATCGCCGGTGTTCGGATCAAAAACCGTATCTAACGGTCCTCCCACAAGAGCCAGGTTCCCATCCGCGGAGAGTGCGACCGACGTTCCCTGACTGGCGGTGGTGAACTCATTCGAGTCAACCTCTCCGGTACCGTTCAGGCTGGGGCCCTGTTGGCTCCAGACGCCCTGGTTCCGAACGTAGATCCATACGACGTCCGCCCCAGGTCCACCCACCAACGCCGTGTTCCCGTCGGCGGAGAGGGCGACCGCGGATCCCTGCTCCGGCGCGAGCCCACTTCCAGACAGTTTGGGTCCTTGCTGGCTCCAGGCTCCGTTACCGCGCGTGAACACCCAGGTCGCCCCGATCAAGCTGTCATCCAGCGGACCACCGGACAGAACCGTATTCCCATCGTCGGATATCGCAACGCTCGTTCCCTGCGCAACTCCATATCCATTGGCCCCGCTCAGGGAAGTGGAATTGACCGAGCCGCTGCCGACCAGTTTGCTGCCTTGCTGGCTCCACGCCCCGTTGCTGCGCGCGAAAATCCAGGCTGCGCCGATGCAGCCGTTCGCCACGCAAGTGGCGCTGCCGGCAGGGCCTTGGGGGTTGTCATTAGGCCCGCCCACGACCGCCGTATTGCCATCGCCTGATATGCCGACCGAGGAGCCGAACTGCGCGTGGCCCGACGCATCGGAAGGAACCAGCGCATTGCCTTGCTGGTTCCAGGAGCCGTTCGTACGAGTGAATACCCAGGCTGCTCCAGCGCTATTGTTCTCCCCAGAGAAACCCGCGATCGCCGTATTCCCGTCCGCGGAAAGCCCGACTACCGCGCCATCGTCAACCGGGAGGGTGGCTTGCTGGGTCCACACGCCGTTGCTCCGGGTGTACACCGTCGGTTTTTGGAAAACAGGAACAGAATTGTTACAAAAGCCAAGTGTAATCGCACCGATAACTCCCGCCCCGACCAAAGCCGTATTGCCGTCCGCGGAGAGCGCGACTGACTCGCCTTGCAAAGCATAGGCGCCCGTAGTGCCGGCGGTCACCAGCTTGTTGCCTTGCTGCGTGAATTGAGCGTGCGCGTTCGGTAGTAGGATTGCCGCCAGAGCGAGCGCGATAAGGAAACCCAGTTTCGGTACGATCATCCTGAACTTCGTGCTATTGTACCACCCGCGTTCCGGACACCTGCCGGCTGGACCGCTTCCGTCGCCCTACCCCGGATAATCTCCGCAAATCGAAACTTCGAGCCCCATTTCGCGGAACATCGCCGCCTTCGCCGCCAGGGCGAGATCGGCCGCTTCCGCGCCGGGCGCGTATGCTACCTGGACGTGGTTCGACTTGTGCCTCGCCATCAACTGGTCCCGCGAGACGCCGTTCAGCACCGCGTGCATGATCGGCCACTGCGGCGTCGTAATCCGCCAGCGCCTCTCGGTCTCTTCGCGCGGCAGTTCCACCGCCCGCCCGCGGCCGATATCCGCCTTGAGCCGGCCGCCATCCACGAAGATCCGGCTCCACACGATTTCGCCCGGCTTGCTGACGCCTTTCACGCTGCCGCCGCCCAGCCGGAAAAACATGGGCGGCTGCCGTTCGCTCACCGCTCCCGCGTATCCGCCGACGAGATGGGCGGGAGGCACCGCGCCCGAGATCTCGAACACCCACACATACTCCTGGCGCCCATTCACCTTTGCGGCCTCGCCGTAGCGCACGTCGTGGAGCGTCGTCTCGGGATCGTACCCCAGTTCGGTCCACACCCGGTTGGTCGCCAGCGCGTCCAGCCCCGCGCACTCGTCCACCTCGTTGAAGTGCGGCAGGGGCCGCCCTTCGTACAGCACCCGTCCGTTGCCCCGCGCCTTCACCGGGGGCCGGTCCACGTTGTTCAACAGGCCTTCCGCCAGGTCCGAGGCCGGCGCCAGGTCCTTCAATCCCTGCTGATACTGGATGCCGATGGTGTCGCATCCGAAATCGTCGGCGATGCGCAGCGCGGCAATGTACATCTTGCACTGACCCAGCACCTGGTCGTCGGTCAGGTCCGTCTCGGGGTCGGGGCCGGTGAGGAACCGCATGCCCTTCTGGTCGAGCCACTGACGGACCGCCAGCGCCTCCTGGTCGCTCACCTGCTGCATTTCGGCGAAGAGCGCCGACTGGCTCAGGCGTTCCTTGAAGACGCCCGTGAGGTGCAGCAATTCATCCGGGATGATGGCGTTGTACATGCCCATGCAGCCTTCATCGAAGATCCCCATGATGGCCTTGCCGCGATGCAGTTCCCGCGCCAGCCGTCCGCCCGTCTCCTCCGCTTTCTCCGGCAGCCGGAAGGCGCCCAGCGGCCGCACGTGGCTGAGGTCGTGCTGGATGGTCTCGCCCGCCAGCCACCGCCGCAAGCTGCCCAGAAAGAACTCGTCGGTGAAGTCTTCGCTCCACAGCGTGCTGTACGCGATCCCCGCCTTGGTCATCGAGGCATTGAGGTTGAGCATGCCCACCAGCCCCGGCCATTCGCCGCTCCAGTTGGCCACCGAAAGGATGGGCCCCTGGTGCGTGAACAGACCGTGCAGGATGTGATGGCTGTACTGCCATACAGCCTCGACCACCACCAGGGGCGCCTGGGGCGGAATGCTGCGGAAGACTTCCATGCCGCGCTTCTGGCTGTCGATGAATCCGTGGCCCTTCTCGGCGTCGCAGGGGTGGCCTCGGCGGACCTGATGCCCTTCGCCGCGGATGGCATTCATGACGGCCTCTTCGGCCTTGGCCTGCGCCGGCCAGCATTTCTGGTTGGCCGAAAGGCGCAGATCGCCGTTGGCGATTAGGATGACGGTGTCCGGCATAATCTTTATTTTAGCGGTAAACGTCCACCCGTGCGAAACCTTCTGCCGGGGAAGGCGGCGCCAGCCGGGCCGCCATCTTGGCCAGGGCCTCGTCGGGCACCATCCGGTGGCGGCCGGCGTTGCGCTCGCGGCACACTTCCAACGGCACGTCGAAGAACACGGCCTCGACGTCGCAGCCGTACGATTGCCCGATGGCAATATACGGCGCGCGCTCGCCGGGGGTCAGGTTCGTCGCGTCGATGTAGGTGACCGCGCGGCCGATCGCCAGCCGCTGCCGCAACAGGTATCGCAGGGTCTGGAAGACGCGGTCGTGAATGGTCTGGTCGGTTTCGTCGTCCGCCAGCCAGCGGCGGATCGTGTCCGATGACAAACCGGCGGCGCCGATTCGCTCCAGGTAGGTGGACTTACCCGACCCGGGCAGACCTACCAGTACGACGATCCGCATCCTTCACGCCCAGCGGACACCCCGCTGACGCGGACTAGCTGCTCGCTCCCTCACCGCCGCCGCTGCCGGCTTCGGGAACTGGAGTCGTCGGCGGCTCAGGCGGAGCCGCTGGAGGAGCCGCCGGAGGAGGCGCCGCTACCTTTTTCACCGCCTTCACCGCCTTCTTGGCCGGCTTCGGTGCTGGCTTCTTCGCTGCGGGCTTGGCGGCCGCCTTCTTCACAGCCTTCTTCACGGCCTTCGCCGGAGCCTTCTTGGCTGCCTTCTTTACAGGCTTCTTTGCTGCTGCTTTCTTCGCGGGCTTTTTCTTTGCCATCGGTATCTCTCTCCGAACTTGACCTTCAGGGAAGAGTCAAATTATCTTACAACGGATTGCCGCAATAGCCAATCTTCTTTTTGGTTTTTCGGTTACTCGATTTATGTTGTGCCGCTGTATGATCGGACGTGCCCCGCGATTGGGACCAGCACTATTCGAACGCCGCCAACCTGGAGTTGTTGCCCGCGCCTCTGCTGGTGGAGGCGGCCGGTCTGCTGCCCCCCGGACGTGCGCTCGATATCGCCAGCGGTCCCGGGCGCAACGCCCTCTATCTGGCGAGTCTCGGGTGGAAGGTTACGGCGGTGGATTCCTCCCCGGTGGCCATCTCTATCCTGCGCCGGCGCGCCGTGGGCCTCGCCGTGGATGTGCGCCGGGCCAACCTGGAAGCCGGCGAATTCCAGATCCTGCCCGAGGCCTACGACCTGATCTGCGACTTCTTCTATCTCCAGCGCCGCCTTTTCCCGCACATCCGCGAAGGCGTGCGGCTGGGCGGCGTCTTCGCCGCCGCCATCCACCTGGTGGACGACACCCCGGGCCTTCGCCCGCGCAATCCCGCCTACCTGATGCAGCCCGGTGAGCTGCGCGCCGAGTTTGCCGCCTGGAAGATTCTCTACTATTCCGAGGGCGCCGAACCGGACCGGACTCGGCGTGTCGCTCGCATTCTCGCGCGGCGAGCCTAGCCCTGGCAATCTACGCGAATATCGAGGCCATCGACGCGCCGAACAGGACTATGGCCACCCAGGGCACCAATACCGCTACCAGGGCGCTGCCGAAAGACAGCCTCTTTCCGGCCACGGCACTGAGCCCAAGGGCGGTCAGCAGAATGATCCAGATGGAAAACACATCCACCGCCGTTGCGATGGTGTATAGAAACTTCGAGGTGTTCAGCGGGTCCATGAACGCCGCCGGGTTGAACGCCAGAGGGTTGGTCAGGTTGAAATCGTCCGGGTTCTTCAGGAACATCACCACGATCGCCAGCAACTGCTTGATGATCATGGGAAGCCCGGCATAGCAGACGATGGCAAATACCTGCTTGAACTTCAGGCCTGCGCCCATCATCCCGCTGGCGATTCCGAGCAGGACCGCCGCCGAAATCAGGTAGATCACCGGGGTCATGATGATCACGCCGCCGTAGTATGCGAAGCCCATGACCTTCACTTGCATGGCCTGGGTCCGCTCCCGCTGCTCGGGAGGCATCTGGGCCATCTGCTGCTGCATGCGCTGGCTCGTCTCCATCTGGTGTCGGAGGAACCTCTCCCAGCCCACGTGCTGGCCGTAGAAGTAATAGAAGGCCAAGCTCGCGACGATGGTCAGAAGCAGCGGAATCAGCCAGCGCGGCCGCTTGCCGATGGCCTCAAAAGCGTTCTTGGGTTCGAAGAAGACGCCCGTCAGCCGGGAGAATTCGCCCATTTCCGCGGGCTGCGGTTCCACAGAAGGTATGGATTCGGGGGTCATATCAGCCCGATTGTACTAAAGTGGCCGAATCGGCGCTCGGGTTTTGCGATGATGAGGGTTCATGCGCCGCGCCACCCTCCTTGTCCTTCTGCTCTCTCTCTGCGCCTGCAAACCGGCCGAAGAAGGCCGCCAGAAGGCCATCATCGGGGCCGTGCTCATCGACGGCGCCGGCGGCCCGCCTCTCTCCGATTCCGTCGTTGTCGTCGAAGGCGGCCGCATCCTCGCGGCCGGAAGGCGTTCCGAGGTGCCCATCCCCGCCGAAGCCGACAAGATCAATGGCGCGGGCAAATTCCTGGTCCCGGCCCTGAAGGATCTCTTGGACCGCGCGGAGCCTCCCGATCTGCTTCGGCCCGGCACGGTGGACCAGGCGCGGGCACAGGTGGCGGCGTTGGCCGCCCGCAGGCCTGGCCTGATCTATCTCGCGATGGGCCCGGACGCCGTCACCGAAGCTGCCCTCGAAGCGGCGCGCAATGCCGGCATCCCCGTGGCCGGCCTGGTTTCGACTCAGGCCGGGGCGCGCCTGATGGTCGATGGCGGCGCCTCCGCCCTGATCGGCTCGATCCTCGACACCGAGGATCCGGATTCCGCCCTGGTCCGCCGCATGCGCGATCTCCGCATTGTGGTGGCGCCGGCCCTGGCCCAGTCCGGCGCGAAACTCGCCGCAGCCAGCCACAACGCGAAAAGCCTCTTCCAGGCCGGCGTCCCCATCGCCCTGGCTTCCCTGGGCGCCGATCCCGTCCGCGAATGCGAGCTGCTGGTGGCCGCGGGCGTGCCTCCCCTGGACGTGATCGTGGCCGCCACACGCAATTCGGCGGCCGCCCTGCGCCAGTTGGAGCAATCCGGCACCATCGAGCCCGGAAAGAGCGCCGACCTGCTGCTGCTCTCTGCCCATCCGGGTGAAGATATCCGCAACCTGCGCCAGGTCGCCCTCCGCATGGCCGCCGGCAATTGGGTCCGGTAATCTCCCAATTCCGCGGGAACAAACGGAGCCCGCTTTGCGTATGCGCAGGATTGGGAGACAGCCATGCGCCTGAAGTTCCTTCTTCCGGCTATAGCCGCCGGTCTGCTTTCGCTGACCGCCTGTGACGTCACCGACTGGGGCGGCTTCGGACATTTCACTCGCGATTTCCACTACAGCCATCCCCTGCGCTCCGGCGGGCGGCTTTCCATCGAGAGCTTCAACGGCTCGGTCGAAATCTCCCCCTGGGATCAGGACACGGTGGACATCAGCGGCACCAAGTACGGCCCCACCCAGCAGGCTGCCGAAGACCTCAAGATCGAGATCGATCACAGCCCCGACGCCGTATCCATCCGGGTCGTCCGGCCTTACGACCGGCGCAACAACCTGGGAGCGCGCTTCGTCATCAAGGTCCCGCACGCGGTCCTGCTCGACCGCATCACGACTTCGAACGGCTCGATCCACACCGTCGATGGAGCCGGTCCCGCCCGGCTCAAGACCTCCAATGGCTCCATTTCCGTGCAGGGCCTGCGCGGGAGCCTGGATGCCCAGACCTCTAACGCCAGCGTGGAGCTGGTGGACGTGGAGGGCGATGTGGTGGCCCACAGCTCGAACGGCCGCTTTCGAGCCGAACGGCTCAGGGGCAACCTGGAGGCGGTCACTTCCAATAACAGCGTGCATGCGGAGATTGTCGGAGCCGATGGGCCCATCCACCTGGAGACCTCCAATGGGCCGGTCGAACTGACGCTGCCGCAGGGCTTCGGCCGCGGCATCCGGGCGAGCACCAACAACGGGAGCATTACCCTTCACCTGCCGGGCTCGCTCAACGCTCACGTGCTGGCCCACACCTCCAATGCCTCGATCACCACGGATTTCGACGTCAATGTGCGGGGCGAGATCAGCACCCGCCAGATGGACGCCAACATCGGCGCCGGCGGCCCGCTGATCGACTTGAGCACCTCGAACGGCCCGATCCGCCTGCTGAAGATGTAGGACCGGCCTGCCCTCAGAACGACCTGGCGGCGGCCGGCTCCGACAGCAGGCGCTCGACCAGGGCCGTCACTTCCTCGGTCAACTGGCGGTGGAACTCGCCGCTCGCCTTGGCGGCGAAGCCGGCGTGCACCTCCCGCACCCGCCCGTCGCGGCCCAGGTAGAACGTGGTCGGCCAGGCATTCAGGTTGACTGCCTGCGGAATCTTGGCGTTCAACTCGCCGGTCTCGCCGGCCAGCAGCACCGGATACTCGATGCCGTACTTGCGGATGAAGGCGCGCAGACGCACCGGGTTCTCCAGTTGGTCGGCCTCCTCGAAGGAGAGCGCCACGATCTCCAGCCCGGCGCCGTGATACTTGCGGTACAGGTCCTCCAGGAACGGCGCTTCGTCGTGGCAGTTGGGGCACCAGCTCCCGGAGATCGCGACAATCACGACCTTGTTCCGGAAGAGCGGATCGGTATCGGCGACCAGCCGGCCGTCGAGGTCGGGGAAACGGAAGTGAAACGGCTCGCCGGGATCCTTCACGCTGGTGTGCTGCGACGGGTCCTCGGGTCCCGGCAGGCCTTTGGCGCGCGCATCGGCCGGGCGCAGGGCGGTCATCGGATTGCGCCCGTTCTGCACCACCACCAGGCTTCCGTCGGCCGCCGGCGTGAGTTCCAGCAGCGATGGCCGCGCGCCGGAAAAGTGGCTAAGCACGAACTTGCCCTCGCGCCAGGCGCCGGTGAGCGTGCCCGTATCGCCGTCCACGCGCAGGATGGCGGCCGAAACTTCCGCTCCGGATTGCCTCACGATCAGGTGCCAGGCCGATTCGCCTTTGGAGCTCTTGGTGCCGATCTCCCACAGGCCCGCAATCGAGGGGACGTCCTTGGCGGCCGCGGCGGCGGGCGACGATCGCCGGGCGCGGAACGGATACGGATGCCCCGAGCGGGTATACTGGCCCTCCAGCGCGCCGTCTTTCCAATGCGCTTCGAGTTTGGCGCCCAGGTAGTCGAACGTCACCAGCAGCCCGCCCTCCGGGGCCAACCGGCCGCTGGTCGAGGTGACTCGCTCGTCGCCGTTGAAGAAGGCTCCCTCGACGCTGCTGCCCGAGCCCGAAAGCTCCAGCCGGAAGGGGATTTCGAGACCGTTGACGGTCACCGACGCATCCCAGAGACCGGCGACGGATTGCGCCATGGCCGCTGAGGCCCCGGCGAGCACTGCGACAAACAATAGGTTGCGGGTCATGCAATCATCCCATTCTCTATAGACTATAAGAGAATGCCGACGAGACGTCAATGGGCTTGCGGCAGGCGCGACAGAATTCGGCGGTTTTCACGTCGAGCCGCTCCACGGCGTGGCTGGACGTCATGACGCAGCGCCAGTCCGTGCAGTGCCGCAGGCCGAAGGTGTGGCCGAGTTCGTGCGCCGCTTCTTTCACCAGCCGCTCGCGCATCAGGGTCTCGCGCGGCGGCAGGCCGTAGAACTCTTCCATCAGGCGCGCGCTCGACACCACGGCGCAATTGCCCTCGAGCTGCGCCTCCCCGAAGACATAGGTCAGCACCGGCACGTAGAGATCGGAGGTGGTCACCCCGAGGGCGCGGGCGTCGGGGTCGGCGATGCGCTCCAGGCGCTGTAGGATGGCGGTGGAGTAGTATTGCTGGCGCTTCTCGTCGAGCGCAAAAGAGATGTCGAACGTCTCCGGACGAATCCGGCAAGGCGTTCGAAACGTGCGTGCGAGAGTGGCGGCGAGGTGCTCCAACCGATCGAGTCCCAACCCGCCATTGACGCTGACGAGAGGGATCACGTGGATGGGCTTCACCGCAGACCGTAGCGCCGCAGCTTGTTATACAGCGTGGTCCGGTCGATGTCGAGAATGCGCGCCGCACGCGAGAGGTTGTGCTGGGTTTCGCGCAGGATGCGCTCGATGTGCGCGTGCTCCACGTCGTCCAGGGTCTTGCCCCCCTTCGGCTCGTCGGCCTGGAATTGGAAGGAGAAGTCCGCCGGCCGGATTTCCGGGCCGCGGCCCACCACCAGGGCGCGCTCGACGGCGTTTTCCAGCTCGCGCACGTTACCCGGCCAGTCGTGGCGCAGCAGCAGGTCTATGGCCTCCGACGAGATGGAGGGCACGGAACGGCTGGTGGCCATGCAGAACTTGTTGAGGAAGTGGTTCACCAGCAGCGGAATGTCTTCGCGGCGGTCGCGCAGCGGCGGCAGGTCGATGCAGAAGACGTGGAGCCGGTAGTAGAGATCCGGCCGGAAGCCGCCCGCCTTGACCAGGGATTCCAGGTCCTTGTTGGTGGCGGCGATGCAGCGGAAATCCACCTTGATCTGCTGGTTGCCGCCCACCCGCACGATTTCCTTTTCCTGGAGCACGCGCAACAGGTCGGTTTGGGTCTTGAGGCTGATGTCGCTGATCTCGTCCAGAAAAACGGAACCGCCGTCGGCCACTTCGAACTTGCCTTTTTTGCGATACTGCGCGCCGGTGAAGGCGCCCTTTTCGTGGCCGAAAAGCTCGCTTTCGAGCAGGGTTTCGGTGAGGGCGCCGCAGTGGATGGTCACCATCGGCATGTAGCGCCGCGGGCCGGCGGCGTGTATGGCGCGGGCCACCACTTCCTTGCCGGTGCCGCTCTCGCCGGTGATCAGCACGGTGGCCTCCGTAGGGGCCACCATCTCGATCAGCTCCGTCACCTTCTTCATGGCCGGGCTCCGGCCGATCATCTCGGTGCCGGGAGCGATCTCCTGGAGGTTTTCGCGCAGCCGGACGACTTCGCGCCGCGCGCGCTTGTGCTCCAGGGCATTGGCCACCAGGTGCGACAGCTCGTCGGGATCCACCGGCTTGGTGATGTAGTCGTAGGCGCCTCGCTTGAGGGCCTGCACGGCGGTGTCCACCGCCGCGTACCCCGTCATGATGATCACGGTCAGGTCGGGATCCGCCTCACCCAGGCGCGCTTGCAGCTCCATCCCGTCCATTCCCGGCATTTTGATATCGATCAGCGCGATATCGAACTCCATCTGCTGAATGATCTCCAGCGCTTCGCGGCCGCTGCCGGCCGGCTTGGCCGTGTAGCCTTCGCTGGTGAACCATTTGCCGAGCGAATCGCGCACTACCAGCTCGTCGTCGACGATGAGTATCCGGCCCTTCGTCTTGATCGCCGTGGTGGGCTCGGTCGCTGTTACCATTAGGTCCTCCTAGTTGCCCCGTTACTTCCTGGTTGCCCCGTTACTTCGCCATCCCGGCGCCGGCGGGAATGCCCGTGCCGCAGGGAAGCGTTACCTTGAATTCCGTTCCTTCACCTGCCGTGGAGCGGACCGAGATTTCGCCCGCGTGCTGCTCCACGATGCTGTGCGCCACGGCCAGCCCCAGTCCCGTGCGGTTCTGGTCTTCCTTGGTGGTGAAGAATGGATCGAAAATTCGCGGCAGAACATCCTCCGGGATGCCGCTCCCCGTATCCTTGACGCGCACCGCCCCCTGCTCGGTGGCAGCGTCGAATTCCGTAATCACTTCCAGCCGGCCGCCCTTGGGCATGGCCTCCGAAGCGTTGACCATCAGCACCAGGATCACCTGCTGGATCTGGTTGGCGTCGCACTCCACCGGCGGCAGCCCCTCCGCCAGCGTCTCCACCAGCTCGATGTTCTGCATGTCCAGCTTGTGCTTCACCAGCAGCACGGCGCGGTGGACCACCGTGTTCAAATCGTTGGGCTCCCGGTTGCTCGGCGCTTGCCGAGAGAAGGTCAGAAGGTTCTTCACCAGGTCGCCGCAGCGCTTGCTTTCGCGCTCGATGGTCTGAAGCTGCTCCACCAGCTCGTCGCGTGTGGGAAGGTCGTGTTTGAGCAATTCGCGCAGCACCAGGCGGGCGTAGGTGAGAATGCCGAACAACGGGTTGTTGATCTCGTGCGCCACGGTGGCGGCGAGCTTGCCGATGGAGGCCATCTTCTCGCTCCGGAGCAGCGTTTTGTAGACCCGCTCCAGCTCCGCCGTTTTGCGCCGCACCTGCTCTTCGATGTGGGACTGAACGCCCGCGACTTCCTCGGTCATCTTGTTGAACGACGCCGCCAGGTCGCCCAGCTCGTCGTCGGAGTGGACCGGCAGCCGGTACTCCAGGTCTCCGCCGGCCACGCGATGCGTGCCGTCCATCAGCGCCTTCACCGGCCGGTACACCACGATCCACATGAACAGCGCGGCCGCCGCGCAGCCGAAAATCAGGGCGCCGACCAGGAACCAGGTGAGAGCCGCCTGGTGCTGCGAAAGCTGGGCGTCCACGGTGGCCAGCGACAGGTTGGCATCGATGACTCCGAGGACGTGCTGGCTCGCACGATGAACGTGGCAGGCGGCGTTGGAGCAGTCCGGAGAGTTTTCGATGGGGCGCAGCGCGCCGAACAGGCGCTCGCCGTTCTCGGCGAAGATCCGCGGCCGGTTGTGCCCGTCCAACGCGACCGAAGTGTTCACCTCGCGGGCATCCGAAGAGAGCGTAACGCGGCCTTCGCTGTTGAGGACCCGGATGCGCCGGACGCCCGGCTCGTTGCCCAGGTCCTGGATGATGTTGTAGAGCGCCTCCCGGTCGTTGTGCAGCATGGCGTAACGCGTGCTGCGCAGGATCACATCCGTCACGCGGTCGGCGGACTGCACGACAAGGGTCTCCGAGTTCGCGCGCTCCATCCGCAGGTTGATGAAGCCGAATAAAGAGAAGAAGGCCGCCGTGCTCGCGATCACGCAGATGGCGAGCTTGGCGGCCAGTCCCAGCCGGATTGTTCTGGCGAGGCTCATGTCGTCACCAGGTTTTCCTCCTTGGCCTCCGCCACGGCGGGCGCGTGCTCATGCGCGATCGGCTCGAAAACCGGGAAATAGTGCGCGATCATGCGGAAGGTCGCGAAGCCCGCCGCCACGATCATCAGGGTGACTGCGACCTCGCTCCACCTGGGAATGTAATGCGTGCCGGAACCTGCTTCCAGGCCGGTGGTGCCCACATTCAGACGGTTGGCGATGAATCCGAAGACCACCATGACGGCACAGGCGTACAGAGCGCCCGGGCGCATGCGGACTTTCGCCAGGCAGAGCAGGACCGCCGGAACCAGCATGAGCGCGATCTCCAGCGCAAACATCCACGTCTCGATGCGGTTCCGGGAGAGCAGGCCCCACGCCTGCCGGTGCGTGAGATCGAGAAACCGGACCCACAGGTACACGCCCAGCACCACGGCCAGAACGCGCGCCATGCTGGCCAGCAGCGGCAGCTCCAGGGCCCGGCCGAAGGCGCGGCTGCTGTGCCAGGATTCGAAGATCGTCATGGCCAGTCCCACCGCGATGGACGAGATGTAGAACAGCACCGGCAGAATCGGGCTGTACCAGAGCGGATACAGTTTCTCCGGAATGATGAGGAAGAGCGACCCGAGCGAACTCTGATGGAGCGTGGAAAGGATCACGCCCAGGATCATCAGCGGAACCGAGATCCGGTGCATCCACTCCAGCGGCTTGTGCCAGCCGAACCGTTCCAGCACCATGGGAAGGAACTCGAGAAACAGGACCGTGGTGTACAACGTGACGCACCAGGCCACCTCGAACATCACCGAGTGCGGGTTCCACATGACCAGCGGATGCCACAGGCGGTCGGGGCGGCCGAGGTCGTAAAGCAGCCCCACGACCACCAGGACGTAGCCCAGGAATGCGGTGAGGATCGCCGGGCGGAGCACCGGCTTATAGCGCTCGATGTTGAAGATATGGACCATCGCGACCAGGGTGAAGCCGCCGGCCGCCAGGCCCACGCCGCACATCACGTCGAAACCGATCCACAGTCCCCAGGGGAACTTGTCGCTGAGGTTGGTCGAGCCCGCCAGGCCATAAAAAATTCGCAGATACGTGGCGTAGAGGCCGCTCAACAGGATGGCCGCGAAAATTACGCGCCAGACAGTAATTTTGGGGAGCTTGCGCATCATTTGCGGTGGCCCTCCTTCTTCTCTACTTCGGAGCGGCGGTTGGTAATCCACCAGATGCCGCCGAGCAGGACCGCGCCGGTCGATACCACGTCCGGAACCAGTTCCAGAACGCGCCACGTGGTTTCGGGCAGCGGCTCCTGCGGCACGCCGGTGCGCAGGCCGATCTGCTCGAACGGCACGGCCGAGATGTAGAACACCGACGTGCCACCCGCTTCCGTCACGCCATAGATCTTGGGATAGTACGCGCCGGGCTTCTCGGCAATCCGCTGGCGCGCCTCGGCGATCAGCGCATCGCGGTCGCCGTTCTTGGTGGCGCCCACCGGGCACGCCTCGGCGCAAGCCGTGACCTTGCCCTGGCTCTGCCGCGCGAAGCACATATCGCACTTCCGCATCCTCGGCAGACGATTGGACCACTCGTACGTCGGCACCTGGAAGGGGCAAGCCTGCATGCAGTAGCGGCAGCCCATGCACTTCTCCGCATCGTAGACCACCGGACCGAGCGCCGTCTTTTGCAGCGCTCCTACGGGGCAAACCGAAGCGCACGCCGGCTGCTGGCAATTCATGCACAGCCGGCGGCTGAACCGCTCCCCGTGGGTCTCTATGGCCGTGAGCTTGTGGGCGGAGATTCTCTCTTCAGCCGCAATTTTGTCGTTGTAGGGGAGGCCCCAACGCTCGGCACAAGCTGCTTCGCAAGCCTTACATCCGATGCAGAGGGTGCTGTCGTACAAGATCGCTTTCGACATATTTAGACCCTCTACTCTTTTTTAGCATGATTTCAAGCTCGCTGTGTAGCAAAAACGTACAGATTTTTTACGCCGTGAGGAAGAACTCGGCTGTTGTGGCTTTCCAGCTGGCATCGGGCATGGCCGCCAGAAGGTCGTCGGCGGGGCGTCCGCCATCGGCTGCAACTGCTCCAGCCAGAACGGGTTGCCGGGAGTACAGGCGCTCGACCGCTTCGCGCATCCATTCGCGCACGAGGCCCTTGGGGACCAGGTTCCGTCCGGTACTTTCCTCATCGGGCACGTGAACCGTCACCAGCCAGCCTTTGCCGTACGGGTCCTGCCGCAGGGCGTTCGCGTTGTGCAGGAGGTCCGTGTTGATCTCCATGACTTCGCCTTCGGTGGGGGACACCATCTCGGTTTTCTCTCCATCGCGATAGAACGAGAGGACCTTTTGGCCCTGGCGGATCCACTGGCCGGGCTTGGGCAACTCGACTTTCTCGATATTGCCCAGTAGGGCGGCGGCAAACTCGTCCGCGCCGATCCGAAAGACGTTCTTACGTTCTCTGACCAGCCAGCTGTGGCCGGAGTGATAGGCGACATTCTCGGGGACCAGGAACCCATCGATATAGTCTCCGCCCAGAGGGGCCGGGACTGCCTTGGGCGCTTCGACCATAACGGTATTCAGCGCCTTGCGCCGGTTGAGGAAGTAATCCAGAACGATGAAAACCAGGAACGTTGCGAGAACCAGTGGGACTGTCATGTGTTTAACATCCTTTCTTCGTCTCCTATTAAGGGCACGTCGCATGCCAGAAAGTGGTGTTTTTTACCCTTTTATCTGTTGTGATTACATGCAGATAGGGAGGGGCGGTTTTCGACGCCGAAGATCGGTGTTGAAGATCTCGACGCCCCTCTGTCGAGAATTGCCATGAAATGGAGAGGAATCAGGTGCTTGGGGCCGCTGTCGGGAAACGCGACCAGGGTGTGGGGTATTGCAACGAAAAAGGGTGCCGGCGAGTGAGCGGCGAGGAAATAGCAGCACGACACATCGAATTAACAATGAGATCCTATTTGAAGGTGAGTAACATGATGACCACGTCAACCCCAACTGTATTGCTGTTTTCTATGGAACGCTGCAAAACAGGAACGTGCAGATTGCCAACTTCGGTCGTGAGCTGACAGGTCGCGAGGATGCGTTGCCCGGCTACGCCCGGCGGATGGTGGCCATTATTGATCCAAGAGTGATGGCGTTGACCGGTGAATCGCATCTCGCCAATGTGGAACCGAGTTCCAATCCAGAGGATGCTGTCTTCGGAACTGTCTTCGAAGTCACAGAGCAAGAGCTGGCTGCCGCGGACAAATACGAGGAAGCCGCTGAATACCGCAGGATCTCCGTTACGCTCAGGGCAGGCGATCAGGCGTGGGTGTACGTCCGGGTCGACGGTGGCCGCTTCTGAAGCGCCTCGATCGCGCCATCAACAGCCCATCGGCGCCGTCCTCGTAGTACCCGCGTACGATCCTTACCTTATCGAACCCGTATTTTTCGTAGAACGCGCGCGCTTTTCGGTTCGTCACTTTCACCATAAGCCGGATCCGCACTACGCCGCGGCGGGCCAACCGCCGGAACGTGCTCTCTATCAACGCGGAAGCCGCGCCGCTGCGGCGCGCCGCGGGATCCACCGCCACCGAGATCAATTCCGCCTGCTCCCCGCGAATGCAGGTGATCATATACCCGCAGACGGCGCGGTGGTGTTCCACGACGAGAAACAGGTCCCCGCATTCGTGGGAAAATACTGCAAATAGGTTGCGGTCGTACGCGTCTTTTCCGAAGCTGGCGTGTTCGATCTCGCAGATGCGGTCCAGATCGGCGGGCCGCAGGCGTCGTACCGGATATGGTGTTGGCATTCTGTTATCCTTTATTTTGGAGCACTTGGGGGCAGTTGCAAACCCTTGGCACGAAAAAAACGCAGGAAATCGCCGAGTCCTCTTGACAAGAATTTCGGACTCCCGCATACTGAAATCAAGATGCAACTGAGTGTCAACAACAACAACCAGCCGGAAGCCGTTTCCGCCACGCTGATTGACCTTCGCCGGGGCGACGCCGCCATCCTGGACGGCATCGACCTGCCTGGGGAAGACGCTCGCCGTCTCATGGAACTCGGGTTTTTACCCGGCGCTCGCGTCACCGCCGGCCAAAGCGCCCCTGGGGGCGACCCGCGCGTCTTCCAGGTGGACGGTTCGGAAATCGCGCTCCGGCGCGAAACCGCAAGGCGCTTGAAGGTTCATGTGGAGAACCCGTCGAGGAAGCGATGAGCGAGTGCAGCGACTGCCACGGGTGCGGAACCGCCGTTCTGGAATTTCCACGCCCGGCCTCCGCGCCCAAGGCAGTAGCGCTCATCGGCCCTCCCAATTCCGGTAAGACGACCCTGTTCAACCGCCTCACCGGCCTCCGTCAGAAGGTTGCGAATTTCCCCGGAGTGACGGTCGAGCAGCACACCGGCATCGTCGAACTTCCGGACGGCCGCACCCTCCGGGCGATCGACCTTCCGGGGGTGTACAGCCTGTCGCCGCGCTCCGAAGACGAGCAGATCGCGCACGACGTGCTCACCGGCAAGCGGCACGACACGCCGAAACCGGAAGCCATCCTGCTGGTGCTGGATTCCACAAACCTGAGCCGGCATCTGATGCTGGCCGCCCCCATTCTGTCGCTGGGCGTTCCCACGCTGGTCCTGTTGAACATGGCGGACGACCTGCGCAACCGCGGCGGCAAGATCGACCTGGCGGCGCTCTCCAGGGAATTGGGCGCGCCGGTGGCGCTTATCAGCGCCCGCCAGGGCGAGGGCATTGGCCAGGTGTTCGACTTTCTGGCCAGCACCATGTCCAAGCCTTCGCCGAAAGAACTGCCGGTCCTGCAGGACGTGCCCAAGTGCCGCGCCTGGGCTGGCCGCGTCAGCGGGCAGGCCGCCTACCGCCCGCCGCTTCCACCCACCTGGACCCGGCGCCTCGATGCCGTGCTCCTCCACCCGGTAGCTGGACCGCTGGTGTTCCTGGCGGTGGTGGTCGCGGTCTTTCAAGCCATCTTCGATTACGTCACGCCCCTGATGGACGGGGTGAAGTGGCTGTTCGCCGTTACTGGCAACTGGATTGCATCTGCGCTGCCGCCCTCGCTGCTCCGGTCCCTGTTGATCGACGGGGTGTGGAAGGGCGTGGGGTCGGTAATCGTCTTCCTGCCGCAGGTGATGCTGCTCTTCCTGTTCATCGGGATTCTGGAGGACTCCGGTTACCTGGCCCGTGCGGCCCTCATCGCCGACCGCACCATGGCGCGCTTCGGCCTGCAGGGCAAGTCGTTCATCCCGCTGCTCTCGGCCTACGCCTGCGCGGTGCCGGCCATCATGTCGACCCGCACCATCGAAAACAAGCGCGACCGCACCGCCACGATTCTCATCGCGCCCTTCATGACCTGCTCGGCGCGGTTCCCCGTCTACACCCTGATCGTGGCGGCTTTTGTGCCCAACCAACCGCTGCTGGGACACGCGCTGGGCACGCGGACGGTGGCCATGATCGGGCTCTACGCGCTGGGCTTTCTGGTCGCGGTGGCCACCGCGCGCCTTTTGAAGTCTTCCATTCTGCGGAGCGCGCGCACGCCGTTCCTGCTGGAGATGCCCTCCTACCGCTGGCCGACCTTGCAGTCGCTGGGGCTGCGGCTCTATGATCGCTCGAAGGTCTTCCTGCGCCGGGCGGGCACGGTGATTCTGCTGGTCACCGTCATCCTGTGGATCTCCGCGCACGTCCCGTTCACCAACGGTCATCCGCCGGCCATCGAGAACAGCCTGGCCGGAACCATCGGCCGCACCATCGAACCGGCCATCAAGCCGCTCGGTTTCAACTGGAAGATCGGCATCGGACTGATCACCTCGTTCGCCGCGCGCGAAACGATTATCGCCTCGCTCGGCTCGATCTACGGCATGGACAATCCCGGCGAGAACAACGTGGACCTGCAAAAGGCGCTGCATCGCGACCTCACACCGGGCGGCGCGGTGGCGCTGCTGATCTTCTTCGCCTTCGCCATGCAGTGCGTCTCGACCATCGCGGTGGTCCGCCGCGAGACCGGCGGCTGGAAGTGGCCGGCGTTCCAGTTCGCCTATATGAGCGTCCTGGCGTACGTAGGGTCGTTCCTCGCCGCGCACATCATCCGGTAGCCGCACCGCCTGCAATGCCCGTGCCATCCAGCGCGCGGCCGAACCACCACGTGGACCAGGCGTAAGCCACCACCGAGGGCGCGAGCATGAGCGGATGCGCATGGACTGACGCCGCCATCGCTGCCATCACCGCCACCTGAAAAATGCTGCTGCCGAACGAGGTTCCGGTGGAGAATCGCCAGCGCGTCTGCCGGCGGTAACGATTCACCGAGCCATGATGTCCCATCCCCAGCGCCGCCAGCGCCGCTGCCAGGCCGCTCAGGGGCGCCAAGGGCAGGGTCAGCAGCAGGGCCGCCAACAGGAACACCGCGTCTTTGGCGGCCAGCAACTGCCAGCCCGGGATCGGCAGGAGGCGATAACGCGTCAAGCCGCCCTCGCCATCCAGTCCGAACAGCGTTTGCGCGCACGTCGAGAGCGCCAGCATGACGGCGATCGTCATGGGCAGGAACGCCTCGGGCGGCAGCAGTCCCGCTGCACGCCAGGCGAGTCCGGCCGCGCCCAGCACCAGCGCGGTGTAGAAATCGAGAGTCGAGAGCGTCTCCCGCAGGTTCTTGCGGATCAACTGATCCAACGGGCCCGGAAAATGCGGCAGGCGGCGCCACATGCCTTTCGGCGCGCCGGGGAGCGACGGCGCCACGAACCCGATGGCGAAGATCGCGGCGGCCAGGGCGCACAAGCCCAGCGACACGTTCTTCCACAATGCCAGGGCCGCGAGGAGCCAGGTGACCGGATTGAGCCACGGGCTCAGGATCCGCAACAGCCGGCGTTCGCCTTTGGCGAGCGGCCAGATGGCCAGCCTCTCGGCAGGGATGGCGCGCAGCGGGTCGGCGCTCAACGGAATGAAGAGGACCAGCCCGATGATGAGATTGAGCGCCGCGAACATTCCCGGATCTTTGAAGAAGAGGAACACCACGCTGACCACAAAAAGATTGTTCCCGGCGAATGATCCCACCGATTCGAGACCGCGGCGGACCGCCGTCGCGAGCGCGCCGAGGATGGTCAGAACCCGAGCCATTCCAGTTGCTCCGAAATCGGGGGCTCGGCCAGTTCGAGATATAGATCCTCGAGCGAGCGCGGCAACTCTTCCGCGGTCGAGTTCCACACCATGCGCCCGCCGCGAATCATCACGAACTGGTGGGCGATGCGCTCGGCGGCCGGAAGAATGTGCGAGGTGAGGAACACGGTAATGCCGCGCGCCGCCGCGGACACCAGTAGCTCGTGCATGATCTTCGAAGTCACCGGGTCGATGGCTTCGAACGGCTCATCCAGGAAGAGCACTTCCGGGTTGGGCATCAGCGCCATGGCAAACGCGGTCTTCTTGCGCATGCCGTGCGAGCAGTGGCTCGCGAAGGTGTTGCGGCCGTCCACCAGGCTCAGCACGCGCAGCAGTTGCGCGGTGCGCACGCGCGTCGCGCCGGCGGTCAACCCGTACACCCGCCCGGTGAGCAGCAGGTGCTCCTCCACGGTCAAATCGTCGAACAGGCCCAGGTTCTCGGGCAGCACTCCGGTTCTGCGCCTGGCGGCAAGGGGCTCGCGGACCACGTCGATTCCACAGACGGCGGCCTCGCCGGAGGTGGGCGCGAGCAGTCCCGCCAGCATCTTGACCGTGGTCGATTTTCCGGCGCCGTTGGGTCCCAGAAAGGCGCAGATCTTCCCTCTAGCGACTTCCAGGGTGAGGCCATGGACCGCGGTAACGGAGCCGAAGCGTTTGGTGAGTTCCCGGCAAGAGATCACACGACCATTGTGGCGCGGAGCGGCGGTTTGTGCGCGTACGCGAGCCCTATCGGTCCGGGCGAGGTGTTTCCTCGCTGCCCACTTCGTCGGACAGTTTCCGGCCCACGGCTTCCTGAAACACGGTGGCGAAGAAATCGCGCGAGGCCGGCGAGCAACCGATGTGCAGGTTGTCGGTGCCCTCCTGGACGAATCCCAGGTAGCCTGCCCAGCCAAGATCGCTCAGCACAAACCGCAGGCACTCGAGTTCTCCCGGCGGCAGGACGGAGTAGTCGACGTCGAAGACTTGCCCCGAGGAGTGCCAGACGGCCTCGCGCCCGGCCAACTGCCGTGCCCGGTCTTCCGGTTCGACCAGCGAGGTGACCGGAAGCGGCTCGAATCTCTCGCCCCTGGGGTTCAGCTCGTCGAACAGGCGCCGCGTTTCGTAAGCGATGTAGGTCAGAGTGCCGACGGCCGCGGGCGATGCCTCCCAGAAGCGGTCCGCGCCGGAAGCGGAATCCGCCGGGACGTTCAGCCGGTAGCCGAAATACTCCGGCCGGTCGATGGCCTTCACCAGGCGTTTGCCCAGGTCCGCGCGAATGTCTTCGGGACTCCGGAAAATCAGGTCGTCGCGCTTCAGCCAGACCGCCAGGCGGTGCGGCGCGCGGGCGGAGGACTGTAGCCCGCTGGTGTACTGCTCGGAGAGCGCGTTGAACGCCTCGGGATCGCGCCGGTAGAGCGCCAGCAACTGCTCCGCGCGCATCACCCGGAAATAATAAGTGGGCGAATAGTCGCGCTGCATCTCCTGCTGGATGGCCTCGTACAACTCGCGGTTCCACGCCGGATTCGAGGAGAAGAACATGCGGGGGACGGTGATCTCGCCGCTGGGGATGCCGCGCGCTCTCCGCGTAAGTTCCAGCATTTCGGTCACGCAGCCTTGGCCGCAGTGGTATGCGAAGATGGCCCAGTCGCGCCCGCCGAACTTTTGTTCCAGGAATGCCAGGTATCTCGCCGCGGCGGGGACGGCGCGCTCCGGAACCATGCGGTCGTCGCGCGCGGTGACGACGTAGGGAGTCCGGTGCGTCACGGTCTGATACTTCGGCTTCTTGCCTTTGCCGGTCACCCGCACGCGCTCGCGTGTCACTTTGTACCGCGTGGCCATCACCACACGCAGCCCCATGCTGCGGGCGGTGGCCGCCGAGATCTGCATGATGCCTTTCGGTCCGGTGGGGCTCTCGGCCTTGGAATCGCCCCAGCTTTCCACGTACGCGATGGCCTCCAGCGTCTCCACCGGAAAGCCGCTATGCAGTGAAGCCGATCGAAACAGCGACTGAAGCTTGGTGCTGGTGATGCGCTTCGCGCCCGGCACGGCCAGAGACTCGCGCATGATGCCGAAGGTTTGCGACTGGATCATGAGGTCCGTGCGGACCGCCAGCAGTTCGCCGGAGATATCGTCGCGCTCCACTCCGATTCCGGATACGCGATGCGCCGGAGTGAAATAATCCGGGGAGCCGGCCTGACCCAGTGGCACCAGGCTCAGGAAGAAAAGTGACGCGAGTTTCATCCCTGAGAACATTTTAGCCTGAGAATGGCATTTCAAGCCGCATTTCTTTTGACGTGCCCGGTCCTGCGGCGGATACGCGCAAAGTCGAGTGGCGGGACCTCGCGGCCCTCGGAAGCAACAGCCGGAGGGTGGAGTCATCCTAGCAGATGACCCATCTTCTCCTTCTTGGTCCTCAGGTACGCTTCGCGGGTCTCCAGCACGTCGGCCAGGCAGGGGACCCGCTCCACCACTTCTACTCCGGCCTTTTCCACGGCCTCGACCTTGTCCGGGTTGTTGGACAAGAGCCGCACCGCGGTGAGCCCGAGATATCGCAGGATGGCGGCGGGCAACTCGTAGCTGCGCAGATCGGAGTCGAAGCCCAGCCGCTCGTTGGCTTCCACCGTGTCGGCGCCCTGGTCCTGCAACTCGTACGCCCGCAGCTTGTTGAGCAGGCCGATGCCGCGGCCCTCCTGCTGCTCGTAGATCAAGAGGCCCCGGCCCTCCAGCGCTATGCTCTTGAGCGCGATCTCGAGTTGCGCGCGGCAATCGCAGCGCAGGCTGTGGAACACGTCTCCGGTAAGGCACTGGGAGTGGATGCGAACCAGCGGCGCGTCGCCCGCGAGGTCGCCCATGGCCAGCACCACCGCTTCTTCCGGCCGGCCGGCGACCTGGCCTTCAAAACCGAAGATGCGGAAGAACCCGAACTGGGTCGGAAAGTCCGCTTCGGCCACTTTGGTGAGCCGCAGCGCGAGGGAATTGTTCATGCCTGGCTATTAGGAACCTTAGTCCTTCTATTATAATGGCTTCCGGGACGTCGTAGAAGCCTGCCCAAAATACCGCATGCAGGAAGGTTACCTGGTTCCGCTGCTGCTGAAGCTCGGCGTGATGGCTTCGATCGCCAGCGTGCTGGCGCGTTCGAACACATTCAAATCGATGCTGATGCGCGAAAACCGCACCATGAATCAGCGGGTAGTGCTGGCTCTGTGGCTTTCCATCGTCTTCGGCGTCGGGGTGTCGATTCGCGTTTTGGGGCGTCCGGATTATCAGCCGGCCGATCTCGGGCTGGAAGGCAGCCTGCTGGCCGGCATCATCGGCGGGTACGTGACCGGCCTGCTCTCCGGGATCGTCATCTCGCTGCCGGCGATGTTTCACGGCGAACATCCGATGATGCCCCTGCTGGCGGGCGTGGGCGTGCTGGGCGGGCTGCTGCGCGATTTTGCTCCGGCCACGGAGGAGGTCTGGCGCTTCTCCCCATTCCTCGATCTGAACATTTACCGGTTTTTCAAGGAGAGCAAAGACTACCGGCGCACCGCGTTTCACCTGGTTTTCCTGGCGGGCATCCTGGTGGCCGAGGGATTCCGGCACATGTTCGGATTGGCGCCGCGCGTGGCGGGCCTCCCCGAACCCAACGCGCTGACCACCGTGATCATGTACCTGGCGACGCTTTTCGCGGTGGCCATTCCCCTGAAGATCTGGAACAGCACACGCTACGAAAAGAAATTCGAGGAGCAGGAGCGGCTGCTGGTGGAAGCGCGCCTGGCGGCGCTCACCAGCCAGATCAACCCCCATTTCCTGTTCAACACGCTGAATTCCGTTTCGTCGCTGATCCGCACCGATCCCGACCAGGCGCGCGTGATGGTGGTCAAGCTTTCCAAGGTGCTGCGGCGCCTGCTTCGCAAGCATGAGAACTTCAGCCCGCTGCGCGATGAGCTGAGCTTCATCGAGGATTACCTTTCGATCGAAGTGGTGCGCTTCGGCGAGAAACTCCGGTTCGAAAAAGATGTGGCCAACGATACGCTGGACATGCTCGTGCCCAGCATGCTGCTGCAACCGCTGGTGGAGAACTCCATCAAGCATGGTTTAAGCAGTAAAGTAGAAGGTGGCACCATCCGAATTCGCGTTCAGCGCAGCGAATCGAAACTGCAGTTGCTGGTGGAGGACGACGGCGTCGGCATTCCCGAAGCGCGGCTGGCCACTCTGTTGGACCAGGGCATCGGGGTGAGCAATGTGAACGAACGGCTGAAGGTGCTTTTCGCCAACGAGTATCGCATGTGGATCGACAGTCAACCGGGCAGGGGCACGCGCATTCATATCGAGATGCCCGAGTTGCAGACCGACCTGGCGGCCGTTTCATGATTAGAACGGATTGAGGAGATACTTTTGAGCAGACTGGAAGAGTCCGTGGGCGCCTGGCCCGTGAACGGGTTGCCCGCCACACTGGCGGAGAGAACCCGGCGAGTCTACGACCGCTTGTCGGCGGTCTATCCCGTTTCCACCATGCTGTTCCATTCGCGCGCGCACCGCTGCGCGCTGGAGGCTTCGGGGATTCGCGACGGGATGAAGCTGTTGGAAGTGGCTACCGGCTCGGGAGAGATGTTCCGGCGGCTGGTGCGCGCCAATGCAGGCGGCGCCACCATCGGAGTGGACCTTTCCCCCAACATGGCCGCGCGCACGCAACGCGCGGCGCGGCGCAAGTTTCCGGCCGCCCAGACGCACTGCCAGGCGGTGGACGCGCGGCACATGCCGTTCCGCACCGAGACCTTCGATGCGGTCTTCGCCTGTTACCTGCTGGAACTGCTTTCCGGCGACGACATCGCGCACACGCTGCGCGAATTCCGGCGGGTGCTGCGCGACCACGGGCGCCTGACCCTGGTGCTGATCGGGCAGAATACGCCCATGTTCAACGCGATCTACAAGGTGGTGGGCAAGGTGGCGCCGGCTTTCTGGGGCCGGCAGGTGGAGCAGCGCGTTCCGGAGCTCATCGAGTCCGCCAGGTTCGAAATCGTACAGGACCGCATGGTCCGGCAGACGTTTTACCCCTCGCGCGTGCTGGTGGCGCGCAAGTAGCGCCGGCGAGGTCCCCGGCTATTTGGCGCGGGTCAGGTCGAGCTTGATCTTGAGCGCCACGCCGTTCTGCGTCCCGTTGACTTCACCTTTCATGTGATCGCCATCGATGGCCATGCCGAAGGTGAAGGATACTTCTTCAGCCTCCACCTGGAAAGTCAGCTTCGAGCCATCGAGCTTGCCATTCTGGATGGGGAGCTGGCGATCCTCACTCGGGCCGGCGGTGCCGGTGACACCGGCGCCGGACTGCTTCAGGATGAAAAGCGCGCTGCCATCGCGGGTCTGCCCGTCTGGAGCCAAAAGCGTCATGCTGCCGGACCAGCGTCCGGTGACATCGATATCCGCGGCAGAGGCGACGGCCGCGAGGATTAGAGCCAAGAGGAAAGTTTTCACGAGGTTTGACACTGTTCACGCCGCCACGCGCGCGGGAAGCTCCTTCAGGATTTCGCTGACGAAGACTTTGGCGTCGCCGAAAAGCATCAGGGTCTTGGGCATGTAGTAAAGCTCGTTGTCGATGCCGGCGAAACCGGGACTCATCGAGCGCTTGATCACCATCACGGTGTGGGCCTTGTCGACGTCGAGGATCGGCATGCCGTAGATGGGGCTGGTGGGATCGGTGCGCGCGGCCGGATTGGTCACGTCGTTGGCGCCGATCACCAGGGCCACATCGCACTGCGGAAATTCGGAGTTGATGTTGTCCATCTCGTAGAGTCGGTCGTAGGGAATGTCGGCCTCGGCCAGAAGGACGTTCATATGGCCGGGCATGCGGCCGGCTACGGGGTGGATGGCGAACTTCACATCGATGCCGCGGCGCATGAGCGCATCGTAAAGCTCGCGGATCTTATGCTGCGCCTGGGCCACCGCCAGGCCGTAACCGGGCACGACGATCACGGTCGAGGCGGCCTCCAGGATGGAAGCGGCCTCTTCCGGGCTGGCGCTGCGCACCGGACGCTGGTCGACGGCGTGTTTCGACACCTGGAGCTGGCCGAACGCTCCGAACAGAACGTTGGTGAACGAGCGGTTCATGGCCTTGCACATGATGATCGAAAGGATCAGGCCGCTCGAGCCATCCAGCGCGCCGGCGATCACGAGCAGTTTGTTATCGAGCGCGAATCCCATGGCGCATGCGGAAAGACCGGCGTAAGAATTCAGCAAGGCTATGACCGTGGGCATATCGGCGCCGCCGATAGGGATGATCAGCAGGACACCGAAGATCAACGCGAGACCCGAGAAGATGGGGAAGATCCACGTGTCGGTCGGCACCAGGATCAGGCGCACACCGAGGCCCGCCGCGACGGTCAGCAGGCACAGGTTGATGAGATTCTGCTTGGGGTAGGTGATGGGGCGGGAGGGCAGAATCTCCTGCAGCTTGCCCATGGCCATGAGGCTTCCGGTGAAGGTGAGGAAGCCGAGCAGGGTCTCCACCACCAACGCCACCATGGTAAAGCCGTGCAGTTCGGTGGCGGCGTCGGGCTGGTGCTGGTAGAACTCCGCGGTGCCGACCAGAGCGGCGGCGAGCGCGCCGCAGGCGTGGGACATGGCGGTCCGCTGCGGGACCGCCGTCATGGGCATGATGTAGGCGATGGGAACACCCACAGCGGAGCCGATGAGGAAGGCGGCGAGAATCCACTGCCAGTTGAGGATCTCGTGGCTGAGCAGCGTGCCGGCGACCGCCAGCAGCATACCGATTTCGCCCGCGAAAACGCCCCGCCGCGCGGTGGCCGGACCGTTCATCCACTTGAGCGACAGGACGAACAGCGCCGCCGAGAGGATGTAGATGTAGTTGACCAGGTGTGCCATCTAGCGCTTCTCCCCGCTCGCGGGCACGCGCTTCTTGAACATCTTCAGCATGCGGTCGGTGATGAGGAAGCCGCTCACGATGTTGGTCACGGCCGCGGTGATGGCGATGAAGCCGAGCACCTTGCTCAGTGTGGTGGCGCCGGAGGCAGAGGTGACGAGGATGGCGCCCACCACCGAGATGGCCGAGATTGCGTTGGTGAGCGACATCAGCGGCGTGTGGAGCAGCGGCGAGACCTTGCGGATCACTTCCAGCCCGACGAAAGTGGCCAGCATGAAAACGTATAAGGGGATTTCGAGATCAGAGGACATACGCTCCTGTTAAACGGCCTGCAGGCCCATGAGTTCCCTGACGCGCGGATGGACTATTTCGCCCGCATGCGTAACCAGCGTTTCGCGCACGATTTCGTCATCGCGGTTGAGCACCAGCGCGCCGTCCTTGATGAGGTACTTCAAGAACGTGGCGATGTTTTTGGCGTACATCTGGCTGGCGTGGTAGGGAATGGTGGACGGCAGATTCAACGGTCCGAGGATGTGGACGCCGCCCGCGACAACCTCTTCGCCGGGGCGCGTGAGCTCACAATTTCCGCCGCGCTCCGCGGCGATATCGACGATGATGGAGCCCGGCGCCATGCGGCCGGCCATCTCGCCGGTGATCAGAACCGGCGCTTTCTTGCCGGGCACGGCGGCGGTGGTGATGACCACGTGCTGTTCGGCCAGCACGTCTCCCAGGAGTTCGCGCTGGCGGCGGTAAAACTCCTCGCCCATGGCCTTGGCGTATCCGCCCGTGCCCGCCGCGCCGCCGGTCTCCATGTCCAGCACCACGAAACGCGCGCCGAGGCTTTCGATCTGCTCCTTGACCTCGGCGCGGATGTCATAACCGCTGACGACAGCCCCGAGCCTGCGGGAGGTGGCGATGGCCTGGAGACCCGCGACGCCCGCGCCGATCACCAGAACGCGGGCGGGCGCGACGGTGCCGGCGGCGGTCATCAGCATGGGAAACATGCGGGGCAGCGAATCGGCGGCGATGAGGACGGACTTGTAGCCGGCGATGGTGGCCATGGAGGACAGCGCGTCCATACTTTGCGCGCGGGTGATGCGGGGCATCAGCTCCATGGCGAGGAAGCTGACGCCGCGATCGGCCAGGGAGCGCGCGGCATCGGCGGCAGTCAGCGGCTCGCCGAAGCCGATGACCACCTGCCCGCGGCGGAACATGGCGATATCGGCGGCGCCTGCGCCGGGGTTGGCGCCGGGGCTGCGCACTTGCAGCATGACATCGGCCGCCGCGAACACTTCGGCGCGCGAGGCGATCCGCACGCCCTTTTCGGTGTATTCGGGATCGGGGAAGCCGGCGTTTACGCCCGCGCCTTCCTCCATCATCAACTCGGCGCCAGTCTTGCCGAGGACGCCGATGGCGCCCGGGACCATTGCGACCCGGCGCTCACCCGGCGACGATTCGGAAACAATACCGACTTTTAGTCCCACGGTGATTTATAGCAAATCGGCTGTACTGAAGAAGAACCGGAGCTCCGTTTCAGCCGTTTCGGGAGCGTCCGATCCGTGTATGCAGTTTCGCTCGATATTGGATGCGAACCGCTTTCGTATTGTGCCTTCGGCGGCGTTGGCCGGGTTGGTGGCGCCCATGACTTCACGCAGTTTCCGGATGGCGTCTTCACGCTCGAGGGCCATCACGATGACGGGGCCCTCGGTCATGAACTTCACCAGTCCGGCGTAGAACGGCCGCTCGCGATGCACCGCGTAGAACCCCTGGGCCTGCGCCGCGGTGAGCTGGGTCTTTCGAAGCGCCAGAATCTTGAACCCCGCCTCCTCCAGCATGGCCAGGATGGCGCCCGCCTGGCCGGCGGCCATGGCGTCGGGTTTGATGATGGAAAACGTGCGTTCGGCGCTCATAAGCGGCTTTGGACTTTCTCTCCCATTTCGGCGGGCGAGGAACAGACCGTGATGCCCGCCTCCTGCATGGCCTTGATTTTGTCCGACGCTTTGCCGGAGCCGCCGGCGACAATCGCTCCGGCGTGGCCCATGCGGCGTCCG
>DASQZT010000184.1:0-42204 GCA_035638575.1 Bryobacteraceae bacterium
AGGTGACCCGATGCTTCCCATCGCATCGAGTGATATGGAACCGCGGTCCCAGAGTCTCCCCGCCGAACCTGCAGAGGTTCGAGCTTTCTTAAGGCTCTTACGGGGAGTCCAGTACCACCAAACATGCAACGCTTCCTGGCCAGGAAGAAAGGCGACGGTTTACGGCCCCGGGTTGCCCCGGGACGCAAACCGATCCTCGATTAGACTGTAGCATCGAGGCAAGAGGGTTCTGGGGTGCGCGGACGGAAGGTCCTTTAGAACCAGCGCAAAATATTTTCAAACTTTGGTGACTGGGAAAACGGCCGATCTCAGAAAGCGACTCAACTGCCCAATTCTCTGCCCGAGCGTACGGTGTGGAGCTTCGAAGCTGGTGCGACGATGGTGGCACGCCAGGCAACCCAAAGAACCTTTGCGGACTGACCGTCACTTCGACGATTAGGGCGTTATACAGCCAAGTGAATCTGATCACCGGAATCCTCAGATGTCATCCACGGCTGCAAGACCGTCGGGAGCGGCCGCCGGCAGATACTCACGCTGCGTCTGAAGCAGCATCTGCGGGCGGTAGGCCACCACAAATCAGAATGTCCGGGCACAAATCGGCGCCGTTCGGCCAAACCAAAGTGCCGCCTTCCACGCGAAGCGGCTTTGCTTCTTTGATGCGCACCAATTTCATGTCCGTTCCTCAGTCGAGTGAAGCGATCCATTCCAGCGGCGTATTCGCCAAAATCGGCGTGGAAGTGCCCAGGAGCGCGGTCGTTGAAGTACATCCGAATTGCAACCCGAAGAAGCGACTCACCTCAGGCATATCTTCCCTTTGATTTTACGCCCCTGCCCAGGACGTGAGTTACCCGCCGAGCGGAGAGCATGGGATTCACGTTACACGGTAATCGTCAAAACCAACAGCCCGGCGGCATGTGCATAAAACGCGTCCACCTTCGCTCTGCTTACACATTGAAAACGAGGACCGGCGCGCCGACTCGCTACGCCGCGCCGGAAACCTCGATATCCTTGGCAACACTGGTCGGGCGCGGGATTAGGATCGCCGAATTCCGCCAGAGTCTTCAGGTTGTCCTCGATGGCTTCCCCCGAATGTTACGCTCGGCGTCGTCCAGCGTCGCTCCGGTTGTGATGCACCCCGTCGATCCGGGACGTATGCCGCCCAGTTGTTCTCGGCTTTATCGAACACGACTGCAAATCCGAGGCTCATACTCTCTTCTCCAAGACCGCCGCCTTTAATACCACCGATTTGAGGGTGCCGACGGGTACATCATCGCCCGGGTGGCCCGCGATCGTCACGACGTTCGGTTTGGATGCGCGCTGACGCCCTCGGCCCCCGTTGCGGTCTGCTACGCTCGCCGCGGAACCGCCTACCCGAACTCAGTCAAGGTCAGCCCCGATTTCAGCGGGCAGAAAATTTGGGCCACAATTTGAATACCATGATCCTATCCATGATTTCTGTACTTCAACCGGACTCCTCCCCGTCGGCGTAGAGTCTTCTCCCAAGCCGGTTCGAACGGCGCGTAGTCAGTCGCCGCCTTCGACGCGTTACGGTGTCCATTTTGGCGCTCGGCTCCGGTCGGGGTACCGCTCGGCTTGCCGCTCGAACAACTGCGATTGTTTTACACTTTTCGCTCGAATCGGTGAAAAAACTTACGGAACGATCCCTGGTACTGATGATACACTCATACCTCCGCGGCAAATCGCGGTTAAAAGCGTCACATCGGAGGTGCCGCACAACGTTATGCGCCAACACATTTTGCTCGGTATGCTCATATTAACGGCCGGCTTGGCTCAAGCTTCGCCAATCAGCTACACCCAGACTTTCAACTTGCAGAGCGGCTCGCCTGCTCCGTCAGGCGCATCGTTCACATACGATGCGGCAACATCGACGTTTACAAACTTCCGAGTGACCTGGGACGGAGTGGCTTTCGATCTTGCAAGTTCAGCAAACAATCCGGTTATTGCGCTGCCAGAACTAGCATGTCTCGGCGGCGCAACCGGCGGCGCGGCATCGTTCATTCTTGTCAGCGGGGGCTGTTACCATTCCGGCCCGGGTCCTAGCAATACTTTTGGGGGATTCCCTAGCGGTCCTCCCGGTTTCGCCAGGTTCCAGTACAACGCCCAGGATGGCGTCTCTGGGATCACCATCTCGGGTACCGCGGCGGATTCCAGCGGAAACGCGGCGTTCGGTCAATGGAGTATACCCGCAGCCGCTGCTACGCCCGAGCCATCGACCTGGTTTCTTTCCTCGTTCGCACTGCTTTCGCTTTTCATAGCGTTGCGACGTCGCACTGCTAAGCCGCCTACGCCCAGCCGCCAGCATTAGAGGCCATTTCGAGCCTTCGCCAACCCACGTGGGGTACAGAAGCTCAGGTGGAGGCCCCGGGACGATGTTATGCTCTGTAGATTCACTTGATCGATCCCGCATTTCTCAACCGCAGTCCCAAGTGGACCTCAATTTCGTCGAGCGAGTCCGGAGTGATACCAGGGCCCAAGTCGGACGAAAGAAGCAAGCAGTCGTCAGATTTTGCTCCGACGCGCCCGATCCTCTTCAGTGATGCCAGCAGTTCCGGCTAGGCAGCGGCTACAAGGGGGGTAGCACATTTCCGGCTGCGTCCGTGCGGGTCAACTGCACGTGAGTGGAGATTGCTAGGTCAGATACCGCAAGGACTCTCAAGAGGAGTCTGCTTCCGTCGCGCCACCATACAACGTGTTCATCAAGGGCGCCCCGAACCGAAAGGTCCTGGGTGCGGTCGGCAGAAAATATGTCCAGCGCCCGTTCGCAGGCTTCGTGCGCCGCGTTGAACGCCTACGCCGGGCTGTGATCAACAGCAAGGCTCGCAACGATGTACGGATTGCTGGCACCGAGCTCAATTCGCGCCGCATCGACGATGAGAGTCCGACATGCCTTGGAGGGCTCATTTAGTCGAAATGCGGCCCCGCTTTGAGGCGTGCCATCTTGAACCGCAAGGCGAATGCTTCCGATCGCCGCCATACTTCGCTTCTAACACGTCAAGTGGGCCTTTCGGAGTACGCACTTGAGCGTGTAGTCGCCAAACCACAGAACTGTTGGCACCGGCTGAGACTCGAAGGTTGAGGAAACATCGATCCACCTATAAGGTGAGTAGCAAGACGGCTCGATTCGATTCCAGGAAGGCATGGATTCGAACCGCCTCGCGTCGAAAAACAAGTTCGATTGTTCGTCGATGGAAAATCACACCGTTCAATCCTTACGATCTTGGGAGGAGGCCCTAAGCGCTCGGCCAGGTGGACGAAGTCCCGGTCCGTGCTGATCAGTGCGGAGAACGCTGATCGGTGAGCCCAATTAAAAATGAATGGATCGGATGCGCCGGTCAAGTCGTGATTGTAAACGCTCTCCAGGCCCGGAAGAATGTCGGCAAGCTTTCGAATCAGTTTTGGCGAGAGGTTCTGATCTAACAGGATCCGCACCGATCAACGCCCGCCATACGCGGTATCCGCTACATCGGCTGCGAAAGCATACACGGCTGCAAAGTCTTCTTTCTCCAGCCCTGGGTGCTCTTCCAGAATTTCTTCTTCCGTCATGCCATGGGCTAACCAGCCTAGGACGTCATTCACCGTAATTCGCATCCCACGAATACAGGGTTTGCCGTCGCGCTTGTCAGACTCGATCGTGATGCGCGGGTGAACGGACATCATGCTTCGATTATCGCGCAAACATCAATTACTCGAAGAGCCGTCAGGTCGTCGGGAACCCGGGTGCGGGCCATTTGCCCGGTCTCGTCGGCATGTCGGACCTGTCCGCTCGCTGGAGACGTCTGAGGGGCGTGGGGATGCCGCCGAGTGAACCATATCCCCCTAACCATTCTTCAGGCGCACCACCGTTTCCAGATGGAACGTCTGCGGAAACAGGTCCACCAGCGTCATTCGCTCGACCTGATAACCGGCCGCGGTCAGGCCGGCGAGGTCGCGGGCCAGGGTCGCCGGATCGCACGATACGATGGCGATATCCGGCGGGCGTAATTCGATCAGGCGCCGCACCACGGCTTTGCCCAGGCCCGCGCGCGGCGGGTCCAGCAGGACGAAATCCGGGGCGCGCTCCAGCCGCGTCAGGTAGGCCTCGGCCGAGCCGTGCTCCGCCCGCAGATTCGACCGGCCGGCGCGCGCGGCGTTGAACTCGAGGTCGCGCACGGCGCCCGCTGCCGATTCCACCGCCCCGATTTCCCCGAATCGTTCGGCGAGCGCCAGCGAGAAGAGCCCGACGCCCGCAAAAAGATCGAGCGCCGTCTCCCCCCGGGCGCCATCGATCGCGGTCTCCACCAGGCGGTCCGCCAGAAAACGGTTCACCTGGAAGAACGAATTGCCGCTGACCCGGAACCGGCCCTGGTAGTCCAAAGGACCGGAGACCAGGCCGGAAATCGTTTCCGCGCACCAATCGAAGAAGCGCCGCGCTACCGGACGTTCCGTTTCGAGCACGTTCAACTGCACCTGCCGCTCGTCGGTGAAGACTTCGAGCGAGCGCACGAAGGGCGGCCATCGCGGATCGCGCAGCATGCCGTTGAGCGCGCGGATCGCCCCGTTCACCTTGGGCGAAGAGATCGGGCAGGCTTCGATGGCGCACAGGTTGTGCGACCGCGCCTCCCAGTATCCCAGCCGCCCGTTCTGGATATGGAACTGCGCGCGGTTGCGGTAACCCAATGGCTCGGCCGAGATCACGTCCACCTCGTTCGGCGCCGCGATCTTTCCCAGGCGCCGCAACTCCTCGGCCAGGATCTCGCGCTTGGCCGAGAGCTGCTCCTGGTAGGGCGCGTGCTGATAGTGGCAGCCGCCGCAGCGCGCGAAATAAGGGCACGGCGGGGCCACGCGGGCGGCGGCGGGCTCGACCACCTCCAGCGGCCGCGCGCGCAGCCATCCCGGCTTTTCCTGCTCCACTTCCGCGCGGACGCGCTCGCCCGGCAGCACGAAGGGAACGAAGACCACGCGCCCCTCCAGGCGCGCCAGCCCGTCGCCTCCGTAGACCAGCTTTTCCACCGTCACTTCGAAATTGCTTACGATAGGATTTACTCCCTTTCCCTTTATCATGAAAACACGAGTCTTTTCCGGAATGCAGCCGTCCGGAAATCTTCACATCGGCAACTATCTGGGTGCGCTCAAGAACTGGGTGCGCATCCAGCGCGAGTACCAATGCATTTTCTGCATCGTCGACCTGCACGCCATCACAATGTACCAGGATCCCGCGGAGCTGCGCGCCAAGATCGTGGAGATCGCCGGGCTGTACCTGGCCGCCGGCATCGATCCTGAGGAGTGCTCCATCATGGTGCAGTCGTCGGTCCCGGCGCACGCCGAGCTGGCGTGGATGCTGACGTGCGTGACGCCGGTCGGCTGGCTGGAGCGCATGACCCAATACAAGGCGAAATCCGCCAAACAGGAGTCCGTGGGCGACGGTATTCTGCAATACCCGGTGCTGATGGCCGCGGACATCCTGTTGTACCACGCGGGCATCGTGCCCGTGGGCGAGGACCAGGCGCAGCACCTGGAGCTGACCCGCGACATCGCGCAGCGCTTCAATTCGGTTTACGGCGACACCTTCGTGGTTCCGGGCACCAGCCTTCCGGCGGTGGGCGCCCGCATCATGGGGCTGGACGACCCGACGCAGAAGATGAGCAAGTCGGCCACCGGCGCCAACCACGCGGTGGCGCTGCTCGATCCGCCCGACAAGATCCGCAAGACCATCATGCGCGCCACCACCGACTCCCGGCCCGCGGTGGATTTTGACAATGCCGGCGAAGGCGTGCTCAACCTGCTGGCGATTTACCAGGCGTTTTCCGGCGCCGGCGATGCCGAGATGAAGGCGCTCTTCGCCGGCAAGCGCTACGGCGAGCTGAAGAAAGTCGTGGCCGACACGGTGATCTCCCACCTGGAGCCCTTCCAGCAGCGCTACCGGCAGATCACCTCCGACCCCGGGTACGTGGCCGGCGTGCTGCGCGAGGGCGCCGCGCGCGTGGCGCCGATTGCCAACGATACCGTGCGGGTGGTGAAGGAACGCATGGGCCTCCATACCTGACGAAACCCGCAACACGCGGGAATGCCGGTGCCGCCCGATGTTCTCCCGTTACGTCCACCTCGTCCGCAGCAACCGCAACTACCGCCGCCTGTGGCTCGCGCAAACGGTGAGCGAGCTGGGCGACTGGTTCTACTCGCTGGCGGTCTACAGCCTGCTGCTCGAGCTGACCCACCAAAAGGCCCAATCGGTAGCGCTGGCGGTGGTGCTTCAGGTGCTGCCGCACACTTTTGTCGCGCCGGCCACCGGGGTGATCAACGATCGCGTCAGCCGCAAGGCGATCATGGTGGGGGCGGACATCGCGCGCTTTCTGATCGTGCTCGGCATGGTGGCGGTGCGCACACCGGGAATGGTGTGGCTGGTGTACCCGCTGCTTCTGCTGGAGACGGTCGCGGCCGCGTTCTTCGAGCCGGCGCGCGGCTCCGTGATTCCGAACATCGTGCCCGTGGAGGAAGTGCTGGCGGCCAACACTTTGTCATCCATCACCTGGTCGTTCTGCCTGGCGGCCGGGGCTTCGCTCGGTGGCGTGGTTGCGGTCTTGCTGGGCCGCGACGCGGTTTTTCTGCTCAACGCCTTTTCGTTCCTGGGCTCGGCATGGCTCATCCGGGGGATGCGATTCGCCGAGCCGCACGCGGCCGGACGCCCTCCGCTGCGGGGCCGGGACCTGGTGGACTTCACGCCCGTGTTGGAAGGGGCGCGGTACATACGGGCCGATGCGCGCCGCTTCGCCACCGTGTTTGTCAAATGCGGCGTCGGCCTGTTGGGCGCGAACAACGTGCTGCTTCCCATTCTGGGCGCGCGGGTGTTTCCCGCCAGGTTCCACGGGCTTGGTCCGGGGCGCGGCGGGGTGCTGGGAATGAGCCTCCTGATGGGCGCCCGGGGTGTGGGCGCGCTGCTGGGCCCCCTGGTGGGCGGACGGTGGGCGGGAGACAGCCATTCGCGCCTGCGCTCCGGCATCCTGGCCGGCTTCCTGATCGCGGCCGCCGGTTATCTGCTGCTGGGAGTCTCGACCTCGCTCGCGTTTGCGGCGCTGGCGGTGGTGTTGGGGCATGCGGGCGCTTCCAGCAACTGGGTATTCTCCACCACCTTGCTCCAGATTTATACGGACGATCGCTTCCGCGGCCGCGTGCTGGCGGCCGATTTTGGCTTATGCACGCTGGGCATCTCGGCCAGCAGTTACATCGCCGGGATGGCGATCGATATGGGCACGCCCGCGCGGACGTTTGCCGAGGGGTTGGGGGCCGTCATGTTGATCCCCGCCGCGGCTTGGGCTTTGGCGCTCTGGCGGACCGGCCGCACGGGTCCGGGCGGATAGCCCCACCGGTACGAACCGCCGCCGTCCGGCGACGCCGCGGCCCGGCTGTGCCCGCGCGGCTTCCTCCTGGCTTCTGACTCCTGGCTTCTGTCTTCTTGTTTCACAACGGGTACAATATAAAGTCGCTAACATGAACCTGGAACAAGTGGCCCGGCGCGCCAAGGTCTCCACCGCCACGGTGTCGCGCGTGCTGAACAATGCGAGCGTCGTCAAGGGCTCGACGCGTGCCCGCGTGGTAAAGGCCATCGAGGAGTTGAAGTACCACCCCAACCTGCACGCCCGCAGCCTGGCCGGGGGCAAGAGCAGCACCATCGGCGTGATTGTCTCCAACCTGGAGAACCCGTTCTTCTTCGATATCTATAAGACCATCGAGGCGGACGCCCGCGCCGCCGGCTACGAAGTGGTGATGGCCAATACGGACTACCGCCCCGAGCAGTTGGTGACCAGCATCCGGCTGATGATCGGGCGGCGCGTGGCCGGCCTGGCGGCCATCGTCTCCGAAATGGATCCGGAGCTCTTCGAAGAGCTCAACCAAAGCCGCATCCCGGTGGTTTTCTACGATGTGGGCACGCCGCGGCGGAACATCACCAGCATCCGGGTGAACTACCGGCGGGGCATCGAAAAGGTGGTGGACTACCTGCACAGCCTGGGCCACCGCAGGCTGGGCTTTGTCGGTCACCACTCCGTGCTGGGACCGATCAACGAGCGCATGAAGACGGTTCTCGACGCGGTGGCCCGCATTCCTTCGCTCGAGGTCCGCATCGCCGCCGATGCCGACACCCTCGAAGGCGGCCGGCAGGCCACGCGGGCGCTGCTCGCCACCGGCTTCACGCCCACCGCGATCATCTGCGTGAACGACATCACCGCGGTGGGAGCCTTGCGTGAATTGCGGGAGCGCGGCATCCGGGTTCCGCGGGACGTCTCGGTCACGGGCTTCGACAACGTGCAGCTCTCGGAGTTCTGCTACCCCGCGCTGACCACGGTGCACATTCCGCGCGCCCGCATCGGCCACATCATCTGCGATCACCTGCTTCCCGGCGGGGCAACCCCCGGGCCCGTCACCACCCCGGCCGATTCGGAGATCATCATCGACCCCGAGTTTGTGGTCAGGGACTCGACCGGGCCGGCGCCGGGATAGGCTGCGGCGCGCCCGCGCTGCCCTCGTCTCATGGCCGCGTTCCCGGGCCGGGCCCGGAGGGCGCCCCGCCGGGGAGCGGTTTCCGGCCTTTTTCATCATCCCCTAAAGCACTCGCGCGGTTCTGCCGAATAACTAGGTGAAGCGCATGAGGCGAACCTCGATGAAACACATAATCGCGATTCTATTCTTCGGTACCCTGGCAGTCGCGCAGCAGGGTCCGGCCGTAGGCGGTTGCCCGGCATTTCCAGTGACCAACGTCTGGAATGTGGCGGTGAACACCCTGCTCGTGCACACCAACAGCGCCAACATCATGGCGAAGATCGGAACTGCCACCGATCATTTCCACCTGGACGACGTGATACCGATCAACTTTGTTCCGGGGACTCAACCGCTCGTTCCGGTGGCTGGTCTTGCCTATGGTTATGGGCCGGATGGCGGCGGCAGCGACCCTGGCTTGTGGCCGATCCCCAGCACCGTGCTGATCGAGAGCGGGTCGGATGGCCATGCGCTCATCGTGGACACCACCAACTGCCTGCTCTACGAGATCTTCGCGCTGTCCGGCGGACCGGGCGCCTGGTCCGGTGGCTCGGCCGCGAAATGGGACCTGAATAGCAACGCGCTCAGACCCGATGGGGGCACATCGGCGGACGCCGCGGGGTTGCCGATGACTCCCGGCATACTTCGTTACAGCGACATTACCGCGGGGTCGCTCAACCACGCCTTGCGAATCTCGGTGCCAACAACACAATACGGCTCTTACACGTGGCCGGCGCGCCATTACGCAAGCTCGACCAACGATCCCAACCTGCCCATGATGGGGCAGCGGCTCCGGCTGAAAGCCAGCTTCGATGTTTCGGGATTTTCCGCCACGAATCAGATCATCCTTCGCGGCCTTCAGAAGTACGGCGTCCTGGTTGCGGACAACGGCATGGCTTGGGGTATGCAGCACGACCAGGACGGCCGCTGGAATGCCAACGATCTGCTCGCGCTCCACAATATCCTGGGGTCGAACATGGAAGTGGTTGACGAGAGCGGATTGATGAGCGGCCCCGACTCTGGAATGGCGGTCATGCCGCCGCCGCCCGGGGTGTTCGTCTCGGACGCTTTCGGCAGACAGAACTCCGTGCCCTTCGGGCCCGGAATCAGCATCGTGAACGGGGTTATTACCGCGACCGGCAGTGGCGGTAGCAGCTCCGTGCTGTCCGTGGCCGGAAGGACCGGCAACGTGACGCTCGCGATCTCGGACGTCACGGGGCTGCAAGGTGCCCTGGACGCGAAGCAGCCGCTCTTGTCGTACACACCGGAGCAAGCCTTGACCTTTGTGTCTCCGCTCACGCGATCGGGAGGCACCATTTCATGCCCCACATGCAGTGTCAATGGAGGTAGCGGGGGCGGAGGCAGCACGCTGACCGTGACTCCTGTTTCGCTGGCGTTCAGTGCAACGGCCAACGGCTCGGCCCCCGCCTCGCAAACGCTGACGGTAACCGCCGCGACACAGACCACGTTTTCCGCCAGTGCCTCCAGCACGGGCGGGGGCGGTAATTGGCTGTCTATCTCGCCGTCGGGAACCCTCGTTACCAACCAACCGATTACGGTATCGGTAGCTCTGACCGGGCTATCCGCCGGGACCTACAGCGGCACGGTCGCCTTGACGGCGAACAGCGTCACGACAAGCGTGGCCGTCACTTTAACCGTCAGTGCGAACACGGGTCCGCCGAGCGGCGCCGCCAGCTTCCTGAAAATCGACACGACGACCGCCGGCACGTGGAAGGGCGTGTATGGAGCCGACGGCTATAACGTCATCAACGACACTGTCAGCTATCCTTCGTACGCGACGGTGACTCCCTCCGGGAATTTAGCCTATACGTGGATCTCTTCCACCAGCGACGGGCGGGCGTTGCAGAAGGCCTCGTCAACGACGGACCGCATCGCCGCCTGCTGGTATACGGGCACTTCTTTCACCATCGATCTGAAGTTCAGCGATACGAATACTCATCAGGTGGCGCTGTATCTGATGGATTGGGACAATGGCGGACGCAGTGAGCGGGTGGACATTCTGGATGCCAACAACAATGTTTTGGACACGCGGACGGTGAGTGGTTTCACCGCAAGCCAGTACCTGGTGTGGAACTTGAGTGGACACGTGGTGGCGCGCATCACCAACACCGGCAGCACCGCCGTGCTGAGCGGGATCTTCTTTGACAGTGCGTCCACTGCCACGACGCCGTCTGTCGTCTCTGTCACGCCCAACTCGGGTACCGGTACCAACAGCAGCCAGACGTTCACCTTTGTATACAACTCGCCAAAGGGTTACCTGGCGATTGTTTCGATGCAGATACTGATCAACAAGCCCCAGCTTGCCGCGGGTGGCTGCTATCTGCTGTACAATCGGGCGAATAACGTCATCTATCTGACCAACGATGCCGGCACTGCCTGGCAGACACCCGTCACCTTGGGGCAGAGTGGAACCCTTCAGAACAGTCAGTGCACAGTGAACACGGCCAGTTCATCGGTATCGGGCAGCGGCAACAATCTGACCTTGATTCTGTCGCTGACTTTTAAGGCCACTTTCGTGGGATTGAAAAACATCTATAGCGACGTGACCGACGGCAGTGACTCGAATTGGCAGCAGGTCGGCTCCTGGACTCTTCCTTCGGCCGGGACGCCGACGGTCGGTTCTGTCACGCCCAGCACCGGTACCGGCAGCAGCCAGACGTTCGGCTTTGTATTCTCGGACCCGAACGGCTACTCCGCGATCGCCTCGACGCAGATCCTGGTCAACAATGCCCTGGTGGCCGTAAGTGGCTGCTACCTACTGTACAATCGGGCGAGTAATGCCCTCTATCTGACCAACGATGGCGGCACTGCCTGGCAGACACCCGTCACCTTGGGGCAGAGTGGATCTCTTCAGAACAGCCAGTGTTCGGTGGACACCGTCAATTCATCGGCATCGGGCAACGGCAACAATCTGACGTTGAACCTGGCGTTGACCTTCAAGGCCGGTTTCAGCGGGACGAAGAACGTCTACAGCGAGGTGTACGACGGGACCGACTCCGGTTGGCAGCAGCGCGGCTCATGGGTGACCCCGTGACAGCCTGCGGCAACAAACGATCCGGTTGAGGCCGGCGGCGCGGAATTGGGCCCGCCCCACCTCGGCCATTCACCGCCGCTTCAACAAATCGGGGTACAGCCGCCGCAGATGCTCCAGCTTCGGCAGGTCGTTGTACACCACGTAAGGATAGTCCGGATTGCGTTCGATGAAATGCTGATGGTACCCCTCCGCCGGGAAGAAGCCGGCGAACGGGGTCAACTGCGTCACAATCGGATGCCGAAAAACCTTGGCCTGGTTCAACTGTTGAATATACGCTTCGGCGACCCGCTTTTGCTCGTCGGAGGAATAGAAGATGGCGGATCGATACTGGGTGCCCTCATCCGGACCCTGCCGGTTCATCTGCGTAGGGTCGTGCGCCACCGAGAAGAACACCTGAAGCAGCTTGCCGTAGGAAATCTGCGCCGGATCGTAGGTCACCTGCACCGACTCGGCATGTCCCGTTCTTCCGGTGCCGACCATCTCGTAGTGCGCCGTTGCCTGGCTGCCTCCGGCGTAACCCGAAACCACGTCGGCGACGCCTTTGAGATTCCCGAACACCGCCTCTACTCCCCAGAAACATCCCCCCGCGAAGACCGCAACCGCCGGCGTGCGGGCAGTCCCGGAGATATCGACGGCAGGAGCGGGAAACTCGGCGGCGCTGGACACCTGAACCACCACCCCAAAACCGAGGCAGGCGCAAACAACCGCTCGCGCGAAAGGATTCAACATGGATAGTCCCCTCTATCCACCCATTACATCACGTTTATCCGGCTGGCCGTGGGACCGGCGAGGACTGTCGGGAATCGTGGGACGGCGGGAACCGCGGGAGCGGCGGGGACCGCAGGACCGCCCGGGACCGCCGGGGACCGCAGGGCCTGCCGGAGACCGCCGCGGCCCTCGGGCGTCTTCCCGGAATGCCCCTGCCACGCTATACGCGCGGGCGCTCTTTGCGGACGAAATCCGTGTCCTGGCTGGGCTCGCTGTCACATTCGATGGCGAGGGTGGTCACCGGATCGTCGGGAGCCTTCTCCGGCAGGCCGGTGAAGCGCGTGCGGAACTTTTCCTGCTCGAACTTCACTTCCTTGCCGCTGGCCAGCAGGTGCGCCGACTTCACCTTGGACAACAAACCGCCGATTGTCGCCGTCTCTCCGGGCCAGAAATAGTTGTGCATGTAAAGGGTGTTCCCGTTGCGAGTGAAGCTGGCGTAGTTGGAGCGGAACCTCTGGCATTTCTCGGTCTGATAGATCGACTTGCCGCTGCGGTCCATCCACTTGCCCACCGCGGTCAGGATGCGAACCGAATCTTCCGGCACCGAGCCGTCGGGCTTGGGCCCGATGTTCAGCAGGTAGTTGCCCGTGTCGTGCCCGCAGGTGATCAGGTTGCGCACGATGGCCTTGGGCGTTTTCCAGTCGTCGTCGTTTTTGTTGTAGCCCCAACTGTCGTTCATGGTCATGCAGGATTCCCAGGCGCGGTTGGCGGCCGTGATGGTCTGCTCGGGCGTGGTGAAATCGCCATCCAGCTTGTTGCGGTTGTTCACGATGATGTCGGGCTGGAGTTGGAACACCATGGCGTTCATCTTTTCTGATTCCCAACCGGCGGCGTCCAGCGGCCATGCTACGTCGTACCAGAGAATGTCGATCTTGCCGTAATTGGTGAGCAGTTCGCGGATCTGGCCGTGGATGTAGTCGACGAAACGGCGGCGGGCCTGCTCGTCGGTGAGGCAGCGCGCGCCGTCGGGATGGTGCCAGTCCATGAGCGAGTAGTAGAAGCCGACGCGCAGTCCTTCGGCACGGGCGGCCTCGACGTATTCCTTCACCAGGTCTCGCCCGGGGCCTTGCTTGGGAGCGCAGTAGTCGGTCAGCTTGCTCGAGAAGTTGCAGAAGCCCTCGTGGTGCTTGGTGGTCATCACCATGTACCTCTGGCCGGCCTGTTTGGCGAGCCTGGCCCAGTCGCGCGCGAAGCCGGGCTTGGGATGGAAGCGCTTGGCGTTCTGCTCGTACTCGGCAACCGGGATGCCCTCGTTCTCCATCACCCACTCGTGGCGGCCCACGACGCTGTAAAGGCCCCAGTGGATGAACATGCCAAAGCGGGCTTCGTGCCACCACTTCATGCGGCGTTCGCGGTCGATTGCGGGGTCCGCGGCGCTCGCGGCCGTAGCGGCCGTCGCTGCGCCGGCTGCCATCAATTGCAGATAATCGCGTCGAGTCATCGGATGTGTCTCCTGTGGGATCAGGATAGCACTTTGGCAGAGCGCCGCCGCTGCTCGCCGTGAGTCCCTTCAGCGGCGCAACCGCCACCGTCAGACTGCGCGAGTTGAGGGCGGCCGCGGGGAAGCCCGGCTTGATCGCGCGATTTCCGGAGTAAGATTGAAGCGTGCGGTGGCTTTTCATGCTCTCCTGCGCTTCGCTGGCGTTTGCCCAGGCCGGTGGCACCGAGCCCAAGCCGAAGGCCGAAGACTACGAGGCGCACGTCCAGACGCGGACCGCCGCGATCGGCGCCGAGTTCATGATCCACAGCATCTCCGGCCAGGGACAGACCTACATCGCTCCCGACTACCTGGTGGTCGAGGTGGCGCTGTATCCGCCCAAGGGCCAAGCCATCCACCTCGATGAAGGCGCCTTCGCATTGCGCGTCAACGGCAGGAGGCCTGCGCTGGCGCCGGCCACGCCGGCCATGGTCGCGGCTTCGCTCACACATCCGGACTGGCAGACCGGCCCGAGGCTGGAGGGTGGTATCGGTGCCGGCCCGGCGGACGTGATCTTCGGCAGGCCGAGGCCCACGCAGTTTCCGGGAGGCCAGCAGCCCCTGCCCACGCCCCCGCGCGCGCCGGATGCCGATCCTCCGGGCGGCATTCAGCCGGAACCCCGCGTGAAGGCGGAGGACCTGGCCGTGCAGGCGGCCTTGCCGCAGGGCGACTGGAAAGGCCCCGTCAGCGGCTTTCTCTACTTCGCGTACAAAGGGAAGGCGGCGTCCATCAAGTCACTGGAATTGTTGTACGACGACGCTGTGGTGAAACTGCGGTAGGGCGCCGGTTTCGGATTTGCGCGGGGCGCTTGGCCGGCGGTACAGTGTCCGGAGGAGGTTTCATGGCTTTCTGTACAGGTTGCGGCTCCGAGGTGAAGGGCGCGTTCTGCGCGAATTGCGGAACACCCGTAAAGACGGCGGCCGGTCCGTCAACTCCCCCTCCGCCTCCTCCCGTGCAACAACCGATGCAACCGATGCCGGCGGCCTGGCAGGCGGCTCCTCCTCCGCCCCCGCCGATGCAACAACCGATGCAACCGATGCCGGCCGCGGCTCCCGTAAGGCGGGGCACCAGTCCCATCGTGTGGATTCTGGTGATCGTTGGGGGCCTGTTCCTCCTGGGCATCATCGGCGTCGTGGGCACCGGATTCTTCCTCGTCCATAAGGCGAAGCAGGTCGGCCTCGATCCCAACCTCATCTCGCGCAACCCGGGATACGCCATAGCCAAGATGGCAATCGCGGCCAATCCGGACATCTCCGAGGTTGGTCATGACGACACCGTCGGCACCATCACCGTGCGGGACCGGAAGACCGGCGAGGTTACCACCCTGAGCTTCGACGACATAAAGAACGGCAAGTTCAAGTTCACCGCCAAGGACGCCAAAGGCGAGACCGCGACCATGGAATTCGGGGGCGGCCCCGGCAAGCTGCCCGCGTGGGTCCCCGCCTACCCCGGAGCTTCGCCCAAGGGCACCTTCTCGATTACGGGTAATGCCGCCGATGGCTCCGGCGAAGGCGGCAACTTCACCTACACCACTCCCGACCCGGTCTCCAAGGTCATGGACTTCTACAAGGACAAGGCCAAGGACTTAGGGATGAAGGTCAACGTAACGACCACCACCGATAAGGGCGAAATGATCATTGCCTCGGACGAGGACAGCAAGCGCTCGCTGACCGTGGTCGCCGGCGAGAGCAACGGCGAGACCGGCGTTAATGTGACCTACGCGCGAAAGAACTAGGGGCGGCGCGGCCTACCCGTGGCCGAAGTACATCAGCCAGCCGATTCCGACTAGCGCCACCACGAAACAGACGAAGGTGTAGATGCCGTATTGCAGGCGCTCGCGGTCGGAGCGCTTGGTGACGATCCCCAGCACCACGGCCGTGAACAGCGAAAACAGGATGGCCGCTTCGAAATGCGAGAGCGTCATGTTGGGCATCAGTCCTTCCTCCCGGCGGCGATTTCAAAGGCGTCCACCACCGCCAGCAAATTCAAAAGGCCCGCCGTCACCAGGAACTTGGTGCCGTAATCGTGCACGTGTCCGGCGACATCCGGCTGGTTGTAGCCGAGCCAGACGCTCAACAGGTAAAGGATGCCGGAGCAGATATCGCCGATGAATCCGCCGGTGTTGATGAGGGTGGTGAGCAGGTCGCCGGTCTGCGGCTGGAACATGGCGCCGCGCATCATCAGGCCGCACAAAAACATGCTGGTCACCGATACCAGCAGCAGCATGCCGCGCCCGGTCCGTTTCAGCAGAAAATGGCCGCCGCCGGGAATGAGCCAGCCCAAAGCAACGGCCGGCGCCCAGGCGCCGAAGGGAGGCATGGGCTGTTTCGGTTCCTTTTCCTTAGCCATTTTCCTTTGAGTTTAGCAGGTCGGACCAGGGGGTGCGGACGGCGGCCATCGCTGGGTGGCCATCGCTGGGACCGCCGGCCATTTCGTGCGGCTTGCCGTCACGCGAGCGTAGCGAGCGGGTCGCCTCCGCGGGTCATGCCACAATAGGGGATTGGCGCAGATCTCGTTTGAAGTGGTGGCCGAGTGCCCGCAAACGCGTGCCCGCGCGGGCCTGCTGTACACGCCTCACGGAACCATCGAAACTCCCGTCTTCATGCCCGTGGGGACGCAGGCGACCGTCAAGGGGCTTAGCGCGCGCGACCTGGCCGAGGATCTCGGCGTGCGCATCCTGCTGGCCAATACCTACCACCTCTATTTGCGGCCCGGGCACGAACTCATCCGCCAGATGGGAGGGCTCCATCGTTTCATGTCGTGGCCCAATGCCGTCCTCACCGATTCCGGTGGATACCAGGTCTTCAGCCTGAGCGGCCTGCGGAAGATCACCGAGCAGGGAGTGGTGTTCCGCTCGCACCTGGATGGCGACCTCCACACGTTCACTCCCGAATCCACCGTCGACGTTCAACTCGCGTTTGGCAGCGACATCCTGATGGTGCTCGACGAATGTCCGGAATACCCCGTCAGTCACGAGCACGCGCGAGAGAGCATGCATCGGACCGTACGATGGGCGCGGCAGGCTCACGAACACTACCGGCGGCGGATCGGCGAGGGCGGCTCGGGGGGGGCGTTGTTTCCGATCGTGCAAGGGTCCATGTTCCCCGATCTGCGGGCCGAGTGCGCCCGCGCGCTGGTCGAACTGGATGCCGATGGCTACGCGATCGGCGGCCTTTCGGTGGGCGAGCCGCGGCCGCTCAGCCTCGAAATGGTGGAGGCCGCCGCGGACATCCTGCCGCGCTCCCGGCCGCGCTATGCCATGGGCGTGGGGATGCCCGCCGAATTGCCGGAGTACGTGGCGCGCGGCGTGGACATGATGGATTGCGTGCTGCCCTCGCGCAACGCGCGAAACGGGTGCCTGTTCACTTCCGAAGGGCGCGTCATCATCAAGCACACCCGCTACCGCGACGACCAGCGGCCCCTCGACCCCCGGTGCGGGTGCTACACTTGTACCGAGTACTCCCGAGCCTACCTTCGCCATCTGTTCCAAGCTAAGGAGATTCTTTATGCCGTTTTGGCGACGAGGCACAACATTCGGCGGTACCTTGACATCATGCGTGAGATCAGGCACGCTATAATATCGGGCACATTCCCTGAATACTTGAGGTGTGTACATTCGGCTCCAAACGGCGCCGAGTGATTCTCCATTTGGTCAAAACGTGGTCCTGAATCTGTTTCTGCAATCGGCGCCGGCCAACTCCCTACTGGGATTCCTCCCAATTCTTCTCATCTTCGGCATTTTCTATTTTTTGCTGTTCCTCCCCATGCAACGCCAGAAGAAGAACCAGCAGAAAATGCTCGCCGGCCTGCAAAACGGCAACGTGGTGGTGACCAGCGGAGGAATTGTCGGGACAGTCGTCGCGATTGAAACCGACGACACCCTGGTGTTGCGCGTGAAGCCCGACAACATCAAGCTCCAGGTATCGCGGAGCGCGGTGTCGAGCGTGGTCTCGGGTGAAGGAAAGAAGTAGTCAATCCAAATTTACAGGCTCTAAACTCCCATGAAGACGAATCTAACGGCGCGGACCGTGATTATTGTTGCGACGATCCTGGTGTGCGTGTACGGCATCATCGATTTCCCGACATCGCTGGCGCAAGTCAAGCAGAACTTCCAGAGCAACATCCGGCTCGGACTGGACCTGAGGGGCGGCAGCCACCTGATCCTGGAAGTACAGGTACAGGATGCGGTGAAAGCCGATGCCGACCAGACCATGGAGCGGATGAAGGAGGATTTGAAAAAGCAAAACATCAACTGGGGCACGATGGACCGCACCGATCCGCAGGACATCAAAGACGCGGACAAGGTCGAAATCGCGGTCAAGGGGGTGACGGCCAGCGAGGGGAGCAGCTTTCGCGCCCTGATCGCCGACCGGTACTCCACCTACATCCTGACGCAGGTGAACTCGACGGACTATACCATGCGCATCAGGCCGTCCGAGCTGGAAGCGCTGAAGGTCGACACCGTCAAGCGGGCCATCGATACCATCGGGAACCGCATCGACCAGCTCGGCCTGGCGGAGAAGGCCGTGCAACAGTACGGCGCCGCGGGCGCGAATAACGAGATCCTGGTGCAACTGCCGGGCGTCGACGATCCGCAGCGCGTGCAGGATCTCATCGGCACCGCGGCGGTGCTCGAGATCACCGACGTCAAGGACGGCCCCTTTGCGAGCCGCGACGCGGCCATCGCCCAGCACGGCGGAGTGCTGCCGCTGGGCAGCAAGCTGGTGAAGATGCTTCCACGCGGCGGAGCCGAAGGCGAGCAGTGGTACCTGGTCGGCAAGAGCCCCGTGATCACCGGCCGGGAAATGCGCAACGCCCGCGCGGGGCAGGACGAGTACCGCAAGTGGGAGACCAACTTTACCCTTTCCCAGGACGGCGGCAAGCGGTTTGCCAGCTATACGGAACGCAATATCGGAAACAAGCTGGCGGTCGTACTCGACGACAAAATCGTCAGCGTGGCTACCATCCAGTCCAAAATCGAGGATTCCGGCCGCATCATGGGCTTGGGCAGCGAGGAGGAAGCCGTCGACCTGTCGCGCTACCTGCGGTCGGGTTCGCTTCCGGCGGGGGTGAAGTACCTGGAAGTCCGGTCGATCGGGCCCTCGTTGGGCGCCGACTCCATAAGAGAGGGGCTCCAGGCCGGTATAGCCGGTTTGGCCGCCGTCATCATCGTCATGCTGTTTTACTACAAGCGTAGCGGCGTGAATGCGGTTCTGGCTCTGATCCTGAATACGGTGGTGCTGCTGGCGGCGGTTTCGTACTTCCACGCCGTGCTGACGCTGCCGGGAATCGCCGGGGTCATTCTGACGATCGGTATGGCGGTGGATTCCAACGTACTGATTTTCGAGCGCATCCGGGAGGAACTCCGCACGGGCAAGGGGGTCATTTCGGCGGTGGATACGGGTTTCAACAAAGCCTGGTGGACTATCGTGGACACGCACGTGACCACTATCGTGTCCTGCGCCTTCCTCTTCCTGTTTGGCGAAGGTCCGGTGAAGGGGTTTGCCGTGACGCTGGTGATCGGTTTGGGGGCCAACATGTTTACGGCGGTCTTCGTTTCGAAGACCATTTTCGACTACGAGCTGTCGGGACACCGGCAGCTGGAAACGTTGAGCATTTAATAGGGAACAAAACTTAGGAGGCTGGTGTCCAACTTGAGTGGAAAAACACCAGCACGGCAAGATTCGATGGAATTATTCAAGAACACGGATTACGATTTTCTAGGCAAGAAGTGGCCGTTCATCTTTGCCTCGCTGGTTTTGAGTGTGGCCGGGCTGGGAAGCATCGCCCTGAAGGGCGGGCTCAAGTATGGCATCGACTTCAAGGGCGGCGCCCTGATGACCGTGAAGTTCGCCTCCGAGCCGCCGCTGGACAAGATTCGGGCCGCCATGTCGCATTCCGAGATCAAGGGCGACGTGAGCGTGCAGAACTTTACCGGCGCCACGGCGCAGAATGAAGTCGAGATCGGGACCGAGCTCCAGGAAGAGCGCCAGTTGAACATTAACCGGCAGGCGATGGAGTCCGTTTTGGTGAACACTTTCGGCCAGCCCGGGAGCGGAAAGCTGGATTTCAACAACACCAGCAAGGAGGCCCTGGCGGACCGGTTGCGGGAGCCCCTGGCGCGCGCCGGCGTGCCGATGGCCGAACAGCAGTTGCAGAAGCTCACGGCCGACTTGCTGGACTTCGCAAATGACCGGTACTCCGGGTTGATCACCGATTTCGGACAATTGTCTTCCACACCGGGAGTAAATCCTGGTATCATCAACACTCTTCGGCAGGAGTGTTACCTGGCGCCGTACCACGTGATTCAGACGCAAATGGTCGGTCCTAAAGTGGGCGCGGAATTGAGAACCAAAGCCGTGCTGGCCACCCTCTACGCGCTCGCCGGAATGCTGGCCTACATCGCCTTCCGGTTCGAGTGGATCTACGGGCTAGGCGCGGTGATCGCGTGTTTCCACGACACCATCATTACCATCGGGCTGTTCTCGCTCTTCAATAAAGAGATGTCGATGACGGTGATCGCGGCCCTGCTGACCTTGGTCGGCTATTCGATGAATGATACGATCGTGATCTTCGATCGTATCCGCGAGAATCTGAAGATGAACCGGCGCGAACCGTTGGAACGCGTGATGAACAAGGCCGTCAACCAGACTTTGAGCCGGACCATCATGACCTCTGGTTTAACTTTCCTCACGGTGATAGCCTTGTTCGTCTGGGGTGGTCCCGTGCTTCACGGATTCTCGTTCGCCCTGGTTTGCGGAATTATTGTGGGGACGTATTCTTCGGTGTTTGTGGCGAGTCCGATCGTCCTGTTCTGGCACAATTATGCGGATCAACGCAAGCGGCCCTCCAGGCCGGTGCTGGCGACGGCGGCACGGACGGAGAACGTTCGCAAGAGCCCGACGCGGGCTGTGAAGTAGAGTCGGAGCCGCGACCGGCGTGCCCGCTGGGCCGGGAGCGGTGGAGCGTGAAAGGAACGCGGCAGGGCCCGGTAGGACGCGCCGGCCGCGGTGAGAAGGAAAGGAAGCTTCTATGTTTGAACAGACATTCGTAGACGGCGGAAAGACGAAGACGACCTGGACGGTCATGTCGGCGTTCATCGTGCAGATCGTCATGGTGGGTATCGCCGTCCTGGTTCCACTGATATGGTTCGACTACCTCCCCGCGGCTACCTTTGCCAGTTTCCTGGTAGCACCGCCACCGCCACCGCCACCGCCGCCGCCACCCGCGGCTGCCCCTCAGGTGAAGGTGGTCAAGGTGATCCCCCGGCAGTTCGATGCCGGCAGGCTGATGGCGCCGAAGTCGATCCCCAAAGAAATCGCCACTATTAAAGAAGATGAGCTTCCACCTCCGACGGCTGGTGTGGGCGGCGTAGTGGGCGGCGTGCCAGGCGGCGTGGCCGGAGGAACGATGGGCGGCGTGCTGGGCGGCATTATCGGGTCCGTTCCCTCGGCGGCTCCCCCACCGCCACCTCCCCCCAAGAAGGAAGAGGTCAAGCAGGTGGTGCAGCGCATCAAGATCGGCGGCAGTGTGCAGCAGGCCAAGTTGATCCGCCAGCCCAAGCCGGTCTATCCGCCGTTGGCCAAACAGGCGCGTATCTCGGGTGTGGTCCACCTGAGCGCCATCATCGCCAAGGACGGCACCATTCAGAAGCTCGAAGTGATCGGTGGCCATCCCCTTCTGGTCCCCTCCGCCCTGGAGGCGGTAAAGCAGTGGGTGTACCAGCCGACCCTTCTCAACGGAGAGCCGGTGGAAGTGCAGACCACCATCGACGTGAACTTTACGTTGAGTCAGTAGTAACCCGGCGGTCCTCGTCGGACGTCGGTTAAAAGTAGCTTAAATCAACTCGCAGGAGAGAGAAAGAACCATGATAGTGCAACAACTTTGGTCGCTATACTTGCTGCAGGAGACCACTGTAGCGTGGGATCCGGTCCACCTGTGGACGCAGATGGGGCCGCTCGCCAAAATCGTAGTTGTCGGCCTTTTTATCATGTCGGCCTATTCCATAGGCGTCATGATCGACCGGTTGATGGCATACAGCGCCGCCCGCAAGCAGTCGCGGCAGTTCGCCCCGGCCGTGGCCGGCGCGCTGCGCGAGGGCAAGCTGGACGAAGCGGTGAAGATTGCCGACCGTTACAAGAAGAGCCACCTGGCAAAGGTCGTGGTGGCGGGACTCCAGGAATTCCAGGCGCACCAGATCAGCACCGAAATTCCCGGGGAGGAAATCGAGGCATCCAAGCGCGCCCTCGAGCGCGCCGAGGCAATTGTGCACGCCGAGTTGAAGCGCGGCGTCAGCGGCCTGGCGACGATCGGTTCGACGGCTCCCTTCGTGGGTCTGTTCGGAACGGTGGTCGGCATCATCAATGCGTTCAAGGGCATTTCGACCGAAAAGTCGACCGGCCTGGGCGCGGTGGCCGGCGGTATTTCCGAAGCCCTGGTGACCACGGCTATCGGACTTTTCGTGGCCATCCCGGCGGTCTGGATGTTCAACTTCTTCACCAACAAGATTGAAGCCTTCGACGTGGAGATGGGCAATTCCAGTTCCGAGCTGATCGACTACTTCCTGAAGCGTTCGCAGCGCGGTGCCGGCGCCCGCAAGTAAATAGGATCCGGCGAGTTGACATAAGCCGTAGGGGCCGGCCCGGAGTATTCTCCGGCCCCTACGCTCTGCCGAGTTCCGTGGAGAGAGAAGATGGCCGAGAAAACGAATCTACACAAACCCAAGGCGATGCCGCCCGTAGCCGACATCAACGTCACCCCCATGGTGGACGTTATGCTCGTGATGCTCATCATTTTCATGGTCATCACGCCCATGTTGTCGAAAGGCGTCAGCGTAGACTTGGTCAAGACCAAGAACCCTATTCCCATGTCGGCGGCCGACAAAAGCGATGCGATCGTGGTGGCCGTGACGCACGATGGGAAAACCTACCTCAACAAAGACCAGGTGCCCCCCGAAGACATGGCGCCCAAGGTGAAAGACCTCCTGGCCAACCGGATCGACAAGACGGTGTTCGTGAAGGCCGATTCGCGGGCGCGGTATGAGCGGGTAGTGGATGTGGTGGACAACCTGCGGGCAGCGGGCGTGGACAACGTCGGCCTGCTGACCGAGCAGCTCGTGGAAAAGGGCCAGCCGGCCCCGGCCTCCACTGGCGCGGGGCAGTAGAAGAGACATTTTCTTAAGGGAGTAATTCTATGGGAATGGCAGTCGGCGGACACGGTGGTCCGAAATCTGATATCAACATGACGCCCATGATCGACGTTCTGCTGGTGCTGATCATCATTTTCATGGTGATCGTGCCGCTGGTGCCGAAGGGGCTCGAGGCGCTGGTGCCGCAGCCACCCCCGCCCAACCAGAAGGCGAACGAGAGCGATCAGCGAACGGTGGTGATCGTGATCGACAAGAATCACAGCTTCATGATCAACCAGGACGCGGTCGATTTGAACAACCTGGGATCGCGCCTGTCGGACATCTTCAAGACGCGAGCCGAGCGGGTGGTCTTCGTCAAAGGCGCTCCCGAACTCGAGTTCCAGTGGGTGGCCAAGGCTATCGACATCGCGCACGGCGCCGGCATCGACAAGGTCGGGCTGATGACCGCGAAAGTGGAGGCTGGACAATAAAATGCGCAAACCGGCTTTGATTTTGGGCGTGGCGGCGTTGGCGCTTTTGGGCGCAAGCTGCCAGCAACTGCGATCGCGCGATCAGCTGAACAAGGGCGTGACGGCATTCAAGAATGCCCAATATCCCGAGGCGGTGGAGCATTTCAAGACCGCCGTGGAACTGGCTCCCAACTTCACCGTGGCACGCCTCTATCTCGCCACCGCGTACATGCAGCAGTACATCCCGGGCGCGGATTCCCCCGAGAATAACCAGATGGCTCAGGCCGCCATGGACCAGTTCAACAAGGTCTTGGACCAGGAGCCCAAGAACACCGTGGCCATCGCCTCCGTGGCTTCGCTGTACCTCAACCAGAAGAAGTGGGACGACGCCCAGCAGTGGTATGAGAAGCTGATCGGCGTCGATCCCAACAACGCGGACGCGTACTACAGTCTCGGGTTCATTGCCTGGTCGAAGTGGTATCCGGCATACGGGACGGCCCGGGCGAACCTCGGGATGAAACAGGAAGACCCGGGTCCCATCAAGGACAAGAAGGTGAAGGAAGAGTTGAAGGCCAAGTACGGCCCGGTGATCGATGGCGGTCTCCAGGCATTGGATAAGGCTCTCCACATCAACCCGGATTACGATGACGCGATGGCCTACGAAAACCTGCTGATCCGCGAGCGCGCCGACCTGATGGAAAACAAGGCCGAGTACGAGCAGCAGACCAGGATCGCCGACGACTGGGTCCAGAAGACGCTGGACACCAAGAAGCGGAAAGCCGAGAAGAAGAGCCAGACCTCCGGCGGCGGCATCGTAGCCGATCAGAAATAAAGCGTTCGTCTCCTTCATTGACCGCTCCCGGCCCAAAGGTACTCTCCGGGCCGGGAGCGGTTTTTCTATTTCCCCTGCTACAATCAGAATACAGTGCCCGCCGAATCCGCCAGCATTTCAGAGTCTGCTCCCCTGCCGCAGTCTGTCGATCCGGTGGAGAGGCTGTACCGCGAGCTGGAAGCCAAGATTCGCGAGTACCGCCCCAAGGACGACCTCACCGCGCTCGAAAAAGCCTTCCACTTCGCCCGGCAATACCACGCCGGACAAACGCGCGATTCCGGCGAGCCGTACATGGTCCACCCCATCATGGTGGCGCATATCCTGGCCGACATGCGAATGGACCTGGTTTCCATGGTGACCGGTCTGCTGCACGACGTGGTGGAGGACACCAGCGTTACCGTGGATCAGGTGCGCAAGGAGTTCGGCGAGGAGGTGGCGCGCTCCGTCGATGGCGTCACCAAGCTGTCCAAGCTGGATTTCTTTTCGGCCGAGGACCGGCAGGCCGAAAGCTTCCGCAAAATGCTGCTGGCCATGGTCGAGGATATCCGCGTGATCATGGTCAAGCTGGCGGACCGCATACACAACATGCGCACGCTGGGATACCTCGGCGCGGAACGGCGCGAACGGATCGCGCGCGAGACCATCGAGATCTACGCGCCCATCGCGCACCGGCTGGGAATGGGAAAGGTGCGCGGGGAACTGGAGGACCTGGCGTTCCAGCACCTGGAGCCGGACGCCTACCAGGAAATCCTCGGCACCATCGAATCGCGCCGCCACTCCAACGAAGAGTTCCTCATCGAGATCCGCCAGACGGTGGAGGCGGAGCTGCGCCGCGAGGGCATTCCGGCGCGCATCGACGGCCGGGTGAAGCGGCCGTACTCGGTGTTTCAGAAACTGCGCCGCCAGAAAATCACGGTGGACCAGGTCTACGACCTGATGGCCCTCAGAATCATCACCGATTCGGTGAAGAACTGCTACGCGGCGTTGGGCGTGATCCACAACAAGTGGCGCCCCATTCCCGGACGCATCAAGGATTTCATCGCGATTCCGCGGCCCAACCTGTACCAGTCGCTGCACACCTCGGTGGTCGGCCCCCACGGGCAGACCTTCGAAGTGCAGATCCGCACCGAGGAGATGCACCGTATCGCCGAAGAAGGAATCGCCGCGCACTGGAAATACAAGGAGGGCCGCAAGGGGCCGGCGGCGGACGACCAACGCATCGCCTGGCTGCGCCACCTGGTGGAATGGCAGCGCGACATCCAGGACCCGGGGGAGTTCATGTCCACCCTCAAGGTGGACCTGTATCCCGAAGAGGTCTACACCTTCACGCCGCGCGGAAAAGTGATCGTGCTGCCGCGCGACGCCACTCCCATCGATTTCGCCTACTCCATCCACTCCGACGTCGGCCACACCTGCGTGGGCGCCAAAGTCAACGGCCGCATCGTTCCGCTGCGCTCTTCGCTGCGCAACGGCGACATCGTCGAAATCATGACGCAGCCGGGCCACGAGCCCAGCAAGGACTGGTTGGCTTTCGTCAAGACATCGCGCGCGCGGAACAAGATCAAGCACGTCATCAACGTCAGCGAGCGGACCAAGGCGATCGAGATCGGCGAGAAGTATTTGGAGAAGGAAGCCCGGCGCCTCGGCGTGCAACTAGGCAAAGTCGCCAAGGCGGATCTGGAAACGGTTGCCGCCGACTACGGCTACAGCAAGATGGAAGATCTGTACGCCGCGCTGGGGTACGGAAAGTTTTCGGCGCGCCAGGTGTTGAGCAAGGTCGCGCCCGGTGTGGTGAAGGATGAGTCTCTCGCCGGGGGGCGGCCCGCCGGCACTCCGCCGGGCGAAGCGGTACCGCCCACGGTGCCGGGGCGGCCCCCCGACGGCGATGCCATCATTAAAGTCCGCGGCGTCGACGACCTGCTGGTGTACCGCGCCAAGTGCTGCAACCCCATCCGCGGCGAAGCCATCGTCGGATACGTGACCCGGGGCAAAGGAGTCGCGGTGCACTCCAGGATGTGTCCCAACGTGCAGAGCCTGATGTACGATGTGGAGCGCAAGATCGAAGTGGAATGGGCGCGGGCGGCCGAGGACGCTTTCCCGGTGCGCATCGTGATCCACACCGACGACCGGCCCGGGATGCTGAACCAACTCACCTCGGTGCTGTCCGACGAGAACACCAACATCCGGAGCCTGGAGGCCAGGGGGGCGATGGATCACGATGGGGGCGTGGTGGAGATGACGGTGGAAGTCCGCGACAAGAAGCAGCTCGAGAAACTGGTGTCCGCCATGCGCCGGATCTCCGGTGTTCGAGACGTCGAACGCCTGCTGAACTGATCATGCCTGTTTCCACCGATCCCGAACACATCGCCATTTCGAAATCCAAGGGCATCAAGATCGACTGGAAAGACGGCCATCACAGCGAATACGGCCTCCAGTATTTGCGGGACAAGTGCCCCTGCGCCACGTGCACCGGGGTGCACGGCACGCCGCCGCAGAAGAAAGACAACCCCGGCGGCCCGTTCCAGATGTACAAGCCGGTGCTCAAGATGCTGGCGGTGGAACCGGTGGGGAACTATGCTATCCGGATCAACTGGAGCGACGGGCACAATACGGGGATCTATTCCTACGAGCATCTGCGCGGGATTTGCCAGTGCGCGGAGTGCCTCATTCCGAGCCGCGACCGTTAGGGAGCGGTCCTACAGCAGCCGGAAGTTGACTTCGATGGTCGCGGCGACCGTGACCGGAGTGCCGTTCTTATAGCCGGGCTTGAACTTCCACTGCTTCACGGCCTCGATGGCCTTCTCGTCCAGACCCAGACCGAGGCTGCGCGCTACGCGGATGTTGGTGGCTTTACCATCGGGGCTGACCTCGATGTAAAGCAGCACGGTTCCCTGGTATTTCGCCTTGCGGGCTTCTTCGGAGTACTCGGGCTCGACTTTGTGCAGGAGTATCGGGGCCGAAACGCCGCCGCCAACCTTGAACACGTTGCCGCCGACGCCGCCGCCTTCACCGGGACCAAGTCCGGCGCCGTTGCCCGAGCCAATACCGCCGCCCTTGCCCGATCCAATACCACCGCCGGAACCCGGTCCATTGGACGCAGGTCCAAGCTTGGCCAGCGGGTCGCCCCACTGGTTCATGTTGTTGTTCGGCAGCGCCGCGTTCAACTCCGGCGGTCCGATGAGCGTCGGAGTCATGGTCAGCTTTGCGTCGGGGTTGGCTATCACCTGCTGCGGTGGTGTAAATTGCCGCAGCGCGAATTGGGGCCGTTGCCCCTTGGCAGCCGGAAGCGGGGACCTGTCGCCGCCGCCACCACCGCCGCTCATAACATTCTTCTTGGGCGCCAGCTTGGGTTGGTACGGGTCGATGTCCAGCGGCATGATCAGGGTGACGGCGTTCTTGGCGGCCTGCTGCACGGGCTTGACGAAAGACAGCGCAAAGACCACCCCGACTACGCACATCTGGAAGCCAGTGGACATCATGAAGGACTTCTTCTGGCGTCCGTACAACCCCCAGATGTCCTTCACGGCAACCGGCTTGGACGTCAGCACCAGGGGCGGAAGCTTGGGGGGATTGATGAATTCTTTGATGTTCTGAAGGAAAGAGTGGTACCAGGGCTCTTCCACCTCGGAAACCAGGAGGCGCGACAGATGGTCATCCGCGCGGTTTACAAAAGGGTTGTTGGGTTGCGACAGGTCTGCCATTTTTATCTACCAGTCCCCCGGAGAGAACCGCTGTCCACAGCTAATGGACGACTCCAGCTATCACATCGTTACAGCTTTTGGAAAATCCGTACCCAGGATAACAGCCTTCAGTATAGCATAGCCGGCTTCTAGCGGCTTGTAAAAACAACGACATAACCACACAGAAGCTGATGCTCTCCCCCCTCCGGGGGATTCCAAAATTGGAATTTATTTGCGTGAGGGCGCCAACGTCCGTCAGAATCATAGTGATGCAGATCACCATCGAACGCAGTCCGCTGGAACAGGTTGAGACCGGCGCCATCATCGTGCCGGTGTTTGAAGGCACAAGAGAGGACCGATTCGGCGCCGGCGATCTCTTCGACGCGGGAGAAATCGCCGGAAAATCGCTGGAATTGACGCTCGTGCACCATGTGCCGGGAATGGCCGCCACCCGAGTCCTGCTGGTGGGGGCCGGCAAGCCCGAAAAGTTCGATTCCGCGGAGTTGCGGCGGATGGCCGGAGCCGCGGTGCGCCATTTGAAGTCCAAGTCGGTGAAGAAGATTGCCTTCGCTTTAGACCAGGATCGCGCCACGCCGGAGTACGCCGCGGCGGCGGTCGAGGGCGCAGTGCTCGGCGATTTCGAGCCGGACCGTTACAAGACAGCCGACGACAAGAAGTCCGTGGAAAGCTTTACCCTGGTTCCGGCGGGGGAGGGGAAGGGTATCGACGAAGCCGCGAACCGCGGACGCATCATCGCTGAAGCCCAGAACTTCACCCGTGAGCTGGCAAACGAGCCGGCCAACCTGCTCACACCGGCGAAAATGGCCGATGCCGCGCGCCGGATGGCTTCGGATTACAACCTGGCTTGCGAAGTCCTGGACCAGGAGAAGATGCGGGAACTCGGCATGGGCGCGCTCCTTGGCGTGGCGCAGGGCAGCGCCGAACCGCCCGCCCTGATCGTCATCCGGTATCAACCGGAGAAGACCGAGTCGAAAGCTCATCTCGGCCTGGTGGGTAAGGGCGTGACTTTCGATACCGGCGGCATCTCGATCAAGCCGTCAGAAGGCATGGAAAAGATGAAGTACGACATGTCGGGCGGGGCTGCCATGATCGGAGCCATGCGGGCCCTGGCACAGCTGAAGCCTTCGATTCCGGTTACGGCGTTCATCCCGTGTGTCGAGAACATGCCGGGCAGCCGCGCGCAGCGGCCCGGTGACATTGTCACCGCCATGTCGGGCAAGACCATCGAAGTGCTCAATACCGATGCCGAAGGCCGGCTGATCCTGGCGGATGCCCTTACCTACGCCCGCCGCCAGGGTTGCACGCACCTGGTCGACGCGGCCACTCTGACCGGCGCGATCGTGGTGGCGCTGGCCCACCTCAACGTAGGCTTGTTCGCCAACGACGACGCCATGCGGGACCGGGTGCTCGGGGCCGCCAGGGCCGAGGGCGAGCGCATGTGGGCCATGCCGCTCGAGGACGATTACAAGGAATACCTCAAGAGCGCGTTTGCCGATTTGGCGAACATCGGGGGCCGCTGGGGCGGCGCGGTGACCGCGGCGATGTTCCTGAAAGAGTTCGCCGAGGACACGCCCTGGGTGCACCTGGATATCGCGGGCACCGCCTGGTTGGATGATGCCAAGCCGTTCCTGGCCAAGGGCCCGTCGGGCGTTCCCGTGCGGACGCTGGTGCGGCTGGCGATGGACTGGAGGGATTGACGAGATGAAGACGGCACTCCTGACGGCGCTTCTGGCGTCGATGATCCCGATGGCCCGGGCGGCCGATGGCGATTCGGTGGAGACCGCGGTCCGCGCGGTTTACGATACGATCTCTGGCCCCGCGGGGAACAGGGATTGGGCGCGATTCCGGTCGCTGTTTGCCACTGGCGCCCGGCTGATCACCATGCGGGCGGCGGCGGGCAGCACGACGCCGGTCGTCATGTCGGTGGACGATTACGTAGCGCGGGCGGGAACGAGCTTCGAAAAGACCGCGTTTTACGAGTCGGAAGCAGCGCGGCGCGCGGAATCGTTCGGGAGCATCGCGCACGTGTTCAGCACCTACGAATCGCGGCGCGAGCCTGGCGGGAAGCCGTTTGCCCGCGGCATCAACAGCTTTCAACTGGTCAAGGACGGCAGCGCCTGGAAAGTGATGACCATCCTCTGGGATTCGGAACGCGATGGCAATCCGTTGCCCGAGAAATACCTGGGTTCCCCGGCGCCGGCTCACCTCGCGCGCAGCGGCGGAGATTTGCCCGGGGGGCACTGAAATTGGCCGGTGCGGCTCGTCACAGCGCGGGCAAGCACAGAGCGCCGCTGTTTGCCGTCACGGGCGGAGGATCGGGAAGCCGTTGCTGGCATGCTTCGATCGCTTCGAACAACTCGCTGGGGCGGATCGGCTTGGCGACGTACCCGTCCATCCCCGCCGACAGGCATCGTTCGCGGTCGCCCTTCATGGCATGTGCCGTCATGGCGATGATCGGCAAGTGCCCGCCCGTCAAGCGTTCCCGCTCGCGGATTGCCGTGGTCGCCTGAAGACCGTCCATGACGGGCATCTGAACGTCCATCAGAACGACATCGAAGATTTCACGTTCGGAGACTTGCAGGGCTTCGAGGCCAGTGCAAGCGAAGGTCACGCGATGCCCCCGTTTTGCCAGTAATGCGCTGGCGACCCTCTGGTTGATCAGGTTGTCCTCGGCCAGAAGCACCGAGAGGCCGGAGGCGGGACCGTTGGAGGCGCCCGGAGCCGCGGGAGCTTCATCTTTCAATTGGTAGCCGCCGAGCGCATCCAGCGCGGCATCGAGCAGATCGGAGGCCATCACGGGCTTTACCAGGCAGCGGGAGATCCCCGCGGCGCGGCAGCGCGTGGCTGCTCCGCCGATGTCCCTGGAACCGACCATCAGAATGACAGGAACCGGAAGGGCGCCATTCTCCCGCAACTGCTCGACCAGCGTGAACCCGTCCATACCGGGCATTTCGGCATCCGCCAGCAACAACTCGAACGGAAGTCCCGACGCCCTGGCCTCGCCTAGCTGGTCCAGGGCTTCTGAACCGCTTTCCGCGCCGCGAGCCGCCAGACCGCCCTGTTCGGCGACCGAGGCGAGAATTCTCAAGCTTCTAGGGTTGTCGTCCACAATCAGAATCCGGGCGCCGGGGATCGTGGCGGGCCGGGAAACTGCGGCCCCGGCCGGTGATCGGCTTCGGCCAAGCCGCGCCGTGAAATGAAAATGGCTCCCGCGGCCGGGCGCGCTCTCCACACCGATCTCCCCGCCCATCATCGCCACCAACTGGGAACAGATGGTCAGGCCGAGACCGGTGCCGCCGTACTTCCGCGATGTGGAGCCATCGGCCTGCACGAAAGCCTCGAAGATCGAACGCTGCTTGCCGGGAGCGATGCCGATTCCCGTGTCCGTCACCTCGAAACACAGCAATACTTCCGATTCGCCGGCCTCCTGGACTTTGATGCTGAAAAGAACCTCCCCGTGGTCGGTGAACTTGATGGCGTTGCCGCCCAGGTTGATCAGGACCTGCTGGAGGCGCACCGGGTCGCCCACCTGCCGGGTGGGAACGTCTCGGGCAAGCTCGCACATCAGTTCCAGATTCTTCTCGTGGGCCCTCGGGGCCAGCATCGACATCACCTGGCGCAGGAGCGCGTGCAGATCGAAATCCACGGTGTCGAGCGAGAGCTTGCCAGCTTCGATTTTAGAGAGGTCCAGGATATCGTTGATGACGGTCATCAGCGAGTCGGCGGAGTGGCGCACCGCCATCAGGCAATCCCTCTGCTCGGGATTCAGCGGCGTGTCCAGCGCGATGTTCGTCATGCCGATCACGCCGTTCATCGGGGTACGGATTTCGTGGCTCATGTTGGCCAGGAACTGGCTCTTGAGACGGCTGGCCTGCTGGGCCTCTTCGACCCGGTGGATCAGCTCCAGCCGTGAGGCGTCCAGCTCCGCAACCATTTGGTTGAACGAGGCGGCCAGGTCGCCCACCTCGTCGAACTCCGCCACCACCGCTCTCCTGGTGAGATCGCCTTTGCCCACCAGCCGCGTGAACTCGATGAGCTGTTTGAGCGGCATCAGAATCCGCCTCAATTGCAGGTACCCCACGCTTACGACCAGCAATAGTGCCACCAGCGCGACGGCCCCCGCCGCGACAGCCGTACGCAGGAACAGGGAGCGTTGCCGGTCCAGCGAGAAGGCCACATGCACGTTTCCCAGGGCGCTTTCCGGCGTGTCCGAGCTGTTCCACGTGAGCAGGCCGGATTCCCTCCGGGGAACCACGCTGCGGGCTGCTTCCACGACTGCCCGCCGGCCAGGCACGATGGCGGCCGAGCGCGAGTTGGATCCGGCCCTGCCGGCTTGCGCCAGCAGCCCGCCGGATGCGTCGGTAATCCGGACCCACTCGACATCCTCGTCCCGCACGGCTGCGCGCGCGATACGGTCCAGATCCTCGCGGTTTCCAACCAGCAGGGGGAACTCGATCTGGCTCGACAGGGAGGCGGCGAGCGACTCGGCCCGCAACTCCAGTTGGTGTTCCAGGGCGCCGTGCTGCGTAACCAGAAACAGCGCCATCAGGCAAACGATCACCGAGACAAAGAGCACCGCGTTGGCGGCCATTACGCGGCTCAGGAGACTGCGGCGCGTTTTGAGCAGCCGGCCGATGAGGGTCACTTGATCACCATCACCCGGCCCTCGCCTTCGGGCGGCGGCGTGTATCGCAGGCCCATGAGCCGGGCTACGCGGTGGTTGAAGGCCACGCGCGCCGTCCTGGGCACCTGAGCAGCCTGAAACGGCTCCCCGGCCAGCCATTTCCGGGCCAGCTCGGCGGTCTGCCGGCCCACGTCCGGAAAATCCGGGTAGAGGCCCATGGTGGCGCCGGCACGAGCAAAGCTCTCCGAAAAACCCACCAGCGGCAACCGTTGGTCCAGCGATGCCATGAGCAAGGGCTTCACGGTTGCCGAAGTGTACAGCGCGCTGTCCGGCATCGCCCACACGAAATCGGCATTGTTACGGAGAGAGAGGAACGCCGTCAGCAAATCCTCCGGCCGGGCGCAGTCGACGATGCGCACCGAACACCCCGCGGACGATGCCTGCGCCTCGATGGCGGCGTTCGATGGCCCGTTCTTGAGCGGATTGCGGATGACGCCCAGGCGCGTCTTGCCGGGGACGAGCTGTTTCCACTCCCGGCACACTCCGCCCACGGAGAAATCCAGGTAGACCTCGCCGACCACCGTGGATGGGGCCTTGTCCGTCTCGGCCTTCCAGCTATCCGACAGGAGAATCATGGTGGAAACCACCGGCGCATTGCTCCGGCTGGCGGTTACCGCCGCCACAGCTTCGGCCCCCACCGCGATCACCACTCGCGGGTGTTTTGCCGCCAGCGTCTTCGCCAGGCTGTCCAGTTGCGGTTTCAGGCTAGTGTCCACGAACTCCAGGGGGGCCGTGTTGGCGAGCCCCGCCCGGATGCCTTCCAGCGCCTGTGCGTACGCCTCCGTGCCCGCGGTGCTGATGATCAGGACGGGACCGGTGCCTGCGCCCACTGCGGCTTCGCCAGAGAAAGCCGCGGCCAGCAGGGCGCAGATGGCCCTCCGGATCAAGCCGGCCCGGTGGCCGCGTGGACGCAATGGAAAGCTTTCAATCACGCGTATGCCAGATCAATTTCAGATACACCGACCGGCCGTCGGCGAGAATTTGGTCGATCACCAGGCCGCCGACTGGATCCTCATATCGATGGTTCAGGACATTACCGACTCCCAACTGGAGGTCGAAATTCGGGTTGAGCCCGGCAGTCGAAACGTGCATCCCGCCCACCGCCACACCCGGCAGCCGGTTGCCTGCCAAGGTGCTGCGTGCACTCAGATACTGCCAGTCGCTGGCGAGGAACACTCTTCTTCTCCACAACGGAACGGCCAGCCGCAGCTTGGCGACCCGCCCGGGAGAGTTCGGTACTGCCATACCCAAGCCCGGGTCTTCCGTGTGCTGCATGGCGAAGCTGGTCCCGCCTTCCACCCGCTCGCTGAAGCGGCCGTGGATCTCGAATTCCGCACCGTAAGCCTGGCTCTCGGCCACGTTCCTGTACTGATACAGGAGGCCCGTGTTATCCGCCGGAACCGCCTCAATCAAACCCCGCAAATCGTAACGATAGGCCGTCGCCACCAGGTTGATCCGCTGCTTCACGAGGCGCTCCCAGGACGCTTCCCACGTATCGGCGTGCTCCGGTTGGAGGCCGGGATTGGGGACCTGCGATTGCCCCTGATCGGTCCAGTAGGCCTCGAAGGCCGTCGGGTTCCGGAAAGCGCGGCCCCAAAGGACCTTGTAAACCGTGGCCGGCGATTGCCGGAACAGCAGCGCCGCGCGCGGGGACAAATCGGCACCATACCGGTACGAGCGGTCGTATCGCAGTCCCAAATCGACCTTCCATCGCCGCGACAGGTCGAGTTCCTGCTGGCCAAAGACACTGCCGCGGAAATCCTGCTTCTCGATGAAGGCGAGATTCTCCGCCACCGGCGAGACGATATCCGTTTTTTGCAGGTTGCGCATTTCGCCGATGAACTCGGCCCCCACGGTCAACGCTCCGAACCGCGGCCACTGGTGGCGGAAGGTGACCTGGGAGCCGGCCCAGTCGCCCTGTGCGAAATCCCGTACATCTTCAATCCCGCCGCCCTCGGCCGCGTAATCATATCGGCCCTTGAATTGATACCGGTCGTAGTAAATCCGCCACTGTAAGCGGTTCGACACGCCCAGATCGCGAGAGTACCGCGCTTCGACGAAATCGTGACCGTCCTGGAGTTTGGTCCCCCGGTCCGCGAAGATGGTGGGGCTCCAAGGCACCACCGGGACGTTTTTCTGGCGCGTGCTGAGGTTGGCGACCACCGACCAGTTGTGCCAGACCAGATTGGCAAAAGCGTGGTAGCCGCGCTCCCCGTCGACGCCGCGCGCCCATCCGTTTCCGGTCTGCGGCGTATCGAACTCCGGATAATACAGGGTCTGCCCGCTGTTGTTGAACGCGGACAGGGAGACCAGCAGATTCGCGCCGTGTCCCAGGTTCACAGAAGACGCCGCCTGTATCTTCTTTTCGCCAAAGCTGCCGGTCTCGGTGCTGACGCGCCCCGCGGGATGCTCGACCGGCGCCTTGGTCACGATATTGACGGTGCAAAAGATGCCGTTGCTCCCATAGAGCGCGGAGGCGGGCCCGCGGATGATTTCGATGCGCTTCACCAGGTCCATGTCGAGGCCGAAATCCTGTCCGAAAAAGCCGTTTTGGTTGTAGATGATGTCGGTCATGGCGTGCCCATCGATCATGACCAGAAAACGGGTGTTGAGATCGCCGGGCAAAGAGAAGCCGCGCAAGCCGACGTATTCATAGACGTGGTCGGCCGTGAGATAGAAACCGCGGGCTCCGGCGAGCGCGTCTCCGAGGGTGCGATAGCCGTACTTTCGAATGTCCTCGTCCGTGATGATGGTGACGTTGGCGGGCGCTTCCTGCAACGTTTGCGCGTGCAGCGACGCGGCCTCCACCACCGGCATCTCGTCAAAAAGTCCCCCGGTGCCGGGGCGCGGGACGCCGGTGGATTCCTGGGCCGGCGCCGCCGCCGCGGCGGCTAAGAGGCCGGCCAGGGCCACGACCCGGGCCTGCCAGGCAAGGGAAAGGCCATTCATTCATGCTCCTTCGGTGGGCGCTAATGTTCCCACGCATAGTCATATCGGCAGCCAGCGCCGCACGCGATAGATGTGCGCGAAGAGATCGAGGCTCCCGCTTCATTTCGCTGAGCCTTCTGAGGCGCCTGTCCCTCAGAATCTTCACCCCGCCTGCGGCGGAATCGGGAGGGTGACCTCTCCCCAGCCGTCCTCCGACTGGACACGTATGGCCAGCGAGGCGGCTTCCGGATCGGCCGGCTGGTAACGGATCGTGTATCGAGCCATCAGATTGAGGCACATCTGCTCCACCGCCGCGGCGGCCTCGCCTTCCGCGTCGATTGTCTGGAAGGTGCCCTTGGTCAGGTGGCAGAGGTTTGCCAGCATAGCGTTCGGCTCCAGCGAGATGGCATTCACGACGGTGGGCGAAGTCTTGGCGGCCGAGGCCGTCTCGGCATAGCCCGGAGCCGAGCCGCTCTCGTGCTGGGAGTAGATGATGGCGTGGCGTTTCCCGCGGACCGGGCCGTTCCTGAGTTGAGCCGATCGGCGAATCGCGCCCCACAGGTCCGAACATTCGAGCTTGGGGGCAACCTTCAGAAAAGCGGCCCGCGCGGTTTCCGGGTCGCAGGTGAATTGAAGGGGCAGGTCCTCCTCCACTCTCGGCTCCGCCGGGGCCACCGCGATCTTCTGCCCCGCCAGGCTGGCCTCCAGTTGCCTTGCTTTGGGAATGAACTGCAGGGCGGACCAAAGATCGGACGGGCGTTTCCATCGGAGCGCACTCAGGACACCCTGGTTGAATGGCGCCGCACCGGGATCCCCCGGCCGGGGAAAGAGAAAGGCGATGGACAGGAAGTCCGGCGCCAGGCTTTCTTCCACCGTATAGCTGGCCACGTTCTTTGCTTCTTCGGTCAGGATGAACTGGGTCGGGAGCAGTTGGATCTGTTCCTTTCCGTCCTGGGAGCTGACCTGTAGCTGAAGGCGCCGCCATCCGCTCTGCATGGACCGGTTGAACCGGCCGGCCACCCGCCATTCGCCTCCCTGGCAGGCCAGGGCCGTAGCGGCGCGAATCTGGCCGAGTGCTTCGAAGGCTCGTGCCCGTATGTCGCCGTGCGGCTCTCGCATGAGCTTGCCCAAAGCCTTGGTGAATCGCGGGTCGCCGGATTCGCCCATGGTCTACGCCGCCGTAGCCCGAAACAGCGGCGATTCATGCCCGGCGATTCTCAGCAGTTCCGGGATCGCGAAGGTATCGCCGAGCCGCTACAGTCCCAACAGCGCATTCCCCGCGACCCGGGAATCCGGGTCGGAAAGGCGGGTCTGCACCCACTTCACGCTGCGATTGGCTTTGCCGATCATGAGGACCGCTTTGGACTGGAAGTGCTTGTTCTGCTGGCGCGCCAGCGACATCAAGGTAGGCAGAATGCGATTGCCGCTGGAGATTTCGCTCAAAATCGCCATCAGCCGGGTGACATCGGCCGCGGGCTTGCCACCCACGGCAAGGCTCTCCGAAAGGTGCCTGGCCTGGCTTCGCAGGATATCGATGGCACAGGAATAGAAGGTGTCCCGGTCCCGTTCCAGGAGTTTGCGGATCCGCCGCCCGTTGCCGGCGGCATTACGGTCGTCTGTGCGGACCAGGGCTTCCAAAGTCGCCCTGGTGTCTCCATTCGGGACATTCGGTGACACATATGGTTGATCGGCCCATTCGACCAAAACTTTATGCCCGCTCCGCCACTATAATCAAACTGATGTCGAAAAACAGTTTTGGCGCAGCAGCCAGGCTGCGCGTAGGCAACCTCGAATACGACTACTTCCGCCTCGCCGCGCTCGAAGCCAAGGGGATCGGCAACCTGTCCCGCATTCCGGTCTCCACCAGGATTCTTCTCGAAAACCTGCTGCGGTACGAGGACGGCGTGAGGGTCTCGGCCGCCGATATCGATTACGTGGCGCGCGGCGGCTCCGGCGACAAGGAAATCAGTTTCATGCCGGCCCGCGTGCTCCTGCAGGACTTCACCGGGGTCCCCTGCGTGGTGGACCTGGCTGCCATGCGCGACGCCCTGGCGGCCATGGGCGCCGACCCTGGCCGCGCCAACCCCCTCATGCCGGCCGACCTGGTCATCGATCACTCCGTGCAGGTCGACCGCTTCGGATCGAGCGACGCCTTCGATGTGAACGCGCTGCTCGAATTTCAGCGCAACCGCGAGCGCTACATGCTGCTCCGCTGGGGGCAAACCGCCTTCCGCAATTTCCGTGTGGTGCCGCCGGATACCGGCATCGTTCACCAGGTCAACCTGGAGTATCTCGCTTCGGTGGTATTCCGCGCCAATGGACAGGCATATCCCGACTCCCTGGTTGGCACCGACTCCCACACCACCATGATCAACGGCTTGGGCGTGCTGGGATGGGGAGTAGGGGGCATCGAGGCCGAAGCCTGCATGCTGGGACAGCCGGTTTCCATGCTGCTGCCGCCGGTGGTCGGTTTCAAGCTGCACGGCCGGCTGAAGGAAGGGTGCACCGCCACCGACCTGGTGCTCACCATCACCCAGATCCTGCGCAAGAAGGGCGTGGTCGGCAAGTTCGTGGAATTCTACGGCCCCGGCCTCAGCGCCCTGAGCCTTGCCGACCGAGCCACCGTGGCCAACATGGCGCCCGAGTACGGCGCCACCATGGGCTTCTTCCCCGTGGACGACGAGACCCTCGCGTACCTCAAGTTCACCAACCGCGCGCCGGACCTCGTTGCCCTGGTGGAGGCTTACACCAAGGAGCAGGGCCTTTTCCGCACCGATTCGACTCCGGACGCGGCGTACTCCGACACGCTTCAACTGGACCTGGCAACGGTGACGCCCTCGATGGCCGGGCCCAAGCGGCCGCAGGACCGTGTGGAGTTGCCCGCCGTGCGCCAGAATTTCCACGACGCGTTTCCGGGGCCGACGAAGAGCGCGCCAGCCGAAATCGATGGCAAAGCCACCAATGTGGAAAGCGGCGCGGTGGTGATCGCCGCCATCACCAGTTGCACCAACACCTCCAACCCGTCGGTCATGCTCGCCGCGGGCCTCGTGGCGAAGAAAGCGGTGGAATTCGGGCTGAAGGTGAAACCGTGGGTCAAGACCAGCCTGGCGCCCGGGTCCAAAGTGGTGATCGACTACTACCGCAAGGCGGGCCTGCTCTCCTACCTGGAGCAGCTCAACTTCCACCTGGTCGGATTCGGCTGTACCACCTGCATCGGCAACAGCGGTCCGCTGCCCGACGGGGTGGCGCAGGCAGTGCAGAAGGAGAACCTGGTGGTCGCCGCCGTGCTCAGCGGCAATCGCAACTTCGAAGGGCGCATCAACTCGCTGGTGAAGGCCAACTACCTGGCTTCGCCGCCGCTGGTGGTGGCCTACGCGCTGGCCGGAACCATGGACATCGATCTCACGCGCGATCCCCTGGGGCACGACGGCGCCGGCCAGCCGGTGTACCTGCGCGACATCTGGCCGTCGAATGCCGAGGTCCAGAGCACCGTGCGCGCCGCTGTCGACAAGGGCATGTTCGAGCACGAGTACGCGCATGCCTTCGACGGCGACGGGAACTGGCAGGCCATGCCGGTTCCGACCGGCGGCACCTTCCAGTGGGACGAGCGCTCCACCTATATCAAGAAGCCGCCGTACTTCGACCAGATGCCCGACCCGGCGACGTCGGTGAAGGATCTGGACGGCATGCGGGTCCTGGCGCTGCTGGGCGATTCGGTGACCACCGACCACATCTCTCCGGCGGGATCCATCCCCAAGGACAGTCCGGCGGGCCAGTATCTCATCGCGCAAGGCGTGGAGCCCAAGGATTTCAACTCCTACGGCGCGCGCCGCGGCAATCACGAGGTGATGGTGCGGGGCACCCTGGCCAACATCCGGCTGCGCAACCAGCTCGCGCCCGGGACCGAAGGCGGCTGGACCGAGCACCTGCCCGGCGGCGAGCAGATGTCCATCTACGACGCCTCCATGCTGTACCAGCGGGAAGGCGCGCCGCTGATGATCCTGGCGGGCAAGGAGTACGGCTCGGGCTCTTCGCGCGACTGGGCGGCCAAGGGCGTGGCGCTGCTCGGGGTGCGCGCCGTCATCGCCGAGAGCTTCGAGCGCATTCACCGCACCAACCTGGTGGGCATGGGCGTGCTGCCCTTGCAGTTCCAGCCCGGCGAGAGCGCGGCAAGCCTCGGGCTGAGCGCCCGGGAGACCTACTCCGTCGAAGGGATTCCCGCCGCGCTGAACGGCGGCGGCCGCAAAGCGACCGTGCGCGCCGTCGCGGACGGCGGGGCCGAAAAGCGCTTCACCGTGCTCGTGCGCGTGGACACGCCACAAGAGGTGGAATACTACCGCAACGGCGGAATCCTGCCGTACGTGTTGCGCCAGTTGGCAAAATGAGGGAATGATGGATTCCGACCTTTTGCAGGGAACCTGGAGCGTGGTGGCGCTCGAGATGGAAGGGCAGAAGATGCCCGCGGCCATGCTGGGCGCCGCGCGCATCGTGGTGGAGGGCGATCGCTTCCAGTCGCTCGGCATGGGGGCCACTTATGAGGGCGCCCTGAAGCTGGATGCGGCGGCGAATCCCAAGACGTTCGACCTGACGTTCACCGCCGGCCCGGAGAAGGGGAGCACGTCTCTCGGCATTTACCACCTCGACGGCGACGATTGGAAGATCTGCCTCACCACGCGCGGCGGCGAGCGGCCCAAGAAATTCGCGGCGGATCCGGGCACGGGCCACGCGCTGGAGACGTTGAGACGCGGGCCGGCGGCGCCTCTGGCCGATGCTTCGGCGAGCGCGGCGACAGCGGAGGCGCCGGGCGGCTCGGGACCGGCCACGGAACTGGAAGGCGAGTGGTCGATGGTTTCGGGCTTCCTCGACGGGCAGCCGCTTGATCGCTCCATGGTGAAGTACGGGAAGCGCGTCACGCGCGGAAACCAAACCACGGTACGGTTTGGGCCGCAGGTGTTCCTCGAGGCCACGTTCACCCTCGACCCGGCAAAATCGCCGCGGGAGATCGATTACGTTCACACCCGGGGCACGCATGCCGGGAAAACGCAGCTCGGGATTTATGAATGCGGCGGGCAGACGTTGAGGCTCTGTTCGTCGGCGCCGGGACAGCCGCGGCCGTCGGATTTCGAGGCAAGGAAGGGCGACGGGAGAACCGTCGCGGTGTGGAAGCTGGAAAAGCGCTGACTCCTGCGTTCCAAACTCCACCCCTCAAACCTCCCTCCACAATCCCCTTGACACCGCTCCCTTCTTGCGCTACAGTTTGTAGTGCTACAATGTTTAGCGCTCGAAAAAATCGAAAGCCGCTCAGCGAACTCGAACACCTCGTCATGGCCGTCGTCTGGCAGCACGGCTCCGTCACTGCCGAGGACGTGCGGAATTCCCTCGCCCAGCGGCACCCCATGAAGGAATCCACCGTCCGCACCATTCTCAAAAGGCTGGAAGAGAAAGAGTACGTCGCGCATCGTGTGGACGGACGCACCAACGTCTATACCGGGCTCGATGCGCCCCAGAATGTCGCGGCCAAGGCCGTGCGCCAGATCATCGAGCGTTTCTGCGGCGGCAGCGTCGAGCAGCTCCTCCTGGGCATGGTTGCCAACGACATGGTCGACGAGCGCGAATTGCAGCGCCTGGCGCAAAGAATCGCGCGGCGGAAGGGCCGCGAGAGGGAGTGATATGGAGTTCAGCTCGAATGCCATCGCGTACCTGGGCGTTGTGGCGGTGCGCTCGCTTGGCCTGGCCGCGCTGGCGGCGGCGGCCTTGTTCGTGTTTCGTCTGCAGGCCGCGGCCGTGCGGCACGCGGTGTGGACCGTGGTCGTGGCGGGCATGCTGGCGCTCGCGGCGATCGCCCCGCTCACGCCCGCGGTGCCCATACGGGTGTTGCGCGCGATGCCGGCTCCCGCCGCGGTGGCGCTCTCGCCGGATTATGCAAGCGCGGTGGAATCGGGCGGCGCGGCGCGCCGAGGCGCTGCGGCGCCAGCCACCTCGCTGCCGCACTGGCGCGACGCCGCGGTGGCGGTCTACGCCGTGGGCTTGTTGGTGATGCTGATCCGGCTGGCGTTCGGCTATGCCTTCACTGTGCGGCTGGTGCGGGGCAGCCGGAAGATCGAGCGCGCCTGGGCCGCCGGCATCTACGAATCCGGTTGGATCTCGGTGCCGCTTACCGTCGGCTGGCTCCGTCCTGAGATCTTGCTGCCGGCGGATTGGGAGCAGTGGGATGCGGCCAAGCTGGAAGCCGTGCTGGCCCACGAGCGCACCCACGTGCGGCGGGCTGACTGGGCGATTTCGGTGCTGGCTGGGCTGAACCGGTGCGTCTTCTGGTTCCATCCGCTGGCCTGGTGGCTGGAGCGGCGTCTGGCGTCGCTCGCGGAGCAGGCGTGCGACGATTCCGCGCTGCTCGAAGTGGCGACGGAGCCCTATGCGCAGGCGTTATTGGACATGGCCGCGGCGGTGAAGACCGGGCACGGTCGATTGGTTTGGGAGGCGATGGCGATGGCGAAAGCATCCGAAGTGCGAAAGAGAATCGAGCGGATTCTGGACGAAACGAGGCAGATTCCAAAAGGGCTGACCGGGCGGCGCTGGGCTGCCCTGGTGGCGTGCAGCTTGCCCCTGATTTATCTGGCCGCGGCCCTGCGGCCC
>DASQZT010000185.1:0-19369 GCA_035638575.1 Bryobacteraceae bacterium
CCGATCAGCCAGACGTGGGTATCCTCCATAGTGGTTTCGAGGTCGGTGAGCCCGCGCTTGGTGGCCTCGTAGGCGATGGTCTTGCCATCGGGCGACCAGTGCGGGCGATACTCGGCGCTCTCGGTGGAGGTCAGGCGGCGGATTGTGCCGTCGGCGGCGTTCAGGGAGAACAGGTCATAGTTGAAGAACTGGTCCTCATTCTGCTCGCGATTGGAGACGAAGGCGATCTCGCTGCCGTCGAGCGACCAGTCGAGGGAGTGCTCGTAGTGCGTGCCGGAGGTGATTTGCCGTGATTTGCCGGTATCGACGTCGAGCACGAAGATGTGCAGGCGCTTGTTGTCATTGAAGTGCGAATTCCCCTCGCCGGCCGTGGGCTTGTAGAGATAGCGGGTGATCACGATCGGGTCGCCGGTGGCTTCCCCGGTCTCGGGTCCGGGCACCGCGGAGACGTAGGCGATCTGCTTGCTATCAGGCGACCATGCCACCGTTTTGCCGGTAGTGGGCAGCGGGCTGTTGGTGCTCTCCATGGGGGTGAGGAACCGCTTGCCGCTGCCATCGGGACGAGCGACGATGAGGCCGCGCTGTCCGCCGTCCCGGCCGGAGTAAGCGATCCACTTTCCGTCGGGCGACCATTCCGGATTGCCTGAAGGATCGTCGCCGGCGCTGAGGCAGATCGACTTGCCGTCGGAGAGAGTCATGATCCAAAGCTGGCCGATCGGGTCGCGTGGGGCATCGTTGCGCGTAACGGTGTAGGCCAGCCGCGATCCATCGGGCGAGAACTGCACGATGCCGACCGACCGCAACTTCAGAAAGTCGGCGGATTGGAAGCCGGCGGGATGGGCAGCGGTCGAGCAGGCCAAGATCAGTAAAGAGATTCGGGACATAGTGAGGCAGAGTATATCGCAACCTCCGCGGCTTTGGACAGGAGGAGCCCTCTGGCTATTACGGGACCGATGTGCGGGAGGCAGCCGCCGGTTTGGACCAACGTCATTGAAGCTAACGACCGGTCCTGGCGAAGAGACACTCTGCCATACGAAGAAGGACCTGCGCGTGGGCGTTGTCGTGCGGGACCTCGAGGTTACCCCTGTTCAGAAGGCTGGCGGAGCCGATCAGTCGGTCGCGAAGGCGCCGTAGTGTGGAAGTCCCCGGAGTTGCCGACTTGCCCAACGCGCAATTGCGACGTAATCAGGCTCGTACACTGAAGGAGTGCGGTGCGGCGCCGCTACGCGGGCGGCTGCGGAGCGGGTGACCCCGACGCGACACGGACCGTTCCGGGGAGTGTGAAACCCAGTAGCCACGGCAGGTCGATCCTGCCACCGCACGAGGCTGGTGGAAAAGCATGGCGTCCGGTTCACTGTCGTCACCCAAGGGCTCGAGCCATGGTCGCCGGAGGAGTCGGTCGTGCCGTCGTCTTTCCGGACTCGGACTTTGAGGTACCCGGCGCCAACTACCAACTGCTCAGCGTCGATTGGAACAGACCGTTCGTGTCCCAGCCGTCTTCCTTCACCTCGAATTTGGCGAACATCCGATCCCACTTCTCGTTCTCGCGGCACTTGCGGCAATAACCACACCGGCATCGTTCATAGTTTGGCCGTCGAGGCAGCGGTGCCGTCATGTCCGGAACCGCAGGCGAGGTTGACCGTTTGTTCATGGCTTAGCACCTCGTAAGGGAGTTGTTGTGCCACAGGCGTTCCGCGTTTCCACTACGGTTCTCCACCTGAAGGCTCGGGAAGACGGTCAGGCAGAGTAGATTCCGCGTTCCCGCGCCGGGTTTCAATTCAGGCCCGCAACAGACAAGCCCGAGATCTGGAGCGATTATGTGGCACTGGCAACGTAGTTGAAAGTCCCGTAGGTACTACTGACGGTACTAAGTTCACAAACGTAGCGGGTTGACGGACTATGTTTGCACTCGTGGGACATGGTCGCATTACGACCCTTGGGGCGTGGCCCCACCCCAATCCCCAATCAAACGCGAACGAACCAACCGCGGCGGTACAACGCCCAAGCGAACAGAAACATCACCAGCACGTAAGTGATGGCGTAGAGCAGGGACGCGTTGTAGGGCGAGGCCAGGCGGGCGAAGAGATGATCGTAGAGCCACTCGCGGAGCACAACTTTTCCCCCTGCGCCGGTCCAACGGACCCAGCTGAGAGCCTGGTCCAGGAATTCGCTCGCCAGGTAAATGACGATCGCGTTCATCCCCATGACGACCAGGGGCCTGGCCACGCGGCGCCAGCCCAGACCATCCACCAGCCACAGGAAACCGGCGAAGAAGACGAAATCCAGACCGGCCATGAAGAGAGTGAAGGAATCGGTCCAGAGCTTCTTGTTGATGGGCAGCCAGGTGTTGCAGATCAGTCCGGCGGCGAGCAGGATAACGCCCAGGCCAAGCAGGCGCAGGCAGCGCTCCCCGAGACTGCGCCGCAGGCCCACGATGTGGCCGGCAAGCAATCCGAGCAGGCAGGTAGCGATTGCCGGCAGCGTGCTGACGATGCCCTCCGGGTCCCAGGTCCTGGTTTGCAGATAATTGTGGGAGCCAAGAACGATGCGATCGATGTAATGCGCGAAGTTGCCCTCCACGTCCAGGCGCCCGGAGCCGTAGCCGGGAACCGGAGCGAACGCCATGAGCAGCCAGTAAACGGCCATCAGGGACATCGTCCAGACGATCTGTCCCCGCAGCCTGGTGGTGAGGTAAATCGCGGCCGCCGCCAGGTAACAGATGGCGATGCGCTGTAGCACGCCGAGAATCCGCTGGGTAGAGAGGTCGAACGCCGGGTACACGTAGACCAGCACGCCGAGCGCGAAAAGAATGCCGGCACGGCGGGCAGCCTGACGGAAGAGGCCGGAACGGGAATCGCCGCGAGCGAGGCGACGGCCCAACGACAGGGTGATGGCGACTCCGACGATCCAAAGGAACGATGGAAACACCACGTCGGTGGGCGTCCAACCGTGCCACTCGGCGTGGCGCAGCGGCCAATAGGTATGGGCACCATCGCCCGGAGTGTTGACCAGAATCATCAACGCCATGGTGGCGCCGCGGAAGGCGTCGAGCGAGACCAGCCTCGCCGCCCGATCCGCCGTACTGGCCTGCGCCACGCTTGTGACCGCTCGGACGCCCACGAAGGATTGTGACATCAACGTGATCTTACCTCTTTTGCCGCTGATCTCACGCAGGATCTCGGGGAAGAGAAGTCAAATTCTTTTGCATATCTTTCTATGATGCCTTTTTCGTCCGAATCAGGAGGAATACCAGCGCCGTTGCCACCAGCGGCACCAGGCTGGCTCCCACCAGGATGGGCGCGAAAGAGTACTTGTCCGATACCCGGCCGATCAGGAAGGTGGAGATAATGGTACCGATTCCGGCGCCCGTGCCGCTCATCCCGCTTACCGAGGCCACCGAACCGCTGGGGTACAAATCCGAAGGCAATGCCAGCGCCATGGTGGACCATGCCGAATAACAAAATGTGGCGACGGCGAACAGCGAGACAATCGCGGCCAACGAGGACACGCCGATGGCCGGAATGAGCAGCGTCATTCCGAAGCCGCAGACCAGGATCACGAATTTCCGGGCCTTCAACACCTGCCAACCGCGCCGGATCAGGTAGCTGGATAGCCCACCTCCGAAAAAATTGCCGAGATCGGCTGCCAGAAAGGGAACCCAGAAGCCCAGCGCCGTGTTCTCCAGCGTGAATCCCTTGGACACCAGGTAAATGGCGAACCAGTCCGTAATAAAGAACCAGACCGGGTCGGTCAGCGACTTGCCCAGCACAATGCCCCAGGTCTCCCGCAGGCCGATCAGTTGGGACCAGGAAGCCGGCCGCGCTCCCTCGTCAGACAAGGCGCGCACCTCGGCGCTCTTCTCGGCGGCGCGAGCCCCTAGAATCATGGCGCGTTCTTCGGGCCCCAGGTTCGGATGCGTTTCCGGAGGTTGGTAGAACGCCTTCCACGCCAGCGCCCAGATCAAACCCAACACAGCCGTGCCAATAAAGACCGGCCGCCAGCTTCCGAAGGTACGATAGATCCAAAACACCAGGAATGGGGCTGCCGCCCCGCCCACCGAAGATCCGCTATCGAAGAGCGCCACGGCCCATCCTCGCTCCGCCTTGGGGAACCATTCGGACACGGTTTTGGCGGCGCCCGGCCAGTTGGCCGCTTCCCCGGAGCCCAGCAAGAACCGGAAGCACATGAAACTCTTAAGTCCCACCGCCGCCGAGGTGGCGGCCGCCGCCAGCGAATACCAACTCACCGTCAAAAGCAGTCCGCGCCGGGTCCCGAGCCAGTCGAGCACTCGTCCCGAGACCGCCTGCATCAGCGCGTAGGCGACGCGGAAAGCGATGACAATCAGGGCCCAGTCCGAGTTGTTCCACGAGAACCGGGTCTTGAGGTTCGGAGCGAGCACGCTCAGGGTTTGACGGTCAATATAATTGATGACGGTGGAGGCGAACAGCAGACCGCCGATCCACCAGCGCAGGTTCGGAATGGTGCGTCTTTGGGACAGGGTCGCACTGCGCAATAAAGCGTTCCTCCCAGCTATCGTTCTTCGATGATGGCGAGATCCCAGGGCGCCAGTGTCATTTGTTGGAATGGGTCCACGGACTTCCCGCTCAGCAGATCGGAGCCCGCCGCATACGCATACGCGAACTTCTGATCGGACGCCGAGTAGTTGAAGTAGTAGTGGATCATCTTGCCGCTGCTGCCCGTACCGTGCTTCACCCGTATCTTCTCCGGCAATTGCTGGTCCGGTCCCGCCAGGCCGGCCTCCTTCAACACGTCAGCCAGTACCTTGGCCTGCAGCGTATCGGAAAGAACGGTACCCTCAAACGTAACCGAACCTCTCCCGAAGTTGTTCCGCGTAATGGCCGGATAGCGCCCGAAGAACGGATGGTCATAATAGGCGATGGCCTTCGCCGTGTCCGGCACAATCATCTCCACCCAATCCGAGACCCGGTTCGCGGCGCCTGCCTGGTAGGGGTCGCCCTTCAATGCCAGCGGCCCTTGGAGGCTCGAGAACTCCTGGTAGTGGAAGCCTGCGGCCTCGCGCAGCGGTCCCGGCGCCATGGTGGAGCGCACCGTGTCGTACTCGTCGGTGAATCCGCTTTTGAATGTCAGCAGCAGGTGTCCGCCATTCCGGGCGTACTCCGAGAGCTTTTGGAGGGTGGCGTCTGACGCTACGTACAGCGGCGGCACCAACACCACCTTGTATCGCGACAGATTCGCGGATTCCGGTGTCACGAAATCGACGCCCACGTTCAAAAGATAGAGCGCCTTGTGGAACTGGCGAACCAGCGTCATGTAATCCGTCGTGTCCGCAAACGGCATGAACCGGATGCCGTGATACGAGTCGATACTGTAGAAGATGGCGACGTCGTTCTTTTTCTGCAGATTTACCAACCGCGGGCCGACCTTTTGCAGTTCATGCGCCACCCGCGAAGCCTCGTCGTAGACGCGGTTCGGCTCCAGGTCGTGCGAGAGCAGACCCTTCCAATACGTCTCCTGGCCGTAGTGCAGCGAATGCCAGTGCCAATACTCAACCATGTTCGCGCCATCCGCGAGGTGCCCGTATACGTTCATGCGCAGTTGGCCGTCGTAGGGCGGAAACTGGCCCTTCGAATCCCAGCCGATAGTCTGCGCATTGGTCTCCGTCACCAGGAAATTAGAGCCCTTCAAGGAACGCGCCACATCGTCGGTCAACGTCGCGGAGGCGAAGTCCAGATTGTCCTGAACCTGGTAATAGGGATTCGTCGCGACGATATCGAGGCTCCGCGCGATGGCCCACTGGTCAATGTCCGAGTGGAGCCCGCCGCTGAAATCCTGGGTAATGAACTGGCCCGGGCGCTTGTACTCACTCACCAGCTTTGCCTGCCAGGCGAGGAACTCCGTCACGCGCGCCTGTTGGAACCGTTCCCATTCGAGCTTATAGCCAGGATTGAGGATGCCGTCACGCGGAGGGAGCTCATCCCAATCGTTCACCAGTTGCCCCCAGTAGACGAATCCCCACACCTTGTTCAACTGCTGTATGGAGCCGAATTTCCGCTTCAGGTAATCGACAAAGTTCGCTTGCACCAGCGGGCCCGCCGCGCCGTAATTCGACGTCTCATTGTCGATCTGGTAACCGATGACGGCCGGATGATCCTTAAAGTGGTCGAGAATCTCCCGGATCACACGCTCGCAGTAGTAGCGGTACACCGGATGCATAATATCCATGTTCTGCCGGATGCCGTAGGCCGCCTTCTTCCCGTCCAGACGCGTGACCAAGATCTCCGGGTGCTTGCGGTAGAGCCATGGCGGAATGGAGTATGTCGGCGTTCCGAGAATCGCCTTGATTCCCGCCTTATGCATGCGGTCCAGCACGCGTTCCATCCACGAGAATTCGAACTGGCCCTCGCGTGGCTCCCAACTGGTCCACGTGGATTCACCCACGCGCACCACGCTGAGTCCCGCCTTCCGCATCAGTTCGACATCCTTGTCCAGCCGTTCATACGGCATGTACTCGTGATAGTACGACGCGCCGTAGAGGACGGTGGGCATTTTGGGAGGCTGCGCGGCGAGCGCGGCGACACACAGGAAAAACAGCGCTGTTTGTCTCATCTCAGCCCATATTATATTTGACTGTGGCGTGACCGGACGGCTCTCAATCATGCGCTCAGCCGGCGTCGGACCGGGAGGAATGCCCCAGCGGCCCGTCTTACACCTACGACCACGCCATCCGGGAGGACCTGATGCAGGCACCGGCCGTGAGGCGGTACAGTAATAGGGAAACCGCATTCAGAAGAAGGAGGAAGTCTTTATGCGGACTTTCGCAACCGGCGTCGGAATAGCGATCGCATCAGTACCCGCGCTGTTCTTGGCCGCCGGGACCGCGCTCGTTCCACAGATCGACGGCGAGTTCTGGCAGGTGGCAGGTGATCCCGATCTCGGCAAGTACACGACGCCAAAACAGCAGCCCGTCGATTTCGGCATCTGGCAAGCCGCGGATGGGACGTGGCAACTCTGGTCGTGTATCCGCGCCACGGCCTATCCCGGAAAAACCCGGCTGTTTTACCGCTGGCAAGGCGCACAACTTACCAGCAAGGACTGGCAGCCGATGGGCATTGCCATGGAGGCCGATCCGAACTTCGGCGAAACCGAAGGCGGACTTCAGGCCCCTTATGTCATGAAGCAGGGCGCCGAGTATCTGATGTTCTATGGCGACTGGGAACACATCTGCCTGGCGCGGAGCGCGGACGGAAAGACTTTCGCGCGACAGTTAGGACCTGACGGCAAGTCGGGCATGTTCACGGAGGAGCTGGGAGCGAACACGCGGGACCCCATGACGCTGCACATCGGAGGTCTCTTTTACCTGTACTACACGGCGTATCCGAACAGGATGGGCGCCGACTACGTGCGGACCTCGAAGGACCTGCGGCACTGGAGTCCATCGAAGAAAGTGGCTTTTGGAGGCGCCGCCGGAACCAATCCGTATTCGGCCGAATGTCCCTTCGTCTACTATCACAAGGCCTCGGGGTTCTACTACTTGTTTCGCACGCAGCGGTACGGCGAAAACGCTCCAATCGAGCATCTACCGCTCGAAGGATCCGACGGACTTCGGAGTCGAAAATGACAAGCACCTTTTCGGAACGATTCCGTATGCCGCTCCTGAAATCATCGAGTACGAAGGCCAGACCTACATCGCGGTGCTGTTGCCGAGCCTGAAAGGCATTCAGATCGCGAAACTGAAATTCGCTACCAACCTCTGACTTGTGTGGCACTTCGCCTTGCGCCGCTTGCCGTGTCAACGCTTCCAGCGCCGGGGGGATCACTTCCGCGGTGCCCACAAGCATCACGACAGTTCGATGATGTTCTTGATTCCGCCGCCGTGGATGGCATCGTGGAAGGCTCCGATCGGGTACCGGCCACTGATGAACGAAGCAAGCGCGCGCGGCCACTGGGAGTGGAAGGCGCCGAGGTCGCGGATGGCGTGTTCGAACGCGTCGGGACCCGCATTCACGGTTCCAACTGCCACCTGGTTGCGAAGAATCATGTGCCGCAACAGTCGATGCAGGTCCAAGGAGAGACGCTCGGAATAGGAAGGCACACCGGTAAAAACAAACACCCCGTTGGCACCCAGGAACTGCAGGACGTCGAAGGCCGCCTGCGGGGCGCCCATCGCTTCGTACACCACGTCGATATTGCCGGTACTGGCGGCGAAGTCGTGGGGCGACGTCTCGAGCGACGACACGTAGCGAGCGCCAATGGCGTCGACAATGGCGGCTTTCGGATTGGGCGTGCGTGACCGCGAGTAGACCCAGGTGTCAAACCCGGCGCTGCGGAACAGCATGGCGCCCAGCAAGCCTACCGGTCCCGCGCCGAGCACGACGGAGGTGCGGCGGTCCTTACGCCAGGGCAGGCGCGTATCGATGGCCTGGAATTCGAGGAATGCCTTCTCGGCGATAGTGAGTGGTTCGATCAGCACGGCGACATCGTGCAGAGCGTGCGGGACCGGGTAAACGTAGTTCTCCTCTTCGATCAGGAATTCGGTCATGAAGCCGTGCATGCCCTGAATGCCGTGCTCGCGATAGCGGCCGGTCACGCAGAAGTCCTGCCGGCCGGCGCGGCACGGAGCGCATGCGGGGTCGGCGCACGGCTTGCGCACGACAGCGACGACCAGATCGCCGGGTTCGAACGTGGTCACCGCGTCGCCGGCATCCACCACTGCGGCCAGCGATTCGTGTCCCAGAATGAAATGGTCGCAGCCGGCAGGAGCCGTGCCGAACTTAAACGCACAGAGATCACGGTCGGTGCCGCAGACGCCCACTTCGAGCATACGCAACTTGAGTTGGTTGGATGACGAAATGGACGGCTCGGGTTGATCGACCAACCGAACTTCGCGGGTGCCGGGGAAAACGCCTACGGCTCGCATCTAATTGAACAGTATAATGCTCAGGACTCTCATTGGGTGAGAGAGGCTGGTCTTCATCGTCTGCTTATAAAGTCAGGACGCCGGCTGCAACGATGAAGCCACTAATGACGGCCTGGGTTGCGTAACACACTCGCGCCGGAACCGCCCGGCCATTCCGGGCTGTGTTTCAGGGCCGGCGTTTCGCACTCCGCGGCAGGATGTGGCACCTTAAGCTCCGGGAAGTCCACCGTGCAAAAGCGAGGTTTCCCAAAACAATCCCGGCGGTGATGCTGCCGGGTGTGGAGTCGGCGCCGCGCCTGAGGTCGCGGACGTCCGGGTGGTCGCGCTGAAGACCATCCGGGAAACCGGAACCATGGATGCGGCCTGGAACCCCGGTACTTCGACGACCTACCGGATGGGCGGCGGCTTCTTCACGCAGATCCGTCGGGCCAGGCACGGACGCCCAGAACGCTTCCCTGGCGTGAGTTTCCGTTATGGGGCAAGAAAGCCTGCTCGAAGCCGGCCGCTTGAAAAGAGGTGGATCAGGCCCGGATACCGATTGTAAATGCTCCAGTACAATGGAACGGAGGCAATGGATGATGTCTGGGACCTGGCAGCAGTGGGAAGGGCAAGTCGTCGACGGGAGCTTCCACCTGCAACGATATCTTGGAGGCAGTGAACAGAGCGCGGTATTCCTCACGCAGTTCGGTGACCCAGAGGCCCGGAATGCCGCTATCAAACTTGTTCGAGCCGATTCTCGGGACGCGGAGTTGATCTCCCGTTGGGAGCGGGCCGCCCAACTGTCTCATCCGCATTTGATCCGTTTGTTCCGAATAGGAAGCTGGCATGCAAATCAGATAGCGCTGCACTACGTCGTGATGGAATACGCCGAGGAAGACGTGGCGAGAGTCCTTACTGAAAGGCCGCTCGCAGCGCTGGAAGTACGAGAGATGTTGGGGCCCGTTCTGGACGCTATCGCATACGTTCATGGCGAATGCCTCATACACGGTCACCTCAAACCCTCGAACATCATGGCAGTTGGCGAGCAACTGAAAATCTCGTGCGACGGGATCCGGAGGGTGGGCGAGTTGGGCGGCGGAGCGAGGAAGCCCAGCGTGTACGATCCACCTGAGTTCAAGGATGGCGGGTTCTCGCCGGCCGGCGACGTATGGTCGCTTGGCATGACGCTGGTAGAAGCTCTGACCCGGCGTCTGCCCACTCAAGAAGGCCCGGGACAGGAATTCATCATGCCGGAGACAGTACCCGCCATGTTTCTTGACATTGTTCGTGGGTGTTTGCAGGTGGACCCTCAACGCCGTGCAACTCTTGCTGACATTGTGGCGCGGCTCCGGCAGCCCTCATCCGAGCCTCAGAGCCAGAGCCCTGTCAGACCCCAAGAGACTTCCCGGAGGCGGCGTACCGTGCTGGCGGTGGCCACGGCCGGCCTCGCACTGACAGCGATTGTTGCGGGACCGCGGCTCCTCCGTCGACCCCAACCTTCCGCTGTAATCGAACCGTCGAGTGTACAGCCCGAGCCGAAGCAACAAGCAGTGAAACCTGAAACCGGGAAGTTCGCAGAGGGCATCAACGGCGAGAAGCCAGCTTTCGGAAATACTTCCCCATCTCCGGCGCCCCTTCCGAAGTCGACGCCCAGGCTCTCGGATGATTCTACTTTGGGGCAAGTCGCACATCAGGTCTTGCCCAAAGTGCCGCAGAAGGCGAGAGACACCATTCGCGGGAAGGTGACGGTCAGCGTGCGAGCCAGAGTTGATGGGTCAGGCAAGGTCGTGAGCGCCCGCCTCGATTCTCCTGGGCCGAGCAGATACTTCGCCGAGCTGACCTTGCAGGCCTCCCGCCGTTGGCAATTCCGGCCGCCCAGAGTCCACGGCCAGGGCGTTTCGAGTGAATGGACGCTGCGATTCGAGTTCTTGGGGACCGCAACCCAGGTCCGTGCGGTGCAAGTATCTCCCTGACGTCATTTTCCCCCTTTGGTTCGCCATCACGTCCGCCGCGTCCGCCTTACCACGGCATCTGCCGCTTGGTGAATTTACGGCCGATTTCGGCGGTCTGCTGGCTAGCCGGCCCAACCATTATGCCTTCCTTGATCATCTCGATTACATCCGCGGCTGACAACGAATTCAGGAATGCGATGTGGTTCGCTTTGCAGGCCGCGAGCACTTTCGCTCTGGCAGCCTGCATCCTGGGGTCGTCGATCGATCCCCGGCCGGATGGCACGCCCAGCGACAACGCCATGTCTCCCGGCCCCCACTCCGCCATCCCGATACCCGGAATCTTGAGGTTCTCGCCCAGGTTCGCAAGGGCGTACTTGTCCTCTTCTTTTACGCCCAGCAGAAGCTCCCCGTTGGGGTTGAGCGGCCACGGATCGGCCTTTTGCTCGTACTCTTGCGCGGAAATTCCCCAGATCTGTGCCGCCGGCCCGGATCCGTGCTCGCCCCGGCGCCCCTCACCGAGCAGCGGCCCGACTCCCTCTTTGTGGATGGGGAAGCGGACGGCTTCAATGAACGCCCGGATGGCGCCCGGCGTGTCCGCATGGGTGAGCATGATGCCATGGACACCGGCGGCCAGCACTTGCTGGAACATCCAGGCATTGGCGCGGACTGTCGTTTCGTCGAGGCCGTTGACCGGCACATTGACGATCACCGCCGGCGTTCGATGGCCGCTCTTGGCCGGCCCACCCGCCACCAACCCCTTCATGTACGCGGTCAAACCAACGATGTCGTAGGGGGCGTGCTCCATGTCGTAGCTGATGTAGTCGGCGTACGTCTGCGCATCCTTCTTACCCTGTTCAAAACTGGCGGCTGCGTCCCCGCCCCCTCCCGGCGTTCCCGTATGCGATCCCGTGTAGTAAATCGGCTGGCCGTCCGCCAACAATTCAACGGCTCGGTTGATCCGCTTCGGCTTGTAGGCCGGCTTGCCGTTTTGGGCGAGGGTGACCACCAAGCCGAATACCAGGGCCAGGACGACACCCAGCAAACACGTTTGCTTCAGCATGCTCTTCATAATGCTCCTTAGGTGGACCTCGCATCCCGCTGAAGTCCACGGCCAACGGGCAAATCTTATAGCCGAACGCCTCTCCAATGCAAACGAAAACCCCACCGGCATCGGGGCAAAATGCTAATCCACGCAAGCGGGCGGCGCCCGGCGAACTTCGCGCTCCCTGCCGGCTCCCCGTCACCGCAAACCCCTGGAATCGCTCTTGGACCCTTCCCGGAGCGGCTCTCTCCGCGCTGCATCAGAAACCACACTCAGTGCGAGTTGCAGGGACGTGGTCTTGGCGCTGGTCAAAATGCCGAACGTGCCGGGACACCAAAAGCTTCGTCATCATCCGCGGATCGCATGGCGGCTGGCCGCGCTGCTTCATCGCCGTACACCGCGCCCATAGCGGACAGATCCAGGTTGCCGAGCACATCGCTGATGAAGCAGACCAGTGTTCTCCGGCAGCCAGTCCCGCAGGCTCGGAGGAAGCAGAAACTCCTGGTCCGGCAGGTATGGACGACGCCGCCGAACCCGCGGGCCGGCCGCCGCGACGTGCTACTTCTTCTTGCCGGCTTTCTTACCCGCTTTCTTAGCCGCTGTCTTACCCGCTTTCTTAGCCGGCGCGGCGGGCGGAGGGTTGTTACTTTTATCCATCTCCCGGTAAACCTTCCACAAGCCGCCAGACAGCCGCTTCAGGACCACCAGGTACCTGGCCGATTCCTCAATCGGTTTGCCGGATTTCGGGGTGATCGTGGTCGTGGCGTTGCCGCGATCATAGGCCCAATCGCCCGCCAACTGGGTTTCCAGCGGAGCGATGGCGATTTTGACTGCGTTCGCCTTGAACATCGCGTCGTACAGGGACTGGATGGCCGGCCTGCCTTCAACGACCGGTTGATCGGCGGGCATCACGATCGCGTCATCGGCGTAAAGGGCGGCAAGGGCTGCCGCATCGTTGGAATTGAAGGCGGCGCTGAATTTTCCGCGGAGCGCATTGACGGCTGCCGTGTCGGCGGCGATATCCCTCTTTTCCTCCGGTTTGGCCTGGCACCCGGCGAACGTCAACACCGATGTGAGTGTGAACGCGCAAAGCCCCATGTTACGTAAGGTCATGGTTCCCCCTGTGAAGTTCCGCTACGAATCGCGATTCCCGAATTGGGGCCAGGATTTCCGTTGTGCCTTCCTGGCTACCAACGATTGTACGTCTAGCTGTAATCAGAATTGTTTTTTCTAGTACTTTCCGTTCCGAGCTGCCCGGGAGGGTACGTAAGATACCGAAATCGCCTCAATTACCGCCAGCCGAAGTTTGCGGGCGGGGCCGAAACGATTGTTCTCGAAATGCTGTGGCCGGCGGGGACCAACGTTAAGCCGAGATCGTCGCGGAACCGCCGTGCCACGCCGTCTCTGGCTTGCTGGCCGGCTCCGGCGCCGCCCACGCCTGGCGCGCGGGCCGACTCGCTTCAAGAAGGCTCGTTGGCAGCTTGAGAAAGCCCAGCATTGGCTTCTTCGACCCGAGCCCAGAGCCGCGGCCGGATCCGGAGCCTATAGCGGAACCTTTCTGGTAGACCTAGTTCATCGCCGCTCAGCTCTGTCCAACCGGATGGCATCGTCCCGTCATTCGGAAGACTGGCCGGCCCTCCGAACTACACAGCCCCGGGCCCCCTGCCTGGCGCGGCCTGGCCGGGCGCACCCTCGCGCCGCCCGCCGCCTCGCTGGCTACGTCCCCGGTCCGGCCATCCGCCCGGCTTGCCGTCCGCATCAGGACGAGACATGCGGAAATCGAAGACGACCTCGCTGATCTTGGCACCGACCACCTCGATCCGTTTAAGGTCGCGCGTGCCGACGCCCAACTCTTCGGCCAGGCGCAACTTGCTGTCGGCGCGCTCAAACGGCGGAGTTCCCCGGTCGGCCATCGGGTCGAACCCCATTACAGCGGCGCCCACGGCGTCGACGCAAACGACATTCCTCCCCGCGACCAGCAGGTGGGGCTTTACGTAGCTTTCGGGACGCCCGCCGTTCTCGCCGTTGTTCATCGACTCGATGCCGTCGATGATCGCCAGGTCCACCGGACGCATGGCAACAATGTCCGCGATGCACCGCGGAATGCGATAGCCCTCATTGCGGGGACTCTTAGGGTCCTTTTCCTGCGGCGAGCTCTTGGGCGGCTGGCGGTTGCCCGCATGGATGGGGCTGCGGCCTCCGCGAGGCACCAGGCCCGGCTCGTCCTCCGGTGCGCCATCGCCGTAAATGGTGCAAGGAATGATGCCGAAGCAGTTCTTGATCCCCAGAGTGAGGCCGGCTGCATCGTGTTCCTTGAGCTTGGCTATCGACACGAAGACGTCACAGTCGTAGTAAGAGTGATTGAGATCGTAAGCCGGGAACAGGTGCCCCCCCTCAGGCACGGTGAAGCGGTGATACTGCTTGCCGCGGCCCAGGAAATTCGTGTTTTCAAACTCCACCTTGGCGCCGGCCGACGCGCCGATGATGTCATTCGGTTCCCAGCCGGCGGAGATCATGTACTCCTCCAGCGGCTCCGCCGACTTCCACGGGCTCTCCAGAATCCGAATTCGCGACGCACCTGCTCGCGAGAGCAAATACACAGCCGCGCCAATCACATCCGGGTGCGTGAAGGTCATCCTTTCTATGGGTATGTACCCGGCGCGAATGTCGGGGTTGCCGGTCATGTTCACCTTCACGGCCACTGTCTTGCCTCTGACCAGGCTGCCAACGCCCCCGATCTGGTCGAACATCTTTCGCAGCGCCGGGAGCACCTCCGCGCCGTACGATAGACAACGGGCCAGAGCGACGGGCGAAGCGGGAGGCTCCTGGGACCTCCCCGCGCGAGGCAGGAGTGTCGCGCCTGCCATCGCCGCACCGGCGTTCGCCAAAAAACCGCGGCGAGAGAGATTGTCATTGCTACGACTGTTTATCGTCATGCCTTCACCTCCAGAGCGGCATAGCCGGAAAACTGTGGCAGATGATATTCAACCTGGCTGTTTTCCGTGACAGGTTGCAGGGGCGCCGGGGCAGCATCCAGCGTGTACAGGATAACGGAACGGTGCCGGGCCGGGATCCTGACAGTGAGGTCGCCTGCCTCTCTTCCACCTCTCGAGTTCCTGCTCCCGGCAAATCTGACCAGTTGGATCAGGCTGTCCTTACCGGCCGGAGCGGCGGAATAGTGGACCCAACAGGACGAACCATTGAACATGCGGATGGGATCGTAGCGCCGGCTCACGAGGTTGTGCGTATCGAGAGCCAGAAAATACGGGTCGCCCCACTCCCGCGTCGCGGCCGCCACCGTGCCCCTGCCGAATGCGCGCAACTCGTATCCGGCCACCGGGCAGTCCAGGACGCGCTCGCCCCTGAACAGGGACCCGGCGGTCACCGGGACAATCAGCAGTCCTCCTCCGCGGGCGAAAGCCGCCAGCTTGGCGACTATGTCCGCCGCGGGCGGGTCCTTGTCCAGCCACAAAGCAGCGCGCAGTCCGGTCAGATCGGCGGATCGCATTCGAGACCTGTCGACGATCCGGTAGAGCAGTTGCTGGCGCGCCGCCAGGTTCAGCATCTCCTTGCCCATGAACTCGTCGTTTCCCGCAAAGGTGGAGATGATCGCCAGGGGGCCCTGGGGCACATACTCCCGCCATGCGCTCTGCTTCTCGAAGAAGGCGAGAGTGGCAAGGATGCTGCGCCACGTCTTCGTGGCGTCCGCATTCCCGGACGCCAAGGCCTGGCCGAGTTTTTCGTCCAGGTTGACCATCCATCGCGCATTGGCGGCCGCTGCGTCGGCGATGGCAACCCTGTAGGCGCCCTCATCGGGCGGCAACTCCCCCTTGGGGGGCTCGAAACCAAGCCAGATCTGCTTCGCCGGCGCACGCGCCATGGCGAGCCGGGCCACCCAGGCGTTGGAGTCGATCCACGGCGCGCCCGTCGGCCCCGATTGGACCTGGCCGCGGCCGCCGGACGCGGCCAGCGCGACCCGCGGCCACACCAGATCGGTTATCGCGATGCGGGGCGCTGTTATGTTCCAGTCGACTTTATCAAGCGGAGCGGCGCCAAGCGAGCCCCATTCCACCACCGTGAGGCCCGCCTTCCCGGCAGCGTCCACGACCCCGGCCGGCGCCCCGCTGACGATCAGGCAATTGATGGGACCGTTTTCGAATAATGAGATTAGTTTCGGGTCTGTCCAAGCCGGGGGCCAGCGAAACGGTACAAGTGCGGTGCCTGCCACGATACCTCCTTAATTCCAGATCGTCGCCATTTCGCAGCTCGGATCCAGTTTCAGGCCCACCTTGGCGTCGAGAACCGTATTTCCGGCCAGCGTGATATTCCTACTGTCGCAGATTTCACCTGGCGGCGCGGGGTGAGACAATGCTGTTGATGCGGACGGCGGCGCCGTCTATGGAACCGAGGCAGCCCCGCACTCCGGCGTAATCAGTTTACATCGACAGGAATTCGCCGGATGTGGCATTGAACGCATGAGGCGATAGCCATACCGGCGGAGTGCCAGAACGCGGATGTGCCACTCGATTCGGCGCTGGCCAGAACGTATGAACATCGCGCGGAGCGTATCGCGCCGTCAGTTCTTCAGGCGCACCACCGTGGCAACGGCTGTGGGCACGCCTTTCCCCGTACCTCATTCCCCGGCACGTGCTGGGCCCTCCTCGCAAAGCCGGGGGGCCAACGGCCGGATTCAGGTGGGCTTCGTCGGAGTCGGGAACCGGGCGAGCCTGATCCATCGCCGTTTTCTTGTGCTCAGCCGCCGGGATGCAGCGAGACGACCTCCAGCGAATCACCGTGGCAGGTAAAGACGAAGCGCATGCGGTTCCCTGGTAGCCGTGGCTACTCCGGATAGTGTAAGTGCCGCCGCAGAAACGCAAACGTGCCGACGCCGTGGATCGAGTGCGGCCCGTTGAAAAACTCGATTTCGGTGCGGTCCGGAATCCCCATCTTCGTGTAGAACCTGCGGACCTTGGCGAATTCGTACGCAACCCATTCGTCGGGCGCAACAGTATCATCGAGACCTCGTTCCACCATGAACGGTTTCGGCGCCATGAGCTTCGCCAGGTCCGAATAGTTGGTCACGTTCGCGAAATCGAACTCCAGCATGTCGTACTCTTGGGTAAGCATGTAGCTGTAACGCGAGTCGATGCTGGTGGTCTTCCAGACCCACTCGTTGAAGTCCGCCGAGCAGATCGATAGAGCGTACCCGTCCAGCAGGGGCGGAACCCGCACCGCGGTCTTTCCCCCGTAGGAGAGCCCGTAAAACCCGATTCTCCCCGGATCGACAAACGGCAGGCTGCCCAGCCACTCGAGCAGGCGCTGGTGCTGGCCGAGAATGAAGGAGAACAAGGACAGCTTCAGGGGATGCCCTTTGCGCTGGATTTGCCGGAAGCGGTCCGCGCCGATATACGGATTCTGCGGAGCGAAGGTGACGAACCCTTCTTCCGCCAGCCGCACGGCGAAACGATGGTAGTACTGTGAATCGACCTTCGGGTCGGCCACATCGCGCGAACGCCCCTCCAGGCCGTGCTGGCACACCACCACCGGCCGCCGCTCGCCTGCCTTGATATCCTTCGGCACGAGCAGAATCCCATAGGCCGGGATGCCCGGCCAGACGTCCAGCATCACCTCGTACCCACGGAATTTGGGCTCGTCGAAGATGAGGCGCGTGCGCGGGTCGGCGGGTACGCTGGGGTCCGGCAGGCGGCCGATGACTTCATCCCAGATGTAATCGCGCATCGGCCGGCTGGTTTGATGCCATCGTTCGGGTGAAGACGCGTCGGCCCGCGACCAGAAATCGGCGCGGTTCCGCTCCGATTTGCGGATCAAGGCCTGCGTGTACGCGACCAGTTGGTCGAATTGCCGGCGGAGCCTGGCGGCCGCATCGAACTTGGTTCGCAGGTCGCGCGGCGCATCTCCCGCGGGCCGCAGCGCGGGCTGGACCCCAAGCGCCCGCAGCAGCCCGCGCAGCGCTGCGTCCGTGCCGGGTGGCCCTTGCCCGCCGGCGCTCGCGGCGAACTGAAGATTCCCGGCCACATGCAGCGATTCGAAGGACGGGCGCGCGCGGTCCACCTCCGCACGGACCGCGTCCCACGGAGGCGTCGTAATCGTTCCGCCGGGCGCCGCGCCCGTTCGCTCCCTGGTGGCGCGCGGAGGGCCGGCCACCTCGGGGAACCGGCTGGCCTCGACGACCAGCGCCCGCGGTGCGATCATGCCCGCCAGTTCCGCATCCCCGAAGTCGCGCAGCAGGCCCCAGAGATCGCGGTAGATCGGCTCGTTCCACAGTTGCTCCCGAGGTTGGAAGTATCCGCTCACCAGCGTTGCCCGGATCCTCGGGTCGAGGCTCGCGGCATACAGCGCGAGCAGGCCGCCTTCTCCGTAGCCCGCCAGGCCCACCGGTTGCGGCTTTGACGCGAGCCAATCCACGGCAGCCAGGACCTTCTGCACTTCGTATCCGATGATGGTCCGCCCGGTCTCGAAGGCCATCCGGTAGATCCACTCGCGGTGCGGCTGGTTGGTCATTCGGATGCCCGGAATGCCGGACCACGTGTCGCTTCGGTCGATGAGGACGGGAACCAGGACTTCGCAGCCGTTTTCGGCAAGACGCCTGGCGAACTGGGCGGACGAGGGGACGCCCGGCGCCATACCCACCAGCATTTCCGGCGTCCAGTCCGCATCGGGGATGGCGACGACCCTCGCCTTCACTGCCCCGAGCGGCTCGAGGAGCAGCCCTTCCGCGTCAGCGCCCTCGAACACCCCCCAGCGGACGGCATAAACGCGATAGCCTCCGCCCCTGGCAGTCTCGGGCGCCGCGGCGCTCGCCGTGCCGATTTCGAGCGCGGGGGCCGCGACCCGCGGATCCACGGCGCCGATGATTTTGCGCAGCGTCTCGCGTTTGGCAGCGGCGGAGCGCTCCGTGGCGCGGTGTTCGCGCGACAGCGCGCTCTCCCGATCCAGGTACGAATGGATCGCTTCGACCATTTGGGCCGCGGGGTCGCCTGCGACGACCAGCGGCCTGGTGCCCGGCAACCCCTCTTGAGCGCTGGCCGCGACAACCACCGCCAGCGCCGCCAGCCAACAGCGGCTAATACGCATTTTTATGCCCCCGCGTAAGATGATACGCTACTGCCATGCAACGACGGTACTTCTTCCTGACCGCGGCGGCGGCGCCGTCGCGGATCTTCGGCGCCAACGACCGCCTTCGGGCAGGCGTCATCGGGGCGGGAGGCCGCGGGCGCTATCTGACCGGACAATTCAAGGAAGCGGGCGTGGACGTATCGGCGGTATGCGACGTCTACCAGCCCAATCTCGAAGCCGGCCTGAAAGAGGCGTCGACCGGGGCCCGGTCCTTCCGCGACTACCGCAAGCTGCTGGACGACAAGAGCCTCGACGCCGTGATCGTAGCCACGCCCGACCACTGGCACGCCCGTATGGTGATCGACGCCGTCGAGGCGGGGAAGGACGTCTACGTCGAAAAACCGCTGGCGCACAAAATCG
>DASQZT010000186.1:0-16570 GCA_035638575.1 Bryobacteraceae bacterium
AAGGAGCGCTGGTGGCCGGACCACCATCGCCGCCGAAGCAGCAGCCTCCGTTGCCCGCTACGGTGGTGATGATGCCGTTCGAGACCATGCGAATCCGGTTGTCGTTGTAGTCGGCGATGTAAAGGTTGCCGGCGGCATCGAGGGCGACGGCAAATGGCGTAAACAGGCCGGCCTGCGTAGCCGGACCGCCGTCACCCGAGTAGGATGCCGTGCCGTTGCCGGCGACGGTCGCGATGGCGCCGTCCGGTGAAACCCGGAACACGCGGTTCAAGGCAGCGGCCGCCAGATAGAGGTTGCCGGCTCTATCGGCCGCGACCGAGTTTCCGCCGGCCGCGAGGCCAATCGCTGTATTCAGCGCAGGAGCGCCATCCACCGGGCCCCCGCCTGCGACCGTTGTGATGGTTTGGGCAGTTGCAGACAGTGAAAGGACGAAGAAGGCGAAAATCCTGGAGGCTGGTCCCATTGGGGAACTCCGTCACCCGTTGATATTTTATTCCGAATCAGGCTGGGCCGCATTACTGAGTCTGCCAACGAAACAACAGCGGGGCTGCGGCCCAACTGCGGGCGCCGGTGCGCGTGAAAGCTCCAGATCGCCACTTCGCCGCCAGCGAGGATCTACCCTTCGGCTGGCAGGCTGATTCGCCATAGTGGTCCATATGAAGTGCCGAACAGGTTCGAAGTTGGGGCTGATACCGGCGCAGTGCAGGCCAGCCGTGGGGTCCTAAACCTGGAGTCCGTCCCATGACCAGTGTGGGATGCTGAGGCCGTTCGGTACATCATCAGCGGACTGGTGGTAGCGGGACATCGTTGTCGTGGTCGCCCAAGCGAAGTAGTCGTGCAGCACTTGTCGCAGCGGACCGTCGCCGGCTAGTCCGACATCGGCCAGAGCCTGGTCGAAGCAGGCAATGGCACGGCGATCCATTTCGTCGTGCTCCCCGTTGCCGCTGTGCATCTTAACGACGGTGGTCTCGTCACCATAGGAGTCGGAATACGTGCTGGGGCCACCGAGTGCCTCGGCCCAGTAAGCGGCGAGTCGCTCGACATGCTGGGGGTGGAAGCCGTGGCTGAACGCATGGCCGACCACGTCATCAGCCATCACCCGGCGATGCCAGGCGTCAGCGAGACGGCGCAGACCGTCGTTGCCACCCGCCGCCTCAAAGACAGTTTGCATGCCTCCATGATGACAATATTCCCGTTTTCCATGCAAGACGATGCTCGCGCGGAATTCAGACTGGGGTGACGCAATCCGGGCCACCCGACGGGACCCGGCTAAGTATGCGTCGCGCCTGTAGGCCGAAAGCCGCGGGTCAGTACGATATACATGCTCGATTTTCTTACGGAGTTCATGATGAGGGGATTGGGCGGGTGGCAGTCGGGGGAGGCAAATGCCGCTCCACGGCCATCAGGTTGATCCATACAGTTTTGCCGCAAAACAATACTGTTGCAAAACATAAATGTTTCGGCAGTAAAATGCGGCCGCGTGCGCGACTGTCTCGAGGCGATCGACAAGAAGGAGTGGAAGGACGCGTGGCGGCCCATCTATGAGGTGTTGCGCGCGGTGGAAGAAGGCTCAGCAGGGTACTTGAAGCGCATCGCTGTCGAGATCCGCGATCCGGCGGTGGTGATTCTCTGGCGCATCGCGTCCCAGTTACCAGACTTGGCGGAGCGGGCCCCAGGGTTGGCAGGCGAAAGCGCCTGCCCCACCAAGACTGGCCAACTTTCTAACTGAGCTATATATCCAACAAGGCAGGCCACAAGAAATGTGGCTGCTACATAAGCTGCAACCGCGTCTCGGCGTCGCCGAAATGGTCGAGCTTCACGTCCATTCGGTCCATGATCGACAAAAACAAACTGCACAGCTTGCGATTGTCGTCGCCGGCCTCGACGTAGTCCAGGGTGCGTCCGGTTTCGAGCGTGCCGCCCAGGCCTCCGGCGAGCACCAGCGGCAGTCTCGTATTGTCGTGCTTGCGGCCAATCCACATGTTGGAGAGCCACATCAGGCAGGAGTGATCGAGCACGGTGCCGTCGCCCTCGGGCATGCCGTCGAGCTTTGTTGCCAGATACGCGAGCTGGCTCAGGTGGAAGCGCGCGATGCGCTCGTAACCTTCCGACAGATTATTGTGGGATGCGGAATGGTGGCCTTCGCGGACTTCGAGGAACGGATAGTACATGGCGGAAAGGTCGCGCGCGAGCAACAGCGTAGCCACGCGGGTCTTGTCGGTCTGGAACGCGATGGCGATGATGTCGCACATGAGGCGCGCGTGGTCGCGAAGGTCTTCGGGCAGACCGTTGGCCGGACGATCCATGGAAAAGACGGGGCGGTTGCGCTGCTTCGCCAGGTCCTCGGCCTGGTCCTTGTTCTTGCGCGTTCCTTCGATGCGTTTCTCGACTTCGCGCAGGCTGGTGAGATATTCGTCCAGCTTGGTTTTGTCGGTGGAGCTGATCTGGCGGCCCAGGGCGGCGGCGTCGTCCATGACGCGGTCGAGAATGCTCAGGTTGCGAAGGCTGCCGCGGTTTTCGAAGAGATTGTCCCAGGCCAGGGAGGGGTAGACTTCGTTGGGGACCGGCGAATCGGGAGTCTGCCAGGAGATGTGCGAGCTATACGCCAAGGAGTAGTTGGTCTCGTGGTATCCGGTCATGGGCTGTTCGCACGCCAGGACGATGCTGGGCTGCGCGGTATCCTGGCCGACGCGATTGGCGATCATCTGATCCACCGAAATGCCCGATTTGATAATGGCTCCCTTCTGAATGGTCGCGCCAGAAAGGAGGCATCCGGTTTGCGCCGGATGGATGCCGTGGCCCACGGCCCGCTGCTGGTACAGGCCGTGAATCACGTTGATCTTATGCTTCACGGGCTCAAGCGGGGCCAAGGTTTTGCTGAGCTGCATCTCCGTGCCCGAGCCATCGGCGTTCCAGTGGTCCTCGTTTACGCCATTGCCCATGAACAGGACCGCGAAGCGCTTGGGGAAGGACGCCGGCGCGGGGGTCTCGCCGAAAGCCGACAGGGACTGGAGCCACGGCAGGGCCATGGTCACTCCCGCGCCGCGAAGCACCGCGCGGCGGGAAACAGGATTGGCGGAAATCTTCCTTCGAACTGGCATCTGATTCACCTTTCTATGGCGGGTCTTTGCGGGGGACTCGCTTCCTGCGGACTTCGGCCTCGCTTGTTCACGAACTGCGGACTGGTGACAATGGCCTCGACCAGAGGATCGAAGCGATAGCCATTGGCGGCCAGCGTGGTCCTCATGCGCTCGACAAGCGGTTCATCGGAGAGGATGAGCGAACGGCCAAGCGCGTAGACGAGCAGTTTCCGGCTGAGGTTGTCGATGAAGTCATTCTGTCGATGCTCGCGGATGTAGGCTTCGATGCCCTCGAATCCGGCGCCCTGGCTGCCGCCGGGAAAGACCGCCTGGGTGTCGACCGGGTGTCCGGCGAGGTCCTTGGAACGCCGCTCGCCGATGGGTCCGTAACCTTCGAAGGCCAGGCCGAAAGAATCGAAGCGCGCATGACACGCGGCGCAGGCCGGGTTCTCGCGATGCCTGGCGAGCATTTCGCGGAGGGGCAGATCCAGCTTGGCCTCGTCGCTGGGCAACTCGGGGACGACGGGAGGAGGCGGCGGGATGGTCTCGCCGAGCACGCGGCGCACCACCCAGTTGCCGCGTTTCACGGGGCTCGTCCGCAAGCCGGGCGCGTTCTGCGTGAGGAAGACGGCCATGGGCAGCAGGCCGCCGCGCCCATACTGGCGGGCGTCGTCGACGCGGACCCATGTGTCGTTACCGCCAGTGGCGTCGCTCACAATTGGGGGCATGCCGTAATGCCGGGCGAGCACGGGATTCACGAAGGTGTAGTTGCCATACAACAGGTCGAGGACCGAACGGTTGTTCTGGATCACATCGTCGAGGAAGCGGACCGGCTCCTCGAACATGGCCTGGCGCAGGTCGTTATTGAAGCTCGGGAAGCGCTCGCGATCGACGGTGTTGATTTCTTCAAAACGGCGGAAATCGAGCCAGTTGCCGCCGAATTCGACGGCCAGTCCGCGGGCGCGCTGGTCTTTCAACATGCGGCGGGCCTGGGAGAGAAGGACGTCCCGCCTTTGCAGATCGCCGGCTGTCGCGCGGGCCAGAAGCTCCTGGTCGGGCATGCTGGACCAAAGGAAATAGCTCAATCGGCTGGCCAGGGCGTAGGCGGAAAGGGGCCGGATGGGGCTGGCAGGGCCGGTCCGCTGGTTCTTGGCCGCGGCTTCCACCAGGTCGATGCGGTAACAGAATTTGGGCGACATCAGCACCCTGGCGATGGAGTCGCGCAGCGCCTCTTCATGGGTCAGGTCACTCTTCTCGCGGAGTGAGTGGTAGAAGGCCAGCGTGTCCTGGCGCTCCGCCGGCGTCAGCGGCCTGCGCCAGGCGCGCGCCGCGAATTGGAGCAGCGCGTCCAGGTGGCGGGGCTCGGCTTCCTGGCGCATGCGCTCGACGGAGCGGAGCGTGTCGTTGACCCATTGGAAATGATAGCGGATCGCGTCCATGGCGACGGGATTGTTGGCGGCCTCAGCTTTGGCGAGATACGCATCGCGCAGTCCGAAAATGACGGGCGGGGCGCTGACCTCTTTATCCGATGGGCGGAAGGTGCCGGACTCGCTGCCTTTGCCTTGCACCTCACCGCTCTGGTTGAAGAAGTATTGCACCCACGTGCGCGCGGTGAAATCGGCGATGAAATCGAATTCATCCCAGAGACGGTTCAGCTCCTTCTGTCCCTGGTCGTCGAGGATCAGCTCCATGAGCGGCGTATCGTCGCGGAAGTAGCCCATGACGTTGTGATAGCCGGCACTCAGGAGGCGGCCTTTGTCCTGCGAATCGTCGGGAAAGTAACGGCCGCGCTCCTTGATGTAGAACGCGTCGGGGAAGACGGAGGCCAAACGCGCGAAGGAGGCTTCGTAGCGGGCGCGCTCGGCGGCCGGAACCACGAGATCGGGATCGTCGGCGCGAGCCCTGGCCATGAGGTCGGCCCAGCGGGGCGCCGATTCCTGGTGGAGGCCGGGATATTTCGGCATGGGGGGCACGGGCGGGGGCGGGTCGGTATCGTTGAGCAGGGCCTTGGGGTCGGAATCGCGGCGGTGCGCGGCGAACTCGCGCAGCTTCCAGTTCATCAGGGGTTGCGAGGTGGCGGGCAATCCGCGGACCACCGGGGCGGCGAATTGCATGGCCGTGTGGCTGCGGATCTTGACTACGAAATCGCGCATCTCGACGCATTGGGCGCGGAGGGCGTCCGGCCGGTCCGCGCCCGGCGCCGGGAGCGCGCGCCACATGGCCTGGAGTTTGGCGATCGGGCCGACCTCTGGTTGCGTCGTGCCCTCGATCAACTGCCAGATCACCGGCAGATACTTGGGGCTGATTTTGGCATCGGCGGCGACGCCCGCCAGCGTGGCCCCGGGCTTTCCGAGAGCGGCCCGATACTTGAACCGCCAGGCAGCCTGGAAGTAATCGGCGTAGTCGGTGGGCTGGCGCAGGTAGAAGTCCACGATGCGCTGGATGGCGTACCGCTCGCGATCGGTCTCGACGAGCATGGGATGGGGCGCGAAGTCGAATCCGGCGGGAGTGAGTACCATGTGATCGCCCACGTCGCGCGCGGCTTGCAGGTACTTGTTGAGCAGCGCGGGGGACATGGAGAGCGACTCGCCGGAATTATCGAAGCCGGCGGTGTTGGCGGGATCCACGGGAAACTCGCGGGCGGGACGGATGTCGACGCCGGTGAGATCGCGGATGGTGTAGTCGTACTCGGCGTTGCTCAGGCGCCGGGCGAGGACCGGCCCGGGGTCGCCTGCATTCTTGCGGGCTTCGTTCGCGAGCACGGCCTGCACCCAGCCGACCACCTCCTGGCGGGCGTCGGCAGGCGGCTGTTTGGCCACCTTCGGCGGCATGGCGTTGGCGGTGAGTTTCTCGAGGACCAGACTCCAGCGGGGATAGTCGCGGACTACCGCGGCCAGGGTGGAGTAGGAGCGGAGATCGAACTGGGCGGCGGGGGTGGCGCCGCTATGGCATCCGATGCAGTAGGAGGCGAGAAACGGGCGGACGGTTTCGGTGAATCTGCGATCAAGAAGGGAGTCGTTGTCGGCGGCGCGGGTGCGGTGGGTGGCGATACTACCGAGTGTCAGCAGACATGTGATGGTTAGGACGCTCTGCCGCATGATCCCTCCGAGCGCGTGTACACCATCATATTACGAAGGAGGTTGCACGGGGGGGCAGGGTTCACCGCGGAGACGCGGAGGAGCGGAGACCAGCGCGGAGAAAAAGCCGGAGAAGGTCAAAAGCCGAGAGAACGGGGGCGGAGGTATGCTGGCGGCGGCGGGTCCAGGGGGACCCGCGCGGACCAGGGGGTCCGCCCCACCAATGCAGTGGCGGCGACGATTACCTGGCTGCCGCCATGGCCCGCCGCGCGGCCGAAATGGCATGCGGACTTCGGTGTTAGTCTGGAGTTCGTGCGCAGGCTTCTGCTGTTCCTATCGCGCCAAAGACACCTGCGAAGATGGATGGAGACGTCTTCGCTGGCGCAGCGGCTGGCCACCCGCTTCGTGGCGGGACAGACCCTCGACCAGGCGCTCGAGGTGAGCCGCCGGATCAACGGGGAAGGCATTACCGTCACGCTCGACCACCTGGGCGAGAGCGTCACCACGCTGGACGAGGCCGCCGCGGCACGGGACGTTTATCTGCGGACGCTTTCCGCGATCCACCAATCGGGTATCCAGGGCAACGTTTCCCTGAAGCTGACGCAGTTCGGGCTGGACTTCTCCTGCGACCAGTGCCGGGCGAACGTGGAGCAACTGGTGCGGCGCGCGGCGGAATTGAAGAGCTTCGTGCGCGTCGATATGGAGTCGAGCGAGTATACCAGCCGCACGCTCGAACTGGTGACGGACCTGCACCAGCGGTACGGTGTGGTGGGGGTGGTGATCCAGGCCTATCTCCGCCGGAGCCGGGACGACGTGGAAAAGCTCTGCACCCGCGGCATCCGCGTCCGTTTGTGCAAGGGCGCCTACCTGGAGCCTCCCGAGGCGGCATTCCAGCAGAAGGCGGAGGTAGACCGGAACTTCATCGAGCTGATGAAGCTGTTGCTGGCGAAGGGGCAGTACCCGGCCTTCGCCACCCACGACGAGAAGATCATCCGGCAGACCGAGAACTACGTGGCTTCGCAGAAGATCCCGCGGGATGCTTTTGAATTCCAGATGCTGTACGGGATCCGCCGCGACCTGCAGAAACGTCTGGCCGCCGAGGGTTACCGGCTGCGGCTGTACGTGCCTTTTGGAAAGGCATGGTACCCCTACTACATGCGTCGTCTGGCGGAGCGGCCGGCAAATGTCGTGTTCATCCTGCGAAATCTGTTTCGACAGTAACGCCGGCGCCTCGGCCCGCAGGCGGGGTCTTGCCGCCGGCCCGCCGCATCCGAGCCGCGACCGGCTCCCCCGCGCGTGGGCTGAACGCTGAAAGCTGACCGCTGACAGCTTGCGGCGAAGCCGCACTGTGGTACTTTAGAAACTAAGTGAGGGGATTGGGAGTCTAAGCAGTATGCGCTACTGGGCCTATTTTGCCGCGAAACTGGTGGTCGCGGGCGCAGCGCTGTATGGCTTGCTGGTGTTATTGAATTGGAAATGGCCTCCCCCGCCGCGCTTCTACGTGCAACACCAGGTGGTCACGTATATCCCTCCCCGATTCGGCTACGACCTGAGTTTCACGCTCGCCGTGCTGGTGTGGTTCCTGTTGTCGACGGCTACCGCGTACTTCATCGTCTGGGACCAGCGCTACCGCTGCCGGGTGTGCCTGCGCCGCCTGCGCATGCCGATCGAGACCGGCTCGTGGAACCGCATGCTGCAATTCGGCCGGCCGCGGATCGAGTACATCTGCGCTTACGGCCACGGCACCCTGAGGGAAGACGAATTCCAGATCTCCGGCCTGGAGAACCCCGAATGGACCCCCCATTCCGACGATTTCTGGGATGAACTCTGCGCTTCGTCCAAGGAGCCTGGCGAGCAACCGTGACCGGCGTCCCGCGCTGGCGGGTGGCGGCCGCGATCGCCGTTCTGGCGGGGCTGGTCTTCCTGCTGGGGATGTTCGCCCCTTACTACTTTCGTAATCTCGAGCTGCAAAACTTCGTGTCAGGAATTACACGCCGTGGCGAAAGCCAGACGAAATCCGACGATGTTCTGCGCACGTGGGTAATCGACAAAGCGCACGAGCTGGGAGTTCCGGTGACGGAGGACAACGTGCACGTAATGCGTTCGCCGGATGGCGTGCGCATCGACGTGCGCTATGCGGTGCGGGTGACCCTGCCGGGGTATACCGTGGATCTGCATTTCTATCCGGGGGCGGGGAGCCGGTAGAAGGCCAGGGGCCAGGGGCCGGGGATAAGAACACGGTTCGTGAGAGAATTAGAATTAGTGCCGAAACTAGCCACCAAACCGAAACGGGAATTCAGGGTCCGGGTTCCCCAGCAGGCGGGACTGGCACGGTTCTTCCTGCGGCCGTTCGGGCGCGTTCTGCTCGTCGGGTTCACCCTGATCACGGTGCTGTGTCTAGGGGTGTTCCTGTATTTCTACGTCAAGTACGCGCGGGTGATCGACGAGCGATTGCGCGCCGGGGTGTTCGCCAACTCCGCCAAGATCTTCGCCGCGGCGGAGACGGTGGGGGTGGGGGATGCCGCCACGCCCAACGGAATCGCGGCCGAGCTGCGGCGGAGCGGCTACAACGAATCGCGCGGCAACCCGGTGGGCTACTACCAGGTGGGGAACAACTCCATCGAAGTCTTTCCGGGGAAGGATTCGTATTTCGACCAGGAAGCCGGCCTGATCCGGTTCGCCCGCGGCAAGATTTCGGAGATTGTTTCGCTGCGGGACAACACCGAGCGCAGCCTCTACCAGCTCGAGCCCCAGCTCATTACCAACCTCACCGGCCCAACCCGCGAGAAGCGGCGCATGGTGAAGTTCCACGATATCCCTCCCATACTGGTCGAGGCGGTGACGTCGGCGGAGGACAAGCGCTTCTTCCAGCACGCCGGCTTCGACCCGATCCGCATCATCAAGGCCTTCTATGTGGATCTAAAGGAGGGCCGCAAGGACCAGGGCGCTTCCACCCTGAGCATGCAGTTGGCGCGCATGTTCTTCCTCGATCAGGACAAGCGCTGGACGCGCAAGGCGGCCGAGGCGATCATCACGCTGCAACTGGAGCAGAAGCTCTCGAAGGAAGAGATTTTCGAGGACTATTGCAACCAGATCTACCTGGGATACCGCGGGTCGTTCCGCATCCGCGGCTTCGGCGAGGCGGCCGAGGCGTTCCTGGGAAAGGATCTCAGCCAGATCACCTTGCCGGAGGCGGCCCAGCTTGCGGGCCTGCCGCGCTGGCCGGCGTACTTCGACCCCTACAACCATCCCGACCACGCCAAGGAGCGGCGCAACGTGGTGCTGAGCATGATGCGGACCAACGGGTACATCTCGGATCGCGACTACGCATTGGCGATCGAGGCGCCGCTGACGGTGGCCCGGGGAACGACGCAATCGGTGGAGGCGCCGTACTTCGTGGACCTGGTGAACGACGCGCTGCAGACCAAGTTCCAGGACGAGAACTTCCAGTCGAACGCGTTCCGCGTCTATACCACGCTCGACATGCATCTGCAGCGAGCGGCCACCGAGGCCATCCGCAAGGGCATGGTACTGGTGGACGAGCAGATCAAGAAGCAGCGCCGCTTCAAGGGCCAGACGCCTCCGCAGGCGCAGGTGGCGCTGGTGGCGATCGATCCCCAGACCGGCGAGGTGAAGGCCCTGGCGGGGGGGCGCAACTACGGAATGAGCCAGCTCAACCACGTGCTGGCGAAGCGCCAGCCGGGATCCATCTTCAAGCCGTTCGTGTATGCGGCGGCGCTGGACACGGGGGTGGAGGGCGGGGCGCGCGTGTTCACGGCCAGCACCATAGTGGAGGATGAGCCCACCACCTTCTGGTTTGACGGAAAGCCCTATGAGCCGAGCAATTTCGAGAAGGACTTCATGGGCGAAATCACGCTGCGCACGGCGCTGGCCCGCTCGCGGAATGTGGCCACGGTGAAGGTTGCGGAAATGGTGGGCTACGACAAAGTAGTCGATATGGCCAATCGGGCGGGCATGAACTACAAGATCCAGCCGACTCCCGCGGTGGCGCTGGGCTCGTATGAGATCACGCCGCTCGAAGCCGCCGGCGCGTACACCATGTTCTCCAACCGCGGCAACTACGTGAAGCCGAGTTTCCTGAAAATGGTGCGCGACGGCAAGGACGGCAAGAAGCTGTTTGAGAACAAGCTGGAAGAGAAACACGTGCTGGACCCGCGCGTGGCGTACCTGGTGACGAGCCTGATGGAAGAGGTGCTGCGGACCGGGACGGCGGCCGGGATACCGGGGAAGTACGGGTTGCGCGTTCCGGCGGCGGGCAAGACCGGCACGTCGCACGACGGCTGGTTCGCGGGTTTCACCTCGGAGCTGCTGTGCGTGGTGTGGGTAGGGTTCGACGACAACGAGAAGCTGGAGCTGCAGGGCGCGTATTCGGCGGCGCCCATCTGGGCGGAGTTCATGAAGAGCGCGCTTGACTACCGGGAGTATCGCGGCACCAAGCCGTTCCAGGCGCCGGACGGGATCGTCTCCATCGATATCGATCCGGAGACCGGGATGCCGGCGAATTCGGCGTGCCCCACCGTGAAAAAGGAATTCTACATCGCCGGGACGGAGCCGGTGGGGGCCTGCCCGAAGCATGGCGTCGGACGCCAGATCACCAATGTGGCCGGATGGGAGACGGCGCCCGCGGAGAAGGCGCCGTCGAATCCGGGCGCCGCTCCCGCGAGCACCGCGCCGCGCATTGTCGGTTCGGGCGGGGATGGGCAGGTAGCGCCCGCGGCCGTGGCGCGGAGGGCGGCGCGCCAGGAACCTCCGGAGCCCGCTAGCGCAGCGGCCCAGCCGGAGGCCCCGGAACCGGACAAGAAAGATCCGAAGAAGGGGTTCTGGAACCGGTTGAAGGGCGTGTTCAAGAAGTGAGGGCCGGGGGGCGGCATGCACTGCCTCCTGATTGATGACCGGAAAGAGCGGCCCGACGGCCCGGTCTAATGCTTTACAATGCACGAACGGGCCACGGTGGGGCGGACGCCCTCGTCCTGGTCCCCTCTGGGGACGACCCCGAGGTCGCGCCCTTACGCCGATTGTCAATTCTTACGCGGGACGCCACACTGGTGGCGCTGCGGTGTGCGGTCGGCGTGGCGCTCAATTCTCCGAAGACTTTTCGGCGCGATCGATTCCGTTAAAAATCCAGTGGGGCGAAAAGTCCCCTTTGTGAAACACGATAGGCCCACGCCGCACTCCGGTTGGGCGGCCACTCGCCCGAAGCGCGCGAACGCTACCTTAAGAGGTACACGACCATCGTCTCAGTGTCGGCCGGATCCGGCGTCGGATCTCCGTATATCTCCCACGAGTGCCCAGCGGACTCCCTCTGATTCGCCGCCATCCATTTTCCGATCGCGTCGTGCGCCTCGTTCATGCGATTGTACGGGCCGCGGTGGACGGCGACGGCAGCCTCGCCCCCTTGCGTTTCGGTCGCGTACACCTCGCCCGCAGTTTCAAATCTGCGCGTGACCTCGACACCGAAGTCGCACAGTATCGGCGCGCCCGGCTGTGTCGGGTGGTGGTAGAGAAAAATGTTGTGGCCATCAGTCCGCAGGCCTGGCTGGCTGCGAATGAACTCCCAGACCTTGCCCAGGGCCGGCCCCCACGCCGAGCCCACCGCGCCCGGCGCGGCCTCGCGCCGCACCGCGGCCAACTTGCGGGGGTGAACAGTCTGTAAGTTGACGGAGACGGGCATTCCTCGATCATAAACCAAGATCGTGATCGCGTGCCGGTTACCTCCGGCATCGCGGCTCGGACGGCGTGCGAATTTGACGGACGATGCCCGGGGATGACCGTGTCCAGACGTCGGGGAGGCTTCGGTCGGATCGCGCGCCTGTCGCGCGCCGGCAATGAAAGCCAGTCGAGGGATAAAATGCTATTATGAGTGCGCCTGACACTGCCGTCAATGATGATGCTGCACTTCGAACCCTAGCTGACTATTACAGAGCCTTCAGTACGCTAGAGGTTCAAGCGGTCTGGCCTTACTTCCATGCGCCATCACTGCTCATTAGTCCTCAAGGAGTATTTGCGGTGCCAACGTTCGCCGCACTGGCAACTGTTTTCACTCCCACCATGGAAGGCCTCCGGACCAGAGAATTCAGTCGGAGCGAACTGAGCGCGGCATACGTCAAGTCCCTGAGTGCGAGCGCGACATTGGTTACGGGTATTGCAATACGGTATAAACGCAACGGACAGGAATTGGAACGGGCAGGAGTCGCATACGTTCTGCACAAGGCGGAGACTGGCTGGAAAATCGCTGTTATCATCCTGCACGACGGCGCATCAAGGCCCGCCGCACGGCGAGAGTTCCGGTTGACGCGCCACTCGGAAACAACTCCAGTGGAAAGCGGCATTGGGGTGCAGAAGTGCCGTGGGGTCCACCTCGCCTGCCAGCCGGCTTATGGGGACTAATCCAAAAACGAGCCCGCATTTTCGGCGATTTCGGATGGAAACAGATAGAAAACCTACTGCGCGCGTCGAGAAGCTGCTTTGCCGGGAATCCTAGCGGGTCTAAGTCCTAGCCCGGATTTCTCATCGATCGTGGGAAAGGGCGTCGGCATAAGTGCCGGCGCGGCACGCTGAGAGCGTGCGCCACGTTCGCCGCCCGACAGTGTGTGATTGGGCGGTGTGGCACAAACACTCGTGTTTGCAGCGTCGGCACTCATGCCGACGCCTTGCCGATGAGAAATGCGGGCTAGTTCTGCGTGGGTTTTTGAACCGAATCGATGATCACGAACTGGAGCGGCCCGCGCGCGGGGATCGCTCTAAGCCCAATCTGCTCGACGAGGGCGGTAAATATTCCCGGCGAGCGTTCGATGGCGGATTCGGCGGCCGGCGCGGGCGCGTCCTCATTCGAGTAGCGCAGGACGAAATCGAAGCGGCCTTCGATGCCAGTGCGGTTGACGGTCTCGCGATCAAGAGGGAGAGATTGCGCAAGCTCGCTCATCGTCACGCCGGTAGCCTCCAGAACCATTCCGCTGCGCGCGCGGAGGTTGCGAATTCCGCAGTTCTTATATGTATCGGAATTGGGATGCCAGTCCTGCGGCGGGCGGTTTGGGTCACCGGGGACGCATGCGCCCGGTGCCGACGCCTTCGCCTTCAGGCCTCCTTTCGCGGCAACGAGCCCGTAGACTGGACCTTCGCGGGTTTCAGTGTGGGTCCTCAACGCCAAGCGCTCCTCGATCAGCGCACGCATCATCGGTCCCAGCATCATTGGAACGGACACTTTGCCGTCTTCTGCCTTGGCAGTGACGCTGTAGGTGTCGGACTTCAGCCAGCGTGGTCCGCCCTCGATCTGAACGCGCCGGCGTTGCAGGTGTTCGTCTACTGCATAGGCCCCACCGATCAGGTTCCACACCGTGGCGCACTCGACTTCGATCCGCCCGGGCGACATCAGACCGAGTTTCCCGCCCCCGTTCGACGCCAGCGCGCAATCCGGCGCCGGCTTGATCACGGCTACCTCGAAGCGCGGCATCAAAGAGGGCTGCGCCCAAACGGTACCGGCTGCCAGGGCGACCGGGAGCAAAAAACAGCGCTCAACAATTCGCATCCCGGCCAATTTTACGCCGGTTTCAGCGCGGGTACAAGCGATGGAAGCGCGTCTGTCAAGGCAAGATAGAAACGTCCTAATCTCTGCAAAGTAGAAATGTCCCGTTCCATCGTTCAGGACGGGGGTGCATGGTAGTCTGGGCGTGCCGGTGAAGCAGAGTCGGGCAACCCTATCGAGGAATAGCCGGTCGGAACTCATCGCGGACGATGAGCAAAGAGCGCTCCTTCCGCCGCGTTCTTTGACTGGGGTCCGGCCCCGGCCAACGGGAGGCGGCGCCTCACCCTCAGTTTCTTAACTGTGGTGGTTTCGGCAACCTGAGATCGCAGCCTGAGCGGCATCCAAACGGTCGACGAATACGGACCCACCGCCCGCCGCGAGATGGCCGCGCGCGGCTTGCGCCGCTGCGGCGAGGTACAGGTAAACGGGATCGTCCGGATGCTGGGCCAGCAGCTTCTCGTACTCTTCGATCGCCTGGGGACGATCGGCCTCCATGCCGCCGATGCGAATCCGTTGGTGTTCCTCATGCAGAAACACCTCGTTGGCGCCGCATGAACACGAATAATTGCCCTGTGTTCACTCGTGTTTTTGTGTTCATTCGTGGCCAGGTATTTCTTCACGCGTTCCGACGGTCGTGGCTTCGCCTGCCGAAGCCCTCTCCGTCCGTGAGAAAATAAGAACCATGGGTACCCGCCTTTTGGCTGCCTTCTTCGCGGTTGCACTTGCCGCCATGGGCCAGGCTCTGTCTGTCGAAAAGCTGGTCGCGTTTCTCCAGTCTTCCGAGAAACTCATCGCCGAGGGGAAGATGACCGACCGCGAGCTGGCCAAGTACCTCACCACCGTAAAGCTCACCGAGCGGCTCGACGACCGCACCATCGAAGAGATCCAGGGCTACGGCAAAATCGGCCCCAACACCTTGCACGCCCTGGAGGCCCTGCGCGACCGTTCCCAGGGGCTGGCCACCGCCAACCCCATCCTCCCACCGGCCGCACCCACTCCCATTCCGCCGCCTTCCTCGGTGGAACAGGCCGCCATCATCGATGAAGTCCGCAACTACGCGCTCAATTACAGCAAGAATCTGCCCGACTTCATCTGCACCCAGGTGACGCGGCGCTTCGGCGCGCCCAAGCCGGGCACCCGGTACGGCGGCAGCGTGGGCGGCGAGCCGTACTGGCGGGCGCTCGACACCCTGCAGATCCGGCTCAGCTATTTCGAGCAGAAGGAGCAGTACAAAGTCATCCTGGCCAACAACACGGTGGTGAACAAGGACTACTCCGAAGTGGGCGGCAGCAAATCCTTCGGCGATTTCGGCAGCATGATGCGGGAGATTTTCGAACCCTACAGCCAGGCCCGCTTCGAATGGGACCACTGGGGCACCTTGCGCGGCAAGCGCGTCATGGCGTTCTCCTACCGCATTGAGCAGGCGCGGTCGCAGTACCGGATCACGGTGGAAGAGGCCAAGCTCTCGATCGTGACGGCCTATCGCGGGCTGGTGGAGGTGGATCCCGAAACGCATGTCATCATGCGCATCACCACCGAAGCCCAGGACGTCCCGGAATCGTTTCCCGTCAGAAGCGTCAGCAACGTGCTGGATTACGATTACACGGATCTCTCCGGTCACCTTTTTCTGCTGCCCCTGAAGGCGCGGATCGAGGCCGCCTTCTCCGACAGCCTGCAGCGGATCGACGAGGAGTTCCGTCTCTACCGCAAGTACTCGGCCTCGACAGAGATCACCTTCGACTCGGACACCACGACCCCGCCGCCGCTCTCCGACGACAAGACCAAAGAGACTCCGGCCATCGATTGCAGGGATCCCAAGAACAAAGACGCCCCGGGATGCAAAAAATAAGCGGGTGCGCTCCTACCTGAACATGTGGTCCGTGAGCGGAGTGAAGAACCGTACCATCGATCCTGGGCAAGAGTTCACCACGAACTCTTCGAACAGGAGACAACTCAAATGAATAAGACGACGGAGGTGCTGGCCCTGACGCTCTTGGCAATCGCGAGCTGCGGGCCGGTGAGTAGCGTGATGTACGCCCAGGACGGAAACGGAGATGCCGGTAGGATCGTGGGTTCCTGGCGGGTGACGGTGACGGTAACGAACCCTCCGGGGTTCCCGTTATCGTCCTTTCCGGTAATGATGACCTTTCACTCGGATGGAACCGCGCTGGGGAGCCGTCTCAGCTACATTCCCTATGGGCCCGGAGGCGCGGTACTCGAAACCACGGGACACGGCGCGTGGCAACGCTCACCCGGCAATCAGATCAGCGCTGTTTTGCAGCAACTGCTCCAGGGCGGGCCGGGCAATACGGTGCTGTTGAACGGCGTTTTTTGGGCAACCGAAACAGTGAAGTTCAGTCCGGTGGTGGGGCCGGATGGCAACTCGTTCACCGCGCCATGGACCGGGACCGTGGTCGATACGAACGGCATAACCGTCCTGCAAGGCGGCGGTACGATGTCCGCGGTCCGGGTCCAAGTGGAACCTTAACCGCCATTTCTGTGGCGCAGGCACTCTTGCCTGCCGGGGTACCCTCTGGGTCGGGCACTCATGCCGACGCCTGCCTCCGGCAGTGTGTCACAACCGGGAAGAGGTGTCGAGACGAGTCTCGACACGGCAGGCACGAGTGCCTGCGCCACATCAGCCGGTCCCACCAACTCCACACGTAGCTCGCGCTTTGCGCGAAACCCTTCCCGGCCGGCGCCGCGTGGGGTGTTCGTTCCTATTAGAACATGTGGTCTCTTCGCGGAGCGGAGTCTGTACCATCGCTTCTGGAGTAGAACCAAGGGGCTTCCGTATCGGACACCAAACCACAGGAGGACAGGAAAATGCATAAGAAACACCTGACAATCGCGCTCTTCATGGCCATGCC
>DASQZT010000187.1:0-6862 GCA_035638575.1 Bryobacteraceae bacterium
GTTCTTCATGATGTTTGCGCCAACCGGCGCCGCTCTTTCCGTAGATCGGCTGATCCGGAAGTACCGTGGAGGGCCAGGTGAGCCACCGCTGGTGCTCCCGTGGGCCCAACGCATGATCCAGATTCAGACTGCGCTGGTGTACTTGTCCACGTTCTATTGGAAGCTTCTCGGCCACACCTGGGTCGATGGGACCGCTTTGTATTACGTCTTGCATTTAAGCGAATTCAAGCAATTCTATGTGCCCGGCGCGGACAACCCCGCGGTAATCAAGCTCATGACCTGGTCTACCCTGGCGATCGAGTTTTCGCTGGGAACGCTGGTATGGATCAGGCCGCTTCGGTATTGGGTGTTGCTGGCCGGTATCTGTCTTCATGCGGCAATCGAATACGCGCTGAACATTCCTCTCTTCAGCCTCACGATTGTTGCAAGCTATTTGAACTTCGTCGACCCTCGCGACCTGGACGCCGCGAGAGCATGGTTGCGCGGGAAAGTTATGACGCTGAACTACCGGAAGTCACAAGCTGCTTTAATTTGCCTTCTGCTGGCCCTTTCCGCCTCCGCGCAGCAGCAGCGGAGCCTCCGCCACTACGCCCTGGTCCTGGAAGACCCGGCGGTGGGCGAACGCTTTACCACCCGCGCGGCTACTCACTCCGCCGCGGCTGAGAATTACCGGGGGCAGATCCAGACCCGCCAGGCGAACCTGAAACAGGAGCTGGCGTCGCGAAAGTTTGCGGTTGTTGGGGCGGTGGACACTCTGTCGAACGCGATCTTCGTTGCCACCACGCCGGACCGCGCCGCCGAGCTGAAGTCCCTGCCCGGAGTCAAAGGCGTCATCGAAATGCGCCCGGTGAAACCGCGGCTGAACGCCGCCACCACGCTGGCCAATGCGCCGGTGGCCTGGACGGCCCTGGGCGGGCAATCCAACGCGGGGGCCGGCATCATGATCGGGGTCATCGGCTCGGGCATCGACCAGACCCATCCGGCGTTTCAAGATCCGTCGCTCTCCATGCCCCCGGGCTTTCCCAAGTGCACCACTGACTTTCCGGCGGACTGCAACTATACCAACAACAAGGTGATCGTGGCGCGCAGCTACGTGCGCGAGTTGTCGGCCGGCAGCAGCACCGATCCTACCGCCGTGGCCAATGACTCGGGACCCGACGACTACTCGCCGCGCGACCGCTCCGGCCACGGAACCGCCGTTGCCTCGGTGATCGCCGGCAACCAGATCACCGGTCCCGCCGTCCCCTTCTCGGGCATGGCGCCCAAAGCCTGGTTGGGCAACTACCGCGTGGAGAACTCTCCGGGAATGCCGGGCGGCGGCGCCGGGCAGAATTTCGAGAGTGTCTACATACAGGCCCTCAACGATGCCTTCAATGACGGCATGCAGATCGTCAACCTGTCGTCGGGGGTGATCGCCACCTACGGTCCCCTCGATACCGGGTCCGTCTGCGGGCAAGCCGCCGGCGTGCCCTGCGACTTGCTGGCCTTCAACTTCGAGCAGGCCGCGCAGCACGGCATGCTGATCACCGTCGCCGCGGGCAACGATGGCGAAAACGGGTACGCTTACTTCAACAACGGACAAACCGGCTTCAACCTGATCAGCTCACCCGCCACCGCTCCGTCTGTGATCGCGGTCGGCGCCACGATGAACTCGCACGTATTCCAGCCCAGCGTCAACGTGGTGGGAGCGCCATTCAACTTCCAGAACATCCTGGCCCAGACCAGCGACGCTTACTCGGCCGACGTTGCCTCCGGCACGTTCGCGGGCGCCTGGACATTCCCGGTAGTGGACGCGGCCCAGGCGGGCAACGACGGGTTTGCCTGCACCACCTTCCCGGCGTTCGCCCTGTACAACGCAATCGCTTTGATCCAGCAGGGCAACTGCGACTTCAACACCAAAGCCACCCACGCGGCCAATGCCGGAGCGCTCGGCATCATCTTCTACATGAACACGCCGGCCGCCGCGACACCGGTGGAGACTCAGGACTCTTCCGGAAACATTCCGCTGTTCGGCCCCATCGTGATGATCGCCCAGAGCGACGGTCAGAATCTCAAGAGCTACATCGATGCGCATCCCGGCAGTTCGGTGCTGGTCGACCCGGCCGGGACGGAAATGCAAGTGACGGCTTACAACCAGCAGGCCGAATCGTTGTATGTCCCGGGTTTCCAGCCGCCGCTGGCCGCCAACCAACTCTTGGGGTTTTCGTCGCCCGGGCCCGTCCCCGGCACTCTGGCCCTGAAGCCCGATATCGTCTCGACGGGCGGCTCCGATCTGTCCGATGGCCCCACGTCGAACGCTACCAACACCGCCTTGCAGGACGGCTCCTTCTTCGGCGCCAACGCCATGTACATGGCGACCCAAAGGTTCGATCAGTCCAGCGACATGTACAGCGCCAATGGCTACATTGCGGCCTCCGGCACCAGCTTCTCCGCGCCTATGGTGGCCGGCGCCGCCGCGCTGCTGATGCAACTTCATCCCACTTACACGGCCGCCCAGATCAAGGCCCTGCTGATGAATACGGCAGTCCAGGACGCGTCAACGCTGGGCGACAATTGGGGCGACAACGTGGACGCTCTGAATATCGGCGCCGGCCGCCTCGATGTGGGCGCGGCAACCAATAGCCCAGTCATCTCCCAGGCGGTGACATCTGACGGCACCAACCCGGTGTCCGTCTCCTTCGGCGCCGTCACCGCGGTGCCGGTCTCCAAAGAGATCCAGATCACCAACCTCGGGACCACGCCGGAAGTGCTTACCGTAACCGTAAGCCCTCCCATAGATAGCAACGGCCGGGCAGCGACCGGCGCGGCTGTGACCGTGAATCCACGCAGCGTCACCGTAGCCGCAGGCGCGTCGGCAATGGTTGCCCTGACGGTCTCGGCACGAGTTCCCCCGGCGGGCGAATATACCGGGGGGTTGAGCATTTTTGGCGGGGCCGTGGCGCTCCACTTGCCGTACCTGCTCCTCGTACCGAGCGGCGTAGTCAACGACATGCAGGCCATCCAGTTCGGGCAGATCGACAGCTTCGCGCAGGGCGGTTTCGAGACACTTCCGAACGGCGATGGCGGCGCGCTCCAGATCAAGCTCATTGACGCCTCCGGGGTCCCGGTGGCCAATGCGCCGGTGTCTTTCTCCGTGTCGCCGCCCGCGAGCGCCACGTTGAAGAGCGTTAGCGGCCATCCGGCGTGTACTCCGGACAGCAGTGGCAGCGCGGCCACGTGCCATTCCGACACTTACGGGATCGCCTGGGTCGAAGTGTTCGGCGGCCCTTCCGCCAGTGACTCTCCAACGGTTACAGCCAAGGCCGGGAGTATGTCGATCCCCTTCACCGGCCTCATCATCAACCCTCCCAAGGTGACCGGCGTCAGCGAATCCGCGGTGGGCAACACCAGTATCGCCGCCGGTTCGTACATCTCCATTTACGGAACCAACCTGGCCGATACCAACTTCGTCGGCAACAACACATTCCTGGGCGGCGATGCACCCACGTTCCTCCCCTATCCCATGAATCTGGACGGTGTCACCGCGAGCTTCGACGTCCCGGGATCCTACGATGGCAAACCCGCCGACTACAACGGCGCACCGGCTTTCTTCACCTTTGTCGGCCAGGCCGGAACGCAGCTCAACGTGATGATCCCCTGGGAGCTGCAGGGCGCGGCTTCAGCCCTGGTAAAAGTGACTGTGGACGGCATTGTGGACAGCAACGTTTTGACCATTCCGCTGGTGACGTATGCGCCGCAATTGTTCCAGAACGGCGGAATCGCCGCAGCCATCGATGCGACCACCTACAAGTCCAATCCCACTCCGATCTCGGCGACGAATCCGGCGCACGCCGGGGATTCCGTGCAGTTGTACGGCAACGGATTGGGGCCGGTCAACAATCAGCCGGCCAGCGGCGCCGTTCCGACTTTCAATCCGCTGCCGGCTACTAAGAGTCCGTGCACCGTGACAGTGGGCGGACAGAATGCGCCGGTATCGTATTGCGGCCTCGCGGGCTACCCGGCGGAATACCAGATCAACATCACGGTGCCTTCGGGGTTGGCCGCCGGCAATCAGCCAGTGGTGCTGACCACCGGCGGAGTCAGTTCGAAAGCCGCGAATCTGCCGATTAAGTAGTCGCCAGTTGACAGCAAGAAGGCAGGCCACTAAAAACGATGGCCTGCCCCACTCGCCGCTGAACTTACAGCCCCAGCCGCGGTGTCTGCCGCCGGTCGACCCGGCCCTTCAGCCGCGCCTCCCTGCGCCGGATGTCGGGCGTGTCCGAGATCTTGAGCGCGCTGCGCGTCATTTCGAGCGCCATCGAATAGTTCCGCTCGCGATGCTCGTAATGCTTGGCCAGTTCTTCGAGCGCGCGCACGCGGTACGGATTGCGCGAGCCCGCCAGTTCCACGATTACCGCCAGCGCCGCGTCCTCGCGGTCGAGACGCTTCTCGACCTGGGCGATGTCCCACAGCGTCCGGAACAGCAGCGGATCGGGCAGCCCCATCTCCACCGCGCGGCGGAACAGGCGCAGCGCTTCCTCGTGGCGCTCGGCCTGCAGCAGCCAGCGCGCGAGGCCAATCAGGTCGGCGCCGTGACGAAGCGCCGCATCCTCCGGCGAGCGGAAAGCGAACGGCACGATGGCGGTCAGGCACGCCAGCGAAAGAATGTCGATGGCGTTGTGATGGAAGATGGGCACCAGCCGGAACGCCTGCTTGGTTCGCAGGTAGTCGAAATAGTAGTAGGGGATCATCTCGCCCGGCAGATCGCCCTGCCGCTCCACCCCCAGGATCTGGTTTTCCAGGTCCACCAGCCGGCAGCTTTCCAGGCGCAGCTTCCACAAGCGGCGCGCGCCGAACAGCAGGTCCAGGTGTTCCATGCGGTCGAACGGATGGCGCGCCCGCGACATGCGAAAGCGCGTCTCCAGAAGCGGCTGGTCGTACGCCTTGCCGTTGTAGGTGATGAGCACGTCGAACTGCGCGAGGTGCTCGTTGAGCCGCCACAGCAGCGACGCCTCTTCGCCGTAATCGCGCATGAAGAACTGCCGCAGGCGAAAGCCCGCGGCCTCGATGGAGCCGACGCCGATCAGAAACGCGTACGTACCGGTGCCGCCCGCAAGGCCGGTGGTCTCGGTATCCAGGAACGCCCATTTCACAGGATGCGCGCGCGCGATGGTGCCCGCGGAAAGCTGTTCCAGCAGATCTTCGGGAAGCGCCGCCAGGTCCGAGATGTCGACGCTTCCGTGCCGGCGGTGGCTCTCCCACAGCTTCTCGGTTTCGAAGTGCTCGCCTTGCGGGGTGCGGACCACTTCGCCGCTCATCAGGTTCTCGATGAAGTAACGGGAGGGACGGTCGTCGCGGCGCGCGGCGGGAAACGGCTCGCCGATTTTCGGCTGGGCGCTCGCCGGCTGCCCCTCGCCCGGGGCGGCATACTTCCGGTCGATGCGCGCGATGCGCCTTCGCAATGCCGTGAGCTGCTCCTGGATATCCTCCATCGTGCTTCGCTTTTTCTTTGCTCCAATATACCGCGTGTGCGCTGCTATATTCAAATGGTGATCAAGAGCGCAGTCGTACCGGTTGCGGGATACGGGACGCGGCTTCTGCCCGCCACCAAGTCGCAGCCCAAGGAAATGTTGCCCGTCGCGCGCAAGCCCATCGTGCAGTACGTAGTGGAAGAGCTGGTTTCGAACGGCATCCAGCAGATCCTGTTCGTCACCGGCCGCAGCAAGGCCTCCATCGAAAATCACTTCGACCACGATCCCGAACTGTTCCGCGCGCTCCAGGAGGCCAACAAGCAGGACATGCTCAAAGAGGTCGACTTCGAAGACCTCAAGGCGAACTTCTTTTACACCCGCCAGCCCCATCAGAAAGGCCTGGGCGACGCCGTCCTCCACGGGGAGAATTTCGCGGGCGAGGAGCCGTTTCTGGTGGCCTTGGGCGACTCCATCCTGGGGCTCAATGCGGTGTCGCGCGCGGTCAGCCGCATGGTGGAGGTCTTCGATTCCAAACGCGCCAGTTGCGTGATTGCCGTAGAGGAGGTGCCCGCGCAAGAGACGCGGCACTACGGCATCGTGCAGCCGGAAGAGGCCGCCGATGGCGTCTTCCGGATCGTGAACCTGGTGGAAAAACCGCTGCCCGGCGAAGCGCCCAGCAATCTGGCGATCGCCGGCCGCTACATTTTTTCGCCGGTGATCTTCGACATGATCCGCCGCGTGGAGCCCGATCGGCGCGGCGAAATCCAGCTCACCAACGCCATCCAGTTGATGTGCGACGAGGGACGGCGAGTCATGGCAGTCAAGCTCTCTCCCGAAGAGAAACGCTACGACATCGGAAATTTCCCCAGCTACTTCGAGAGCTTCGTGGAGTTCGCGCTGGCCGACCCGGAGTACGGCGAGGGATTCCGCAAAGTGCTGGAGCGCCTGGTGGCCAAATCCGCCGTGACCGCTTGAGCAAGCCTCTACCTTTCTTCCTGCTGCTCGCCGCCCTGCTGGTGGCGTCGCGGATGTGCCACGTCTCGATTCTCTGGGAAGGCGACACGCTGCCTCTGGCCACTGCCGAACAGATGGCCGCGGGGAAGGTGGTGTATCGCGACGTGTGGTACGACAAGCCGCCGCTGGTGCCGGCGCTGCATGTGCTCTGGGGAGCGCGTCCGGGATGGCCGCTGCGGCTGGGCAACGCGCTGTACGCGCTGCTGGCCTGCTGGATCGCATTCGGCTTTGCCCGCGACCTGTGGTCGGAGCGGGAAGGCATTTGGGCCGCGGGCCTGCTCGGTTTCTTCCTGGTCTTCGATCTGCCCGCATCGGTGATTCCCGTCGCATCCGACCTGATGATGCTGGCGCCGCACCTGGCCGCCATGTGGATGGCCTGGAAGCGGCGGCCGTTCTGG
>DASQZT010000188.1:0-9013 GCA_035638575.1 Bryobacteraceae bacterium
CCCGGCCCCTGGCCCCCGGCCTCTGGCCCCTCCCATGAGCCCGCCATGCGTTGAATCCTCCAACACCCCGGCTTCATCTGGTAAGTTGATCCCAGGCATGCACTGTTCCTGCGTCCGGCATACCGAACTCCCGCATACTTCTGCCCTTTTCGCGGACGTGTTGTATCATCCCGACCGCACCGCCCGCTTCTACCGCTACCCCTTCCGCGATCTCGCTGACTATCAATCCGCAGCCGCGGAAATCCACCTCCCCGACGACCGCCGTGCCGCCCTCGTCGCCGCCCTGAGTGTGCAAAATCCGCCCGGCGATTCCCTCGAACGGCTCGCCCGCCCCGGCACCGTCGCCGTGGTTACCGGCCAGCAGGTGGGCCTGTTTTCCGGTCCCGCCTACACAATTTACAAGGTGCTCCATGCCACCCGCCTCGCCCGCTGGCTGACCGAAAACGGCATTCCCGCAGTGCCCGCTTTCTGGCTGGCCACCGAGGACCACGATTTCGCCGAAGTCAACCACGCCTGGGTCTACGGCGCCGGCCACTCTCCTACGAAAATCGAGATGCGCCGCCCCGCTAGCGCCCAGCCCGTCGGCGGCGTCGTGCTCTCCGATCCGCCCGTCCGCGAGCTGCGCGCCGCCATGCGCACCCTGCCCTTCTGCGATGAGGTGGCCGACCTCGTCGAGGAGACCTATCGCGCCGGCAGCACCATGGGCCAAGCCTTCGGCGAGCTGCTCCGCCGGCTGCTGGCCGCATACGACGTCCTCCAGGTCGATCCCATGCTCCCCGCCTTCCGCGAGTTGGCCGCCCCCGCCATCCGCAAAGCCGTCGAGGCCGCTCCCGCGCTCACCGTCGGCGTCCTGGAGCGCAACAAGGAACTCGCGGCCGCCGGCTACCACGCCCAGGTGCACGTCGAAGAACAGACCTCCTTCTTCTTTTTGCTGGAAAACGGCAAGCGCCTCACCCTCCGCCGCAACGGGCGCGAGTACGTCCTGAACGGCCGCCGCCTCTCCACCGAAGAGCTCATGGATCGCGCCGCCTCGCTCTCCCCCAATGCCTTGCTCCGGCCCGTCGTGCAGGACTCCATGCTGCCCACCGTAGCTACCATCGGCGGACCCGCCGAGCTCGCCTACCTCGCCCAGTCCGAAGTGCTCTACCGCACCGTACTCGGCAGAATGCCCGTGGCTCTTCCGCGGACCGGTTTCACCATCCTGGATTCTCACAGCGAAAAGCTGATGGAGCGCTACGGCCTGGCGCTCCAGAGTTTCTTCCACGGGGAGGAAGCCATCCGCGAGCGCATCGCCGCGAAACTCGTGCCCCCCTCCGTCAGTTCCGCCATGCGCGAAACCGTGGCCACCGTGGACCGGGCCGTCGAACGCCTCGGCCGCGAGCTCGTCGCCTTCGACCCCACCTTGGCCCTGGCGCTCGAGCGCAGCGGAAAAAAGATCCAATATCAGCTCGGCAAGATCGAACGCAAGACCGGCCGCGAGGCGCTGCGCCGCGATGCCCGCGCCGCCCGCGATGCCTCCTCGCTCTACGGCCTTCTCTTTCCCGAGCACAACCTGCAGGAGCGCGTCTATTCCATCCTCCCGTTTCTCGCCAAACACGGCCTCGACCTCATCGGCCATATCTACGAAGCCATCCAGTTGGATTGCCCGGACCATCGCGTGATGGTAGTGTGACGCAGTCCCCTCCCCTATGACCAGAGAACAGGAACGAATCGAAGAGGCCCGCATGCGCCGGGCTCATTGGAATCGCTGGGGGCCCTTCCTCAGCGAGCGGGCCTGGGGCACCGTCCGCGAAGACTATAGCGCCGATGGCAATGCCTGGGACTACTTCACCCACGCCCAGGCGCCCTCCCGCGTCTACCGCTGGAACGAGGACGGCCTGCTCGGCTTCTGCGACCGCCACCAGCGCATCTGCTTCGCACTGGCCCTCTGGAACGGCCGCGACCCCATCCTCAAGGAGCGCCTCTTCGGCCTCTCCGGCAACGAGGGCAATCACGGCGAAGACGTCAAGGAGTGCTACTTCTACCTCGACAGCACTCCGACCCATTCCTACATGAAGGCCCTCTACAAGTATCCGCAGGCCGAGTTCCCCTACCGCCGGCTCGTCGAGGAGAACCGCCGCCGCTCGCGCCACGAACCCGAGTTCGAGCTTCTCGATACTGGCGTCTTCGAGGGCAACCGCTATTTCGATGTCTTCGTCGAGTACGCCAAGGCCACGCCCGAGGATATGCTCATCCGCATCCAGGTCTTCAATCGCGGACCCGAAGCGGCGTCCTTGAACGTCCTCCCTACCATCTGGTTCCGCAACCGCTGGGTGTGGTCCAGCGATGCTCCCAAACCCGAATTGAAGAAATCGTCCGAACCCGGCGTCATCGAGCTCGATGAGCCTTACTATGGCCGCCGCTGGCTCTACGCCTCCCAGGCTCCCCATCCGCCCGACCTCTGGTTCACCGAAAACGAAAGCAACTCCCATCTCCTTTGGGGCACGCCCAATCTCTCGCCCTACGTCAAGGACGGCATCTCCGAGCGCCTCATCCGCGGCAATGCGGCGGCCGTCAATCCCGAGGGCCGCGGCACCAAGGCCGCCGCGAATTATTCGATTGACCTGGAACCTGGGAAGTCCGCGTCGATCGAACTGCGCTTCACCGATGCGCCCCTGGCCGAGCCCTTCGGCGCCGAATTCAGCCGCCTCTTCCAGGAACGCATGGACGACGCCAACGATTTCTACGCCACCGTCACACCGCGCGAAATGACCATCGACGGCCGCGACGTCATGCGCCAGGCCTTCGCCGGCCTGCTCTGGTCCAAGCAGTTCTATCACTACGTGGTCCGCGATTGGCTCAAGGGCGATCCCAATTTTCCTCCGCCGCCCCCCGATCGCAAGTACGGCCGCAACCGCGAATGGAACCACCTCTACAATGCCGACGTGATCTCCATGCCGGACAAGTGGGAGTATCCCTGGTACGCCGCCTGGGACCTGGCCTTCCATTGCCTCCCGCTGGCCCTGGTCGATTCGCAATTCGCCAAGGACCAGCTCACCCTCATGGTGCGCGAGTGGTACCTCCACCCCAACGGCCAGTTGCCGGCCTACGAGTGGAACTTCAGCGACGTCAACCCGCCGGTGCATGGCTGGGCCGCGTGGCGCGTCTACAAGATCGAGCACAAGCGCCGCGGCAAGCCCGACCGCGCCTTTCTCGAACGCATCTTCCACAAGCTGCTGCTCAACTTCACCTGGTGGGTCAACCGCAAGGACGTCATGGGGAAGAACGTCTTCCAGGGCGGCTTCCTGGGCCTCGACAATATCGGATTGTTCAACCGCAGCGACCCCCTGCCCGGCGGCGGCTTCATCGAACAGGCCGATGGCACCGGGTGGATGGCCGTCTACACCCTCAACCTGCTGGCCATCGCGCTCGAGCTGGCCCGCGACGACTCGGCCTATGAAGACGTCGCCAGCAAGTTTTGGGAGCACTTCCTCTACATCGCCCACGCCATCAATCATCTGGGCGACGATGGCACCGGCATGTGGGACGATGAGGACGGCTTCTTCTACGATGCCCTGCACCTGCCCGATAGCCGCCCCATCCCCTTGAAGGTCCGCTCCATGGTCGGGCTGGTCCCGCTGTTCGCCGTGGAGACGCTCGAGCCTCGCCTGATCGACCAGTTCCCCGGCTTCAAACGCCGCATGCAGTGGTTCATCGACAACCGCCGCGACCTGACCCACAACGTGGCTTCCATGGTGATCCCCGGCAAGGGCGAGCGCCGCCTGCTCTCCATCGTGGGCCCGAACCAGCTCCGCCGCATTCTGGTCCGCATGCTGGATGAGGACGAGTTCTTATCGCCCTTCGGGATCCGCAGCGTCTCCCGCTTCCACAAAGACAACCCCTGCGTGTTTCGCAGCGATGGGACGGAGAACCGCGTGTGCTACGAACCGGGCGAATCGGCCACCAGCATCTTCGGCGGAAACTCCAACTGGCGCGGGCCGGTATGGTTTCCGCTGAACTACCTGATCGTCGAAGCGCTGCAGAAATTCCACCACTACCTGGGCGACGAGTACAAAGTCGAATGCCCCACCCGTTCCGGCCGCATGCTCACGCTGTGGGAAGTGGCCGGCGAGATCTCGCACCGCCTCTCGCGGATTTTTCTGCGCGACGATCACGGGCGCCGCGCCGTCCACGGCGCCAACGAGGCATTTCAGACCGACCCCCATTGGCGCGACCTGGTGCTGTTCTTCGAATACTTCCACGGCGAAACCGGCGTGGGCCTGGGAGCCAGCCACCAGACCGGCTGGACCGGCCTGGTCGCGAAACTCCTGCAACAAAGCGGCGAGTGAAAAAAGCTTTCAGCAGCAAAGCCGTCAGCGATCAGCTTTCAGCTCTCAGCCAACCCGCCAACGTGGCGCAGCCACTCCTGGCTGCCGCGTCCGAGCCCCCGGCCCTGTTCTCTCAGCGCTCTCTGCTCCCCCCGCGCTCTCAGGTTTTGACTTTCTCTTGGTTTTCTCCGCGTCGTCCTCCGCGGGCTCCGCGCCTCCGCGTTTAGGACACAGTTTCCTTGGGAACCGGCTTCGGCGGGTAGGGTTTATTGAACCCGCGGACGCATGTGCTCGTTCGACACCAGCCCGTCGAAGATCGCCAGCACCTGCTTGCGGTACGAATAGACACGTTGCAGGTTCTCGCGGAAGCAGGCCTCGAAATCGTGGGCCCGCATCCACTTCTCCAGCATCGACCGCGGTACGTCGATATCCTGCCGCAGGGTTTCCACATCGTGTCCGCGCAGAAAGAGCCCGTAAAAGAAGGCTGCTTCCCGCTGGGGTGCCAAGGGATCGAAATCGTCTCTCGCCGTCATAAACGTCTCAGCGAAAATGTCAGTATACCGGTGGCCCCAACTTCATGGCAAGTCCTATTCTGGTGCGGCCCGCCTTTGATAAGGTAAAAGTCGTGCCCACCCTGATACCCGCGCCCACGCGCGTAGAAGCCGCCGGCAACCAGATCAAGTTGATCGATGAATATGTCGGACGTGTGAATTCCGCGACCAGCCAGCTCAGCATCGCTCACATGCGAAGCCCGGGCGGATGGCAGGAGCCCGGACAGTCGCCGGAATTCGAAGAGTTTACAATTGTCCTGCGGGGGACGCTGCGCGTCGAACATGCCGGCGGCGAGATGAACGTTCACGCCGGCCAGGCGGTTGTCACCCATCCCGGAGAATGGGTGCGCTACAGCACACCCGAACCCGAAGGCGCCGAATACGTGGCGGTGTGCCTGCCGGCGTTTTCCATCCAGTCGGTGCACCGCGACGCGTGATCTCCGCTCAGGCGATGGCGGCGGCAGCGGCAGCAGCGGCCGCTCCCAGTGCCGCGGAGCCGCGGGTCTTGAACTCGTATCGCTCGATGCGCACCGCCGCCTTATCGGCGTCCGCTCGCACCACCCGGCCCACTGCCACGAACTTTAGCGGGCAAGTGCCGCCCAGGCGCGCCGGCCAGTTCACGGAGATTTCCACCGTGCGGCCCAGTGGCAACTGTTCCTCCGTGGTAAACAGGATGCCACTGCTGCCAATGTTCAGGGTCTTGCCGGTGCCAATGCTTCTGGCCGCCGCCCGGTGCAGCACTTTGTATTGAACTTCCTCCTGCAAGGGAAACCGGCTGGTGCCACGCCGCTCCGTCCTGCCTGGTAAATCTGGGCCTCGCATTACTTTCCTCGTGTCCATGCTGAACATATCATCCCGGAATTGTAGCGATTCGAACAATAGAACAAAAGGCCTAATCACCGATTCTGACTGGTACTTTAGTAATACTGCGTACCTTCCTCCCAGCCGCTCGTCACCATTCTGTTATTCTGGCCACATGGACCAGGAGCAGCTTCGGGCGCTCTTCGAGCAGGTGCGCAGCGGCGCCGTGGAGATCGATGCCGCCATGTCGCGCATGCGCCACATGCCCTTCGAGGACCTCGGCTTCGCCAAGGTCGATCACCATCGGGCCTTGCGCCACGGCATTCCGGAGGTGATCTTCGCCAAGGGCAAGACGCCCGAGCAGGTGGTGGCTATCGCGGGAAGTCTCCTGGACAATGCCCACAACGTGCTCATTACCCGGGCCGACCGCGAATGCGCCGAAATGGTGACCCGGCGTTTGTCCTGCGCCGAGTACTTTCCGCTGTCCGGGGTCATCCGGTTCTGGCGGGACCGGACCATCCACGGCAAGGGCAAAGTCGCCGTGGTCTGCGCCGGCACGAGCGACATGCCGGTGGCCGAGGAGGCGCAACTGACCGCCGAGGCCATGGGCAACGAAGTCGACACCATCCACGACATCGGGGTGGCCGGCATCCACCGCCTCATGCACAATCGCGAACGCCTCACCGAAGCGCGCGTGATCGTGGTCTGCGCCGGCATGGAAGGGGCCCTGCCCAGCGTCGTCGGCGGTCTGGTATCGTGCCCGGTGATTGCGGTGCCCACCAGTGTGGGCTACGGGGCCAGCTTCCACGGTCTCGCCGCGCTGCTCGGCATGCTCAACAGTTGCGCCAGTAACGTGACGGTCGTAAACATCGACAATGGCTTCGGCGCCGGGTACGTCGCCAGCCTGATCAACCGGTTGTAGGGCTCCTACTCCTGGCGCAACGCCACCACCGGGTCGATGCGCGTCGACCGGCGCGCCGGCAGATAGCAGGCGGCCAGTGCCAGGCCGGCCAGCAGCAGCGGCGCTCCCACCACCAGCAGCGGGTCCGAGGTGCTGGCGCTGGTCGCGGTAGCAATCGCGGCGATGATCGAAGACAACCGGCGCGTCGAGCCCCATGCGCCGGCCAGCCCGATGACTGTGCCTGCTCCCACCAGCACCATCCCCTCGTGCATGACCAGGCGGAGCACGTCGCCGCGCCCCGCGCCCAGTGCGATCCGGATGCCGATTTCCCGGCCGCGCCGCGAAACGGAGTAAGCCGTCACGCCCGCGAGGCCGACCGAGGCCAGAATCAGCCCGAAGACGCCGATGGTGTCATGGATCTTCATGGCCAGCCGCACCAAAAACATTAATTGGTCGATTTGTTCCGGCATGCTGCGGGCGTCGAACGGCGTGAGGTTGGCATCCATGGCCGATATCTCGCGCCGCACCGCGCCTGTGACATCGCTGCCCCCGGCCCGCATCATGAGGGTCACGCCCCGCAACGAAGGCTGTCCATAATCCGCCGTGCCCATCGGGAAATAAATCGCCGGACGCGCCTCCTCCATGGCGAATACCATCTTCACATCGGGCACGACACCCACCACCTGGAAGACCTCGCGCCCCCTGGCAGCCACGGACCGGTGATCGAAGGTCCCCATGGAGTCGAATCCTTGCGGAGATTTCTGGGTGGTATGGATCTCGAGGCGCCGGCCGAGGGGATCCTCGCCCGGCCAGAACTGGCGCACCAGCTTCTCGCTCACGATGACCGCCGCCGCGCCGTTGGCCTCGTCCTCCTTGCGGAAGCCGCGGCCGAGGATGGCCTGTCCCACCTCAGGCTCGACAAAAATGGCTTGTCCGCAGACGAAGGCCCACGGCCAGAAAGTCGCCGACCTGCGGCTGCCAAGCTACTTCTTGAATGCCACGAACCCATGATTCACGCCGCTCGCGTCAATAAACTGACCGGCAAGGTCCCCCCGATCATCAATGCATTCGATACTGGTCGCAACTGCGCCGGGGGGATCGACGGTTGTAAACTGCCCGTGCCTGTCCTGAACGTATCCATGAGGGTTGCCAGCTTGATCATAGTAAGTGCCGGCGATTTCATCGCTGCCGTTGATACCAAGGGCTTCGGTGTTCGACGCCGCGGGCACGTCAATGGTGGTGAAGCGGCGACCGTCCTTGAGAAAGCCGTGAGAGACGCTACTGGCGTCCTCGAACCAGCCCACTACCTGGCCCCGGCTATTGATGCTGAAGGGGTACGTGCCTCCCAAGGCCTGGTCCGCTTGGGGTGCGGTAAAGAACGAATACGCACCTTCGTCCCAGGTCCACCCGACGCAGTTGAAATTGTCAAAGAGGTTACCCTTGCAGGCGGCGCCCGTCCCGACGCCTGAATTGCCGATGCCTTGCCCAAGATTCAGCGGGTATCCCGGGATGTCCGGAAGCGCGGTCCAGGTGGCGCGCCGGGTGTCATAGGTGGCGGCGTGCAGCGTGGTCACGTCGCCATGGCTCAAAATGACCAGGCCCCCATCGTTCACGCCGGTGAAAAGCGTGACCGAGTCACCGGGATAATCTACTGTCCGCAGTGCTCCGTCCTGCCACAGGAAACCATGAATGTTGCCAGCGGCATCCAGGTAAAACCCCGAGACCAGCCCCGAGTTATTAACCCCGACCGCGTCGGTGTACGGGGGGCCTGGGGCGTCGATGGTGACGAACCGATACTGCGAGCTTGCGGGAGTAGCCGCCGCGGGTTGGCCTCCGTGAGCCGATCTCCATATCTTGTGCGGTTGGGCTCCTGCGAGCATGGGCGTCAGCAGCGCAGCGGCTGCGGCGATAGCGAGTTTGAGTGTCTTGCTTCTTTGCGTTTTCATGATTCGGTTTACCTCTTGATGGAATTTTTGAGTTGATCGGGAGATTTCGAACCCTCTATCGAAGGTCAACGGTCAGCGGTTTGGTCGCCAGCGCCTCCTAGCGCCGGACAAGTCTCTATTGATAAGCCGGCGCGCTTCCGGTTCCCAGCAAGGCCGAAAAGGTCGAGCTGACCGTTCCGCCGGCGGTCAAGGGCGCCGAAAACAGCCCGCCTCCCGCGGTAGGGTTAACCGTGGAGAGCACTTCCAACAGGCCGGAGGCGGTGTTGGCCGCAATCGCGCTGGCTGTCACCGCCGGCAACTGCGTGAGAATCGAGGCCGGCACCGTGAAGGTCCCCGCACCAGCCGTGGTCGTGCAAACGAACTCGCCGCCGGTCAGAGCAGAGTTGGCGCCGCTCGAGTACGTGCCCGCCAGTCCCACGATCTCCACGAGGTCGGTGGCATTCCCGCCCGTCCAGTTCAGCGTCAGACCCGCGCTGCGCGTGACCACCGCCGGCAATCCGCCAGTGA
>DASQZT010000189.1:0-45286 GCA_035638575.1 Bryobacteraceae bacterium
CGGCGCGTAATCCCGCGCGTGGGTTCGCGCCCGGGTCGTCTATTCATACCGCAATGCATCGAGCGGGCTCACTTTCGATGCCCGGCGCGCCGGAACATATCCGGCCGCTGCCGCCGTCACCGCCAGCGCCACAACCGTGCCCGCCACCACCACCGCATCGAAAGCCTCCACTCCGAAAAGCTGGCTCTTGGTGTAGCGCGCCAGCACCAGCGCCGCGGGCACGCCGGTCACCAGGCCGATGCCCAAGATCCAGGCCAACTCGCGCAGAACCATGCCGCGGATGCTGCGCGGCCCCGCGCCCAGCGCCATGCGGATACCGATCTCTCGCGTGCGCCGCGTGACGGAATTGGCCATCACGCCGTACAGCCCCAGCATGGCCAGCGCGGTCGCCAGAATCGCGAAGACGGCGGCAAGCTGCAGTACGATTCGGTCGTCCTGGATATTGCGGCTGATCTGCTGTTCCAGGGTGCGCAGATTCTCGGGCGGCAAGTCGCGGTCGATGGAGGCCAGCACGCGGCGCATCTGCGGAATCATGCGGCTCTCCGGCAGGCCCGAGCGCACGTAGAACTCCAGCCCGTTGAGCTCCTTGTCCTGGCGCCACGGAATGTAATACATGGGCGGCGGATCCTGCTTGACGCCGGCATAGTGGCTGTCCTTCACCACACCGACGATCTCGGTGGGCGGCGGCCCATCTCCGCGGGAAAACCGCGTGCCGACGGGGTTGCGGCCCTCCAGAAAACGCTTCACGAACGTCTGGTTGACCACGGCCACTTGGGGCGCTGCCAGGTTGTCGCGGTCGGTAAACTCACGGCCGGCGATCAGAGGGATCCCCATTTTGCCGAAGAAGCCTGGCCCCAGCTCGTTGAAGCGCGCGTTGGAATCATTGCCGGTCGCCTTGGAACCCTCGATGTGAACGTCGTTGCCCCAGTTGCTGCCCGAAATCAACGGCACCATGGCGGCGGCCACGCCGCGCGCGCCCGGAATCGCGGCCATCTCCGTTTCGATTCGCTCAAACAGCGCGCGGGTCTGCTCGGCTTTGTATCCGTTCAGCGCCGGCGAAACCGAAAAACCGATGAGGTTTTCCGTGCGCATTCCCAGATCCACGCGCGTCAGGTTTACCAGGCTCCTCAGGAACAGCCCGGTAGGGATCAGCAGCACGGCGGAAATCGTCACCTGCGCGCACACGAGCACTTTGCGGACGCGGGCCGTGCCCCTGGTGCCGGAAGATTGGCCCGATTCGTCCTTCAGCGTGGTGGCCAGCGACGACCGCGCGGCTTCCCAGGCCGGATAGAGGCCAAATATCAGACCGGTCGCCGCCGAAAGGCCCAGGCCGAATAGCAGCACGGGCCACTCCAGGCTGGCGGTCAGGAAGTGGATGGGGCTATCGCCCGAGAGTTCGGCCAAGAGCAGCTTCACGGTGACCGCGGCGAACGCCAGTCCGGAAACGCCGCCGGCCAGGGCCAACAAAAGCGCCTCCACCAGCATTTGCCCCATCAGATCCCCGCGCCCGGCGCCCATCGCGGCGCGGATGGCCATCTCGCGCCGCCGTTCGGCCGAGCGCGCCAGCAGCAAATTAGCGGCGTTCGCCATAGCGATCAGCAGCACCAGGGCGGTGGCGCACATCAGAATGGTTAAGGGAGTCCTGGTCTCCTCCCGCATGCTGCTCTGGCCGTGGCTGCCGTCCTTGAGGGTCACCTGCGAACCGAGGAATCGCTTGATCCTATTCCCGTAGAAGAACCCAGGCTTCTTGGATTGCTCCTCCAGCAGCCCGCTGTATACGCTGTTCAATGCGCCCGTGGCCTGCGCGCGCGTCACTCCCGGTTTCAGCCGCGCCAGCAGGTACAGGTAGTAATCGTTCCACCGGTTGGTGCCGTTCCAGTTGGGCGTCAGCAGCGGCTTGAAAACGAGCGGAACGAATAGGGACGGCTCGTCGCCCAGGGTAGTGCCGGTGAAGTTCTTCGGCGCCACACCGACAATGGTGAACACCTGCCCGTTCACTTTGATTTGCTGGTTCAGCACGCCGGGCTCGCCGCCGAGGTGGTCGATCCAGTAGCCGTAGCTGAGCACGGCCACGGCGTTGCCGCTACCGGCGTCGTCCGCGGGCTCGATCGTCCGGCCCATCAGCGGCCTCACGACGAGAAGTGGGAAGTAGCCGCCCGAGACTATCATCGCGCTGCCCGGCACCGTCTGCTTCTGAAAGGAGAGGTTAGCTTCCAATGGAAAGAACGCCGCCACACCGGTGACGCCTTGAGGCCGTTTCTCGAGCTCACGGAACAGCGGATAGCTGAAGATGTAGTCCATGCCGCCGGAGTTCCGCGTGCGGCTGCTGCCGCCCTTGAATTCCGCGGGCGCGGTCAACACCACCAATTCCTCCGGGTGCTGCACCGGCAGGGAGTCCAGCAGGATTTGGTGCAGGAGAGAAAAAATCGCCGTGTTGGCCCCGATTCCCAGGCCCACGGAGAGAATCACAACCAGGCTGAGGAGCGGCGCCTTCACCAGGCTGCGGAATGCAAACCGTACGCGTGCCATATCCTAATTAGTACGCAAACCGGCGCGAAGAGGTAGGCTGTTTCCGGCGCGCCGGGCACGACGGCTTTCCGTGCAGCGGTTAGGCGCCCCGCCTGGCGCGCAATTCTCGAACCCGCAACCAGTACTCCAGAAGCTGTCCACAGCCCACGAGCATGGGAATCGCTCCCACTCCCAAACCAAGCACCGTCATTGCCCGGACCTGCGAAACCATCTGGATTCCGATGAAGAGCGCGGTAATTCCGAGTCCCGCGGCCAGCGACAGGATCCCGGAGTGTCGGATCGATGCGGCCCGCTCCCATGGATCGAGCCCGTTCGCAGGAAGTGAAACGCCCTTCTCGATGGCACGCAGGCGCTCCTTGGTCTGGAGACTGCGCACCAGGTAGATCATAATCAGTGCAGCCAGGGGAATCAGGAGAAATACGATGGTCAGGACCATCATTTCGGGAAGGCCAAAAGACTGCATTCGAGTTTCCTTTCGCCCGATTAGACCGGGGCTTGCGAAAATTGTTTCACGGGTGAAACAAATTTGGCCCACGGGGGTCTGACTGGCTTGGAAGATTTCGCCGCCATTATCGAACAGCACCAGGACCGGGTTTTCCGCACCCTGGCCCGTCTTACCGGCGAACGCGACGGACAGGAAGACCTGGCGCAGGAGGTTTTTCTGCGGCTGCACCGGGCCCTCCCCCACTTCCGCAACCGCGCCAAGGTCTCCACATTTCTCTACCGCATCATCGTGAACGTGGTGAACGACGAATGGCGCCGCCGCCAGAGTTCACGCCGCATGGTGGCGATCGACGAGGATACGCAGGTGCTGGTTCACCCTGGCGCCGGCCCTGAAGAGTTGCTGGAGCAGCACGATTTTCAGGCGGCGCTGGCGGAAGCGATGCGCCAGTTGCCGCTCGGCGACCGCACGATTCTCACACTGCATTACCAGGAAGGCCGGAAATACGAGGAGATCGCCGCGATCCTCGACGTGCCTCTGGGAACAGTGAAAACCAACCTCTTTCGAGCACGGGAGCGATTAAGGGGAATGATGGGAGAATGGATTTCGAAATGCCGGATATCACGCTGAACTGCGCAGACGCGCGCCGACAGATTCGGGCCTACCTGGCCGGCGAGCCCTGCCCGTCTTTGACCGCGCATCTCTCCGGCTGCGAGGATTGCACGCAGGCGTGCATTGAGAGCGCGCTGAGGGAACCGCCCGCGGTAACGGTCCCGCCGCGCTTTGCCGCGCGGGTGCTCGCCCAACTGCCGGCCGACGAACCGGAGCGGTCCTGGGCTCCGGTTGCCGCCGTCATCCTGTTCGCACTTCTCGGTGTCATTCTGTGGTGGCGCGGCGATGGGGCCGCCGTGGCACAGACACTGCTTAGGTGGCAGGTGCTCACCGCGGCGGCCGTGCTGGAGACAGGCGTTGCGCTGGCCTGGGTATGGCGCGTGGCGACGCGCCAGGAGTGAGTGCGCCGATCGGAGCGAAGATCTATCTGGTCCGTTCGCCCGTCGCGAAGGTGGCGATCACTTTGCCGAGCAGAAGACCCGCGGACACCGGCCCGAACTCACGCGAATCCAGGCTGGGGTCGCGATTGTCGCCGAGCACGAAGTACTCCCCCTCCGACAGCCGGACCGGAGGATGGTTGCGGTGCTCGCCCTTACCGGGAGTAAATGTGATCCAATGTCCGTCTTCGCTCTCGACCACGGACCCTATGGGATGCGCTTTGGGGACCCACGCGAAGTCAGCCGGATTCAGGATCTCCACGGGAATGGCCCGGCCGTTGACGATGACCCGGTTCTCGCGGATTTCGATGGTCTCGCCGGGGAGCCCCATGACCCGTTTGAAGAACCCGAACCTCAGCCCAGGATTGTCGGGGAGATGCAGCAGAACGAAGTCGCCGCGCTTGGGCAAGCCAGTACGAAACAGCGTAACACTGGAATACGGCAGCTTCAGACTGTAGGCGGCACGATTCACGATGACCTTGTCGCCGAGCAAGACCGTCGGTATATCCGACGTGCCGGTCAGCTTGTACGCGCGCAGATAAGCGGGGATGAGACCCAGTCCGGCCAAGACAAGCAGGAACGGCCGAACGTGCCTTTTCAACCAAGGCAGCATGATGTCACTATAGCGCCGGCCGGTCCTACTTGGGCAGAAGGGAGAGGACGCCCTGGCTGGGGCTGGGGATCACGTGGGCGGCAATCAGGCGGCCGAGGCCATCCACTTTGGCTTTGCCGGCGTCCACGGCGGCGCGTACGGCGGCGACATCGCCTTTGATCAGCACCGTGATGTAGCCGCCGCCCAGCTTTTCGCGGGCCAGCACTTCCACGGCGGCGGTCTTCAGGGCCGTGTCGATCGCTTCGAAGACGGCGGTGAAGCCCTGGGTCTCGATCAGGCCTACGGCGAAAGATGCTTGGTCGCTCATGTTCTTCTCCGGGTACTGGACGGTTGTCTGTTCGATCAGCGGGTTGTAGTCCGGCGGGGCTTCGTATGCTGGCCGCGAGAGTTCCGACGGCCCCTGGATGACGTGGGCAATGATCGGGGTGTGCATAGCGTGGGCGGTTTCCTCGGCGGCGCGAGCCGCCGACTCGATGTCGCCCAATGGCCCGTAGAGCTTCATGCAGACGCCGGGGCTGTCGTTCAGCTCGGTCTGGAGCACACGCACGCCGGCGCGCTTCTCCATGGCGTCGAGCACCACCATGGCGGGCGACCATCCGCCGATTTCGATCAGAGCCAGCGAGTAGTTCAGAAGACACCCCGCTTATGGAGTTCATCCATCACTTCGAAAACCACCTGCTCGACCTTGTCCGGCTCGATCTGTCGCGTGCGGGGAGCGCAGCCCGCGGCGGGGGGCTCCACCAGCTCGAAATCGGCGAGGATGCACTGGAGCACGGAGGCCAGGGCGGCGCGGTCGGACTGCTGGGCGGGGGTCTGCGGCTGGCGGCCGCGGCCGAAGCGGAAGCCGCGCAGCTCGGCGGCGGCGCGGAAGCCATCGGGGAACTCGAAGGGGTAGAGCATTGCGTCGAAGAGTTCCAGGATGCGGTACTGCCACTTCATGGCTTCGGCGTAGTTCCCGGCACGGCAGAGATCGTAGATGCGCCGGGTGACTTCGGGGACGGCGTTGCTGCTGGCGTGGGTGCCGCCGTCGCATCCCACCATCATCATGGGGGCGAGCACGGCCTCCCATCCGGTAAGGAAGGAAAAATCGGGGCGCAGGGGACGCACGGTGGCGATGAGGCGCATCATGAAGGCGAGGTCGCCCGTAGAGTCCTTGATGCCGACCACGCGCGGGAATTCGGCGGCGAGGCGGCGGATGGTGGGGACATCGATGGGGCTGGCGAACATGGGGATATTGTAGAGGGTGAGGTCGATGGGGGAATGGCGCGCGATTTCGGCGAAGTAGGCGTAGACCGATTCGGGAGTGAGGCGGAAATAGAACGGGGCGACGATGGCGACCGCGCGCGCGCCCATTCCGGCGTAAGCCTCGCAGGCGGCGAGCGTCTCCTTGACGTTGGCTTCGGCCGCGCCGGCGAGGATGGGCACGCGGCCCGCGGCTTGATCGCAAACGACTTCGACGATGCGGCGGCGCTCCTCGGCAGTGAAGCGCGTGAACTCGCCCGTCGATCCGTTGGGGTACAGACCGTGCACGCCGCGATCGATGAGCCAGGAAACAAAACGGCGCAGTTCCGGCTCGTTGATCCGGCCCTGTTCATCCAGAGGGACCAGGGTCGGAGTGAAGATGCCTTCGAGCTTGGTCAAACCTCAAGGATACATTGGCGGCGCGGGGGTTGCAGCTTCGGCGAACGCGCGGGCTGCACGGTTACTGAACGTCGGCGATTTTGACCAGACGTTTGCCGATGTTGCGGCCTTCCAGCATGCCGATAAATGCCCGCGGCGCGTTCTCCAGGCCTTCGACGATGTCCTCGCGGTAGCGGAGGCGATTCTCGTGGAGCCATGCCGAGAGATGCCGGTAAGCCTCGTCGTAGCGGTCGGAAAACTGGTGGACCAGGAAGCCTTCCACCCTGGCTTGCCGGACGATGAGCTGGCCGAACCAGCGCGGTCCGACATCCGGCCGCTCGGCGTTGTACTGCGAGATCTGGCCGCACACGGCGACGCGCGCGCGGTTGTTGATCAGCCGCAGGACGGCATCGGTGACGGGGCCGCCGACGTTGTCGAAGTACACGTCGATGCCGTTGGGGCAAAGCTCTTTCAGCTTGGACTCGTAGTCCGCGGTCTCCCTGTAATTGAAGCCGCCATCGAAGCCCAGGTCCTGACAGACGTAGCGGACCTTTTCGTCGCTGCCGGCGATGCCCACCACGCGGCAGCGCTTGATCCGGGCGATCTGGCCGACCAGCGATCCCACCGCGCCCGCGGCGGCCGAGACCACGACGGTCTCGCCGGGCTGCGGGTGGCAGATGTCGAGCAGTCCGAAATAGGCAGTCAGTCCCGGGACTCCCAGCACGTAGAGGGCGGTGGAGACGGGGGCCTGTTGGGGATCGACGTGGTGCAGGCTCCGGGCGTGCGCCACGGCATAATCCTGCCAGCCGAGCATGGCCGAAACGACATCGCCCTGGGCGATGCGGGGATCGTTGGATTCGACGACCACGCCCACGGCGCCGCCCACCATTACCTCACCCACCTGCACGCCCCGGGCGTAAGACGAATGGCCGCTCATGAGCGGGCGCATGTAGGGATCGACGGAGAGATACAGGGCGCGCACCAGCGCCTCGCCCGCACCGGCATGCGGTTTGGGCGACTCCACCAGGCGGAAGTCGCTCTCTTTGGGCATGCCCATGGGCCGTTGGGCCAACACGATCTGGCGATTCAAATCGGGCATCTGCCTTCAGGCTACCATCGGACCCGAAAGACCGGGCGCCGGAGTGGTGCTGTGGATCACGAATAGGGGTGCCGCGGGCGCGAAATCCGGTAACATAAAACCCATGAAGGCCGGGGGTCTGTCATTGAAGGCCGGCGGTCTGGCGGTGCTGGCATGCGCTATCAGTGTCTCTGCCCAGGATTCGCTGGGGGAACGCGCGCTCCGGTACCTCACCGACCTGGTACGGATCGATACGTCCAACCCGCCGGGCAACGAGACGCGCGTGGCGCGCTACCTGAAGCGCGTGGCGGATGAGGAAGGTATCGGCAACGAGCTGGTGGGCGGGAATCCGGCGCGGCTGAATTTCGTGGCGCGACTCGGCGGGGCGGGCGATGCGCGGCCCCTGCTGCTGATGGCGCACTCGGACGTGGTGCCGGCCGAGCCGGCAAACTGGACGGCGCCGCCGTTCTCGGGCTTGCTTCGCGACCGGTTCCTCTACGGCCGGGGTACGGTGGACGACAAATCGCTGCTGGCGGCCGAGCTGGCCGTAGTGGTGGAGTTGAAGCATCGCAGCCGGCCGCTGCGGCGCGACGTCATCCTCCTTTCGGAAAGCGACGAGGAGGCGGCCTCGACGGGCATTCAGTGGTTGGTGCGCAACGCCTGGGGCCGCATCGACGCGGAGTTCGCGCTGAACGAAGGCGGGTTTGCCATGGACCTGCCGGGCGGCCCCCGGGTGTACCAGATTCAGACGGCCGAGAAAGTGCCGACTCCGGTGCTGGTGCGGGCCCGCGGAACGGCCGCCCACGGCTCGCTTCCGCGGCCCGACAACCCGGTGCTGCGCGTGGCGCGCGCCATCACGCGGTTGGCCGAGGCCGATCAGCCGGTGCGGCTCAACGCCACCACGCGGCGCTACTTCGCGGAGATGTCCAAGCTCGACGAATACCGCTGGCTCGCGCCGCTGGCGCCGCGCCTCGAGCGGGCGCAGGCCTCCCTTCCCGCGGCCGACGAAATCCGTCAGCGCGATCCGGAGCTGGATGCGCAGTTGCGCACCACGGTTTCACCCGACGTGATGCGGGCCGGGAGCGTGGTCAACGTGATCCCCACGACGGCCGAAGCGCAGGTGGACGTCCGGCGGCTGCCCAACGAAACGCGCGAGGAGGTGCTGGCGCGGCTGCGCAAAATCGTGCACGACAGCGAGATCGAGCTGACGCCCCTGCCCGGCCATGATATGCCGTCGACCGAGCCGAGCTCGCTTACTACGTCGCTCTACCAGGCGATGGAGAGCGTGTTTCACAAGGCCAACGAACGGGCTGTGGTGGTTCCGTACATGCAGCGCGGAGCGACCGACGGTTCCTATCTGCGGCAGAAGGGCATGGCGGTGTACGGAGTGCCGCTGTTCCTGAGGGAAGACAAGGAGAACCGCGCGCACGGCAGCGACGAACGGATCTCGCCGGAGGCCTTGGAAGCCGGGACGAGGCTGCTGTGGGAGATCGTGGGGAAGGTGGCCTGCAAATGAGACTCCCTGTTCTGCTGGCGGCGATTGCTCTGTGCGCGTGGGGGCAGCCGGCGGTTCCGTGGACCGTGGCGAGGAGGAGCGCGCGTTTCGAGGTTTACTCGCAGGCGGGAGACCAGGCGGCGCGCGCGGCCCTGGTGTGGTTCGAAGAGTTGCGCGCATTTCTGGTTTCCGCGGGATTGAATCCGGATGGGCCGGCGGGCGGAGCGGCTCGGGTACGGGTGATCGGGTTCCGGTCGGCGAAGGAATACCAGCCGTACCGGCTGCACCCCGGTTCGGAGGCTTACTACGTCGGGACGGAGAGCCGCGAGTACATCGTGATGCCCGCGCTGGGCGCCGGGCAATTCGGCATGGCGGCGCACGAATACGCGCACGCGGTCCTCGACGGCGTGGGGCTGCGGCTGCCGGTTTGGATGAGCGAAGGGCTGGCGGAGTTTTTTTCCACGATTCGCATCGGCGACCGCGGCTGCACCATCGGCGGGGACCTGCCGGGACGGACCCGGGAACTGCAGCGCGGCGGGTGGATTTCACTGGCGCGATTGCTGGAGGCGACGGGAGCCGGGGCTTCGGCCAGCGAGCTGTTTTACGCCGAGAGCTGGATCCTGACCGATATGCTGGCGCGCTCGCCGGAATACGCCGCGCGCTTTTCTGTACTGGTCGGCACACTGGCTTCCGGCGCATCCGGCGAGCGGGCGCTGTCCACGGTATACGGCAAATCGCTCGACGCCATCGAGCGCGATGCGCGCGCCTGGGCCGGGAAGCGCCGCGCCGCTCCCATCCGGCCTGTAGGAGTGGCCCCCCGAGGGGACCCGGTCGAAGTCTCAGAAGTCTCGCCACGGGCGGCGCGCGCCCTGATGGCCGACCTGCTGCTGGCCAACGGATGGCTGGACCGGGCAGAGGAGGCTTACCGCGCGCTGGAGAAGGAAGATCCGGCGGATGCCGATGTGCCGGCCGCGCTGGGCGCCATTGCGCTGCGGCGAGGCGATCGGGAAGGCGCGCGGCGCGAGTGGAGGCGGGCCATCGGGCTGGGCGTGACGGACGCCGTGCTGTGCTACCGGTTTGCCGTTCTGGCTTCCGCGGCGGAACTGCCCGCGGACGAGATTCGTCCGGCGCTGGAACGGGCGCTGGCGCTTCGGCCCGATCTCGACGATGCGCGTTATTACCTGGGCCTCGCGGAGAAGAACGCCGGCCGTTACGAATCCGCGTTGAGCGATCTGCGCGCGATTCGGCATGTGGCTCCCGAGCGGGCGTATGCCTATTGGATCGCGATGGCCGATACGCTGATCGAACTGGGCCGGCGGGAGGACGCCAAGGAGGCGGCAAACGAGGCCATGGCGCGCGCCACAACTCCGGAGGAGCGCGCCCACGCTGCCACGCTGGCGTACGTGGCATCGACGGACGTGACGGTGCGGCTGACCCGCGATGCCGCGGGAGAGACCCGCATGGAGACGGCGCGCGTGCCGCACGACACGGCGGACTGGAATCCGTTCATCCTGCCGGAGGACCAGATCCGCCACGTGTCGGGCAACCTGCGCGAGGTGGATTGCGGCGGCACGGTGACGCGGTTCCTACTGGACACCGCCGCGGGGCCGCAGGCACTGGCCGTCCCCGACCCCTCCAGGATGCTTGTGCGCAACGGGCCGGGCGAGTTCACCTGCGGCCCGCAGTCCGCTACGGCGGTGAAGGTGGACTATGCCGTTACGCGGTCCGCCGATGGGAAGGCGGACGGGGTGATTCGCGGCATCGAGTTTCGCTGAACCGGACGCAGAGCTGCGTCCGTCGCAGAGTTTCGCATCTGATAGTATGTAGACATGTCCATCGGTTCGGAACCCACAGGTGTGGTGTTTAACATCATGCGGTTTGCCGTCCACGATGGACCCGGCATCCGGACCACGGTGTTTTTCAAAGGGTGCCCACTGGAGTGCTGGTGGTGCCACAATCCCGAAAGCCAGCCGTATCTCCCCTCGCCTGTGTACTTCGAGGAGCGCTGCCGCCATTGCGGCGATTGCATCCAGATCTGCCCTGAGGATGCCATCGGTGACGGCGATGGCCGGGTCCGAACGGACCTGTCGCGCTGCCTCCGTTGCGGAACGTGTGTCGAGCAATGCGCCGCGGGTGCGCGCGAGCTCTGCGGCTGGCGCGCCGGAGTGGACGAGCTGATGGCCCAAATCGAGCGGGATATTGTGTTTTTCGACGAATCGAGCGGCGGCATCACGCTCTCCGGCGGCGAACCCATGACGCAGCCCCGGTTTGCCGTGGCGTTGCTCGGTGCGTGCCGCGTCCGTCGCATCCATACTACTGTGGAGACTTGCGGCTTCGTCCACCCCCTGGTGTTTCAAACCGTCGCAAAAGAGGCCAGCCTGGTGCTGTTCGACCTGAAAACGCTCGACCGCGACAGGCATCGGCGCTACACCGGGGTATTCAACGACACCATTCTGAGTAATCTCGAATGGTTGGCCGCGACGGGGCGGCCATTCGCGGTTCGCATCGCGGTGGTTCCGGGAGTCAACGACTCCGCGGAGGATGCGCGCCAGTTTGCCAGCTACCTTTCGCTGGCGGGCGCACGCCAGGTCCATCTGCTGCCGTACCACCGTCACGGCAGCGAGAAATACAAGCGCCTGGGGCAGCCGTTCCGGCTCGAGGAATTGCCGCAACCGGCGCCCGATGAGATGGAGCGCTTCGCTCAGCCGTTGCGGCAGGCCGGCCTGAACGTGACAATTGGAGTTTAGGATGACCGAACGAGTTGCCCGATTGCGCCGCTCGAGTCTCGACACCAAGCCCTGGCTCTCGATGGAACGCGCCGCGCTGATGACCCGGTTCTACCGGGAGTGCGGTCCCATGTCGCCGCCGGTCCAGCGCGCCTGCGCCTTGCGGTACATCTACGAGCACCGCACCCTCCACATTGGGCGCGACGAGCTGATCGTCGGCGAGCGCGGCCCGGGACCGAAGGGCACCCCCACCTACCCGGAGTTGTGCTGCCACAGCATGGAGGATCTGGAGATTCTCCACACGCGCGACAAGATCTCCTATCGCGTGGACGAGGAAGCGCGGCGCATCCATCGCGAAGAAATCAGACCCTACTGGGCAGGCTACAGCATGCGCGACCGCATCTTCTCGGAAATGCTCCCGGAGTGGAAGGACGCCTACGAAGCCGGCATCTTCACCGAGTTCATGGAGCAGCGCGCGCCCGGCCACACAGTCCTGGGGAATGTCATTTACCGGAAGGGCCTGCTGGACCTCAAGCGGGAAGTGGAAGCCAGCCTCGCGAAGCTGGATTTCTTCGACGACCCGGAAGCCTGGGACAAGCAGCAGGAGCTGAAGGGCATGGCGATTGCCGCGGACGCGGTGATTCTGTTTGCCGGGCGCCACGCCGAATTGGCCGCGCAAATGGCCGCAACCGAGCCCGACCCGCGCCGCAAGGCGGAGCTGGAGAAGATCGCCGCCGTCTGCCGCCACGTCCCGGCGCACGCGCCGCGCGATTTCCACGAGGCGCTGCAGGCCTACTGGTTCACGCACCTGAGCGTGATCACCGAGCTGAACACCTGGGATTCGTTTTGCCCCGGCCACCTCGATCAGCACCTGTGGCCTTTCTACCAGCGCGGCCTCGAACACGGCACGCTGACCCGCGACACGGCTCAGGAGCTGCTCCAGTGCTTCTGGGTAAAGTTCAACAACCAGCCGGCGCCGCCGAAAGTCGGGGTGACGGCGGCCGAAAGCGGCACGTACACCGACTTCTGCAACATCAACACCGGGGGGCTCACAAGCGACGGATCGTCTGCGGTGAACGATCTCACCTACCTCATCCTCGACGTGATCGACGAAATGCGCCTGTTGCAGCCGTCATCCAACCTGCAGCTCAGCAAGAAAAACCCGGACCGGTTCCTCAAGCGCGGCCTGGAGATCGTTCGCAAGGGGTGGGGGCAGCCCTCCATCTTTAACGCGGACATGGTGGTGGAAGAGCTGCTGCGGCAGGGCAAGTCGATCGAGGATGCGCGGGCCGGCGGCACTTCGGGGTGCGTCGAGACCGGCGCGTTCGGCAAGGAAGCTTACATCCTCACGGGGTATTTCAACGTTCCCAAGGTCTTGGAGATCGCGCTGAACAACGGCCAGGATCCGCGCACCGGCAAGAAGATCGGCATCGAGACCGGCGATCCCACGAGCTTCGCCGGCTACGACGAGCTGCTGGGCGCCTTCCGCCGCCAGTTGCGCCATTTCCTGGACATCAAGATCCGCGGCAATAACGTCATCGAACGGTTATACGCGCGCCACATGCCGGCGCCGTACCTCTCGCTGCTGGTGGAAGATTGCATCGCCAAGGGCAAGGACTATCACGACGGCGGCCCGCGCTACAACACCACCTACATCATGAGCGTGGCGCCGGGCACGGCCACCGACAGCCTGGCGGCCATCCGGTACCACGTCTTCGACCGCAACAGCCTGACGATGGCCGAACTGCTGGAAGCGCTCCGTGCCAATTTCGAAGGGCACGAGAAGGTCCGTCTCCGGTTGTGGAACAAGTCGCCCAAGTACGGCAACGACGACGACTACGCCGATTCGATCCTGCGCCAGGTCTTCGACGCCTTTTACGACGAGGTCAACGGACGGCCCAACACCAGGGGCGGAAAGTACCGCGTCAATTATCTCTCCACGACGTGCCACGTGTACTTCGGCTCGGTGACCGGCGCCACACCCGATGGCCGCCGGGCCTGGGAGCCGCTCTCGGATGGCATCTCGCCCGTGCAGGGCGCCGACCGTCACGGGCCGACGGCAGCCATCCAATCGGCCGCGAAAATGGACCATGCCCGTACCGGCGGCACTCTCCTCAACCAGAAGTTCACGCCGCAGTTGCTCGAGGGCGACGACGGGATCGACAACCTGGCGCACCTGGTTCGTTCGTATTTCAAGCTGGACGGCCATCATATTCAGTTCAACGTGGTAACGGCGGAGACCTTGCGGGAGGCGCAGGCCTGTCCCGAGAAGCATCGCGACCTGATCGTGCGGGTGGCGGGCTATAGCGATTATTTTTGCGACCTCACCAGCGCCCTGCAAAAAGAGATCATCGCCCGCACCGAGCAGACAGGATTCTGACGATTTTGTTGTTCAGAATCAGGTAAATACCTACAGCAGCTCGTATAAGTGGTGCTATATGCCGGGCTTATTTGAGCTCCAATTATCCGGTAGCTACCCAGGGGGGATTCACCCTAGGACTATAGGACTGGGTGTCGTACGTACAAAATCTTCTCTTTTTTGGGTGGGAACTGCTATATTTCACTTTGCAGGTCTAGGAAGTAGCTGTATCATAGATTGACCTTCGGAGGAAGGGCATGTACAGAAGCGTATTACGCCTGACGGCCCTGGCGATGCTTTTCGGAGCAGTGGTTTTGGCGGACAGTATCGCCATTGATAACACATCTTCGGCGTTATTTAGCGTTTGGAGCGGCGGTCGCGGGATCTTTCCGCAATACACGTACGTTCCCGCTACGAACCCGGTCACCAGTTCCACACCCGACCCCACCACCAGCAGCGGACCATTGGTTCAATCGGTATCGACGGTGACGAGTTCCGCCAGCGGTACCAGCGTGAATGTTTTCGGGTCGTACAACTCGACGTTGTACGGCACGGGCATCACCTACAGTACCGGCCCATACGGATCCACCTTGAATGGGAACCCGGTGGCGCTGACGGCCGGAGGGGCATTCACCTACAGCAACTATTTGGGCTCGCTGCCTTCGGGCGCGACGCTCACCGATGTCACGTTGAATCTCAGTCTCCTGATTGGCGATCCGACGGCAGGAGTGCTGGGTGCAAGCCCGCATCCGGCGACGGCAAGTCTCGCCGGGACTCTCGGACCACTCTCGGTTACGCTCGCAGCCGGAGGTGTGACGAAGACTGTCACGGGCACGAGTCTGAACGCTTTAGACCTGTTCAGCGACGGGTTCGGACAACAACTTCTGTCCGGCTCGAATTTGAGTATTACGTTCAACGCCACCGATGACGTGACGCCTACGGTATACAACTCGGGGTTTTCGTTTTTCTCGGGTCGGGGCACGTACCTGCCGACCGAGACGGTCAATCTTTCGGACACCCGGACGCTCACGGCTTCGAACTTGTCTAACTACCTGACGCTGATCTACACCTCGACGAGTTCGAATACCGGGTCGCCGGTAGTGGTCCAGATCACCGGGCCATCCGATCCGACTATCACCGCCGTTCCCGAGCCGGCGAGCATGCTGTTGGCCGGCGGCGGACTGGCGTTGATGGGCTTCATTTTCCGCAAACGAATCGCCCGGTAGATTCCGTAATTCTCGACTGGCGCGGCTCCGGCATAGCCTGGGCCGCGCTTTTCAGTTTATTCCATCCTGATACTTTCTTTACGACTTCCTTACGCCCCCACTCATACGCTAGGGGCATGGATACCCGCGGCCATCTCGATATCGATCCCGGCGCGCTGGATGCGAACGGGACCGGCGAAAAAGACTTCGAAGTCGTTGTACCGTACACCGAGTGGTCATTGACCGACGCCGTTTTGAAACGGGCAGCCGTCTTGACCGCGGGCCTGAACGCCCGGCTCACCCTGGTGGCGGTCCACACCGTGCCGTATCCCTGCCAGTTCGGCTGCCCCGCCGCCGTGCATGCGCACCTGGTGAACCAGTTGGTCGACCTGGCTTCACGCTGTACCCTTCCCGTTCAGCCCCACGTAGTGCTGGCGCGAAGCCGGGAGGAAGGCTTCCGGTATGTGCTGAACCCGCACTCCACCGTCCTGGTGGGCTCGCGGAAACACTGGTGGCGGACGGCGGAAGAGGGCCTGGCCCGTTCGTTGGCGCGGGACGGCCATCGGGTGGCGTTGCTGCACATATAGGTGGAAACCATGCTCGACGTGCTTTTTGTGCTGATCTCGATCCTGTTCTTTGTCGTGAGCTGGGCGTTCGTAAAAGGCTGTGACCGTCTGTAGCCAGCCCATCTCGGTCGGAGGCAATCTATGGAATACATACTCTCGCTTCTCGTAGCGATTGGCCTGGGCGTTTACCTGATCTACGCGCTCTTGCGCCCGGAGCGTTTCTGAGAGGAAAGGCATGACCGCGAACGGAGTTCTTCAAATCGCCTTGTACTTTCTCGTGGTGCTGGCGCTGACCAAGCCCATGGGGGCTTACATGGTCAGAGTGTTTGCCGGGGAGCGCACCTGGGCGCACCGGGTGCTCCGCCCGCTCGAGGCCGGCATCTACAAGGTGTGCGGCATCGACGAATCCGAAGAGCAGCATTGGACCCGCTACGCCGGCGGCGTGCTGGTCTTCAGTATCGTGAGCATGCTGCTGACGTACCTGATGCAGCGCGTCCAGCAGTGGCTGCCGCTGAATCCGCAGGGGCTGGGCAACGTGGGAACGGACCTTTCGTTCAACACGGCGGCCAGTTTCACGACGAATACGAACTGGCAATCGTATACGCCGGAAAGCACCATGAGCTACCTGACCGAGATGGCGGCGCTGGCCACCCACAACTTCTTTTCGGCGGCCGTCGGCATTGCAGCGGCCATCGCGTTCGTGAGAGGGTTTGCGCGCCACTCGGCGAAAACGCTGGGCAACTTCTGGGTCGATCTGACGAGGTGCACGGTGTACATCCTGCTGCCGCTTTCCGTGGCGGGTGCGCTGCTGCTGTGCTCGCAGGGCGTGATCCAGAACTTCCGGCCGTACACCAAGGCCGCGACAGTCGAGGGTGCGGTTCAGACCATCCCGCAGGGTCCGCTCGCTTCTCAGGAGGCAATCAAGGAGATCGGCACCAACGGCGGCGGTTTTTTTAACGCCAACTCTGCCCACCCCTACGAAAACCCGACGCCGTTTTCGAACTTCATGGAGATGGTTTTCATCTTCCTGATCCCCGCGGGACTAACCTACACGTTTGGCAAGATGGTCCGCGATACGCGGCAAGGGTGGGCCATCTTCGCCGCCATGAGCATTCTTTTCTTCGCCGGCGTTTTCAGCACCTACGGCTCCGAGCAGGCGGGAAATCCGATTCTGGGGAAACTCGGAATCGAGACCCACGCCACCGCCAATCAATCCGGCGGCAACATGGAAGGCAAGGAGGTCCGTTTCGGCATCGCCAACTCGTCGCTGTTCACCGTAGTGACGACGGATGCCAGTTGCGGCGCGGTGAACAACGCGCACGACACGCTGACACCGCTGGGCGGCATGATCCCGCTGATCAACATCGAATTGGGCGAGGTGATCTTCGGCGGCGTCGGCTCGGGGCTGTATGGCATGCTGCTATTCGCCATCCTGGCGGTGTTCATCGCCGGCCTGATGGTGGGACGGACGCCGGAGTACCTGGGTAAGAAGATCGAGCAGAAGGAAGTCAAGATGGTGATGCTGGCGGTCCTGGTGCTGGCTTTCACCATCCTGGGATTCTCGGCGTACGGCTCGGTGGCGCAGTTCGCGAAGAATAGCTGGATCAACCCGCCGGGGGCGGCGGTCGCCAACCTCGGCAACAACGGCCCGCACGGGCTGTCCGAAATGCTCTATACCTACACCAGCGCCGTGGGCAACAACGGCAGCGCGTTCGGCGGCATCAATCCCAATACACCGTTCTTCAACACCACCATTGGATTCGCCATGCTGATGGGCCGCTTCCTGATGATGATTCCGCTGCTGGCGGCGGCGGGCAGCCTGGCGCAGAAGAAGCTGGTGCCCGTCTCGGCGGGAACGTTCCCCACGCACGGCGCGCTCTTCGTGGCGCTGCTGGTGGGCGTGGCTTTGATCGTCGGCGCCCTTACTTTCTTCCCGGCGCTTTCGCTCGGGCCGATCGTGGAACACTTTTTCATGCATCAAGGCAGGCTTTGGAGCTAGCGTATGATGGCCACCACTACTACTCCTATTGATCCCTCTACTCCTCCGCCCGGCGACATGACCTCGCTGATGCCCAAGAAGGGCGCGCGCGCGCGTCCGCTCCTCGACCCGCCCATCGTCAAGCGGGCGATCGGCGATTCGTTCCGCAAGCTGAACCCGCGCACGATGATGAAGAACCCGGTCATGTTCGTGGTGGAGGTCGGCGCCGCCATGACCACCATCCTGACGGTACGCGATGTCATGGCGGGCACAGGCATTGCCGGCTTCACGTTCCAGATCACGTTGTGGCTGTGGTTCACGGTGCTGTTCGCCAACTTCGCGGAAGCCATGGCGGAAGGGCGGGGCAAGGCGCAGGCCGATACGCTTCGCAAGACCAAGACCGAAACCACCGCCCGAAAGCTGATGAACGGCCGCAGCGAGGTGGTGCCGGCCACGCAGTTGCGCGCGGGCGACGTCGTGCTGGTGAACCAGGGCGAGACCATCCCCGGCGATGGCGACGTGATTGAAGGCATCGCCAGCGTGGATGAATCTGCCATCACCGGCGAAAGCGCCCCGGTGATCCGCGAATCCGGCGGCGATCGCAGCGCCGTCACCGGCGGCACGCGGGTGCTCTCCGACTGGATCAAGATCAAAATCACTTCCAATCCGGGCGAGACGTTTCTCGACCGCATGATCGCGCTGGTGGAAGGCGCGGAGCGGCAGAAGACCCCCAACGAGATCGCCTTGAATATCGTGATCGCCGGCCTGACCCTGGTGTTCCTGCTCGCCGTGGTGACGTTGCAGCCCTTTGCGCTGTACAGCGTCGCGGCTGCCGGCAGCGGTTCGGCGCCTTCGGTCACGGTGCTGATCTCGCTGCTCGTGTGCCTGATACCTACCACCATCGGCGGCTTGCTTTCGGCCATCGGCATCGCCGGCATGGACCGTGTCATGCAGCACAACGTGCTGGCCATGAGCGGCAAGGCCGTGGAAGCCGCCGGCGATGTGAACACCCTGCTCCTCGACAAGACCGGCACCATCACGCTGGGCAACCGGCAGGCCGTGGAGTTCATTCCGGTGGGCGGCGTTCCGGAAGCCGATCTGGCCGATGCGGCGCAGCTTTCCAGCCTGGCCGACGAGACTCCCGAAGGCCGCTCCATTGTGGTGCTGGCCAAGCAAAGATACAACATCCGCGGGCGCGAGATGGCCGAACACGAGGCCCACTTCATCCCCTTCACCGCGCAGACGCGGATGAGCGGAGTGGACCTGGACGGGCGCCGCATTCGCAAAGGCGCGACCGAATCGGTGACGGAATTCGTGCATGAGCACGGCGGCGAGGTCCCCAGCGAGCTGATGGATATTACCGAGCGCATTTCGCGCTCCGGCGGCACTCCGCTGGTGGTGGCCGACCGCGGCCGCGCCCTCGGCGTGGTGCATCTCAAGGACGTGGTCAAAGGCGGCATGCGGGAGCGCTTCCAGCAACTGCGCGCCATGGGCATCCGCACCATCATGATCACCGGCGACAACCCGCTCACCGCTGCCGCCATCGCTTCCGAAGCCGGAACGGACGATTTCCTGGCGCAGGCCACTCCGAAAGACAAGATGGACCTGATCAAGAAAGAGCAGGCTGGCGGCCGCCTGGTGGCCATGACCGGCGACGGCACCAACGACGCTCCGGCCCTGGCGCAGGCCGATGTGGGGCTCGCCATGAACACCGGCACCATGGCCGCCAAGGAAGCCGGCAACATGGTGGACCTCGACAGCAATCCCACCAAGCTCATCGAAGTGGTGGCCATCGGCAAGCAGTTGCTGATGACCCGCGGCGCGCTGACCACCTTTTCCATCGCCAACGATATCGCCAAGTACTTCGCGATCCTGCCGGCCATGTTCATGGCCGTCTACCCGGTGTTGAGCAAGCTGAACATCATGGGCCTGCACAGCCCGCAGAGTGCGGTGCTGGCCTCGGTGATCTTCAACGCCCTGATCATCGTCGCGCTAATCCCCCTGGCGCTGCGCGGCGTGCAGTACAAGCCCATGAGCGCGGCATCGCTGCTGCGCCGCAACCTGCTGATCTATGGCGTGGGCGGCGTGATTGCGCCGTTCCCCGGCATCTGGCTCATCGACCGGCTGCTCGGCATCCTGCACCTGGCATAAACGGAGGCGGAAGATGAAACAACTGATCATTGCCATCAAAGCGACCATCGTCCTGACGATCCTGACCGGCCTGGCGTATCCTCTGCTGGTCACCGGCTTGTCGAAGGCGCTGTTCCCGCACCAGGCGAACGGCAGCCTGATCGTGGCCGGCGGAAAGACGGCCGGCTCGGAGCTGATCGGCCAGAAATTCACTAAGCCCGAGTACTTCCACGGCAGGCCTTCGAACGCGGGCGACGGCTACGACGGGCTGAACTCCGGACCCTTCAACCTGGGGCCCACGAACCAGAAGCTGGTGGACCGGGTTCAGGCCGATCTCAAGACTTTCCGCGCGGAAAACCCCACCTCCGCCGGAGCGGTGCCGGCCGATCTGCTCACGGGTTCCGGCAGCGGGCTGGACCCCCACATCAGCCCGGCTGCCGCCGAAGTGCAGGTCGGCCGCGTCGCCGCCGCGCGCGGGATGACCGCCGACGCCGTCCGCGCCGTGGTGGCCTCCAACACGGAGGGCCGCCAGTTCGGCATTCTGGGCGAACCCCGCGTGAACGTGCTGAAGCTGAATCTGGCGCTGGACCAGGCGGCGCCGCGGGGGAAATGAACCGCCGCCCGAGTGGCCTGTCTACTTGATGATCAGGCCCTGCCCGGTGGGAAGCGACAGGATTTCGGCGCCGAGCGATCGCGCGGCGGCGTCGATGGCCGTGGCCGTGCACTCGTAGTCGACATACGCGTAGTCGTCGGACAACACCATCGCGCCCGGCGACAAGCGATCCCAGAAGTACTCCAAGGCAGCGCGGTCGGCATAGGCGCAATTCATGTCGAGGTGGAGAAAGGCCACTCTCTCGATGCCTGCCGCCGGCAATATCTCCGGCACCGCGCCCTGAACGATTTCGACATTGGCCCATTCGGCGTAGTTGGCCCGAACGCGCTCGAGGTCCGTCACGTAGGCTCCCTGGGCCATGGCATCTTCGGCCACGCGACGGCGGCCTCGATCGACCTCTTCCTGGGAGAACTGCGTGAGCACCGGGCCGCTGAAGGTGTCGATGAGGTAGAACCGTTTGCCAACGGTTCCCCACCCGAGACGCTGCATGATGGCGGAGCTGATAAACCCGGCGTTCACGCCGCATTCCACGAAATCTCCCGGCAGGCGGACGGCGGCGAGGGCTGCCCAGAGGGCCGCGTGGACGCGCCATTCCATTTGCGGGTCCGCGCCGTCGCCGGCCTTCACTCCTCGCGCATACGCCGCCCGGAAGGCGGGATCGTCCATGAAGTGATGGTTGTGCGTGGTGAAAAGGTTGTCGCGCGCGTAGGAGCCGGGCCGCGCGTCGAACGACGGGTTCCCCGGGGAACCCAGCAGCTTGCGTATCCACTGTTTCACCATGCCGCGGCGCCTGGTTTCATGGTGGCCCGCGCGCGTCCTGGAACGCAACTGCCACGGGACCGCCAAGCCGCATTATCCTAATGGGAGTGCCCATCCGCACCGATCGCAAACCCAGCCCCGAAGAACTGCTTCGCCGGGTCCAGGCCGACGAACGGCGGGAGAGTCGTGGCCGCCTCAAGGTGTTCCTCGGATACGCGTCGCGCGTCGGCAAATCGTTTCGCATGTTCGACGAGGGCCGCCGCCGCAAACAACGCGGTCAGGACGTCGTGGTGGGGCTGCTGCAGCGCGAGGTCACGCCCGACATCCAGGAAATCCTGGCCGGGCTCGAGGTAGTGCCGTCCATTACCGAGAAGCACGCGGGCCGGACGTTCGAAGTCCTCGACCTGGCCGCGCTCTTCCGCCGCCACCCGGGAGTGTGCGTGATCGACGAGCTGGCCTATGACAATCCCCCCGGCAGCCGCAATCCGCAGCGCTGGCAGGATGTAGAGGAGCTGCTCGCCCGCGGCATCAGCGTGATCACTTCGGTCAACCTCCAGTACATCCGCGAGCAGCAGGACGCGGTGGAAGCCATCACCGGACGGCGCGCCGCCAATACGGTCCCGGAAGAGTTCCTGCGCGAAGCCGACGAGATCGAGATCGTGGACGCACCGCCCGAAGCCCTGCTGGGACGCTCCGGCCTCGCCATGCCCGATTCGCGCCAGCTCGCCGAGCTGCGCGAGCTGGCGCTTTTGCTGGCCGCCGACGTGGTGGACCGGCAGTTGCAGGGCTACCTCGCCTCCCATGGCATCACCGCCCGCTGGGGCGCGCAGGAGCGCATTCTGGTGTGCCTCACGGCGCGCTCCAACGCCGTGGTGATGCTGCGCAGCGGCCAGCGGAACGCCCTGCGGTTTCACGGCGCTCTGCTCGCGGTCTCCGTGGAGCAACCCGGGCTGAACCCTTCCGACCGCGAAAAGCTCGATTCCCATCTCGCCCTGGCCCGGGAGCTGGGCGCCGAAGTGCATTGCCTCCCGGCCGGCGACTTTGTGGAGACGATCCTGGATTTCGCCCGCGAGCAGCGCATCACTCAGCTCTTCCTGGGCCACACCGGCCGCCCGCAGCGCCTGTGGTTCTCGCGCAACCCCATCGATCGCCTGATCGACGCGGCCGAGGATTTCGACGTGCGGCTCTTCCCGCAAACGGAGGCCCACTGATGGCGCAGGGCCGCGGCCGGCTCAAGCTCTACCTGGGATACGCGGCGGGTGTCGGCAAGACGTACCGCATGCTGGACGAGGCCCAGGCCCTCAAACAGCAGGGCGTGGATATCGTGATTGGCTATTTCGAGCCGCACGGCCGTCAGGACACCATCGCCAAGACCGAGGGCCTGGAAGTCGTACCGCGCCGCGTGATCTCGTATGCCGGCACGCTGTTCGAGGAAATGGACACGGACGCGATTCTGCGGCGCAAGCCGGCCGTCGCCCTCGTGGACGAGTTGGCCCACACCAATGTGCCCGGGTCGGAGCGCCTGAAGCGCTGGCAGGACGTCCACGCGCTGCTGGACGCCGGAATCGATGTTCTCACCACCATGAACGTGCAGCACCTGGAAAGCCTGAACGACCAGGTGTGGCACGTGACCGGAGTTCGCGTCCGCGAAACCATCCCGGACTGGGTGGTGGACGAGACCGACGAGGTGGTGTTCATCGATCTGACCCCGCGCGCTCTGCGCAACCGGCTGGAGCGCGGCGTGGTGTACGGCCGCGAGAAGGCGCAGCGCGCCATGGATAACTTCTTCACGGAGGAAAACCTCACGGCCCTCCGCGAGATGGCCATGCGCCACACGGCCCACGAGGTCGAGGAAAAACTGCACGTCGCGGCTTCGGCTGACACGGCGGCTTCGGCCGCGGCGGTGGAGCGGCCCCGGTCTGACGAGCGCATTCTGATCTGCCTCACCGACAGGCCCTCCTCCGCCGTTCTGATCCGCCGGGGAAAGCGGGTGGCCGACTACCTGCAGGCGGATTGCCTGGCGATCCACGTGGCCGGGGCGTCCGCCGGCAACCGGGAGGAAGTCGAGCGCCATATGAGGTTCGCCCGCAATCTGCGCATCGAGACCCACATCCTGGAATCCGAAGATGTGCCGCGCGCCATCACCGACTTCGCGCGCGCCCAGCGCATCACGCAGATCTTCGTGGGAAGATCGACGCCGCGTCCCTGGTGGAAAGGGTTCCGCGAATCGGTCGTGCAGCAGGTAGTCGGCCATGCGCACGATATGCAGATCACGATTGTCGCCGAGCGGCGGCGTTAGGGCGCTTGCGCCCGCCATCGTAACCCTGGTCCAATGAGAGTACTTCATGGGATCAGAATGCCGATGAGACGCGCAGCCCTGTTGGCCTTCTGTCTGGCAACGGGGCTCCGTGCGCAGTATCCCCCGGAGACCCAATGGCGCAAGATCGAGACCGCGCATTTCCAGGTGGTCTTCCCGCGCGAGATCGCCGCCTACGCCGAGCATGTCGCCAACACGCTCGAGGCGCTCTATAAGCCGCTCACCCGGACGCTCGACGCCAGCCCCAGGCGGACCACCGTCATTCTGGCCAACCAGGGAGTGACGCGCTACTCCGGCGGGTTCGTCTCCCTTTTCCCGCGGGAAGCGGTCTTCAATACCATGCCGTCTCAGGGCTTCTGGGGAGCCAACGATTGGGGCACGATGCTGGCCGCCCACGAGGGCAGCTACCTCGTGCAGATCGAAAAGATGAACCACGGGTTCGGCAAGCTGGCGAAAACGGTCTTCGGCGAGTCGGGGCGCATGGCGGTCATCGGTTTGACCCTTCCGGACTGGTGGATCCAGGGCGAGGCCCGGGTTGCCGAAACCACCCTGACGCGCGGCGGCATCGGTCAGTTCGCTTCCTCCGAAGCCGCCACCCGCGCCCTGCTCACGTCCGGCCGAAACTATTCCTACATGAAAGCGATCCATGGCTCCTACCGCGACTATTTGCCCGGCTCGGCGGAGGTCGGTTCGTTCCTGATCGGTCACGTGACCCGCACGTCGGGCCAGGATGCCTGGAACAAGATCCTCTCGCGCACGGCGAACAACTCCTGGAATCCCTTCGCCATGTCCGTGGCCATGAAGAAAGAGACCGGCCGCGGCGCCGCCGCCAACTACACCGAAACCATGTCGGAGCTGGGCGAGGTCTGGAAGTCCGAGGCGCAGGATAAGCAGTTCAGCCAACCCGAGGTGCTGAACGCGAGTCCCCGGAGCGCCTTCACCGGCTACTATCGCCCGGTGTTCGAGGCGGACGGCAGCGTGCTGGCGCAAAAGGCCGGGCTGGATACCTACCCCATGGAAATGGTCCGCATCCATCCCGACGGCAAGGAGCAGCGGCTGTTCCGCATGGCCCCCGCGGTGAATGGCTCCAACCGCACCTCAGTCGTGCACGGAAAAATGGTTCTGGATGAGTACATACCCGACATGCGCTGGCGCCGCGGATACACCGAAATCGTCATCCGCGACATCGCTACCGGCCACACTCGGCGGCTCACCCACCACACGCGGTTCATGAACCCCGTCCTGTCGCCGGATGGCGCGCGCATCGCCGTGGTGGAGTTTCTTCCCGACCGCTCCTGTTCGCTGGTGATTCTGAATGCCGATACCGGCGGCGAATTGCGCCGCCTCCCTTCTCCCGGCAACGACATGATCTATACGCCGGCCTGGAGCGCGGATGGAGGCCGGCTGGTAATGGTGACACAGGGCGAAGGCGGCCGGGCTGTCCGCGTCGCCAGCCTCGACTCCGGCAGTTTCCAGGACGCCATCCCGCCCGGCTTCGACGACCTGGCCAACCCCGTGTTCTACCGCGATTACGTGCTCTACAAATCCTCTTACGACGGCGTCGACAACATCTACGCGGTGGAGATCTCGACGGGCCGGCGCTATCGGGTGACGTCTTCCCGGCACGGCGCCAACGACCCCGCCATTTCCCCGGATGGCGCCAAACTGCTGTACAGCGATTTTACGGTCGATGGCTTCAACCTGGCCGAACTTCCTCTGGACCCGTCAACCTGGACCGGCATGGACTCCGTGCCCCAGACCAGGCTTGGCTACCTGGGCGGCTACCGCGACTACGCCGCGGAGGCGCAGGCCACGCAATTCCCCGTGGAGCGTTACAGGCCTTCCCTGAATCTTTTCTCGTTTCATTCCTGGGGGCCTACCTCGGGACCGCCGGACCTCGGCTTCGGCCTGCTCTCCAACGACAAGTTTGGACTGATGAGCTTCAACGCCTCCGCGATCTACGACACCAACGAGCGCGCCATGGGCTTCCAGACCGGCGCCACTTATTACGGTTTCTACCCCGCGTTGAGTCTCAGCTTCAGCGAGCGCGATCGCAGCCTCCAATTCACGGATTATAAGGACACGTGGACCGAGCGCACCACGTACGCCGGGTTCCATGTGCCGTTGAATCTCTCGCGCGGGTATTACACCACCGGTCTCAGCGTGAGCGCCGGCGTGGAATCCATCAGCCTTCACGGCGCCGGCCTGGCCCCGCTCACCTACGGAATCGCTTTTCGCCGCAGCCGCCAGAGCAGCCCGCGCGACCTGGCGCCGGTGTGGTCCCAACGTTTCCAGGTCACTTACCGCCACACTCCCTGGCGGGACTTCTACACCGCCAATTTCCTTTCCGCCGATGGACGCCTCGCCATGCCCGGCCTGGCGCGCCACCATTTGATTCAGCTCGAGGGCGGCTACGAGCGGCAGGATGGAAACTACTATTTCTCCAGCCAGGTGCTCTTTCCACGCGGCTATACGGCGATCATCGGGCCCAACCTCACCAAGCTCTCCTCCAGCTACGCCGTGCCGCTGCTCTATCCCGACCTGGCATTGGGACAGTTCGCCTACGTGAAACGAATTGCCGCCAACGTGTTTTATGACTACGGGAAGGTCGCGAACCAGCAGTACCGCTCCACGGGCCTCGAGCTTCTATTCGACCTGGGCGTGCTTCATTTTCCGGAGAGCTTCAAGGTCGGCTTGCGGTATGCCTATCTGGTGGACTACCGCGCTTCAAGGGTTCAACCATTTCTTGCCTATAACTGGTAGGCGGCGTCGAGGCGGTAGAATCGGACCGTGCGCAGTTAATCCGTGACGGCGCCCGAGGACGATCGAATGCGAGTCCACCCCTACCATGTCGCTCCCAACCTGCCAGCCCGTTTGCAGTGTTTGACTAAACTGTCGCTGAACCTGCGGTGGTCCTGGGACCATCCGACCATCGAACTCTTCCGCACTCTGGATCCCGACCTGTGGGAAGAGACCGGACACAATCCGCGCCTGCTTCTCGGCCGTATCGACCAGAAGCGCCTCGTCGCGCTCTCTTCCGATGAGGCATTTCTCGCACAGATGGACCGGGCTTCGGAGGATCTGGACGAGTACCTCGCCGGCGCCGGCTGGTTTGCCTACGCTCACCCGAAAATCGCGGGCATCCGGATCGCCTATTTCTCGGCGGAGTTCGGATTGACGGAGTGCAGCCCGAACTATGCGGGCGGCCTGGGCATTCTTGCCGGAGATCACCTCAAGTCGGCGAGCGACCTCGGGCTGCCGCTGGTGGGAGTCGGCCTGCTGTACCAGGGCGGCTACTTCCACCAATACCTCAACCCCGACGGATGGCAGCAGGAAACATACCCGATCAACGACTTCCATAACCTGCCGATCCAGCCCGTGGAGGACGCCCAAGGCGGTCCCTTCACCGTGCAGATCGACTTCCCCGGAAGACAGGTGTCGGCCCGGATCTGGGAAGCCCTGGTGGGGCGGGTTCCGCTCTACATGCTCGATACCAACGTGCCGGAGAACACCGACGAAGACCGGCGGATCACCGGAGCGCTGTACGGAGGCGACCGGGAACTGCGCATCCAGCAGGAGATCGTCCTGGGAATCGGCGGCATGAGGACGTTGGCCGCGCTGGGAATCCGGCCGGCGGTGTGCCACATGAACGAAGGCCACTCGGCGTTTCTGGGGCCCGAACGGACCCGGATGCTGATGGAGGAGCTCGGCGTGCCGTACTACGAGGCGCGCCAGGTCGCCGCGGCGGGCAGCCTCTTCACTACCCACACGCCAGTGGCCGCGGGGTTCGACCGGTTCGATGCCGGCCTGGTGGACAAATACTTCCGCAAATACGCGGAGCGCCTGGGTCTCACTTTCGAGCAGTTTATGGCTTATGGAAGGCAGAACGGTTCCGATGCCGGCGAGCCGTTCAACATGGCGTACCTGGCTTCGCGGCACAGCTCGTACACCAACGGAGTCTCCAGGCTGCACGGCGAGGTGACGCGGAAGATGGCGCAACCCATGTGGCCGGGATATCCGCTGCACGAAGTGCCGATCGGCTCGGTGACCAACGGCGTCCACGCCCGGTCGTGGATCTCGATGGAGATGAGCGCGCTCCTGGGCCGCTACCTGGGCCCGCGGTGGGGCGAGGAAACCGACTCCGCCGTGTGGCAGCGGGTGGACCGGATTCCGGATCAGGAGTTGTGGCGGGTGCACGCCATCCGCCGGGAGCGATTGATCCACTACGCGCGAACGCGGCTGATTTCCCAGGTGGGTCAGCGAGGCGGCTCGGACAACGATATCACCGTGGCCGGCGGCGTTCTCTCTCCGGACGCGCTGACCATCGGGTTTGCGCGCCGGTTCGCCACCTACAAGCGGGCCACGCTGCTGCTCCGCGATGCCGAGCGGTTGAAACGCATTTTGACCGCCTCCGGGCGCCCGGTGCAGATCCTGCTGGCCGGCAAGGCGCACCCTCACGATAACGAAGGCAAGGAGCTGATCCGGCAGATTATCCGCTTCGCCCGCGACCTGCAGGTGAGGCGCAGCATCGTGTTTCTGGAAGACTACGACATGGCGGTGGCGCGGTACCTGGTCCAGGGCGCGGACGTGTGGCTGAACACGCCGCGGCGTCCCAACGAGGCCAGCGGCACGAGCGGCATGAAACTGCTGGTCAACGGCGGGCTGAACCTGTCGATTCTCGACGGGTGGTGGGACGAAGCCTACGAGCCCGCGGTGGGTTGGGCCATCGGCCACGGCGAGGAGTACGCCGATGCCGAGTATCAGGACCGGGTGGAGTCGGAGGCGCTCTACCACCTTCTGGAAAACGACGTCGTGCCGCTCTTTTATGACCGGGACGAGGCGGGGATCCCGCGGGGATGGATCGCCAAGATGAAGGCTTCCATGAAGAAGCTCTCGCCGATCTTCAGCACCAACCGGATGGTCGCCGAATATGCCGAGCGGTTTTACATTCCCGCCGCCGGCCGGCACACCCGGCTGTCCGCCGACATTGGCCGGGTCCGTTCCCTGGTGGACTGGCGGAAACGCATGCATGCCCACGGATCGGAGGTGAGCGTCACGAAAGTAGAGGTGGATGGGGGAGGCCAGGAGTTCCTGGTCGGCGCGAAGATGAAGGTTACCGCGCGGGTTCGGCTGGGCGGCCTCTCTCCCGGAGACGTTCGCGTGCAGGTGTACTACGGCGCCGTGAACGCCGAAGGACAAGTGGCCGAAGGCAGAGAGAATGACATGACGCTCGGCGAGTCTTCCGGCGCGGAGCACGTCTACGAAGGCGAGGTGGAATGCACCGTGAGCGGATCCTGCGGGTTCGCCGTCCGCGTCGTGCCGTTCCACGAAGACGCTATCTTGCCGTATGAACTGCCCTGGATTCGCTGGGCGGAGTAGCGCTCAACGTCGCAGTTCGCGCAATGCGTCGCTCGCGATCCAACGGGCGGATCGGGAGTCGATGGCGCGAATCTCTTCGGCCACTTCGATAGCCTTGGCGCGAAGGCGCGGGTTCCGTTTGCCGATCTGGCGCAGCGCCCAGTTCACCGCCTTCTTCACCATGTTGCGCTCCTCGGTGGCGGCTTCCCGGATCAGCGGAAAGAAGGCTTCGAACTGCGCATCGGCGGCGCTCTTGGCCTTCACCGCGAGGCCGGCCATCAGCGAGAACCCGGCGCGCCTCACGAACTCCGCGCGGGCGCCCGCCCATTCGGAAGCCTGATCGAAGGCCCACGGCGTGTAGCGGAACAGGTTCTGGCAGGCCTGGTCGCACACGTCCCAGGAATCCAGGTCGCGCGCCCACCGGTTCATCTGGCGGCGCGTGACACGTGCGGGTTCGTCCACCAGGGTCGCCAGGATTTGCGCCTCGTGGATGCCCGACTCCCACAGTTCTCGGGCCAGCGTGTGGCTGCGGCCGCATTCCTTTGCCATCTTCCGCAGGACCGGCAGGGGCACTCCCAGGGCGCGCTGCGTGTTGATGCCGTAACGCGCCATGCCGGCGGCGTTCGCGGGGTTGGCGTGGGCTTTCAAGCGGTCGAGCAGCAGCGTCACCATTCAGTATTCCACACCGATCAGAAAAAGCCCCTTAGCCGGCGCCGTGGGGCCGGACTTCGCCGGCAGCCTGCTCACGTCCTCGACATTGCCTTTGCCCGCTTCGATGAGCGTGCCCACGACGTTGCGCACCATGTGCTTGAGGAATCCGCTGCCGCGAACGCGATAGACAAGACGTCCTTCGCCGCGCTCCAGCACCGAGGAAAACACCGTGCGCACGTTCGACCGGCCCTCGGCATCCGGGCCGGAGCGCTCCCCGTCCGAGGCGGCGAACGCGGAGAAATCGTGCTCGCCCTGAAAGGCGCCGGCAAGCCGCGCCATGCGGTCTTCGTCCAGCGGGTAAGGATAATGATGCACGTAAGGCCACTCGAACGGGCTGCAGACTTCACCGCGGCAGATGCGATATTCGTAAGTCTTGGCTTTGGCGTCGAAGCGTGGATGGAAGCCGGCGTGGACCTCTTCGGCCGCCAGCACCCGGATGGCGGGCGGCAGCAGCCGGTTGACCGCGCGCCTGAGGTTGGGAAGCGGTATGGGATTCGCCATGGTGAAGGCGGCCACCTGGCCGAGGGCGTGCACACCGGCATCCGTTCGTCCCGAGCCGGCTACATGCACCGGTTGGCCTTCCATACCGGAAACGATCTGTTCGAGGATCCCCTGGATGGTGGGCAGGCCCGGCTGCACCTGCCAGCCGTGGAACGCGGTGCCCTCGTAGGCGATGTGGATGCGGATGCGGCGCATCAGGCGGGGCGGGAGCCGGGCTTCACCACCGGAATGCCCAGCTTGCACAGCGGGCAATCTTCGGGATAATGCGCGGCTACCTGAAGCGTGGCCAGGGCCAGGCGCGGGACGCCCACATCGGCATGGCCGCCGCTGCGATCGATGATGGAACCGGCCGCCAGCACCCGGGCGCCCGCGGCGCGCAGCACGCCGATGACGTCGCGCGTGCTCCCGCCGGTGGTGATGACGTCTTCGATGACCACCGCGGCCTCGCCGGCCGCCGCGGTGAAGCCCCGGCGGAGAACCATTTTCCCGCTGGCGGAATCGCGTTCGGTGAAGATGTGTCGCACGCCCAGCGCGCGGGCCGCTTCGTGGCCGATGATGAGACCGCCCATGGCGGGCGAGACTGCCAGGGCGATGGGTTCGGCAACCTGCCGTTCCAGCTCACGCGCCAGGAGACGGCCGAGTTTTTCCGCCGCGGCAGGGTGCTGCAGAACCAGCGCGCATTGCAGGTATTCGGCGCTGTGCAGCCCGGACGTCAGACGAAAGTGGCCTTGCAGATATGCGCCGGTGGAGCGGAACAGTTCCAGAACAGACTCGGCTTGCGGCGTCACAAAGGCCTACTATACCATTGAATCTATTCGACCCCATCTCGCTTGCCGTCACGGCTCGTCAACGGTTCCCAGGCGCGGCGGTAAAGGAGCGCGGATTGAGGTGACTCCATGAACAAAACCAGATCTTACGTTGCGTTACTCTGCGTGCTGTTGCTCTTGGCCCCCGCGGCCGGCTTAGCTGCCGATAATCCGCCGGGATCGCCGAGTCCTGGCCCGCAGGACATCACCAACCCGCAGCCTCCTGGCCAGGCTCACGGCATGCTGGGGAGGGTATCGGGGCCGTACCGTTCCCGGACGGTGCCGCCTGTCAACCAGGCGAACTCGGGCCGCCTCGAATCGCTGCTGCGGGGAGGCAACCTGTATCTCTCCATGCAGGACGCCATTGCGCTGGCTCTCGAAAACAACTTGGACATCGCGATCCAGCGGTACGGCCCGCCGCTCGCCGATGCCGCGGTGCTGCTGTCGGAATCCGGTGGATTTGCGCGCGGCGTTTCCACGAGCGTCACTGCCGGTCCTGGCAGCGCTTCCGTCAGCAGCTCGGGAACCACCCCCGGCGCCAACGAGAACGCCGTATCGCGGGCGAGCGCCGGAACAGCTTCGGCCGTGGGCGGCAGCGTTATTCAATCGTCCGGGCCGTCGATCCCCACCCTCGACCCGATCGTGACCAGCTCGTTGAGTTGGGGCCACGCCACCACTCCGCAAAGCAGCGCATTCCTCACGGGAACCAACTTCCTGATCACGCGGCAGGATATCAGGAACTTCGGGATCCAGCAATCGTTTCTCACCGGCACCACCCTCAGCCTGGGTTTGGACAATACCTCCATCACCGATAACAATCCCCGCAACGACTTCAATCCCGCCACCAACGCTTCTCTCGGGCTCAGCTTCACGCAACACCTGCTGCAAGGCTTCGGCCCGGCGGTGAACTCCCGCCAGATCCGCATCGCCCGCAACAACCGCGAGGTGGCGGATCTCACCTTCAAGCTTCAGGTGGAAACCACCGTGGCGGCCGTGATGAAGCTGTACTGGGACCTGGTGGCGTTCAACGAGAGCGTGCGGGTGGCGCAGGAGGCCGTCACGTCGGCCACTCGTCTTTGGGAGGACAACAAGCGCCAGTTGGAGGTCGGAACATTGGCGCCCATCGAGGTGACGCGGGCGGAAGCGCAGATTGCGGCCGGGGAGCAGCAGTTCACCATCGCCACGACCAATGTGCTGCAGCAGGAGACCATTATCAAGACGGCGCTGAGCCGTACGGGTGTCATGAGCCCGTCCATCGCCGACGCGCGCGTCATTCCGACCGACCCGATCAACGTCCCGGATGTGGAGCGTATCGCGCCGATTCAGGATATGACGGCGATGGCGCTCTCGTCGCGGCCGGAGCTGGCACAGAGCCGCATCCAGCTGCAGAACCAGGATCTGACTTTGAAGGGCTCGCGGAATGCGCTGCTGCCGGCCCTCGACCTGGTGGCCGGCGTCAGCAACAACGCCCTGGCCGGGCAGCCCAATGCCCTGCCCGCTCCACCCGGTTCGGCCCACAGCAACAACCCGTTTTTCATCGGCGGGTACGGTTCCGTGCTCTCCCAGTTGTTCCAGCGGAACTTTCCGAATTATTCGGCCGGTCTGACCCTCAGTATCCCCATCGGCAACCGGGCGGCGCAGTCGCAAGTCGTCAACGACACGTTGACTCTTCGCCAGCAGCAGCTCGGTTTGCTGCGGCTGGAAAACCAGGTGCGCGTAGACGTACAAAACGCCGTGATCGGGCTAACCCAGGCGCGCGCCCAGTACCGGGCGGCTATCAAGGCGCGGGTGCTTCAAGCGCAGACGCTGGATGCCGAACAGAAAAAGCTGGCGCTGGGCGCGTCCACGAGTTACAACGTGATCCAGGACCAAACGGTGTTGACGCAGGCGGAATCCAACGAGGTGGCCGCCAAAGCGGCCTACGCCAAAGCCAAGGTGGAATTGGATCGTTCGACGGGCCAGATCCTGACCAACAACAACATCTCGCTGGAGGAAGCGTTCCGCGGCGTGGTGTCGCGTTCCCCGAGTCCGCTTCCGCCCACGCAGCAGCAATAATTACCGGCGCGGGTAAAGTACTCCGGCCCTTTGCTGACAAGGTTGACAATGTGGGTGCCAACTTGGCGTACAGTGCGGCGCCGGAAACGGCCTTACGCGGTCAAATCACGGCGATTTCAGTTTGGCGAGACGATTGCTCTACAGGTGGGCGTGACTAAGTTATTCAGGCCCACGGAGAGACGATCGAGCTTCCATTTCAACTCCCGCCTTTTGAGTCACCTCGCCTGAAACCCTTCCATCAGTCCTCGACATCCTCACGATCGTCTCTTCCCGGCCTGAGGTTTGGCCGGGGTGGCCCAGGGCAGCCATGTGGCCGGTATCAACCAGTTTCCGGCTTTGGAGCGTTGCGCGCCCGGAGCAGCCCGCTAAACTACAATTGGAGGTCATCTGGGCTCTGAACATGCAATGCCGCTCCGGCGCCGGACTTCAATCCGGAAGTGCTTCGCCGTTTTCATTCTGATATTCGCGGAGTGTCTCTCCGCGCAAAAAGCCGAGCCCGTGCGAATCGAATTCCCGCGCGGATCGTCGAGCGCCGTGGTGCACGGACGGCTGCGGGGGCGCCAACAGATGGAATATGTGGTGAGGGTAAAAGGCGGGGGCACCCTCGCCCTGCTGCTGGCCGCCGCGCCTTCCGGAGGCCTGGAGCTGAGAGTTCATGACGCAGCCGGCGCCGAAGTCAACCCGCGGAATTCCAGCCCGGAGCGGTGGTCCGCCGAGCTGGTACAGGCCGGCGATTACATCGTCTCGGTGGTCCGTGTGAGCAACAATCCCGAATCCTCATCGTATAAACTGACAGTTACAGTTCGCTGATGTGATCCAGGAGACAACCATGTCCATCCCACTGACCGATTCGCTGCGCCAGGAATACCAAAGTCTTTTCGACACCTGTGAAATCCGGCCGGAGCGCCTGGCGACGGTCGATCAGTCGCTCGTCGTCATTGTGCCAAACCGGGGACGGTACGAAGCCGTGGGTACGCCCCTGGGCATCCCGTGGTACTTCATTGCCGCCATCCACACCATGGAATCCTCCCTCAGCTTCACCAGGCACCTGTTCAACGGCGATCCGCTGACGGGCCGCACGGTTCACGTGCCCCAAGGCCGGCCCGTGACGGGACAGCCGCCGTTCACCTGGGAAGAGAGCGCCACCGACGCCATGACCTTCCAGCATCTCAACGAGGTAACCGACTGGACCTTGCCCGGCTCGCTCTATCAAATTGAGAAGTACAACGGTCTCGGCTATCGGACCCTCCATCCCGAAGTGCTGACTCCTTACCTGTGGGGCGGATCCAACCACTACACCGCGGGCAAGTACGTCGCCGATGGCACATTTGATCCGGACGCCGTTTCCCAACAGTGCGGCGCGGCACTGATCCTCCGCCGGATAGTGGACACCGGCGTGATCTCGTTCGGGGCTTCCGATACTTCCTCCGTCCCATCCGCCGACTCGATCGCGGCCCTCGGCGCGGACGTCGCTTATTCGACCACCGAACGATCGGATGCCGCCCAGACGCTGCAACAGGCCCTGAACCAACTCCCGGGCGTGACCCTGCAGGCGGACGGATTTCCGGGACCGGCGACCTCCGACGCCTTCCGGAAGGTCACTGGCGGGTTCCTGAGCGGCGACCCGCGCGGACAGGCACAGGCTGTGGGCAATTGACGCCGCGGCGTATCGCGGGGCCCGCTCCGTTCTGAGCCACGACCGTGAGGGAGTGATCTTCGGGCCGCGTACCGCCGAGGATCTCGGTAGGATAGATCTATGGCCAAAGGTATGTTCGACGTCGAATGCCCGTGCTGCAAGGCGGTTCTCAAGATCGATCCCGAGACCCGCGCGATCATCGCCCACACGGTGCCGGAAAAACCGCCCCCCATCGAAGATCTGGCGGCGGAGGTCGAAAAACTCAAGGGCGCCGGCGCGCGTCGTGAGGAGCTGTTCCGCAAGCAGTTCGAGGCGGAGAAGACCCACGGCAAGGTCCTGGAGAAAAAGTTCGACGAGTTGTTCAAGCGCGCGAAGGAGAACCCGGACCTGACACCGCCGAAGCGGGACATCGATCTCGATTGAGCCCTACCCCGCCACCAGCAGGCTTTCGGCGAACGGCCACTCTTCATCGACCCATTGGGCTTCCAGTCGGAAGCCGGTGGCGCGTGCCAGGACGCAGATCTGCTCCGGCCGGAATTTGTGGCATTCTTCCGTGCGGATGGTCTCGTCACGCGCGATCTCCACGATCAAGTCGGCTTTCTTGATGCTGACAACCTGGTATTCGAGCGAGCGCAGGTGCATTTCAATACGCTGGGCTTCGCGGTCGTAGCGCACCGCGTGCCGGAACCGGCGGAGGTCGAAATCGGCGTCCAGCTCGCGGTTCACGCGGGCCAGCAGGTTCAGATTGAAGGCGGACGTGACACCCGGCGGGTCGTCGTAGGCCGTCAGCAACTGCTCCACCGGTTTCACCAGGTCGGTGCCGAGCAGTACCGCGTCGCCGGGCCGGAGGCATTGGCGGACGGCGTACAGAAAATCGATGGCGGCTTCGGGCTCGAAGTTGCCGATGGTGCTCCCGAGGAACAGCACCAGCAGGGCTTGGCCGGGCGCGCGCCGTTCCACCACCTGGCGGAGGCCCTCCAGGTAACTGGCTTCCAGGGGAAACACCGAGCCGCATCGTCCCAGTTCCCGCGCGCACTTTGCCAATGCGCTGGCCGACAAGTCGATCGGGTAATAAGCCACGTCCTGGCGGCGGCCGAAGCTCTCCAGAATGGGCCTGGTCTTGGCGCCGCTGCCGCTGCCCAACTCGGCGATGAGGACGTCGGGCGGCAGCAGCTCGACGAGGTCGTCCGCGTGTCCCTGAATCACCCGCGTATCGGCTCGGGTCAAACCGTATTCCGCAAGACAGGTGATCGCCTCGAAGAGCGCGGAGCCGACGTCGTCGTAGAGATAGCGGCAGGGCAGGGTTTTCTGGCCGGCGCGGGTCAACCCGGCCCTCACCTCGCGCGCGAATTCGTTGTCCAACGCAGGCGCGGGCATCAGGACTCCACCAGCCGGAACGTCGCGTGCACGTAGGGGTACGCCGGCCGAAACCAGTTGCGGAAAGAGGGCCGCAGGAAACAGGCCGCCGTGCGTGGGCCCGCGCCCTTCAGGACGTAATGCCTTCCATCGAAGAACGGCGCGGAGTAGTTAGTGTAGAACGGAAATGGCTCGAACCCCGGGAACGGCGCGAAACGCGTGGAGGTCCACTCCCAGCCGTTGCCCGTCATCTGTGTGGGATGTAGCTCGCCGGCCGCGTCCACCGGGTCGTCGGCGGTCACCGCGATGGGGTCCCAATGGCGGAAATCCACGTTGCCCGAGACGGGTGCCGGACAGGCTGCGCGGTGAAACTGGGCTTCCGTGGGAAGCGACTTCGCGCGCCAGCGCGCGTAGGCTTCGGCCTGGTCCTGGGTGACGTACACCGGGGCGTCCAACGGCAGGGGCACTTCGGCGAACATGCCGTGGTACCACCAGCGGCCCGAGATTTCCCTCCAGTAGAACGGAGGCTCGGCGCCGGCCCGCACGAACTCCAGGTACTCGCGGTTGGTCACTTTGTAGCGGGAAATCGAGAACGGGGAAACGTCCACCATGTGGGCCTGAAACTCGTTGTCCCAGCCGAATCCCTCTTCTTCGGCGCGGCCGAGCCGGGCGTTGCCGGCGGGGATGTCGATCATACGCGCGACGGGTGGCGCCGCCGATTCGCCAGGCAGCGCCGTGCCCTCCGGGTCCGCTGCCTTCCCTTCGTATGGGAGGTTGTGCAGGATGTAGGCGAACGTCTCTGCGTGCATCAGGCGATGCTCGATGGCGACGTGCAATAACTGTTCGGGGACGTCGTCGAGCACGTCGTCGATTGCCTGGCGCGTGCGTTGGTTATAGCGATCCACTTCGGCGGCGGACGGCCAGTCGGATGCCGTGTCGCACGGCAGTTGGCCGGGAGGCGGATCAATGCCGAAGGCGAACAGCCGGTCGAATTCGGGGTGGAAGGATCGCAGGTCCAGGGCGTAGCGGCCAATCAGGTTCCAGTCGAAGGCTTCCAGGTGCCCGACATAAAAGATGATGCGGTGGCGTTCGGCAATGGGGCGCGCGTAGAGGGAATCGGGGTGGACGAGGCTGAATAGGTCGTCGGTCTGCTCGCGGGCGCCTCTCAGCGCGCGTGCCAGTTCCATTTGCGGCCGCATAGGAGCGATTCTCCAGCATACCGGAGGCCGGCCCGCGGCACTGTGCGCCGCGTCACAGATTTTCAGGACGCCAACAGAACCTGGCAGGCGGCAGCCGCGGCGAGTTTCTGATCCTGGGTCCACGGAGGACCCGGAGGCCGCTGCGGCGCCAGCGATTCGGTGAGATCGCGCTCGCGGATGCCCGTGACGCGGATTCCCAGGCGTTCGCCGGCGCGGAGGAAACAGGCGCGAAAGAATTCACCTTCAGCCGTGTGGATCAGGGCATGAGAGGCCAGGATGCGCGCGAGGTCGGGCAAGGGACGCCCGGCGGCGAGCACGATGGCGGCGCCCGTCACCTGGTAGTCGCGTTCCGCCAGTGCGCGGATGGCATCGCCCAAGTTGGTGAACGCCATTCGTTCCGCAACGCCGGAGCACTTCGCCAGATGCTCTTCCGCGGCGCGCAGCTCCATCTGCTCTGCGTAGTGATAGGGCTGCTTCGCTCCGGGCATGGCGGGATCGATGACTGCAATCCTGCGCCGGTCGATTACCTCGAAGGAATGCGGCATACCGCTGACGGCCACCAGCGCCGCCCAGCCGGAATGGACGCGAAGACCGAGAGCTGCGTCAGGCATCACTGCCACCCATTATCATCCGCCGATTCGATAGATTATGCGGAACGCTCCTTCTTGAGGGCCTCGTGCAGCAGCATTTTGATGTACGTCTGGTAGGGAAGCCCCTTCTCGTGCGCGAGGTCCTGAGCGGCTTTGATATCGGGCACCGGCAGCCGCGTGGTGACAGCCTTCAGCGGTACCGGCCGCTTCGATTTGCCGGATTTGACCGCTCGTCTCATGATTTCGGTGGCCACTTCCGGATGGGTGTCCCACCAGTCCGCCTCTTCGGCTTCGGTGCGGAACTTCGGAATGGTGATGGGCTTTTGGGGCATGGTCATTTTCCCTCGAAGATCGGCTTCACATCTCGGGCATGCCCTCGCCCTGGCCCAGGTACGGCCGATAACGGTGGCGGCGCATGATCTCGAGGGCCGCGTCCACGGTCTCCGGCAGAACGTAGAAGAAGGCGCCCGCGCGCACGGAGCGGAAGATGACGCCCCCGCGATACTGATCGGCTTCGACCCCGAAGTCGATGCCGCCCTCGGTGAGGACGGTTTCCAGGCGCAGGGCGTCTCGCAAACGCTTCGCGATGTAAACCAGCACCGGCTCTTTGTCTTCGAAGAACGACGGAGCTTGCTTCATGCCACTGCAACTATGCTAGCGTAGAGTTCGGCAAGACCCACTTCACTTCATGCTTCCACCCGTCCTCAGCCAGGATGAGGAACTTCACTGGCTGGCTCTGAAATTGGTTCCAGGCTTGGGAACGCGAACCTCCGGAAAACTGCTGGAGCGGTTTCGAACGCCACAGGCCGTGTTTCGCGCGTCGCGCACGGAGCTCGAGGCCGCCGGCGTGAACGGCTCCGTGGCGCAGTCCATCGCCAGCGGATGCACGTTCGAAGACGCCGCCGCGCAGCACCAGAAGATGCTCGACTCCGGCGCGGTGCTGGTGACCATTGGCGACGCGCGTTATCCGCAGCCGTTGCGCGAAATCTACGATCCGCCGATCGTGCTCTTCGCGCGCGGCCGCCTGGACTTGCTCGAGTTGCTGATGCTGGCCGTCGTGGGAACGCGCCGCCCCACGCCTTACGGGCTCGCGGTTGCGGAGCGGCTCTCGGCCGACTTGGCGCACGCCGGGCTGACCATTGTCAGCGGGATGGCGCGCGGCATCGACACCGCGGCGCACAAGGGCGCCCTGGCGGCGGGCGGAGATTCGGTGGCCGTGCTGGGGTGTGGGGTCGATGTGGTGTATCCCTCGGAAAACCGCAAGCTGGCGGCGGAACTGGCGGCCAAAGGGTTGATCGTCTCCGAATTTCCGATGGGCGCCACGGCGTTTCCGCAGAATTTCCCGATCCGCAACCGCATCATCAGCGGCATCAGCCTGGGGGTGCTGGTGGTGGAAGGCGCCCAGTACAGCGGGTCGGCCATCACCGCGAAACTGGCGATGGACCAGGGGCGCGAGGTTTTCGCCATCCCGGGCAACATCACGTCGAAGCTGAGCTGGGGGCCTAACCTGCTGATAAAGCAGGGCGCCAAGTTGGTGCAGGACTGGAACGACGTGCTCGCCGACCTTCCTCCTGAATCCCGCCGGCATCTAATTGACAGGGGCAGGCAGAGGATCCTGGCGGAGGGAGGCGCATCGCCGGAGGGCGATCGGGCATCTCAACAAGGAGACCGTGGTCCCGAATTGGACGCCACAGCCCGGCGCACGCTCGAAACCTTGCAAGTGGACGTTGCCATACATTTGGACGATCTGCTTGAAAAAGTTAGCGATACGTCGGCTTCCGAATTGATCGCCGCGCTTTTCGAGCTGGAGATGCTCGGACTGGTAAAGCAACTTCCGGGCAAGAACTTTGTTAAAGTGTGGTAACGTCAAGCTGGGAAACCCGCAATATTAACGTTACGCGGCCGGGGGCGCCGCATTCTGTCAAATTCATATGGCAAAGGCTCTGGTAATCGTGGAGTCGCCCGCCAAGGCGAAAACCATTAATAAATATCTAGGCAAGGAGTACGTCGTCAAAGCCTCGCTCGGTCACATCAAGGATCTGCCGAAAAGAGATCTGGCGGTGGATGTCGATCACGGTTTCGAGCCGCGCTACGAGCTGATCGAAGGCAAGAAGAAGCTCGTCGCGGAGTTGAAACAGGCCGCCAGGAAAGTGGATGACATATACCTCGCGGCCGACCCCGACCGCGAAGGCGAGGCCATCTGCTCTCACCTGCAAGAGGAGCTGGGAAACGGCCGGAAGAACGGCCCGCACATCTATCGGGTCATGTTCAACGAGATCACCAAGAAGGCCGTTCAGAAGGCCTTCGAGAAACCCGGCCAGGTGAACGTCAACCTGGTGGACGCGCAACTGGCGCGGCGCGTGCTCGACCGTCTGGTGGGCTACAAGATTTCGCCTCTGCTGTGGGACAAGGTGCGGCGCGGGCTGTCCGCCGGACGCGTGCAGACCGTGGCGCTTCGCGTGATCGTGGAACGGGAGCGCGAAATCCGCGCCTTTGTGCCTCGCGAATATTGGACCATCGACGCGGACCTGCTGGCCAGGAAGCCGCCGGCATTCGGTGCCCGCCTGATCCGCATCGGCGATCAGCCCGCGGAGATCGGCTCCCAGGAAGCCTCCGGCGAGGTGCTGTCCCAACTGGATGGCGCCGAGTACCTGGTGAAATCGGTCGGGACGCGCGAGAAGCGGCGCAACCCGGTGGCGCCCTTCATCACTTCGACCTTGCAGCAGGAGTCGTCGCGCAAGCTGCGGTTCAGTGTCAAGCGGACCATGATGCTTGCGCAACGGCTGTACGAAGGCATCGAGATCGGCAAAGAGGGCGCGGTGGGCCTCATCACCTACATGCGCACCGATTCCACCCGCGTCTCCGATGACGCGCTGGCCGATGCCCGCCACTACATCGCCGAGCGTTACGGCAAGGAGTTCGTGCCCGACGCTCCCAACGTCTACCGCTCGAAGAAGGATGCGCAGGACGCGCACGAGGCCATCCGCCCCACGTCCATGGCATTCACTCCCGACCTGGTGGAACGCTATCTGGCCGAGGACGAGATGAAGCTCTACCGGCTGATCTGGAACCGTTTTGTGGCGAGCCAGATGATGCCGGCGGTGTACGATCAGACCACCATCGACGTTTCGGCCCAGGGGAAGAACAAGCTCGATTACATCTTCCGGGCCACCGGATCGGTGCTCAAGTTCGAAGGCTACCTCAAGGTCTACCAGGAAGGCAAAGACCAGAAGGACGAAGAAGACGAGGAGCTGAAGCACCATTTGCCCCTGGTCGCCGAAGGCGAGCGCCTGCGTTTCAAGGCGATCCGGCCGGAGCAGCATTTCACCGAGCCGCCGCCGCGCTACAACGAAGCCACCCTGGTCAAGCGCCTGGAGGCCGATGGCGTGGGCCGCCCGTCCACCTACGCTTCCATCCTTTCCACCATCCAGGAACGCGAGTACGTCACCAAGGAAGGCGGCCGCTTCACTCCCACGGAGCTGGGCATGGTGGTCATCGACCTCCTGCTCGAGAGCTTCGACGACATCTTCGAAGTGAAGTACACCGCGCGCATGGAAGAGGAGCTGGACGATATCGAAGAGGGCAAGCTCGACTGGCGCGCCGCCATGACGGAGTTCTACGAGCGCTTCGACCGCGACCTCAAGCACGCCGAAGAGCACATGACCGACATCAAGCGGATGGAAAAGCCCACCGACTTGATCTGCGAGAAGTGCGGAAAGCCCCTGGTGATCAAGTGGGGCCGCCACGGCAGCTTCATCGCCTGCACCGGCTATCCCGACTGCACCTACACGCGCGAGCTGACGGTGGACCTGCCGGACGTCGACAAGGCCGACTTGAGCGAGCAGGGCGACGAGGAGTACTGCGAGAACTGCGGCCGTCCCATGGTGCTGAAGAAGGGCCGTTTCGGCACGTTCTACGCGTGCACGGGGTACCCCGATTGCAAGACCACCAAGGCCATCGGCGGGCAGCAGAGGCTGCCCGACAAGCCGCTGGACGAGAAGTGCCCGCAGTGCGGCAACAACCTCGTGCTGAAGAACGGCCGCTTCGGCGAGTTTACTGCTTGCAGCAACTATCCGACCTGCAAGTACGTCAAGCAAAAAACCATCGGCGTGAAGTGCCCGGAGTGCTCCGAAGGCGAGATCATCGAACGCCGTTCCCGCAAGGGGAAGACGTTCTACGGGTGCGCCCGCTACCCCGACTGCAAGTTCGTGGCCTGGGGCAAACCGGTCCCCGAGAAGTGCCCCGAGTGCGGCAGCCCGTACATGATCGAGAAGTGGCTGAAGGCCGGCCCGTTCTGGCAATGCCCGAATGCCGAGTGCAAGCACAAGCAGCCGGCGCCCCAGCCGGCGGGCGTAATAGCGTAGCGCTCGTGCGCCAGGGCTGGCGCTAATGCACCGTGAGTGCGATCCGTGTCGCCTTCAGGTTGACGCCTTGAAACTTACCGAGCGCGACGATCCTGAGATCAGGCGTGACGTCCCCCGCCTTGCCCTGCCTTCCGTCCAGGGTGAACTGGGTATTGGCGTCGTACATAATCAGGCGGACGGCGTTGGCATTCTTCCGTGCCCGCATCTCGATCGTCATTTTATTGGCATCGACGCTCTTCACAATACCGGAGAGCCGATCTTGTTTGGCAGCTTTCTGGGCAAATGCGACCCCGGCCAGGCCGAAAGGAATTGCCGACAGGATGAGCGTTCTTCTGTTCATGATTGTCCTCCAAAGGGTGAGCCAGGCGGCTGACCCCCAGAAAGTTAATCACACTCGGATCGGAAAGTCCATGGGTTTTGTCGTGCGGCTTCAGCGGATCCCAAGGAGGGGCAGGAGAATTTCCCGCCAGTTTTCGAGCGACCCGTTTACGCCGTTGATTTCGAGTCCCTCTTCGTCGTAGTAGATCTCGAGCCTTTCCTCGCAGCACCCGCACCGAAGCAGGTACCGGGGCAGGACGCGGCCCGTGCCGCGCTTCCGGCCGGCACGATGAGAGACACGGATGGCGCAGGCGCCTTCCGGTTCCGGCCGCATTTCTGCCATTCGCCGTTGTAGTTTCACCGGCCCCGTGGCAACGACCGTTCGCACGTTTCGTTTGGTTTTCATCATCGTGATCCGCGTCGGCGTGCCGCACCCTTTCTGGGTCTACCGATACGTCTCCTCTCTCCGCAAGCCGCAATAGTGAAGCTCAACCACCGAGCCGGTGTCATACTCGCCGGCGGCGCGGGCCCGCCGGCGAACGGGCCGCAGGGACCACGAGCGGCGTTTTGTCTTTGACGGTGACGGTCATCCCCATCACCTCCCTGTGCTTCCGCCCCTCACTGCTGCGGCGTGCTGCGCGCCGGCGCCGGGCCGATCTCGCGCTCGCGCTCCAGCACCGAGACGCCTTCGGTCATCCATCGCTCGGCGGGTGCGCCTTTCAGATAGTGATCGAACCACGCGTTGATCCGCCGGTGATAGTCGATCTGGTTGGCCTTCTGCGCCACGGCGTGGTTCTCGCCGACATACACCAGCATCACGCAGGGCTTGCCGGCCCGGCGCGCGGCATTGTAGAACTCGATGTCCTGATGCCAGTCCGACGCGCCGTCGTGGTCGCCCACGCTCAGCAGCAGCGGGGCGGCAAGCTTGTTGGCCGCGTACACCGCCGAGTTGCGGATGTACGCCTGCGGATCCTCGTATAGCGGCACCTCCATCCGCTCCTGGCCCACCTCCACGTGGTTGGTCTCGGGCGCCCCGGTATTCCAGTAGATCTCACCGTAACTGGAAGCCAGATTGGTCAGCGAACCGCCCGCCGCCGCGGCCGCAAAGAGATCGCTGTGCGTGACGATAAACGTGGTCTCGTAGCCGCCCCAGGAGTGGCCCACCAGCCCGACGTGCCTCGCATCCACCTTGCCGCCCTCCAGCACCTTCTTCACCGCCAGTGTGACGCAATCGAGCGCCGAGATTCCCGGCTCGCGCGGGCGGAAGGTGATGTCCGGCCGCAGCACGAAATATCCGTTCTGGGTCCACACCGCCGGGTTGTACGTGGCGCGCTCCGATGGCGCGGTCCAGTTGTGGAGCTGGTTGCTTTCGATTTCGTAAATCTGCACGATCATGGGGTACTCCTTGCCGGACTCGAAGTTGGCGGGATAGTACAGCGCGCCCTGCAGTCGGTCGCCGTGCGAGCTCTTGTAGTCCACCAGCTCGGAGCGTCCCCACGCGTATTCCGAAGCGAATGGGTTGGTGTCGCTGACCCGCCGCGGATTCTTGAGGTCCGCCGCCGCGAAGAAGTTCGGCGATTCGTCCCACCGGCCGGCCTGGTAAACCATCACCCCGGCGTCCTTCGCTTTTTGCAGGCCGCGGACGCCCTTGTCCAGGAAAATCGCACGATCCACCTTGCCGTTTTCGAGCAGCGCGTATCCTGAGCGCTTGGTCCAGCGGCCTTCCAGGCTCAGGTACACGGGCTTGGCCAGATCGATCCATTCGGGATCTTCGCCGCCGCCCCCGCGGCCTCCGCGTCCGCCGCCCGCACCCGCGCCCGCGGCCGGCGTGACCCGCGCGTAACGGTGCCGCACCTCTTCGGCGCCGCCGTCGGTGAGGCGCTTCGGCTCGCCGCCGTCGGGAAACAGCTCCCAGAGATCGTACGCGTCGTAGACGATCACGCTGCGATCGTTGGTCGTCCATCCGGCCACGCCGTACGACGGCTTGGACTCGACCGGGTAGTCGTTTTCTTTGTTGATGAACGTGGTGCGCGCCGCCTTGCTGATGTCGCGGCTGGCGCCGCTTTCCAGGTCGTACACCCAGAAGTCGCCGCCGCGGAAATTCAGCGCGTAGCGCCCGCCGGGACTGAAATCCACCGGGGGAACCAGCTTGGAGGCCACCTGGGCGCGCGCGCCGGTCTCCAGGTTCACCTTGTAGACGTCGGTGAAGCGCCGGCCGAACATGGCGTCGTTTTCATACGGCACTCCGTCGAGCGCCAGCGCGCGCAGTCCGAGCCTGGGCGCCCGCACGTCCTCCTTCGGATTGGTCGAGAGCGGCACCAGCCGGCTGGTCTCCACACGCCATGCGGCCAGGGCGCTGCGGTCGCGGTCGCGCGCCACCGTCAGCTTCTGCTCGCTGATGACGTTGGCGTCCTTCCAGTGCCAGACCTCCACGGTGGAGGGGTCTTCGTCCGACTTTTTGGCGTCCGGCTTCTTGAGCCACTCGGCAACTCCCACATACACGATGGCGCCATCCTCGGACCACTGCGGCCGCCGCGCCGCCACGGTGCGCTTGGGCGCGTCGATATGCGACGAGCGTTTCTCGCCCAGGTTCTTCCAGGCCAGCACCACATAACTCTCGCCGTCGTAGCCTTCCTGCTTGACCGAGCGCAGCGCGGCCAGGTCCGCCGAATCCTTTCGCCACGTGAGTGCCGTGAAAAGAGCCGCGCCGCTGTCGAGCACCCGCAGCGAGCCCGCGCGCGGATCGTAAACCTGAATGGCGTTGCCGGTGCGGCCCTCCACTCCGATGGTCATGGCCAGGTTGAGACCGCTGCCCTCTTGCCAGGCGAAGGACGTGACGTCTCCGAACGTTGTATCCACCCCGGTGGTGAGATTGCGAATCGTCAGTGCCGAGCCGGTAGGGTCGCGCTCGGA
>DASQZT010000190.1:0-24473 GCA_035638575.1 Bryobacteraceae bacterium
TACTGAGAACTTCGATGCTGCGTGGTGCTGATCGGCGCGTCGTTCGGGTCGCCGTCGTAGTTGGCTCGATTGTAGTGGTAGAACGGCGAGATGGTAAGCAGCAGGCCGGGTTGGAACGTGTGCACCCAGGAGAAACTCGCGAGCGCGTCGCGCTCCCGCTCGACGTCGCGTATGCCGGCTGCCGCAGCGTCCTGGTCGTTGGGAATTTGATAGTCGTCCCGGCGCAGCGACGTGACGAACCGGAACTGGTTGTTTGCATCGCGATTGTATACCAGCGTCCCCATCCCTCCCAGCCCCCACACGCGGTCGTGCAAGACATCCGGACCCGGGGTTTCCAGCCCGTAATCGCTCCGGTTGCCATTGACGCTGGCGAACCAGGCGAACTTCCCGGTGTGGCTGCCGAAGTTGATCTGGTCGTTGGTCTGGTGAAACGCGCCAAAAGTCGTGAACAACTCGCCATCGCTGTTCCGCTCGAAGCCGGTTCTCGGGACTGCGTTGAACACGCCGTAGGTGCGGTCGCCGTAAGCCGCGGAGTAACCGCCGCGTTCAGCTTCGAGGTAGTCGATATCCTTGGGGTCGATCTGAGGCCCGATGTTGCTCGCGATATTAGTGTTCGGGATGGGAACGCCGTCGATCGCCCAGGTTACCTGGTGTCCGCCTCGCACATGAAGCTGATCGTGCGCCATCCACGCTCCAGGAACGTAATTCGTAATCGCGGCCAGGCTGTTGCTCAAGTCCGCGCCCGGGGTCATGGCGATTTCGCCGCGGCTGACGATCGTGGTGGGAGTCATTTGCTCCGGGTTCACGGCCAGAGCGCTTTCCGAGACGGCGATCTGCTCGTTCCGTGCTCCAATCACGAGTTGGAAATGGAGAACGGGAGCGCTTCCCGACGCAATCACGACCTCCTGCTCCGAAGGTGCGAAGCCGTCCTTGTGCACCGAGACAAGGTACGCTCCCACCGGCAGAGCAGTCGCTTCGAAGCCACCGTCGGCATCCACGGTAAGCTTCCGCGCGTAGTCCGAGCTACTGGACTTCACCGTCACTTCCGCTCCCTGAACCGGGCGGTGGTCTGGATCGTGAACTACGCCGCGTACCGCGCCGAAAACCGCGGCCCAGATCCCGGCTTGTACCAGAACTACGAAGACACAGATGAATCTGAAAAGCCCTCTAACGTTTTTCACTTGATATTCCCCCTCCGCCTTTACTTGCCGCATGAGTGCGCGCCTGGCGGAACGCGTTTGCGCGGTGAGACCCGAACGAAGAACCCGATTCGGTCTTACGAGGGAAGAGCAGGGGGTGCGCGTTCCTGACCGGCGCGGCTGTAAGATATTCGGTAAAGGGTTTCAGTCCGGGAGCGGGAAGCCGGATGAACCGGGAGCGTGGCAAAGATTGCCTGGCAAACTCCCGATAAACTGACGCTTCGACCCGGTGGAACCGCCTTGCCGGGCGGAAAGAAACGGCATCTGGCAGCCTGCACGGAGTGGCCCGACGCCGGCGATTGGCCCGGCATCATCGCGCAGCCGTGCTTTCCGCCGCGCCTGCAGCATACGGGAAGCCTGGAGTCCGCATCCCATGCGAACACTGCGGGACTGATCAGCGAAAAGCTGAAAACAGCCACCAGCAGCATCGCGAAACTCCGGCGCATTCTAAGAATTCTACTCTTGTTGCACGAACCCCTGCAACCAGAACTTCTCGCTCCATCCCGGCGGGCAGGCAACGGAGCTACCAAGCCCCTTGCGTCTATTTGGGCATTCCGGGCGCAGGCGGCCCCGCGATTCGATAGCCAGGCGGAATCTGGAACATGGAAGGCGGCGGCTCACCCCCGGTGCACTTGCAGTGACAGGTCTGCTGCCCAAAGGCTCCGGCGGTCTTGGTGAGGACCGGCATCTGCAGGCTCGTGCTGGTCCAGACCTCCGCAATGGTCGGGGGTTTGGGGCCCTGCGGCATACCGGGAGCTTGCGGCATGCCCGGCGCCTGTGGCATGGCGGGAGCTTGCGGCATGCCGGGGGCTTGCGGCGTCCCTGGGGCTTGGGGCATGCCCGGCGCCTGCGGTGCCCCCGGCGGCTGAAACATGAATCGCTTGCCCTCCACTTCGTGGCCCTCGATCAGGGCCTTGCCCAAGTCTTGAACCTGCACTGGACCGGCAGGCGGAGCCGATACGCCGGGAATGGGAATGGCCGGCAATCCGGGCGGAGCGAACGGAGGCGGGGGGAGCACTGGCGAGGGGAACGTGCGGGCCACCATGGACGCATGATCGAGGATGATGGTGTGGTTCGTGGCGGGGTCGGTGATCACGGACATGGCGCCGGAATCCACCCGCGTTTTCCCGTCACTCGAGCGAAACATTTGCGATGCGGACTGTTGCGGAGCGGCTCCGGGCTGGGCCAATTGCGTGACCGTCGTGCAATCGGCGCAACCGGCGGGCAGGGGCGCTGGCGGTGATGGTCCCACGGCAACCACAGCTTACCACGGCGAGTCCTGTCTGATGCAGCCGCAGTGATATGTTAAGAATGGAGACGGGATGGCGGAGACACTCAACACGCGCGTTACGCGATTAGAAGAAGCCATGGTGCGCCTCGCGAATGCCCAGGCCCACCTGGCCGAAGTACAAGCCCAAGATTAAACGGCAGCTCGGGAGCGCGAGCGCCGGCTGGATGAACGCATCGAAAAGTCTGTGATCGCGATCGGCGAGTTTCTGCACAGGAACGGGAAGGAGTAAACACCTGTCCACGGAGGCCAGGGATCGATCGCCATCGCCACGGATGGGGGGCAATCTCACGCTGACCCTGAACATCACGTTCCCCGCGGCATTCGCAGGCAGCCGCGTCCACCTCGCCACGCACGACCCAAACGACTTTGAATAACACGGGCAGGCAATAGATGGGAATTCGCCGATACGAATTGCCTCTAAAGACTGAAGACCTCACGTAGGCCCTGCTCGATGCGGGCCAGATCGTCTTTGTGGAGCGGGGCCAGCGCGCGTTTGATGAGCCGTTTCTCAACCGCCATCAGATTCGAAAGGCAGGCCGTGCTGGGATGGCGGAGACCCAAGCTCTTCCAGTGCTGCAAGGGATGATCGCCGCGGCCAGGCTGCTTGTAAAAGCGCGGCTGGCTGCTGATCGGGCATACGATCAGATCGGGCAGCCCGCGGTGAAACGCGTCCGCGCTGAGCACGAGCGCCGGCCGAGGCTTGGCGCCAGCATGGCCGGTGAACGGGATATTCACGACGACGACGTGGCCACGCCTATAGATAGTCGTACAGCGCATCCTCCTCGGCGTCCCAAGCCTGGCTGAGACGCCGTGAAGCCAGCCCCTTCCACTCCAGGCCCTCGAGATCCTGTTCCGTGATCGGCTGAATCAGCGCGTAGGGCTTGCCGTGGCGGGTGACGACGAGGGGCTCTTGACGCTTGCGAGCCCGCGCCAAATACGCCGAGAGGCCGTTTTTCAATTCGGCGACACTGGCGAAGCGCATGGATAATCCCTCTAGCCCTAATTGTAGCCAGATCTCACGGCCGTTCGCAGGGACAGCAAACGCTCGGGTGGCCAGAGCAGCGGCCCTCACAACAGCGTGGGCACCACCTGCATTTCCGGCACGCAGGCGCGCGGCGGCAGCTTGGCCACCGCGAGGATGGCCTCGGCCACATCCTCCGGCTTCAGGGCTTTGGCCAGCATCTCGGGCGTGGGCTTTACCGGGCGCATCTCGAGGAGTTCGGTATTCACCAGGCCCGGACACACCACGCAGGTGCGGATGCCGTTCTCTTTCTCCTCCAGGCGGATGGCGTGCGCCAGGCCCAGAAGCCCGCGCTTGGAGGCCTGGTAGGCGGCTCCCGAGACATCGGGCGCCAGGCCCGAAATGGACGAGACGTAGATCAGATGGCCGGCGCCGCGCTCGCGCATGGCCGGCAGGACCGCCCGCGTCAGGTAGTAGGCGCTGTCCAGGTTGGCGCCCATCATCATGTCCCAGATCTCGGTTCGTAGGCGCTTCAGCGAGCGATCGGGCGTGTTGGTGCCGGCCGAGTACACCACGATGTCCAGCTCGCCCAGTCGGGCGCGGGCATGCTGCGCCAGTTCCTCCATGGAGGGCGCATGGGCGGCGTCGGCGCGGTGGATCTCGATGGCGCGGCCCTCGGCGGCGAGCGACTCCTGGAGCTGGCGGAGACGGTCCTCGCGGCGTGCCGAGGCCATGACACGCGCTCCCTCGCGGGCGAACAGCACCGCGGTTTCGCGGCCGATCCCGCTCGATGCGCCGACTACCAGTACGGCTTGGTTTTCCAGAGTGACAGGCATAAGTTTTAATATGGCACGGCGGGAGCGCAATCGCACGGGCCGGGGCGCAAGACGGCGGGATCACTTCACTTCGAAATTGATCGTTTCTCCGTAAATCCGCCCGGTGGCCTGTTCCCTCACAATCAGGTCGCATACGTAGGAGCCGGCCTTCAGCGTGAATCCCGTCTGGTACGTGCCCGCCGATGCCTGAATAAAGTCTCTTACATTGGCCACCGCCGGGGCCGTGTCCAGGCGCGTTTTGATTTGGCCCGCGATATCGACCCGGCCGGATAGCGAACCGAGCGGCACCGAAAGCGCCTGCAACTCTCCCGCTGGATAGATCTGAAAGGAGGCGTGCAGGCCGGGCAGTCCAGGGATGACGTTCGTCGACGGCGCCGGCTCGCCGCGACCCCGGCCTTCGTGGCTGAGTGCCTCCACCAACGTGGCGGCGGCGGATGGTGCGCCCACATACGTCACCAACGGCGGCGGCCAGTTGATGCGCACGCCGGTGGGGCCGTTCCCTGGCGTGAATTCGAATTCCACGTTGCTGCGGAAATTCTCCAGATAGTTGTACCGCCAGATCTGCCCATTTGAGCCGCGGTCTTCGATCTGGTCGGGCTGCCCGTACCGCAGGTAAGTCCGGCCCGCGGCGCTCGAAGCCGAACCGAACTTCTCCGTGACGTATGCCAGGCGGCGGCCATTCTCGTCTGGCGGTAGGCCCGACGCGGCAAGAATCTGCGGAGCCGTCGCACGCACGTCAATCAGGAAAAGGGCCACGTTCGCCTTCTGTGCCGTCTCGATAACACCTTGCACTTCCGCGTCACCCGCTGCCGGCCGCTCGATCCCGCTCCGAAAATACATCAGCGATTTTTTTCCCGGAAGGGCGCCCAGAAGCCTCGCCGCCATATCGATGCTCGACAGGCTGAGGCCAGGCCCGGATACGGAACTGCTCCCTCCGCCGGCGCCGAGTTTCAGGATGGCCGACTCCAGGACGGCCCGGTCATCCGTAAAGTCCTGGACAACCGTTACCTTGCCGTCGTCCGCAGCCATGACCGCCACGATGTCGGCCGCCTTCATCCTGTTTTGAACGAAATCGAGCGCGCTCTGCCGCGCCCGGGATTGTTCGTCGGAAGTCAGCGCACCGAGATCGAACAGCATGGCCAACAGGCGGCGGTCTTGATACCGGTCCGTTGCCGCCGCATTCACCGGCGCTGCGGCGACTGCCTGCCCTGTCTCGACCGCCCGCGGTGGGACGACGGCCGGCGATTGGGCGCGGATCGCAGGCGCATGGCCGATACCGATCACTACACCGATCGCGACAGGCCCGGCCAAAGCCACGACTCCGGCGCCGGCGAGCAGGAACTTCTTCGCACGATTCAACCCTTGTCCCGTGCGGTTGGTCATGATTGCCTCGATTCTTCGCTTCAGGTTGGCCCCCGTCACTCCGGACACGCACACCAGCGGAGATTCCACGTACAGCTTACAGACGTTGAGTATGGCGTCGGCGTAGATGCGCGGCTCGCTGCCCAGGCTCAGCACTCCTTCGTCGCAGGCCCGCTCTCGTTCTTCCACGAGGCGCGCTCCGATCCACCACACCAATGGATGGAACCAGAACACGGCTTCGACGATCATGTGAATCGCAGCGAACAGGTTGTCGCGGCGGCCGACATGGCACAGCTCGTGAGCCAGTACCGCCTCCAGTTGAGACGGCGTCAGGCGTTCCACGATGCCTTCGGGCAGGAGCAGGACAGGACGCCACAACCCGACGACGCCGGGCTCCAGCAAGCCCGGGGAAGAGCGGATCTCGACCGCCGCCGGAATCTCCAGGGCTGTGCTGGCGCGCAGGGCAGCGCGGATGCGGAGCCAAAACCGCAGCCGGATCAGCGCGAACGCGAGGAAACCGCACGCCCACGCGCCGAGGATCGCGATGGCTGCGAAATCGGCAGCTCCTGGCGCGGAGGGCACAAACGGCAAAGGCTCCGCAAATGGCTGGGTGACGTATTCCACGGCGAGCGAGACCGCGGGCGCCGCCATCTTCTGCGCGACCGGCGCCCAGCCCAGGTGGCTGCCGAGACTCGTCAGCAACGCGAACGGGACGAGGAATTTGAGCGAAGCGCTGAACCACAAACAATAGCGGACCTTGGCCCGGTTCTTGCGGAACGCGACGGTCAGGAGACCCGCCACGACTGCGAACCAGGTCGATTGCCACACATGGGTCGTCAGTTCACCGATCATTTCGATTCACGCTTCCTTTCTGCCTTTTTGCTGACGTCAAGCCTCCGGATCGTCTTCTCCAACTCGCGAACGTCGTCGAGTGTCAGTTTCCCGGCCTCGGCCAGTTGCGCCATCATCGGCTGTGCGCGCCCTCCGAAGAAACTCAGAATCTCGTCGAGCAGCCGGTGCCGCGCCACGTCGCGGGCCACGATGGGCTCGAAGATGTGGGCATTGCTGATTTTCCGCACGCGGCGCACGGCCCCCTTTCCTTCCAGCCGGTATACGGTTGTCTGAATGGTGGTGTACGCGGGGCGAGGCTCCGGAAAGGCTTCCTGAATCTCCCGAATGGATGCTTTCCCCTGGGCCCATAGGGCTTCCAGGATTTGAAGTTCGAGCTTGCCTAGCTTGAGTCGGGCCATATCGCTCTACTACGTTATGATTGATGCTACTACTCGGTAGTAGAAAAAGCAAGGAAAATTTGAGCCGCTCGATGACACATTCATCGGCGCTATTCGGCGCGCAGCGAGAGCACGGGGTCCACGCGCATCGCCCGGATGGCGGGACTGAGGCCCGCGGCTGCGACCACGGCGACCAGCAGGACGGCCACGGCTGCCAGGATGCCCGGATCGGCCGGCCGGACTCCATAGAGGAAGCCGGCGAGCAGGCGCGACACCGCCAGCGTGCCGGCCACGCCCAGCGCCACGCCGACGAGCGCCAGCCGCAGGGTCTCCCCCGCGATCATCGCCAGGACCGCCGCGGGGCGCGCGCCCAGCGCCATGCGGATGCCGATCTCGCTGGTCCGCCGCGCCACGGAATAGGACACCACGCCGAACACGCCGACTGCGGCCAGGGTTAAGGCGAGGGCTGCGAAAATCGCCAGCAGGAGCGTGTTCAGGCGGCGGCCGGCGAGCTGGTGTTGGATGCGCTGCTCCATGGTCTGGACGTCGGCCACCGGCTGATCCTTGTCGATTTGGGCGACCGCGGCGCGGACGGCGCTGGCGACGGCGGCAGGGTCGGCGGCGGTGCGCAGGACCAATACCATGAAGCGTGCGTTGATGTTGGTCTGGCGCTCCGGGGGGAGTTGGGCGGCGAGCGCGTAAATGTTCGCCTCAGGCTCCGCGTCGGGATGGTTCTGCCGGACGTCTTTGACCACCCCGGCGACCGTGAACCAGGTGGACCCCATGCGGACGCGTTTGCCCAGTGGGTCGGCGCCGGGCCAACAGCGGCGTGCAAGGGACTCGCTGACGATGGTCACGGGATGGGCGCCGGCGTGGTCGGTCTCGCTGAAATCGCGCCCGCGCAGAACAGCCATGCCGAGGGCGCGGAGATACCCGGGAGTGACCACGGAGTACGGCGCGGTTTCGCTGCGGCCATCCACTTCGAAATCGGTGTTGGCGCCCAGAATGCCGAGCGGCAGCGTGGAAACCGTACCGGCACTCCGGACACCGGGGATGGCCGAGGCGCGGTGCAGGAGTTCCTCGCGGAAAGATTCAATCCGCTGCGCTGTGGAATACCTGCCGCGATTCAATTCGACCCGCATGGTGAGGACATGCTGTCGCTCGAAACCCATATCGACAGTGGAGGCGCGCCGGAAGCTCTCGATCAGCAGGCCTGCGCCAGAGAGCAGCACCATGGCGAGGGCCACTTCGGCGGTGAGCAGCACGCGCGCGGGCCGTTGGCGCGCGGAGTACCGCGACCCGGCCAGGCCCCGGCTGCCTACGGCTTGCCACGCGGGGGCGAGGCCGAACAGGAGACCGGTCCCGAGCGAGAGGGCGGCAGCGAAGGCGAAAACGGGAAGCTGGATGGCAATCTCGGAGACCCGCGGCATGCTACCGGGCATCAGGGCTTTGAGCGCGGGAAGAGCCCACCGGGCGATGAGGACCCCGGCAAGGCCGCCCGCGATCGAGAGCAGCAAGGCTTCCGCCAGGAGCTGGCGAGCCAGGCGCAGGCGGCCGGCGCCCAGCGCCCTCCGCACGGCGAACTCGCGCTGGCGGCCCGCCGCGCGCGCCAGCAGCAGGTTCGCGAGATTGACGCAGGCGATGAGCATCACGAACGCCGCGGCGCCCATCAGCAGCAGGAACGTGGGGCGCGCCTCGACCACCGGCCTGGTCTCCTGGAGCGGGGAGACCTTAACCCCGTAGTCGGCGCTCTCTTTGGGATAGGCCTTCGCCAGCGCGGAAACAATCACCTCCATTTCGCTGCTCGCCTGCCGCAGCGAGAAGCCGGGCTTCAGGCGGGCGACGACCGAGAGCGCGCGGTAGTCGCGCTGCCGCAACTGGTCCGGCGGAAGGTTCAGCGAAAGCCAGATCACGGGGTTCCAGTCCGCCCCCGCGGCCGGCGGGAACTGGAATTCGGGCGGCATCACCCCGGTGATGGTGAACGGTTCTCCGTTCATGGCGATGGTTTTTCCGATGGCTGCCGGGTCGCCGCCGAATCGCCTCTGCCAGTAGCCGTAGGCGATCAGCGCCGAGCGCGGACCGGACGCTGTGTCGTTATCGGGAGTGAATCCGTGGCCCAGCACGGGCGCCACTCCGAGGACGGAGAGAAGGTTCGAGGAAACGCGGTGGGTCACCAGTTCCTCGGCGTCTCCGGCGCCGGTTACGTTGGTTTCGAAATTGTAGCGGTGAAGGCCGAAGTCGGCGAAGGCGTGGACTCGGTGCTTCCAGTCCTGGAGATCGGCCCAGGAAGCCCCGCGCTCGAAGCGGCGGCCCGTGAGCTGCTTCATGCTGATGTCCACCAGCCGGTCGCCGCCGGGATAATGCGCCGGAGAGAGCCATACCCCGTGAATCACGCTGAAGATGGCGGTGTTGGCGCCGATGCCGAGCGCCAGCGTCAGGATCGCAACGGCCGCGAACCCCGGCGCGCGGCGCATCATGCGCCCGGCGTACCGGAGGTCAAGCCAGAAGCTGACTGGCACTTTTTCTCTCCTAGGGCGCCTTGGTGAGATCGAGCTTGATCTTCAGGGTTTGGCCGCCTGCCGACCCGGCGGCGTCGCCTTTGAGGTGATCGCTCTCCAACGTGAGCGTGAAGACGATGGCCGCATCGTTGGTGGCAAGCTCGAACGTGACCTTGGAGCCCTCCACTTTTCCTTTTTGAATCGGTTGGGATTGCTCTTCATTCGGTCCGGCGGTGCCGGTGAGGGTAGTCCCATCCTGTTTCAGAACCAACAGGGCGGGTGAATCCCGGGTCTGTCCGTCGGGGGCGGTCATGGTAGCGGAGCCCGTCCACTTGCCGGTGACATTGGCGTCGGCGGCGGTAAGGGTGGCGGCAAGCAGTCCGATGCAAAGAAGTGTTTTCATACTCACTTGATTATGACTGAAGATGGAGGCTTGCCGTGTATGCGATTCCGGCTCAGGCGGCAGCGAATACCTGGCCCGGAAGGCAGGTCTCCGAGACGAAGATCAAGGATTCGATTTCGAGACAGTCCCCATTCTCCGAGAACCAGTGGTCGCCGATGTGCACGAATTCGACGGTTTCGTCGTTGTCGCGCAAAACGAGACGCATGCGGGCATCATTCGCGGTCAGGACGAGCCCTTCCGCCCGCCGGCCGGTTGAGTATCGAACGATCGTAAGCATGTTTTTATATTCTCCTTCGATAGGTTGTTACTGAAGTGATTGTGTATTAGGAGAATGCTAACTTCAAGCTCCCCTTGGTTATGGGTATCAATGGGACGCTGGTACTTTACGTTCAGAACCGTACAAAACGTCGGACGAAGGCTACGGGAGAATTCCCGAGGACTCCCGGGGCGCGGCCATTCCACCGGCCGTGGTACTCTAATGGTATGGCACTCATAGCATTTCAGCTTTAGCTTCCACTCTGGGCCCACGCCTGTCCCAACGTCTCTAATTCATCCCTTCTCCCGTCAGTCGTCCCGCAAAGCACCGGGCCGCGGCAAACCACAACCATCCAACAAAGGAGGAATATGCGAGGAGATTCAGAAACCATCAGCCGGGACTTCCTGCTGGTGAGCGATTTCGACCAGACCTTGAGTTTCAACGATTCGGGTATTGTCTTGAGCGAGTTAATTGGGGTTACAGGCTTCGCGGAGAGAATCGCGGGCCTCTCCAAGATCCACATGGTACAGCAGGGCGGGGAACTGGCTTACCTGGTGCTGCACGATCCGGAGTATCGCCGGGTGCGCCGGGAACATTTCGTCGAGGTCGGCAAGCGGATCCGGCTCAAACAGAATATTCGTCTGCTGTTCGATCTGCTGCAGGATATCGACGGCCACCATTTTTCGTTTTACGTCGTCTCGGCGGCTCCCCAGGAGGTGATCCAGTCGGCGCTCGAAGGCATCGTCCCGGAGGATCACATTTTCGGCACGCAGTTCCGCTACGATCCGGCCACGGGCGAGATCGAGTCCATCCTCCGCGTGCCCGCGGGCTATGGCAAGGTGGCGGTGCTGGAGGACTTGCGGGCGAAGCTGCCGGTAAGCCACCATCGCATCGTGTACGTGGGCGACGGCAGCTCGGACGTGCACGTGATGATGCACGTCAACCGGCTCGACGGGCTGACCATCGCGGTTTCCGAGAACCGCTACATCACGCAAATTGCGCAGCGGACGATTCTGAGCGATGATGCTCTGAGCGTGCTGGTTCCGGTGCTGGAGGACATCGTCGGGTGGGATCCGGCGCGGATCCGCGCGCTGTTCGAAACGCACGGATTTTTCCTGCGGGAGTGGGACAAAGTGCGGACGGACGCGATCACGATCGGCCGGTCGGGCGCCCTGCCGGCGGCCATGGAGGGAACTGCGTGAGCGAGCATTCGCGGCTGTTCGATCTGACGGGCCAGGTTGCCCTGGTGACCGGCGGTTCGCGAGGGCTGGGCGAAGAGATCGCCGGGGGGCTGGGCGAGGCGGGCGCCTCGCTCATGCTCCTGGCGCGCCGCGAGCAGGGGCTGCTGGCGGCGGTCGAGCGGCTGCGATCGATGGGCATTCGTTGCGAAGGCACGGTGTGCGACGCCGCCCAGGCGGGCGAGGTGGCGGACGCCGTGCGCAAAACCCTGGAGAGCTACGGGACTATCGACATCCTGGTGAACAACGCGGGCGTGAGTTGGGGCGCGCCCGCCGAGGAGATGCCGCTGGAGAAATGGCAGGCGGTGCTGGACGTGAATCTCACCGGCGCGTTTCTGTTCTCGCAGGCGGTGGGACGCGAGATGATCCGGCGGCGCCAGGGGCGGATCATCAACGTGGCGTCCATCGCCGGCCTGCGCGCCATGCCGGGGGGCGTGCCCGCCGCGGGATACGTGGCGTCGAAGGGCGGGCTGATCGCGCTGACCCGCGAGTTGGCGGTGAAGTGGGCGCGCCACGGCATCCGGGTGAATGCCATCGCGCCGGGCTTCTTTCCGTCGCGCATGACGGAGAAGGTGCTGGCCCACTTTCAGGCGGCCATCGAGGAACGCATCCCCATGGGGCGGATCGGCTGCGCCGGCGAGCTGAAGGGCGTCGCCGTGTTCCTGGCATCCGGCGCTTCGTCGTACATCACCGGGCAGACCATCGTGGTGGATGGCGGCGCCACCGCGGCATAACGGCGCCGCGCTAGAATCGTTCCAGGCACGGTCTTGCGCATCACCATTTCGAAAGAAAACTACCTCAAGGCGATCGCCGAAGCGGAATCCGAAGGAGAAACAGTCAAAGCCGTCACCCTCACGCGCTGGCTCAAGGTTTCCGCGCCGGCCGTGACCATGGCGATCAAGCGGCTGAGACGCGACGCGCTGATTCGCGTGGACCCCGAAGGGCAGATCACCCTCACCGCGGCGGGACGCGATATCGCCAACCGCCTGTTGAACCGCCACCAGCTTATCGAGCGCATGCTCACCGAGATCTTCGGGCTGGAATGGTACAAGGTGCACGACGAGGCCGAGCAACTGGAGCACGCCGTTTCGGCCGATTTCGAACGCAAGCTGATCGAAAAGCTGGGCGCCGGCAAGGCCTGCCCGCACGGGAACATGGTCGGGATGGATTCCGCTCTCGCCCGCCGGCAGCGGGGATTGAAGCCGCTCGAAGAGGCCCGTCCCGAGGAGCGGCTGGCGGTAGTCAGCGTCTTCGAACGCGACCGCACGCTGCTGGAGGATCTGGACCGCGCCGGCATCCGTCCCGGCGTTCAGGTCGATGTGGTGTCGGTCGGTCAGGGGCTGGAGCTGAAAGCCGGCGGGCGCGGGCTGCGCCTGGAGCGGCCGGTGGCGGCGAAGATCTGGGTCGAAACGTTGTAGCCGCGCTATTCGGATTTTGAGTAGTAGTAGGTGTACTTGCTGTACAGCTCCGACGCGCGCGCCCCGTTGGCCACGATCCCCAGGACGTTGTTCTCGCACAGGGATTGCATGGCGCGCGTGACGTTGTCGAAGGTGGTGGCGCCGATCTTGACCACCAGAATCGTGCCGTCCGCCAGGGTCGCCAGCAGGTTGGCATCGGCCGAGAACAGCAGCGGCGGCGTATCGAAAACCGCCCAGTTGAAGACCCGGGGAAGCTCTTCGAACAGCGCCTTGGCCTGCCGCATGTTCAGCAGCTCGAGCGGATTCTTGACCGGTGAGCCGGCGGGGAGAAAATAGAGGCTCATCCCCTCGATGCGGCGCAGCGCCTGCGGAAAGGTGCACTGGCCCGACAGGTAGTCCGACAGGCCGGGCGCGCGATCCACTTGCAGGAGATTGTGGATGATGGGACGCCGCAGGTCGAAATCCGCCAGCAGCACCGACGTCTCGGCCAGGTGGGACTGCGCCAGCGCGAGATTCACCGCGGTGAACGTCTTCCCCTCGGCGGGCGACGGGCTGGTCACCACGATGGTGTGAAGAGGCTGAAGAGTCTGAAGGTGGTTCAGGCGGGTCCGCAAGGTGCGGAACTCCTCGGCCGGGGTTTCATGCGATTGGCCCAGGTCCAGGAGATGGGATTCCGGGGCGGGCTGGAACGGCACCGTGACCACATCGGCCAGCATGGCGGACTGGATATTCAGGCGAACCGGCGGAGCCGCCGGCGGGCCGCCGTTCACTTGAAGAAACTCGGGCGTGCGCGCATCCACCGCGCGCGGCGGCTGCGGTTCCTCGGGCGGCGATCCGGATTGTTCAGCGCGCCGGAGCGCATCGTGTACTCTGCTCATGCTTTCTCCCTTAGATGCTGCCCGACATGTAATAGTACATGGAACCGGCCATCAACACGCAGCCGATGACCACGGCGCTCGACCATGCCAGCCAAACCAGGCGCCGTTTCCTCCGCAACAGAAGTGCGTTTTCCAGCAATGGAATACTGCTTAGCACCGGCAGATTGGTGTAAGCCCGAACGTCCTTCAGGTTCTTCAGAGAGGTGTTCTTGATCTCCCTCGCGGCCGCCAGCGACAGGCCGATAGTCAGCCCGGCAATCGTGCCGATTCCGGCCCAGGCCCAGCGGTTCGGCTCCACCGGCTTATCCGGGAGCGTGGGGGGATCGAGCTGTTCCAGAACCTCGCCGGCCTTGTGGTTTTCCAGGTTGACCGCGGTCTGGGAGTCCTGCAGCTTCTTGAGCTTGTCCTCGTAGGCCGTCTTGGCGAGATTGAAGTCCGAGAGCAGCGCGGCCAACTGCTGCTCGTTGGCGGGAGTCTCGTCGATGCGCTTCTGGTACACCGCGATCTGTTTCTCCAGGGCCGCCCGTCCGCGAGTGGCTTCTTCGATCTCCGCCTGCTTGGCCTGGATCTTCGACTGCGTGCTGTTGATGTTGTTGCGCAGATCCTGAAGCTGCTTCTCCACTGCCGGATTGACCGCCCTCCGGGGACCGGTGGCGGTGGGAGCGGGCGTGGCCATCTCCGCCTCATCCAGCTCGGCTTTCTGCTTTTCGAGGTCGGCGATCTGGGCCCGCATCGTGCTGATCTCCGGATAATTGGGACCGTAGGTGTTCATCAGCGCCGCGAGGTTGGCCTTTCCGCTGAGGATCTGCTTGTTCAACTCGATGGCCTTCTCGTTCTTCACCGCGACCGACTGGCCTCCCGGGATCGTCGTCTCCAGATTGTTCTGGTAGTAGTTCTGCTCGTTCCGCAGATTCTGGAGGTCGCTCTCCAGCATGACCTTCTCCTGCGAATCGCGGTTGATGGTGTCCTTCAGTTGCAGCGACTGCATCTGCAACTGGAACATCTCCTGGGTGTTCGACTGCACCTGCTCGGGGAGCTTGCCGGTGTGCTCCATCCGGTACTTGGTGATCTTGTCGTCGATTTCGGCCATCCTGTCCCGGGCGATCCTGACTTCGTCGTTGACGAAGATGCTGGTGAGGCTGGCCGCCTGCTTTTGCACGTTGATGTTCTGCTCCACGAACCTCTTGACCAGCTCCCGCACCACCAGTTGCGCCTTGTACTTGTCGTAGTAGGAGAACGATATCTGGAAAGCCGTGGCCAGGCGGCGGTCATTCGAGGCCAGCGGCGTCAGATGGATGGCTTTGTTCCGCATCTCCTGGATGATGTCTTCCATCGGAATGTGAGTCCGCTCCTTCTTATACAGGTCCAGCGAGGGCGTCTGAATGATGTCCTGCAAAGTCGTGCGGCTCAGAATCTCGGTCTGCATAGCCATGAGCCGCTCGGCCATCTGGGTGTAACTGACCACCGGGACGAGCTGTTCGGGCACCTGCGGTGGTGTAATCCGCAACACCGCGTACGAAATAAACGTGTCCGGGTAAAGGAACGCCGCGACCACCGCGATCACCAGGCCTGCAAACATGGGCGCAATGATCCAGGAACGGTAGCGCCGGATCATGTCGATGTAATCTTCGATATCCGGTGGACGCCGCGAAATAGCTTGGTAATTCTGTGCCGAACTCATAAACTGGGAACCCTCCTCCGAGGCCGCCTCCTGTCCGCGGCAGCGCTATTTTACGATAATCAGGTCTCCCGGTTCCAGTTGAATGTTCTGTTCCCGGTGCTTGCCCTGTATCACCTGGTTGTAGTTGAAGGTAAAGCGCTTCTCACCGCGCTGTATGATGATCTTCTTCTTGTTGGCGAAATCCTTGAAACCCCCCGCGTTGACCAGCGCTTCGATCACGTTCGTCGGCACGGTGAGGGAATAGTTACCCGGCTTGCCCACTTCGCCGAGGATGGAGAACTTCTTGCTGTTGACCGCGCTGATGATGATCGTCACCTGTGGCGCACGAAGGATCCCGCCCTCCTTCAGACGATCGGTGATCTGCTGGCCCAACTGGACCGGGGTCAGCCCGGAAGCGGTGATCTCGCCGATCAGGCCGAGCGAGATTTTGCCGTCGGGCCGAACGATGATCGAACTGGACAGGTTGCTGTTCCCCCAAACCACAATTTGCAGGACGTCGTCGACGCCGATCACGTACGATTTGTCCATCGTGGCGCCCGTCACTTTGTCGCCGCCGTTTGAGGACGGCGCCGCCATCTTGGTTGGATCCGTCTCCGGGGTGGTGGCAGCCGGCGGCTTTACCGCTTCCGGGGCAGGCGCGCTGGCATTGGCTGGTTTGGGCGATTGGACTGCCGGCGGCGTCTGCTCCGGCGGCTTCTGGGGATCCTGGCCGGACTTGGAACTGTTGCCGCCATACGACGATCCGCACACGACCGCCAATAAGACGGATAGAATTACTGTTCGCATCATACTGGTAACCCGGCGCCCGGCAAGCACGGGCACCCGTGAAGTATAGTGTACAGCATTCAACGAGATGATCGGCACGGTCCTCGGGTTGCAACATAGTACTATGCCGGACAAAACGCGGATAACCTGTCCAGCAACTTCCGCAGTTCCGCGCCGCGCCGTGGCAGGAAAACGGGCCGCACTCCTTTTTGGATACACTTCCGCGTAGTGTATTCTCCCAAAAACCGGAGCAGGATCTCTGGGTTTCTGGTAAATGACAGAAACACAGGCTATTATGGATACAGAATTGCACAGGTCTTGCGGCATCAAACGTGCAGCACAGGCTTGCGGAAAACTGTCTCGGGGTGTGTTTCCGCCACCCGAAAATGGCAGCCACGATGCTTCAGGAACTCAAGTTCCAGTTGTCCACGGCGATCCTGGTCATTTTGACCCTGGCTGCCGGTGTCGCTGCCGTCATTAACCTGGAGCAGCAATTCCAGTTCCGGTTGCCGGAAGACGGCGTAATTTGGGTGGACCGGGCCGATGGTGTGCAGGCGCTGTACGTTCCGGCGGATAGCCCGGCAGGCAAAGCCGGCGTCCGCCAGGGCGACTTGCTGCGGCAGATCGAAGGGCTCCCGATCGAAAAAGCCATCGATGTCGCCCAGGTGCTGGCGAGGATCGGGGTCTGGCGCAACACCCATTACCAGATTGCCCGCGGCGGTGTGGAATTCCCCATCAACAACCTCATCGTCGGCGAGGTGCCGCTGGACCGCGCCAAACTCTACCAGTACGCCGTCGGGCTGGCGTACCTGATTATCGGCCTGTTTGTTTATTTCCGCCGCGGCAGCGCCCACAAGGCCAAGCACTTCTATATCCTGTGCCTGGCTTCGTTCATCTTCCTGTGCTTCCATCCGACCGGGAAGCTGAACAGCTTCGACAAGGTGATTTATTTCGGCAACGTGGCCGCCGGATTGCTCGCGCCGACGGTCTTCCTGCACTTCTGCCTGACGTTCCCCGAACCGCGGAAGTGGCTCGAAAGGCCGCTGCGCCAGGCGATGCTGTACGTGCCGGGCCTCCTGCTGTTCCTGACGTACCTGGTCTTCACCTCCGGGACAGTCGTGGTGGCGATTCCTCTCATCGAATTGAGCTGGCTGCTGGACCGCGTGTGGATGGCCTTTTCGACCCTGCCGTATGTCATCGGCGGAATCGCCTTGACCTTGGAGTACCGCAAGAGCGAGGACCCCATCGTGCGCCAGCAGCTCAAGTGGCTGCGTAACGGCACGTTCTGCGGGATCCTGCCCTTCGCCGTTCTGTACGTGCTGCCGTACGCCATGGGAGCGGTCCCCGGCGCGTATCAAAAGATGGCGGTGCTCTCGCTTCCCCTGATTCCGCTCACCCTGGCCTACGCCATCGTGCGCTACCGGCTGATGGACGTGGACATCATCTTCCGCCGGGGATATGCCTACACGCTGGCCACCATCCTGGTGTTCGCGGCATTCTACGGCATCGTGTTTTCGCTCGGCAGCCTGGTGAAGCAGAATTTCAAAGACTTGGGCCAGACTGGGATGATCGCCGTGATGCTGATCACGGCATTCCTGTTCCAGCCGATCCGCGATTGGATTCAGGAGCGGCTTGACCGGTATTTTTACCGCGACCGCTACGACTATCGCCGCACCCTGGTGGAGTTCGCCCGCGAGTTGAGTTCGGAGACCGACCTGGAGGCCATGCTGGCATCCGCCGGCGAACGGCTGTTGCAGACGCTCTCCATCCAGCACCTGGCGTTCTTCCTGGCGGAGGCCAATCCGGAAGCCGCTTGCGCCTCCGGCGAGCAGCGATTCCGTCTGCAGAATGCCATGGGGGCCAACACCCGGCTGGCCAACTCGGCCAATGACGAGTTGGATCTGAGCTTCCTGAACTGGAAGCTGCCCGGAGGGTACCTGTTCTTCGAGCGCACGCGCCACCAGCTCGATGCGATCTCCCGCTCGTGGCCGGCTTCCGTGCGGCGGACGATTGCCGATCTCGACTTGACTTACTACCTGCCCTGCACGGTTCGCGGCCGCACCATCGCCTACATGGGGGTCAGCCGGACCGCCGACGGCGATTATCTCTCCAGCCTGGATCTCGAGCTGCTCGTCACGCTCGCCGGGTACGTCGGGATCGCCATCGAAAACGCGGTTCTCTACCGCTCCCTGCAGCGCAAGATGGAAGAGTACGAGCGGCTCAAGGAGTTCAACGAGAACATCGTCGAATCGATCAACGTGGGGATCCTGGCGGCCGACCTGGACGACCGCGTCGAGAGCTGGAACACGCAGATCGAACAGCTCAGCGGCGTCTCCCGCGACCAGGCCCTGGGCCGCAAGCTCTCGGACCTGTTCCCGGCGGACCTGGCCGATCACTTCGGCCGCGTGCGCGGCGAGACCGGCATCCACCATATTTACAAGTACGTTTTGAAGCCCGCGGCCGCCATCAATGGCCATGGAAACGGCCACCTGGTGCCGGCGCGTTTCCGGGAAGCCACGCTCAATATCGCGATCGCTCCGCTGGTCTCCAAGGAGCAGCAGCAGATCGGCCGGCTGATCATCTTCGACGACGTGACCGACCGCGCCGAGCTGGAGCAGCGCCTGGTCCAGGCCGACAAGCTGTCCAGCATCGGGCTGCTGGCGGCGGGAGTGGCGCACGAAGTGAACACCCCGCTGGCGGTGATTTCGACCTACGCCCAGATGCTGGCCAAGCAGGTGGCCGACGACTCGCAAAAGTCGCTGATCCTCGACAAGATCGCCAAGCAGACCTTCCGCGCCAGCGAGATCGTCAATTCGCTGCTGAACTTTTCGCGCACCTCCACCACGTCGTTCGGCAACGTGAACATGAACCGCGTGATCCAGGAGACGCTCTCGCTGCTGGATCACCAGCTGGCCAAATCGGGCATTCAGATCCGCACCGAGTTCGAGCCGGACCTTCCGCCGCTGCAGGGCAACGCCGGCAAGCTTCAGCAGGTCTTCCTGAACCTGTTCCTCAACGCCCGCGACGCCATGGCGGCCGGCGGAACCCTGGAAGTGCGCACCTGGACGGAAGCCTCCAGCCTGAAGGTCGACGTTTCGGACACCGGGCACGGCATCGCCCCCGAGCATATCCACCGCATCTACGACCCGTTTTTCACCACCAAGCCGGTGCGCAAAGGCACCGGGCTCGGGCTCTCGGTGACCTACGGTATCATTCAAGAGCATGGTGGCTCGATCGAAGTCTTCAACCGGCGCAGCGGTGGCGCCACCTTCCGCCTGGAACTTCCCCTCGCCGTTGCCGGCTCCGCGAGGAAGCCGGTAAGTGCCGCCTGAAATGACCGCTCCCCAGCCGGCCTCGGAAAACAGGGGCAAGATCCTGGTCGTCGATGACGAGCTGGACATCCGCGAAGGCCTGGAATTCCTGCTCACCTCGGAAGGCTACGGCGTCGACCTGGCGCAGAACGGCGTCGAGGGCCTCCAGAAGATGGAGAGCCACAGCTACGACCTGGTGCTGCTCGACCTGATGATGCCGGACCTCTCCGGGATGGAGGTGATCCAGCAGGTCCGCGAGCGCGACCGCGAGACGCCCATCTTCATGATCACCGCCTACGGCTCGGTGGAAGCCGCGGTGGACGCCCTCAAGCGCGGCGCCAACGACTATTTCTCCAAGCCCTGGGACAACGAGAAGCTCATCATCGAAATCGACCGCATGATTGCGCGCCGGCGGCTCGAATACGAGAACACCCACCTCAAGCGCGCCCTTAAACAGCGCTACAGCTTTCCCAACATCATCGGGAAGAGCGAGCGCATGGTGAAGATGCTCGACCTGGTCGGGCAGGTGGCGTCGGTGCGCTCCACGATTCTGATTACCGGCGAAACCGGAACCGGAAAGGAGCTCGTCGCCAAGGCCATCCACGCCAATTCCCCGCGCGCCGACCAGATGTTCGTGGCGGTGAACAGCGGCTCGCTTCCGCCGGACCTCCTGGAATCCACGCTCTTCGGCCACGTGAGGGGAGCCTTCACCAGCGCCATCCAGTCCAAGAAGGGATACTTCGAGGTGGCCGACCGCGGCACGATTTTCTTCGACGAGATCGGCACCCTCGGCGCCGAGACGCAGATCAAGATGCTGCGCGTGATCCAGGAAAAGGAGTTCACCCCGCTGGGCTCGACGGACCCCATCAAGGTGGACGTGCGCATCCTGGCCGCCACCAACGCCGATCTGCAGCAGCTCGTCAAAGAAGGGAAGTTCCGCGAAGACCTTTACTGGCGGCTGAACGTGATCAACATCGCGCTGCCGGCGCTGCGCGAGCGCAAGGAAGACATCCCTCCGCTGATCGAGCATTTCTTCACCTACTACTGCCGCGAGAACAGCAAGTTCCTCGACTCCGCCGGCCGTTCCATCCTGCACTTCCAGCCGGAAGCGCTGCAAATCCTCATGGAGCACAACTGGCCGGGCAATGTGCGCGAGTTGGAGAATGTGGTGGAGCGGGCCGTGGTTCTGGCCACCGATGCGGCGGTTCAGGTGGAAGTGCTGCCCGACTCGCTGCTGCAGGCCAACGGCATCCGGCTGCACCGCGGCGACGGCGCGCCCCTTCCCGCGGACGCCTCGCTCTTCGAGATCTGCAACGATTTCGAGCGCCGGATCATCCTCGAGCGGCTGGAGCAGTGCAGTTGGAGCCAGACCGAGGCTGCCGAAAGCCTGCACGTTCCGCTTTCCACGCTCAATCAGAAGATCAAGCGCCTGGACATCAAGATCAGGAAGAAGTCGGAAGGTTGACGGGCCATCTCCTGGTTACTCTGGAATTGCAGGGTCCGGATGGGGTTCCAATGGCTGGAGCGCAGCGATATTGCGGTGGCGCGCCTGCTCTTGGGCTTTTAGGTCCCTGAACATCTCAGCCGGATCATAGTTGAATCGCGCAGCGTAAGCTTCGCGCGCCGCGCGAACCTCCTCGACGATTTCGTCGTTCGAACTCGTTGCTCTCCTCCCATCAGTTCTTCCGGCGTGCAGATGACCGGCAGCTCAAATCCCTGCCTCCTCACCACCAAGCGGGCCGCCCGCTGGATCTCGGCGTTGGCAATATGCCGGCAATTCCAGGTGAGCAGGTATTCGCAGCTATACGCTGTCGCAATCGCGATAGGAAGCGCATCGCCGGCGGCCTTGCGGGGGATCGGCCCTTCCGCTACCAGGGTCTCCGCTAATTTCAGTATTGTGACCTGCTGGTGGGCGGCGATCAGCAGGTCGCGGCTCGGCGCTCTCGCGTGCGTTACCTCGCGCACCAGCCGCCGTCGATCAGCACGTCTGTGCCGGTGATGAACCCGGCCTCCTCCGAACACAGGTACAGCGCCAATTGCCCGATTTCCTCCGGCTTGGCCCACCGGGCCAGCGGCACGTTCCCCAGGAATTGCGCGTTCATCTCGGCATTTTCGATCAGCGGCCGGTTCATCTCGGTAGCCACCGGGCCGGCGCTGATGCCGTTGGCCGTGATGCCTTCCGATGCCAGCTCGAGCGCCAGCGTGCGCGTGATCCCCAGCAGCGCCGCCTTGCTCGCGGAGTATGCCCCGCGGCCGGGCAGCGAGACCCAGCTCATGGTGGACGTCAGATTCAGAATGCGGCCGTAGCCCTGGCCGGTCATGTGCGGGATGAAGGAGCGGCACATCAGGAAGGCGGCGGTGATGTTGGTGTCCATCACCCGGCGCCATTCCTCCAGTGTGAACTCGGTCACGCGCTTGCGGACATTCACGCCGGCGTTGTTGACCAGGATGTTCACCTTCCCGAACTGCGCCACGATGTCGCGCTCGATCCGCCGCACCTGCTCCTCGCTCGTGATGTCCGCGGGGAATACGCTCGCGCTGCCGCCGGCCTGGCCGATTTCCGCGGCCACGCCGTTCAACAGCTCCAGGTCCCGCGAAACCAGCGCGATCCGCGCGCCCTCCGCCGCCAGCGCCTGGGCGATCGCCTTCCCGATTCCCTTGCTGGCGCCCGTGATCACCGCCGTGCGGCCGCTCAGCTTGCCGCTCACAAAGCGGCGCCTTTCTGCGCGCGATTCATGATCTCGTCGGCCAGCGCCTGGGGACTGTCCACGTTGAGAATGGTCAAACGGCTGGCTTCCCCGGCGGTCTCGATGGAAAGATTGCCGATGTTGAAAATTCGCTGCATCATGCGCTGGTCCACGCGCACGTCCTGCAATTTCGCGAGCTGGATGTTGCGCGTGGTCTTGCCGGTCATCCCGGTCTCGTAACGCAGGCGGTCGCCGCTGATCACCGTCTTGGTGAAGCGCCGCCGGAAGGCTCGCATGGCAGGCCAAAGGAATATCAGCGGAGGGGCCACCATGATCAGGCTTGTCCCTGCCGCGGCGTTCCACTGCAGCAGGCAGCCAATCTCCAATCCCAGGAAAACGATGCCTGCCAGAATTGCGCCGGCTTTGAGAAATTTAGCGGTGGGCTGGATTGTTAGCTCCGTCACAGTACTATCTCCTCGCTCCGTTATTGTATCGCGGCGGCTCTGTATCCTACGATAAGTTGATGCCGGAGGTTGCTTGGTTCGGAAGCCGGCTCCTGGGCGCGTACGCCGCCGCAATTCTGGCTTCTGGGTCCTGGCTTCCTCGACTCCCATATCCCGCGGGGATATCAAGTGCGAAAGCCCTTGGCTAGTTGATACAGGAGGTTCAATGGTTCGGAAGATTTTGACGATAACGGGACTGATGGCCGTCGCCGCCTCGACCATGCTGGCGGACTTCAGCTATCAGGAGACCACCAGGCTCACCGGCGGCGCGATCGTCGGGCTGATGAAGGTGGCCGGTGTATTCTCCAAGCAGGCGCGGCAGGCCAACGAGCCGATCCAAAGCACCGTCGCCATCCAGGGCGACCGGATGGTGCGCCGGAATTCCCTGAATGTCACGGTGATCGATCTTGGCAGCCAGACCATCACCAACATCGACCTGCAGAAGAAGACCTACACGGTGATGACCTTCGAGCAGATGAAGCAGGCGATGGAGCAGGCCACCGAGAAGATGCAGCAGAACAAAGACAAGGATAAGGCGGAGATGACCTTCAAGGTGTCCGCCAACAGCACCGGCAGGACCAAGCAGATCGCCGGGTTTGACGCCAGGGAGATGGTGCTGACGATGGACATGCAGGGCACCGATAAACAGACGGGGCAGACGGGCGGCATGACGGTCATCGCCGATACCTGGATCGCGCCCAAGGTGCCCGGCTACGACGAGGTTCGCAACTTCCAGCGCCGGATGGCGGAGAAGCTCAACTGGACGCCCGGCGGCAACATGTTCATGAACCGCCCGGATATGGTCGAAGGAATGTCCGAAGTTTACAAGGAGTCGGCCAAAATGGACGGCATGCCGGTGTTCCAGACCACCACCATGGGCGCGCAGGGAACGGCTCCGGTGGACCGGTCCGACCAGCCGGCGGGCGCGCAGCAGCAGTCCTCGGACAAGCCCTCGGTTGGCAGTGCGCTCGGCGGCGCGTTGAAGGGCCGTTTTGGCCTGGGCGGCAAGAAGTCCCAGCCGCAGCAGGACACTCAGCAGCCCCCGCCCGATCAGGGCGGTCAGGCCAACGCCTCCGGCGTGCTGATGGAGATGACCACGGAAATGACGGGCTTCTCGGCAAGCCCGGTGGACGGTTCGCAGTTCGAAGTCCCGGCGGGGTTCAAGAAGGTAGAGCCCGATCCCAGGCGCGGAGTGAAATAGAATCGAGTCATGGGCGCCGTACGCACATTGCTGACGTTCCAGGAATTCGAGATGCTCCCGGACCACACGGGCAAGCAGGAATTGCTGAGAGGAGAGTTGATCGAGGCGCCACCGTCCAAGCTGAAGCATGATGAGATCAGGTCCCGCCTGTATGATGTGCTCAAGCCCGCTCTGGCCGGATTACAGGCTCGCGGCGAAGCGCTGCAATTGGGCAGAGCGCGCATGGTGGTCGGGTACAAGCTCGGAACTCATTCGTGGCTGATACCGGACGTCAGCATCACCCACGCGGAGCAGCCGGCCGGCGACTACCTGGAGGGCGCGCCCGCTCTGGCCGTCGAGGTCATTTCCGAAAGCAACACGGCCCTGGAAATCGCATGCAAGATCAAGGAGTTGTTCGCCAGCGGCGGGCGGGAGGTCTGGCTGATCTATCCGGATCAGCGCAGCGTCTGGGTGTACCAACCCGGAGGGCAAGCCCAGGAGCACAGCGACCGCTTCACCACCGATCTCTTGCCCGGAATCGAAATCGACCTGGACGCAATCCTCGGCGAGTAAGCATTATGGGCGTAACTGTTCACACTCTGCTGACGTTCGAGGAATTCGAGAAGCTCCCGGACCAGTATTTGTTTACCGTGCTGGCGACTAACCGCGTGAGGCTTTGTCCCGGCGACGACGCAAAGGCGTGAGCATGTGGTTGACGTCCTCGATGGAGAAAGCGTCGGGGTCATAGTCGTCGCCAACCCAATCCTGGATTTCCTC
>DASQZT010000191.1:0-3669 GCA_035638575.1 Bryobacteraceae bacterium
TGTCCTTATCGGGCTTCGACAGCGCCACCGATGTCATGCCCGCCTGCGCCCGCCGGGCGTCGATGGCCTTCAGCCCGGTCTTGTCGAGAGCTACCGGATCGGTCGCGAAGTACATCGTCTTGTGCTCCCACATATACTGTGGGCGCGCGCCCGGACCGCCGTGGTACGAGGCCTTCACCGCGTCGCAGATGTGCAGCACGGCCTTCTCGCGAATCACCGCCAGGCTCACCACCGACGGAATGAAAATGCCGCAGGCGTTATTGGTGGGGGTCAGGTGACTGCGGTTGACGTTGTTCACCATGCCGTGCGACATGTTCTTGAGCGCGATCGTGACCCCCGCCGACTGGTGATGCTTCAACACCGGCAGGTTGATCAGCTTGTTGATCTGGCGGGTGACGATCTTGCATACATAGGACCGCCGGTAGTGCGGATCGTTCAGGTTCTCGCCCGGCTTGATCAGGGCGATCTCCATGAAGTGGTCGGGATCGTACCCTTCCATGTCGAGCTGCGTGTTGTTGTAGGCCTCGGAAGCGAACGCCATGCGCACGCCCGGCGGCACCCACTTGTCGATCCTGGCGTCGAGCGTCTCCTGGCGATAGCGGTTGAAGACGATGATATCGCCCGCGGGTACGCCCGCCTCCTTCAGGCCATCCAGGATGCCGTGGAGGACAGTGGCGTCGGAGCAGAGATTGGCGCCGCCGACCGGGCAGACCTTGATCCCCACCACGTCGCCTTTCTCGAAGAAGGTGCGCCACGCGTCCGTCCACGCCGGCGCGCCGGTGAGGGCCGTCATGCCCTTCTCCATCATCTTACGGATAGGCTCGGCCTGATACGCTCCCTGGAGGATGCATCCCGAGTGCTCGACGGCGATCACACGTCCGGGGAACGGTCCAGGCATACCCGGCTTGCTGGTCGCGGCATTGCTGTGGTGCTGCCCCAGCACTGCCGCGCCGGCCATCCCTGCCAGCAGTTCGCGACGAGAGAATCTCATGTCTGGCAGGTTGTCAAACCGGCGGCCGCTTGTCAAATCGGATTGGCAAATGTCGTGCTACCATTCCGGAAGGAAGGTAAGAATGAGGACAAAATTACTTGCTGTCGCGCTGCTAGCCGCCGGGTCGATCTTCGCCCAGATTTCGGTCGGGATCCGTATCGGCCCACCGCCGCCGCCGCGCGTTGTCCGTGTCCGGCCGGTCGCCCCTGGCCCCGGCTATGTGTGGCTTGATGGCTATTGGTATGCGGTGGGAAGCCGCTACCGGTGGCATGCCGGCTATTGGACCCGGCCGCCTTATGAGGGGGCTCGCTGGGTGGTGCCGCATCACGATGGTGAGCGGTTCTTCGCCGGTTACTGGGACGGCGATCATGGCCGCCTGGAACACGATCACCATTGGGACCGCGACCACGACCGCGACTACCGTCACGATCACCACTAGTTACCGGATCCGCGTTGGGTCCCAGCCATCTTCGCCGGCGAGGTACCGCGGCGCTTCGAACCGCGCCGCCTCTTCTGCCGTGAGCTTGTGCAAGTGGGGATCGCGCTCGCCCGGATGCGCCCCCGGGCCGGATGAGCGGTACTCCGCGTAAAAAACAGTTTCGAGGTAATTTGTTTCGCCGGGGTGCCACTCGCGCCAGCCGGCCGGCTCGATGTGGCTCCCCATCTCCGCATCCAGGAACGCCACCGTGGCGTACGGCCGCCACGGCCTCCCCAGCCAGACATGCTCCATGCCGGGCTCGGCGGTCAGCTTCGCGCGGTGGAACACGTAGCCGCTGTCCTGCTCCGCGTAGTGTTTGCCCTGCGCCGTGACATAGCCGCCCGCGTGCGCCGTGCTGTGGATCTCGCAGTTCTCGAAGACCGTCTTCCCGTCGCCGAAGATGAAGTCCACGTTGCCTTCGATATACGAGTCCGCGAAGTACTGCCGCATCGGCGTGCAGGGCCGCGCGCCGGGCGGAGCGCACCGGCTGCCGGTGTAGAGCGTGTCCTGATTGCCAAGCAGGCGCACATTGCGGAAGATCGCGCGGTCGCCCGTCACCAGCAGCGCCAGGGCCTGCGAGCCCTGCGCCACCTGCTCGTGCGTGCGGTTGAAGTCGTTGGCGAAGGTGACGTTCTCGGCCAGGAAGTTGTCGCCCCGCACCTCTACCGTGGCCGAGGCGAGCGTGCCGCCCGCCGTGCCCGCGCTCTTGTCGAAAACGATCACGGTCTTCTTCGCGTCCGCATAAGGACTCCGCAGGTGGATGTTCGGCTTGGCGATCTTGAGCGTCTCGCGGTACACCCCGGGCGCGATCGAGATCACCGCACCCTCCGCGGGCGCCACGTCGATCGCGCGCTGGACCGAGTAGTAATCGCCGGTCCCCGAAGCCGCCACGTAGAGCGTGGGATCCTCCGGAGGGACGGTCACCGCGGCTGCCGGAGCGGTGCCGATATCGGAGAGCGGAACGAACCGGTCCTGGCAGTTCAACGGCGCGCCGGCGCCGCTTCCGGCCCCACTCCCGGCCCCACTCCCGACAATGTTGCTGCCTCCGGGACCGATCCGAACGTCCGCATTCTCCACGCGAAGGTCGCCCGGCCGCAGGCCATCCACCGTCACATTATCCAGGGTGACGCCGAGTTTGTGCTGCGCATCCAGGCCCAGCAACGTCAGCCACCCGGTAGTCAGGCTGTGCACGTCCTTCAGCACGATGCCGCGGTAAACCGGCAGCTTGTCGCCGGCAAAGGTGGTATACATTGGGGTCAGCAGGATGGGGTTCACCACGTTGCGCATGCACACGTTCTCATACGTGACGTCCTCCACCAGCCCGCCGCGGCTGCGGTCGCTCTTGATGCGGATGCCGTTGTCGGCGCCGTCGATGGTCAGGTCCGTCACCCGGATCGCGCTCACCCCGCCGCTGGTGCCGCTGCCGATCGACATGCCGTGCCCCGAGTGAAAGTGGTTGTGCGCGATGGTCATGTGCGACGCCGCCCCCGTGGTGCCGGTCTTGATGGCCACATCGTCGTCCCCGGTATCGATGTCGCAGTGCGCGATGGTCACGTTGGTGGATGACGAAGGGTCGATGCCGTCGGTGTTGCGCGCTGTCTTGGGTGTCCGAATCTTCACGCCCCATGCGGTGAAGCCATCGGTCTGCTCCACCCCGACGTGGAAGTTGGGCGAGTTGCGCAGGGTAATGCGATACAGCGTGAAGCCGTTCGACTGCCGCACCACCATCAATCGCGGGACGCTCTGCTGCAGGTCCATCACCTTCGCGGTATGAGCGAGATCCCACCAGGTAACGTCCTGGCCGAGCAGTTTCGCGCCGCCGCGGCCGTCGATCGAGCCGTCGCCCATCACTCCGCTGCCCGGCGCCTGGTCGGCGGCGATCAGCGGCTGGCAGCCGTGCCCCCGCTCGTTGACCACCCCGCAGCTTCCCGGAGTGAGATCGTAATCGCGCGGATTGCGTGAGGCGAAGAGGCCCGCGCCCGACTCCACCAGCAGCACCACGCCGCGCTTCAGGTGCAGCGGGCCGCTGAGGAAGATATTCTTCGCCCCCGCGGGCCGCAACGCCACGGCCTTGCCCGGCTCGCACTGGTCCATGGCCTTCTGGATGCGCGCCGTGTCGGGCATCCGTTCGCTGGCCTCCGGCAGCGCGCCCCGGGGCGCGGCCAACTGCGCGGTAAGCACCGTGCATGCCGGCGGGAAG
>DASQZT010000192.1:0-12271 GCA_035638575.1 Bryobacteraceae bacterium
CCTGGCCAGCAAACTGGCTGCCGGCGCGCTCTCCGTGCTGGGGATTCCGGTGATGCGCGAAGGCAACGTTCTGGAGTTGCCCAGTCAGCGCCTCTCGGTGGTGGAAGCCTGCAGCGGCATCCGGTCGCTGCTGTCGCTGACATTTCTGTCGCTGGTCTACGGCTACTTTTTCGAAAGAAGAACGTGGATCCGGTGGGTCTTGTTCCTGGCCACCATCCCCATCGCCATCGTGGCCAACGGAAGCCGGGTGACTTTCACGGGAATCCTGAGCGAGATCAAGCCGGAGTACGCCGAGGGATTCTTTCACGAATCCACCGGATGGGTGATCTTCATGGTGGCGCTGTTCATCCTGGTCTTGTTCCACCAGTTGATCCGGCGCGCCGACCGCTTCTTCCTGGCGAAATCCGGCGCTCGCTCCGAAACATCAAAGCCGGAAAAGTCCTGCCGTCCCCGGCCGCTGCGTCGTCCGCTCTTCGCGACGTCCCGCGCCGTCCGCCGCCCTGCCGTCTTTATCCCGCGCCGCCCCGAATCCAGGCTCACCGCGAATGCGGTTACTATAAGCCATAGCATGCGTTCTTTTCTCACCCTGGTCCCGCTCTTTTGTTCCGCTGTCGCCGCCTGGCCTCAGGGCGTGGCCCCGGTTGCGCCAGGCGACTTGGAAGCCGTCGTGGCCACCGATCAGGGAACCTTCCGCTTCGAATTCGCCGCGGACAAGGCGCCCAGGCACGTCCAGCAATTCATCCGGCTCGCCCGCGAGGGTTACTACAATGGCAGCGCCTTTCACCGCATGGTGGCCAACGGCATCATCCAGGGCGGCGACCCGCTGCTCAAGAACCCCAAGACCCCGAGAAACCTCTGGGGCACCGGCGGGCTGAACCTGCTGGCCGGCGAATTGAGCGACCTCAAACACGAGCGCGGCGTCGTCTCCACCATCCGCATCCCCGACAAGCCCGACAGCGACGGCAGCCAGTTCTTCGTCTGCGTCTCTCCGCAAGCCGTGCTCGACGGCCAGTATTCCGCCTTCGGCCGCGTCACCGAGGGCATCGATGTCGTGGAGCACATCTCGCAGGTCCCCGCCGGCCCGGATGGTCTCGCCCAGGCCCCCGTCCGGATCGTCACCGTCACCATCGAGAATAAGAAGGTCGAGCCTTTCCTCAACTCCACGCCCGACGAGATGCGCAAGACCGTCACGCTCAAAACCACCCTCGGCCCCATCCGCATCAGGATGGAGCCGGATTGGGCGCCGAACCACGTGCGCAACTTCCTCAAGCTCACCTCCACCGGCTGGTACAACGGAACCGCCTTCCATCGCGTCGCAAAAGGGTTCGTCGTTCAGGGCGGAATGGGGAACACGCGTTCCACCGGCCCGAATCACCCCGCCGACCGCTGGGTGCGCCCCCTCAAAGGCGAATTCCGCCAGGACGTGAAACACACCCGCGGCATCGTCTCCATGGCCCGCATGGACGATCCCGACTCCGCCACCACGTCGTTCTTCCTGGTGCTCGGACCCGCCCCGCATCTGGACGGGCAATACTCCGCCTTCGGCCGCATCATCGAGGGGATGGAGACCCTCGACGCCTTCGAGAAGGAAGAGGTGGACGGCGAGACGCCTGAGCGCCGTCTCGAGATTCTCCAAGCCGCCATCGATCCGAATTAGGCCGTCAGAACAAACATGAGACTACCCGCGGCGACAGCCCTTCTGTTAATTGCGATCTCCGGGTGCTTTTATCCCGCATATTGCCAGTCCGCCACTTCCGGCGCGCTGGCTGGAACCGTCAAGGATTCGACGGGCGCGGCCATTCCGAATGTCACCGTCACTCTGAGCAATCCGGCCACCAGCCAGGCGCTCACCATCACCACAGGCTCCGATGGCAGCTATCGATTCTCCCTGCTCCCCCCGGGCGCCTACGGCGTGCGATTCGAGTCACAAGGTTTCAAGACGGCGCGTATGCCCGCGGTGGCCATCAACATATCGGATGTCCCCACGCTCGACGCCGCCCTGGAACACGGGGAGCCATCGGAGCAGGTGGTGTGCCGGTGCCACATCACCATGGCGACGTCCTCCACCAGTACCGTCGTTGACGCCCGGACCATCACCTCGGTCCCTCTGACCACCCGGAACTTCACGCAGGTGGTTTCGATGTCGTCGGGCTCCGCCGCCGACGTGAACAACGCCGGAACCCTGGGCCGGGGCACCCGAAGCGTGAACGTGAACGGCAACACCAGCGGCGGCGCCTATACCCTCGACGGCGCCTTCGCCCCCAGCGCGGTTCCCAATCCGGATACCATCTCGGAGCTGAAAATACAAAACTCGCAATACGACGCCGTCTACGGCGCCCAGGTCCCCACCACCGCCCTCATTACCAAGTCGGGCGAAAACCAGTTCCACGGCGATGCCTGGGAGTTCGTGCGCAACGATATTTTCAACGCCAACTCCTTCTTCCGAAGCTCCACCGGCCAATCCAAACCGGTCCTCAAGCAGAACCAGTTCGGCGGAACCATGGGCGGACCCATCAAGGCTAAAAAGTTGTTCTACTTCGGTTCCTACCAGGGAACCCGGCAGGTGAACGGGTTGGACACCACCTCAACATCCAATCCCATCCTGCCCCCACTTACCAGCGATCGTTCCGCCGCAGCCTTGGCCGCCCAGTTCTGTCCCGCCAATCACGTCCTCGCGAGCGGCCCTGGCGCCGGCCAGCCCGACCCCCGTTATCTGACGTTCGCCGGCGGCAAGCAATTGGACTGTAACAATCAGAGCACGGCAGCCACCGCGCCCATCAATCCCGTGGCCCTCCGCCTCCTGCAAATGAAACGGCCCGACGGCTTCTATCTCATCCCCGTGCCCCAGACTATTCTCGCCGTGGGCGATAATGCCGGCCTCGGCTTTTCGTCCTACAGCCTTCCGTCCACTTATCGGGAAAACCAGTATCTTCTGAACGGGGACTATCTCCTTTCCGCGAAGAACACGTTCTCCTGGCGGAGTTACCTGGCTACCATCAACCAATACAGAACCTTCTCTTCCCCCTTGGGCTACCCCGGCGCGCCGATTCTTCCTGGCCAGGGCACTCCCCAGGCGCTTCAGGCAAAAGACATCGTCGCCAGCCTGAACCTCACTTCCGTCTTCACCGGGAATACTGTCAATGAGGCCCGCATGAGCTTCACGCGATCGAAACAGGATGCCCAGGCCGTGGACGCGCCGTCGGCCACCTCTCTCGGCATGACGCCGGCCGATCCTTTGTTTGACCGGCCGCCCGAAATCACCGTGCTGGGCCCCCTGGGCAGCTTCCGTCTCTTTGGCAACGTAGGCAACGATTTCTCCACCGAAAACAAATACTATTCGGGTGCCGACAATCTCTCCTGGGTCCACGGAAAGCAATCCATTCGTGCCGGAACATTCCTCCTCACCCAATACAACTGGCGCGAGGACACCGGGACCGCGCGCGGAAAGCTCTCCTTCCAGACCTTCAGCGATTTCCTCCTCGGACTGAGTGCCGATGACAATCTCAGTCCGTCGGGGCGCAGCAACATACAGGCAATTCAGGCCAACGAAGGGGTGGGACCGAACGGTGAGGTTCAGTATCAGTACCGCAGCTACTACGGCGCCGCGTTTGTGCAGGACGACGTCAAAGTCAGCTCGCGCCTGTCGCTCAACCTTGGGCTTCGGTGGGAATACATCGGGCCCGCCCTCGATACGGCAGGCACCATCGGCAACGCCTGGCCGTCGCTCCTGAGCCAGGTGCCCATTCCGCCCGCCTCGGGCACGCTGATGGGAAATACGGTCGCCGCCAATTACCGTCCAGGCTTGATCAACCCTTACACCGGGCTGCCCTTCGGCCCGCCCCCCTCCGGTGTGTTTGCGCGCTCCACCAACAGCTTTTACCGCAACGGCACGCCCCTCGACACATTCGCTCCGCGGTTTGGTTTTGCGTGGCAACCGCTCGGAGGCCAGGGCCGTCTTGCGATTCGCGGCGGTTACGGCTGGTTCTATCAGGCGACTGCTTACAGCGCCAATGCCTCGGGAACTCCTCTCTTCACCGCGCCGCCCTTTGCCCAGGGCTTCACCAATGCGGACTCCAGCAATAACCTGTCGAGCTTCCAGAGACCTTTCCCTGACACGACGCTGGGTTATGTCCCGCGCACTCCTACCTCCGAGCTGTCCGACCGGGTTGCCGGTCCGGATTACATCCTGCCCAGGCTTCAGCAATGGAACTTCAGCACGCAGTTCCACCTTTGGAGAACTCTCTCGCTCGATGCCGGATATTTCGGCTCGAAGGGCAGCCGTCTGTTGATCTCGCGCGGCCTCAATCAGCCGCTCCTGGCCGGCGCCGCCGGACCTGTCAACTGCGGCTACGATGGCGTCCCCGCGGATTGCATCACCACCAATACATCCGAGAACGCCGGACTGCGCGTGCCCATCCTGGGGGAAACCCCCACCGCCCTGGCCGACAACGAGTTCGCCGGCGCTTCCTCCTATCACAGCCTCCAGGCCACTCTCCGGCTGAAAGCCTGGCGCGGCTTGGGCTTCCAGGCGGCCTATACTTTTTCCCGGGCAGCCAACAACACCGCCATCGCCAACGACCTGAATAATCTCTCTCTCGATTGGGCGCGCGCGTCGTTCGATCGCACCCACCGCTTCACCACCAACTTCGATTATGAGTTGCCCGCCCTCCTTCGGACCAGGGGAGTCGCCGGCACGATGCTGAGAGGCTGGTCGCTCTCCGGAATCATCATCGTCCAGAGTGGCTTGCCGATGACCCTGACCGATCCAAACGGAGGAGGCGTATACGGCCATGCCGCGGTCTCCACCGTGACGCTCTGCCCTGGCGCGACCTATGCGAGTCTGGCCACCCCGGGCGCCGCCAGCTCCCGCCTGAACAACTGGATCGACACCGCGGCTATCTGCGCTCCTGCCGCCGTCGGATCCGACGGCTCGGCGGGTTACGGCAGCGCGGGCCAGAGCATCATGATCGGTCCCGGCCAGTTCAACACCGACTTCTCACTTGGCAAGATGACCCGCGTGGGCGGTGTCCGCGAAAGCGCCGTGCTGGCGTTCCGCATGGAGTTCTACAACGCGTTGAACCATCCCCAATTCGCCAATCCCGGTACGTCCCTCGGCACCGCCACCTTTGGCGTGATCACCCAGCCTTCGGTCGCTCCCCGCTTGATCCAGTTCGCCCTCAAGTACCTTTTCTAGGCACTCCCGCTGCGGGTTTTCATATGATCCAGCATGGAATCGCCCTGTAATGGTATATTCACAAACTGGGGAGGCGGCGGTGATCGGCGCGGGAAGGAAGAGCCTCGCCGCGGATCGGGTGACGAGACTGCTGGAGCGGCTCGCTTATCAGATCAGCAGCGCGAGGAATTCGCACAAGGAGGAGGCGGTCCACGACCTGAGGGTCGCGATCCGGCGCTTGATGCAGGCCCTCGCGGTCTTCAAGCCGCAACTGGCCTCCAAAGAGCTGAAGAAGATCCGTCGCAGCTTGAAGGATACGATGGCTCTGGCCGGGGAAGTGCGCGATTGCGATATCGTCCTCAGGCACTTGCCGGACTTCCGCTCTCCCGGTGCGGCCGCGCTGAAGGAGAAGTTTCAGGTCCGTCGCAAAGTTGCCGAAAGAGCGCTGCTCTCCGCCCTGAGCCGCTGGGTGGCGCGGGGGACGTCTTCCAAGTGGCGCGAGAGACTCGAAATTGCCGGTTTTGAGTCGCCGGATGATTCGGCGCTTCGCAAGCTCCCCCATCTCGCCAAGAGCTTCTTCAAATGCGGGAGCCGCGCCGCGGATGCCGAGGCCTCGGCCAAGGACCTGCACCAGTTTCGGATCGCCGCAAAAGAACTCCGGTACACCCTCGAGCTGTTCTCCCCGCTTTACGGGCCGGCCATGCGGGACCGCCAGGACCGGATACAAGCCGTTCAGAATCTGCTGGGCCGCATCAACGATCTGCACACCGTGCGCCGCCTGGTGTCCCAAGCCGGCGGACACCCGAAGATCGAGGCTGCCCTGAAAAAGAGGCAGCGTCGAAAGACACAGGAATTTCGCCGCCTGTGGACCAGCGAGTTCTCCACTCCTGGCACCGCGAAGAAATGGATTAGCGCATTGCGGTGGGCGCCGAGGAAGCCTATGGCCCGGGTCGCGCTGGCATCCAATAAGGCCGGCGTCGCCCAGGCGTAGCTGCCGCTCCGTTACCGCGCCGCGCGCGTCAGCAAGCGGATGTTTACGGCGGCCCCCGCAACCTGTTGCTCACCGCCGCAGCGCCGTAGCCCGCGCCGATCGACATATTGAAAATCCCGATGTATCTTCTGGCCCTTGGCCATTTCCACGCCAGAACATAGCTCGCCGCGGCCAGGCCTGCCGACAGACCGGCCTTGCGCACGGTCCCCTCGTGGTAGAACGTGCCTTGATACGCGCCCCCCGGCTCGGCGAGCCATTGGTTCGCTTCGGGTTGTTTCCAGCTCGTGGCCCAGTCTGCGGCGCTGCCCGCTACTTGTACGGCAACGCCGGCGTGGACCCACATCCACGAGCTTCCCGAGCCGCGGGAAACCGGCGCGTCCGGCGGCCGGGCGGCAGGCGGAATCGCAGACTGCGCCCGGCAGACGGACCCTGCCATCAGTATCGCCGCGGCGGAAATGAGGATCCCGAAAATTCGTCGATGCATAAAGTCCTTCGACATTACCTATCGACGGTTGGCTGAAAGGAGTTTAGTGCACCAGCGTGCGGGTCCCGCCCAGCACTCTGCCCAGATCTTTACTGCGCAGCCGGATTTCCAGCTTGTGTTGCCGCCCAGCGCCGCCCCGCTCGGGAACGAATCCCACCACGTACTCAGTCTGCACTTGCGCCACCATGCCGGCCAGAACCTGACGCATCACCGCGAGCGTGATCTCCGGCGGATCGAAGGAGCGGCCCCCGGTCAACTCGCCGAGACTCGCGAACTTCTCGATCGTCTCTTCTTTCTGCTGGATTTGCTTCAGCGCGTAGGCCGTGGCCTGGGGCGACTTGCCCGTAAGCGGCATCATGCGTGCTTCGGCGACCAGGTCCGCATGCCCCAGCACCACCGGGTATACCGGGACACCCAGCTCCTGGCAGATTCCCGCCGCGTCCTGCGGCTCGGCACTGGTTGTGCCAAAGCCGTCCGAAAAAACCAGCAGCATTCGGGTGGCCCCGCCCTCCGCGTCCGCCGCCGTGGCGGCGATGGATTCGAACAGCCAGGTCGCGCCGTAAGGATCGGACTTGCGCCCCGGAGGCAGGTGAAGCGCGATGGTCTCGGCCGGAAGGCCACGCTTCCTTATCGCCGAAAATGCCGCCTGCAATTGCGCGAAGTCGCGGGTCGGCCGCGTGTAGCGGTCCACCTGTTTGCCGAAGCCATATACCGCAATGCGGACGCGCTCCAAGCCGTCCAGCAGGCTCTCCTTGAAGACCAGCGGCGTCAGCAGTTCCCTGCCCCTGACGCTCCCGCTGGTATCGAACAGCAGGGTGAAATCCACCGGCACCGTGCGCCTCGCCGATTGCCCGCCTTCGAACAGGGTGAACCTGCGCGGCAAGCCGTCCTCCACCAGCACGATGTCTTCCGGCTTGAGATCCACCACGTAGGTCTGCTTGCGCACCACGTGGAAACGCACCAGCGCCAGCGACGCTTCCGAGCGGAAGACCGGAGTCTCCTGCGCCGCCAGCAGCGACGGCAACAGAACGATCGCGAGCAGCCTCACTTGACCAGCCCCTGCTTCTCCTCCATCCAGCTTGACCAGTACTCGCGCCACTCCACCTGCTCCCCGGCGGGCAGCACGCGGATCGGGTTCAGCCCGTCGAACATCACGGCATACTCGTCCGTGTGGGTCTTCCCGCGTTGGTTGGCCAGCGCCTTGGGGTGCGGGCCGTGGTGGATGCCGCGCGGATGAAGCGTGGCGTATCCCGGCCGGATGTTGTCTTTGCTGAAGAAATCCCCGTCGTGGTAGAAGATGAACTCGTCGTAGTCCGTGTTGCGGTGGAAGAACGGCACGCGCGCCGCCGCTTCATCCTGCTCCAGCGGCCGCGGCACGAAGCTGCACACCACCGCTCCCTCGGTCACGAACGTCGAATGCGCGCTGGGCGGCAGGTGCGCGCGGTGGCTCATGATGGGCCTTATGTCCCGCATGTTGATCTTCCACACCGTGAGGTCGCCCTTCCACCCCACCACGTCCAGCGGATGGAACGGATACACCACCTTCGAGATCTCGTCTTCCACCTTGATGCGCACCTCCCACTCGCGGTCCTCGTCCAGGTGCGGCGCCGGCTCGGGCGTGGTCACCACCGCGGGATCGTACAGCGCGTGCTGCCCGATGAGCCCTTTGTCGGGCGGGTTGAACTCGCCGTGCGACTGGATGATCAGGAAAAAATTGTCGCGCGTCTCCGGGATCAGCCGATACGTCACCGCCCGCGGCACCACCAGGTAGTCGCCCGGCTCGAACGCCAGCGGCCCGAAATCGCTATCGATCGTGCCCTTGCCGCGATGCACGAAAATCAGCTCGTCGCCATCCGCGTTCCGATAGCAGTATGGCATGGGCTCGGAGCGCCGCGAGACGTAGAGCCGGATATCGTCGTTGCCGAGGAAGGCCACGGGCATGCCTTCCGGATCGTGGCAATCCGAGGGCGCCAGTTGGTTCAAATCGAACAGGTGTGGCCGCAGCTTGCCCTCGAAGCGGACCCAGCCCGTGGGCGGATGCGCGTGATACAGGTGCACGCTCTTGCCGTAGAAACCCTTGCGGCCGTGCTCTTCTTCGTAGGTGCCCTCCGGAATCCCCACGTGCGCCTGTGCGGCGAACTTCCCCTTCTTCAGCGGGTACATTTGGCCCTCCCTGTCTTCAGGATACCCGCGCTGCCGCCGCTTCAGAGATTGCCGCGGCGGGCCTGCTGGCGCTCGATGGCTTCGAACAGCGCTTTGAAATTCCCCTTCCCGAAACTGCGGCTGCCCTTGCGCTGGATGATCTCGTAAAACAGCGTCGGACGGTCCTCCACCGGGCCGGTGAAGATCTGCAGCATGTAGCCTTCGTCGTCGCGGTCCACCAGGATCCCCAGCTCCTGCAACTCCGATACCGGCTCGTCGATCGGCCCCGTGCGCGCCAGCAGTTCTTCGTAATAGGCCGGCGGCACGCGCAGAAACTCGGCGCCCTGCCGGCGCAGCGCGCGCACCGTGTCGATGATGTTGCCGGTGGCCATGGCGATGTGCTGCACCCCGGGGCCTTTGTAGAATTCCAGGTACTCCTCGATCTGCGACTTGCGCTTGCCGTGGGCCGGCTCGTTGATCGGAAACTTCACCCGATCGTTCCCGTTGGCCATGACCTTCGACATTAGCGCCGAGTATTCCGTCGAGATGTCCCGGTCGTCGAAATGCTGGAACATGCGGAAGCCCATCACGTCGCGGTAGAAATCCACCCAGCGGTTCATTTCGCCCCAGCCGACGTTGCCCACCATGTGGTCGATATGCTTCAAGCCCACGGGCCGCGCCAGCGTGTCCTCGCCGGGGGAGGCCTCGAAACCCGGCAGGAATACGCCGTGGTAGTCATGCCGCTCGACGAACGTGTGGATGGTGTCGCCGTACGTCGCGATGGAGGCCAGCCGCGCCTCGCCGTGGGCGTCGCGCAGGGTCTCCGGCTCGCGCACGCTGCGCGCTCCGCGGCCCGTGGTCTCACGCCACGCGGACTCCGCGTCGTCCACCCACAGGGCGATATCGCGGACGCCGTCGCCGTGCAGCCGGATGTGTTCGCTGATGGGATGGTCGGGAACCAGCGGCGTGGTCAGCACGAACCGTATCTTCCCCTCGACCAGCACGTAGGAAGCGCGGTCCCGCGTGCCCGTCTCCGGCCCGCGGTACGCCGCCAGCCGGAAGCCGAACGCCGTGCGATAGAAATGCGCCGCCTGCCGCGCGTTGCCCGTATAAAACTCCACGTGGTCGGTGCCGTTGAGCGGCAGAAAGTCCTTCTCAATGCGCCTGGGATGCTCCAATTCCTGCGGCATAGCTCCTCCTCACCGCTTCGACGCAGAGCCGGTTGTCTTCGTCGGTTCCCGTGGAGATGCGCAGGCAGTTCGGCAGCCCGAATGCCTTCAACGGACGCACGACCACGCCCTGCGTGAGCAGTTCCTCAAAAATGCGGTTGGCCTCCTGCTCTGTGGGCAGGACGGTCATCACGAAATTCGCCTCCGACGGAACAACCTGCATTCCTGTCTCGCCGAGACCCTCCGTAAGCGAGCGCAAGCCGCGGGCGTTCAGCTCCAGCGAGCGGTGCAGGAACTCCTTGTCCGAGAGCGCGCCGATGCCCGCCGCCTGCGCCGGCGTGGATGGCTCGAACGGCAGCTTGACCTTGAGCAGGTTGCGGATCAGCTCCTCGTGCGCGAACCCGTAGCCGATGCGCACGCCCGCCAGTCCGTAGATCTTCGAAAACGTCCGCAGCGTGATCACGTTGTCGTAGCGGTAGTGCATCGAGTCGGGATACCGCGGGTTGTCTTTGGCGTATTCGAAATACGCTTCGTCCAGGATGATCAGCACGCGCTCCGGCACGTGCTTGTAGAACTCGTCGAACTGATGCTTGGTGAAGATCGTGCCGGTCGGATTGTTGGGATTCGCCAGGTAAATGATCTTCGTGTTGGCATTGATCTGCTCCGCCAGCGCCGTCAGGTCGTAGTGCCAGTCGTGGTACGGAACCGTGCGATACTTCACGCCGCGCGACCGCGCCAGCACCTGGAAGCCGATGAAGGCGGCCTCGGTCGTCAGCACCTCGTCCTCATCGCACAGAAACGCGCGGATGATGTTGGACATGATGCCCTCCGACCCGCTCCCCGCAATGACGTTTTCCACCTTGACTTCGAATTCCTCCGCCAGCACTTCGCGCAGGTCGAGCCCGCCGTTGGGATACAGATTCAGCCCGCCGAGCGTGCCCGTCATTCGCTCGATGGCCTTGGGTGAGGCCCCCAGCGGGTTCTCGTTGGACGCCAGCTTGGCGATGCGCGTGAGTCCGTATTGCCTGCGGACCGATTCGATGGTTCGTCCCGCTTCGTAGGGCCGCAGCGACTCGATGTATGGAGGGACGAGTGACACTACTCTTATTTTATCGGGCGGACGCGCCCCGCGCCCACTCCAGCGTCCGCCGGATTCCCTCGTCGTAAGATGTCTTCTTCACATTCGGAAACTTCGCCAGCAGCTTGCCGTCGTCGAGGATCACCGGGGTCTCCTCGAGGTACACCATCTCGATCAGCTCCCGGTACAGCGGATTGAACCAACCCGCGATCTTGAGAAAACCGCGGCCCACCGTGCGGTACTTCGGTGTGCGCCCCGCGGCGCGATAAATCTTCGTGATGAAATCCAGCGTGTTGATCTCGCCGGGACCGCCGAAGTTCCAGGCCTCCCCGTAGCACGATTGGCACGCTGCCAGGTCCGCGATCACCGGGCCGGTGTCGGGCACGAAAACAAATTCGTGCGCCGGGTTCACCGGTCCGACCCAGTTGGCCGTCTTGCCCGCCAATGCCGCCAGAAAGATGGGGTTGGCGAGACTGTTGTCCGCGCCCGGCCCGTAGAAGTCCGGCAGCCGCACCACCAGCCCCAGGAGCCGCCCCTTTTGGTGCGCCTCTAAAACGATGTCTTCCTGCTTCTTGCGAAACTGCCCCTTGCGCGTCTCGGGCAGTCGGGGATGTGTCTCGGCCACTCGCGACGTGCGCGGCGCGCCGTAGGCGTAGACGTTCGAAACCAGCACCAGCCGCGCCACACCGGAGGCCGCCGCGGCTTCCACGGTAGTGCGCATCAGCACGGGATGCAGTTGGAAGGAAGGATACGGAACTCCGACCGAATAGATGATGGTGTCCACCCCCTGCGCGGCGGCGGTTGCCGCATCCCGATCGGCGAGGTCGGCCGCGAAGATCTCGGCTCGCGCGAGTTTGCCGAACGTCTTCTCCAGCCGCTCCCGCGAGCGGCCCACCACGCGGAACGGTATCTCGCGCCGGTCCAGCTCGGCCGCCACCCACGGGCCGATCGCCCCCGCCGCGCCGAAGATCGCCGCCTTCCTGATCGATGAGGCCATGTCCGACGCCAGTATACATCGCCGGCCTCGCACGCGTGGCGCAGCATACCGGCTGTGGGGCAGGTTGGCAACTGTTGGCAACCTGCGGCGGGTTGTCAACCACTCCTGTCCAAAATACTAGCTGGATCAAGGGAGCCGGGCTGCAAACAAAAGGGATAGTTGTGCTGTGAATGGCGGCAGCCGGATCAGGCTGGCGCCCGAATTTCGCAAGTGTTATTGCGGTCTGACTAACGCTGC
>DASQZT010000193.1:0-2500 GCA_035638575.1 Bryobacteraceae bacterium
CGGCCGGAGCCGGTCATCACCACATTCATGTCCACGTCGGCATTCGAGTCTTCGGCGTAAACCAGATCGAGCAGGGTTTCTCCGCCCACAATTCCCACACTGATCGCCGCGACATAGTCCCGGATGGGATTGCGGCGCAGGGCCTTGAGTCCCGCGAGCCTCTGGACAGCCAAGCCCAGCGCCACGAGAGAACCCGTGATCGAGGCCGTTCGAGTTCCGCCGTCCGCGCGGATCACGTCGCAATCGACCCAGATTGTGCGCTCGCCAAGCGCCTCGAGGTCGATCACGGCGCGCAACGATCTTCCGATCAAACGCTGAATTTCCATGCTCCTGCCGCCTTGCCGTCCGCGCATCACCTCTCTCGGAGTGCGGTCTTCGGTGGCGCGGGGGATCATGGCGTATTCACTGGTAATCCAGCCTCGACCAGTGCCTTTCTGGAACGGCGGAACACCGTCTTCGACCGTGGCCGTGCAAATCACCTGAGTTTCACCCAGGCGAATCAGCGCCGATCCCTCCGCGGAAGTGATGAAGTTGGGTACGATTTCGACAGGTCTCAGTTCCGCGGCGGGACGCCGGTCCGGACGGACCAGCTTGCCACCGGAATAAAGCAGACCTGATAAGAGTTTTGGCGTCGAGGACATGCGATCTCCTGTGTTGTAGGGGCAGTTCGCGAACCGCTCCTACGCATTTCACGGGTTGCCTTTCACCAGCGTTGGATCGGGTACGATAGCTTCGGTCAAGTCCGCGTGACCCTCGAGCGTGTCAACTTCCTGGCCCTGAATAAGGATTTTGACCCTCTTAACCGCAGGGATGTTGGTCGTAATGGAGTTCACGATGGAATAAACAGCCAGAGACTCGGCTTCAATTCCCGGATAGATGCCGCTGACAAGATCGCTCGAAAGGTCTACGTAAGCCGTCCCGTCCAAGGTTAAGAAGACGGCGCGAACTGTGGTTGCGGCCGCCAGCGGGTGGCCGAGGCGTTGGCTGGGCCCCTCCGCCAGCGCCAGCAGAACCTGGCGCACTCGGTCGGCCCCGGACGGCGCCCATTTGATCGGTCGGCTTTCCGCCACGAGCCCCCGGCCGATCAGCGAAGGGAAGAACAGGACAGCGATTTCATTGGGCCCGGCGCCGGACTGCAGGACCGCCTCGCTCAGGCGGGCTTTAGCAGATTCGTCACTATGCGCAGGAGGTTCAAAAAAGACACGCCGCGCCAGCGAACGCAGATAGAAGAGCCCTCCGGCAAACACCACCAACAGGGCAATCCAGAAAATCTTGGCGCGGCGGCTCATGTCTCAGGCGCCTCCAGCCTGGAAAGCGCTCAGCGCTTCAGCCACGATGGATGAAAGGTGGAGTTGAAATGCCGCGTCGGTCAGCGGGCCGGCGTCGACATCGGGCGATAAGCTGCCGATCTCAATTGCCACGGCCGGCGCATTGACACTGCGCAAAGTGCGTTCCGGCGCTGCCGTAGTCGGATCGACAGTGACTCCGGCGAGTACGGCAAGGTCCCGTTCGATGGTCTGAGCGAGTTTGCCGCTTTGGCCGATGTGGTTTTCCTGGATTCGATCCCACGCCACGAAAAAGGGATTTGCCCCGCCTTCTGAGGAAGGGCTTGGCAAGCCAGGCGATTGGTAGGTGTAAATTGCCACCTGCGGCGAGGCGCCGCCTAAGTCGCCCGCATGAAAGGTGAGGAAATACGCAGCGCCTGCCACATTCGCGGCCACGGCGCGCTGTTCGAAGGTCACATTGGCGTCACCCGTGCGGGTCATGACGACCCGGAATTTACCCGTGGTAAGCAGTGCCTGGCGCACCCGCTCCACGAGTTGCGCAACCAACTCTTTCTCCAGAACGCCGTCTCGGCTGCGCGCGCCATTGTCCTCGCCGCCGTGCCCGGCGTCCAACGCGACGACCGGCAAGGGCGGACCCGCCGGCGTGGCTGGCCCGGCTTGCGCAGCAGTGCCCGTGGCAGACCCTGGTGCGACGGGTGGTGCCGTGGTGGCAGTCGAAGACGGCGTGGCAGGGGGAGGCCCTTTCGGCGTCTGGGGCGGGGGCTGCGCCGGCGCCGGCTTGGAGACCTCAGCTTGCAACACCTTGCCGCCTTCCAACAATTCGGGATAGAAGTTCATACCTGCTGCGGATGGAGTGATGACAAGCTTGGGAAGTCCGTCCTGATCGTCAAATCGCACGTCACTGATATAAGGATTCTGGAAGTGAAATGATTGTTCAAGAGGTTGGATGGGGTGATCCCCCAGGAACATGACCCACTTCCCGTTAGTTGACTCCGTGTGAACCGTCACCTTGTCTGTGAACTGGAAGGTGAGCCTCGCGCCGCTGCTCTCCTGTTCCATGCGCACGGTAAACGAGCCGGGTTTGATATTGCCAATGAAAACCCGGTTCGTTCCGATTTGATACTCCACATCCTGGCTCGTTAGCCTGGCCAGCACGGTGGTCAGAAAGTCGCTGGGCACCATCCATTTCCCATTGGAAACCCGCACCGGAGCCG
>DASQZT010000194.1:0-17965 GCA_035638575.1 Bryobacteraceae bacterium
ACGGAACTATTGCGGAAATCGCCCGGCGCGGCGTGCACTTGATTGCCAATCCCACGAACCGCGGTTTCGCCGCCGCCGCCAATCAAGGTTTTGCCGTATTGACCTCCCCATACATTTTGTTGTTGAATCCAGATTCGGTGCTCCAAAGCGGCCTGGAAACGCTCCGCGAAGCCTGTGACCTTTCCGGCGCGGCGGCTGCGGGAGGAAAACTTTTGGACGCTGACGGACGTCCGCAGATCGGTTTCATGGTACGCCGGCTTCCCACCGCCATGACGCTGATTTCCGAATCGCTGGGGTTGAACCGGCTCTGGCCCAACGCTCCGGCGAACCGGCGTTATCGCGCGCTGGACCTGGACTATTCGAAGTTCCAGGAAGTGGAGCAGCCGGCGGGAGCTTTGCTCATGGTGCGGCGTGAGGTTTGGCACAAACTGGGCGGCTTCGATGAAGGATTTTTCCCCCTCTGGTTCGAGGACGTGGATTTCTGCCGTCGCCTTGCCGACCGTGGCTACCGGGTGTACTACGTGCCAGAGACCGTGGCGAAACACACCGGAGGGCACTCCCTCCTAAATTTGCCAGTGGAGATGCGGCGAGTTTATTGGTATGGTAGTCTTCTGAGATATTCAGCCAGGCATTTCCGCCCGCTTGCATTCCGGGCTGTGTGTCTGGCCGTAGTGGCAGGCTCCTTTCCACGGATGATCGTCGAATCGGCCAGTGGCCGGAGCCTGAAGCCCATGGCAGCGTACGGTAAAGTCGTGCGGCTCGCCAGCCGTTGGTTTTTTGGGCGGCTGGGGGGGCGGATCGTTTTGATTTAGCCCCCGGATCTAGGGGTACTCGGATGTACAGAAAGTTCGGACTCTCAGGTTTTGGTTCATGGCGCACAACGACTTTGTCACCGTCACGATAGTCACCTACAATAGCGGCCGTTTTATCAAGCGCTGTTTGGAATCGGTGCTGGCCCAGCGGTATCGGCTCAAGGAAATCATCGTCATCGACAATGCTTCCACCGATGGCACCATTGATATCCTCGAGCAGTTCGAGGATCGCTGCCAGGTCTACTACAACGACGACAACATCGGGTTTGCAGCGGCGCAGAACCAAGCCATCCGGCTTTCCAGCGGGGATTGGGTGCTGACCCTGAATCCCGACGTCCTCCTGCTGCCGAATTTCATTCAAGCCCTGGTGGATGGCGGGCAGTTCGATTCGCGGATCGGCGCCGTTTGTGGCAAGCTGCTGACCATGACGGCGCATTTCGAGATTCCGGAACGGCCGGTTGTGGATTCCACCGGCATCTACTTCAACCCGATGCTGCGCCACCTCGACCGTGGCAGCCAGGAAGTGGACAACGGCCACTATCTGCAATACGAGTACGTTTTCGGCGCCACGGCGGCCGCCGCCTTGTACCGCCGCACCATGATCGAGGACATTTCGCTCGACGGCGAGTTCTTCGACACCGATTTCTTCGTCTATCGGGAAGATGCCGACGTCGCCTGGCGCGCCCAGTTGATGGGGTGGAAGTGCCTCTACGCTCCCTACGCGCGCGGCTATCACGTGCGCAAGGTCCTGCCCGGCAACCGCCGGGCGCTGCCGCCCGAAATCAACATGCACTCGGTGAAGAACCGCTTCCTGATGCGCATCAAGAACATTTCGCCCAATCTCTACGGGCGTAACTGGTTCTCGATTACCACGCGCGACGCGGTGGTGGTGATGTGCTGCCTGCTGTGGGAGCACACCTCGCTCAAGGCCTTCTGGTTCCTGGCGCGTAACATGAAACGCGTATGGGCCAAGTGGCGCCTGATTCAATCGCGGCGGCGCGTGGATCACGAGTACATGGCGAGCTGGTTCCAATACGCGCCGGTGAGCAAGCAATCGCCCAAGAAGATGGCCCGCCTCCGCTCGCGCTCCGAAACCGCGCGCACGTGATGGGCGCGGCCCCATGCGTATCGCGCTTTTAGGCACGCGCGGCATACCCGCCAACTATGGAGGCTTCGAGACTTTCGCCGAGGAACTCGCCACGCGGCTTGTGGCGCGCGGACACACGGTAACGGTCTACTGCCGCCAACGCTTTCCGCAAAAGGAATACCGGGGCGTCCGCCTGCAATACCTCCCGACCATTCGCCACAAGTATCTGGACACGCTCGCGCATACCTTCTTCTCCACCCTCCACCTGCTGGCGCATCGCGTGGACGCCGCGCTTTATTGCAACGGCGCCAACGCCATCTTCACGCTCTGGCCGCGCCTCTTCGGCATGCCGGTGGCGCTGAACGTGGACGGCATCGAGCGCAAGCGCAAAAAGTGGAACCGTCTGGCCAAGGCGTGGTACCTGCTTTCCGAATGGCTGTCGACCTTCCTGCCGTCGGCGATGGTCACCGACGCGCGGACCATCGAGCGATATTACCGCGAGCGCTACGGGAAGGCGAGCGCGTTCATTCCTTACGGCGCCGAGGTGGGCAAGGTGCCCGCTTCGGGCGAGTTGGCGAAGCTCGACCTCGAGCCCGGCCGGTATTTTCTCTACGTCAGCCGCCTGGAGCCCGAGAATCATCCGCTGGAAGTGCTGGATGCCTTCGAGCAACTGAAGACCCCGCTGAAGCTGGCGCTTATCGGCGACGCCCCCTACGCGCGGCAGTACATCCGCCAACTGCGCGTCAGTTGGGATCCGCGTGTGGTGATGCCGGGCGCGATTTATGGCGAGGGCTATCGCCAGCTCGGCTCGCACTGCTTCGCGTACATTCACGCCACCGAAGTCGGAGGCACGCACCCGGCGCTCATCGAGGCTATGGGGCGCGGCGCGCTGGCCTTGTACCGCAATACTCCGGAGAACGCGGAGGTGGCGGGCGATGCCGGCATTCCCTTCGAACCCGCGGAGCTGGTGGCGAAGTTGCGGCTGGTTCTGGATATGAGCGAAGAGCAGCGGGAAGAGTTCCGCCGCAGGGCCATGGAGCGAATCCGCGAGCGGTATTCGTGGGACTCGGTGACCGGGGCTTACGAAGAGTTGCTGCAGAGCCTGTCCGGCGTGCGCTAAGGCCTGCCGACGCCCGCGACCGCTCCGCGCTTCGGAAACGTTTGCCACAGCCGGGTTGCCATTGAATTGTGCCACGAACTCATGGCACACTGGGCGTGGAGCGAAGATATGAAGAACTTCCACCTGCCCCTGCCGGAAGAAACCTACACCCAACTGAGAGCGGAGGCCGAACGGGCACAGGTGCCCGCCACCAGCCTTGCCCGTGAAGCCATCGATCTCTGGCTGCGGCGCCAGATGAGAAAGGCGAGACACGACGCCATCGCGGCGTACGCCGCGGAAATGGCTGGCACGAATCTCGACCTTGATCCCGAGCTGGAGTCGGCCGGAGTCGAGCATCTGTTGAAATCCGGCAGGAAGGCGAGATGAGACGGGGCGACGTCTATTGGGCGGATCTTGTCCCGCGATTGGGATCTGAACAGACGGGACGCCGTCCCGTAGTTGTGGTGTCGCACGAAGGCTTCAACCAGACTCCCGGCTGGAGATCCATCATCGTCGTTCCCATATCCACCTCTGCTTCGCAGGCCAAACGCGGACCAACCGTCATCGAACTGCCTGGCGATGTCGCGGGTCTCACGAAAACCAGCGTTGCCGTGTGCCATCAGGTGACCACGCTTGACCGCCCAAAACTCACCAGGAAAATCGGTGCCCTTTCAACTGACCTCCTCGGCAAGGTGGAGGGTGGGCTCAAAGCTGCGATGGACCTGGATTGATGCTCTCCAGCCAAAGACGGTGGCTACGAGGCCAGTGAGGCGCCCGACGGTAAGTTGTTGTAATGCGCCAGCCATCGGTCACAGCCTCAGGAAATAAATTTTGGCCCACCTTCATCCCTTAAATTCAACAACTTAGCAAAAAATCCCTGCACCTCGATCACGATTCCCCAACTTCCGTCTGCTTTACTGAAATTGGGAGGAGATTTATGCGCCAACCTTGCTCGAAGCCACGGCCGCCCGGCCGGTCATCCGCTCACACCGCTACATTTTCCGGCCCGCCCCACGCCTCGGCGACGCAGATCTGCGTCGCCACCCTGTGGGCAGGCGCTTCTGCCTGCCAACCCCGGAATCCGGAAGGATCGTGCCGAAGAAACTCGCCTAACCCCAGTAGATTCAACGTTCGCGTCCCGAAAAACCGACCGATCCTTCCGGCTTTCCGCCTACTCCCCCAAAAAAACTCTTGATATGTATCAGTAAACTAGTACACTATCTATCTAGATGATCACAACGGTCCAATCCGGCAAAAAGCCCTTCGCATTTCGGCTGGATCTCCACAGCGGCGTTCCAGTCTATCGCCAAATCATCGACCAGGTGATGGGCGGCATCGCGGCCGGGGCGCTCGTTGGCGGCGACCAACTCCCCACCGTCCGCCAGGTCGCGGTGGACCTGTCCATCAACCCCAATACCGTCGTTCGGGCCTATCGGGAGCTCGAAATCCGGGGCGTCCTGGAGACCCAGCAAGGAACCGGCACGTTTATCAGTTATCAAGAGGTGAAGCGCGACGAGGTCGAACACCGGCGGCAACTCGACCAGTTGATCGGCGAATTCGTCTCCCGCGCGGGCTCCGCCGGCTTCACCCTCGAGGAACTGCTGGAGCAATTACATGATCGTCAAAACGATACTCAAAAGGATAGGAGATGACTCCATGAAGCCCGATCAGATCGAGATGCGGTTCAGCAGTGTGGGAATCACGCTCTTCGTTGTTTCGCTCGCCGCCGGCGTCGCCGTATCGGCCGCCATCGCCAACCCGGCGCCCGCGGTCGCCGGTGCCCTGGTCGGTCTCTACTTCCTGTACGCCATTCGCGTCGCCGACCAGTGGGAAAAGGTGGCCGTCCTGCGTTTCGGCCGCTACACCGGCTTGCGCGGTCCCGGGATCTTCCACGTCGTCCCCATCGTCGACCGCCTCAGCCGCTACGTCGATCAGCGCGTGCGCGTGTCCAACGTCTCGGCCGAATCCACCCTCACTCGCGACACCGTCCCCGTCAACGTGGACGCCATCGTCTTCTGGCTGGTGTGGAATCCCGAGAAAACCATCCTCGAGGTCCAGGACTTCACCCAGGCCATCACTCTCAGCGCGCAAACCGCGCTCCGCGAATCCATCGGCCGCCACGAGCTGCACCAGATGGTTGCCGAGCGCGAGCTCCTCGGCCACGAGTTGCAGCGCATCCTCGACGAGAAGACCAACCCCTGGGGCATCACCGTGCAATCGGTCGAAATCCGCGACGTGCAGATCCCGCCCGCCCTCCAGGACGCCATGTCGCGCCAGGCCCAGGCCGAGCGCGAACGCCAGGCCCGCATCATCCTCGGCCAGGCCGAAACCGAGATCGCCGACAAGTTCGAGAAGGCCTCGTTGGTCTACGCCAAAAACCCCACGGCGCTCCATCTCCGCGCCATGAACATGCTCTATGAAGCCATCAAGGAGCGCGGCTCGATGGTCATCGTGCCATCCTCCGCGGTCGAAACCATGGGACTGGGCGGCACGCTGGCCACTGCATCGCTTGCCGGCGCCAAGACGGAGTAACATGCTCGACAACCTCAAGCAAGACCTGCTCTACGCATTCCGCAGCCTGCGCCGCGATCCCCTGCTGGCGCAGGCTGCCACCCTCACCCTCGCCATCTGCATCGGCGCCAACACCACCGTCTTCAGCCTGGTGAATTCCATCCTGATCCGGCCGCTCCCCTACCCCGCTTCGGATCGCATTTATTGGGTCACCGAGCGCCTGGGCCGCGAGGGGCAGGAAGTCGGTCTCGGCTCCGACTACTACAGCCTCCGCGAACAAAACAAGATGTTCGAGGACGTCGCGGCCTTCTTCGACCGGATCACGCTCAACTGGAGCGGCCCGGAAAAACCCGAGCAGGTGCAGGCGGCCCAGACTACCCCATCCTTTTTCGGAGTCATGGGGACGCAGCCCATGTTGGGCCGCTACCTGGCGGCCGGTGAAGAAGGACGCAACGCACCCGCGGTGGCCATCTTGAGCTACCCCTTCTGGCGCAGCCACCTCGGCGGCGATCCGCAGGCGGTCGGCAAGACCATCCTGCTCGATGGCTCGCCGCACACCGTGCTCGGCGTCATGCCGCAAGGCTTCGACTACCCGCAAGGCACGCAACTCTGGCGTCCGCTGCGAATGGACGAATCTTCCCAGAGGCCGCGAGCCGTGACGCGGCCCGTGATGCTGGTCAGCATGGTCGCGAGAGTGAAGCCCGGGGTCAAGCCTGCGCAACTGGACGCGGAAATGGTCCGCCTCACCGGCACCATCCGTGCCGAGTACCCCAAGGAGTTCGAGTCCGCCGGATTCCTCAACGGCATGAGGATCGTCGCCACACCGCTGCAGCGCCGCCTCGCCGGCAATCTGCGGCCCGCGCTCCTGGTATTGACGGGCGCGGTCGCCCTGGTGCTGCTGATTGCCTGTGCCAACCTGGCCAACCTGCTGCTGGCGCGCGCCGCATCGCGGCAGCGCGAAATCGCCGTGCGCATGGCGCTCGGCGCGGCCCGTGGGCGCGTGGTCCAGCAGGTGCTCACCGAGAGCCTCATGCTGGCCTTGCCTGGCGGCCTGTCCGGCATCGCCATCGCCTTCTTCTCCGTCGCGGCTTTGAACACCTGGAAGCCGCTGGTGCTCGATCGCTACCCCGCCATCACCATCGACCTTCGCACCCTCGCCTTCACTTTCGTCCTGACGCTCGTCACTGGGCTGGTCTTCGGTATGGCCCCGGCGCTCGGCTCGGCCCGCGTCCGCATCCAGGAATCACTCAAGGCCGCAGGTCTCGCGCAGAGCGGCAGCCGCGGCTCCACGCGCATGCGCCAGTTGTTGGTGGTCGTGGAACTCGGCGTTTCGCTGGTGCTGTTGATCGGCGCCGGCCTGCTGGCCCGCAGCTTCGTCAAGCTGGCGCGCACCGATCTCGGCTTCGACCCGGACACCCTGCTCACCATGCGGGTCAACCTCACCGGCTCCCGCTACACCACCGGCGCCAGCCAGACCGCTTACCACGAAGCCGTCGTCGAGCGCGTCAAACAGCTTCCCATGGTCCGCCTCGCCGCGGTCTCGACCGACATGCCCCTGGGCGCCGACCGCCCGTATAGCGGCGTGGCCTTACAAATCGCCGGCCGGCCTCCGGTTCCCATCGCGCAACGGCATGCGTCCGACCTGACGCTGGTGAGCCGCGACTTCTTCCGCACCATCGGCATCCCCCTCCGCGACGGCCGCCTCTTCGATGCGCGGGACTCCATCCAGTCCCCCGACGTGATCATCGTCAATGAGGCTTTTGTGCGCAAGGTCTTCCCCGGCGAGAATCCCCTGGGTCACAGCATTCTCACGGGCCAGAATGACAGCACGCCGTGGACCATCATTGGAGTCGTGGGAAACATCCGCGGAAGGGAATTGGGCGCCGAGACCCCGCCCCTGGCCTATCGCTGCATCTGCCAATCCACCAGCCGGTACCTGTCGCGTATGGGCCTGTTCTTCCGCACCACCGGAGATCCGCACGCCGCCATCCGGGCCATCGAAGAGCAGATCTACTCGGTGGACCGCAGCCAGCCCGTCTCCGACGTGAAGACCATGGAGGAGCGCCTGTCCGGATCGCTCGCGCCGCAGCGTTTCAACCTGGTGCTCATCGGAACGTTCGCCGCCATCGCCCTGATCCTGGCCGCGCTCGGTGTCTACGGCGTGATGTCCTACCTGGTGAACCGGCGGACCCGCGAGGTCGGCATCCGCATTGCCTTGGGAGCGAGGCCGGAACAGGTGATGCGGCAAGTCGTCGGCGAGAGTCTCGCGGTGTCTCTGGTGGCCGTGGTGGCCGGCCTGGCCGGAGCGTGGGGGCTCACCCGTTATCTGCACTCCATGCTCTACGGTGTCACGGCCCTCGATGGTGCGACATTTGTCGCAATGCCGCTACTGCTCGCGGCCATTGCCGTGTGCGCCTCCATCGGCCCTGCGCGCCGCGCCGCGCGCATCGACCCCATGACCGCACTGCGGGAGGAGTAGGTTACCATAGATCCATGCGCCTCATCACTTTCACTCTCGCACTGGCCCTGGCACAGGCATTCTTGCCTGTGTCTTCCGCGAAAGACGACAAGGCCAAGAACGCCGAACGGCTGGACGATGCCGCATCCCTCCTTACGGAGATCATGTCGGCGCCCGACAAATCGATTCCGCAAGACCTCTTCAACAAGTCCTACTGCATCGTGCTCGTGCCCGGCCTGAAAAAGGGCGCCATCTTGGTTGGCGGAAAGTACGGCCGCGGGTTTGCCGTGTGCCGCGCCGCCGGCGGAGAAGGATGGGGGTCGCCCGCCGCCATGCGTATCGAAGGCGGCAGCTTCGGATTACAGCTCGGTGTCTCCTCGACTGATGTGGTCCTGCTGATCATGAATGACCGCGGCATGAAGAAACTCGTCCAAAGCAAATTCACGATCGGCGCGGAAGCCACCGCGGCCGCCGGCCCCGTGGGCCGCGACGCCACCGCCCAGACCGACGCCCTCATGACCGCGGAGATCCTCTCGTGGTCGCGCTCCAAGGGCCTGTTCGCGGGCATCTCGCTCGATGGCGCCACCCTGCGCAACGATATCGACGAGAACAAAATCATGTACGGGCAGCGATGGGAAATGAAGGATATCCTGAACAGCGGCGCCAAGCAGCCGGCCGCCTCTTCCAAGCTCATCGCCGAGCTGAACAAGTACTCCAGCCGCCGAACGAGTTAAACCATGAGAATCTGGAGAGCCCTCTTACCCCTCGCTCTGGCCACGTTTGCAGTATGTTCGCTCGCCGCGGCGCCGCAATCGACGCCCCGCTCGCAGGTGCAGCGCATGGTGGATCAGCTCAACGTCACCGCGGAACAGAAGGCCAAACTCGATCCCATATTGGACGACGACAACAAGCAGGTGAGAGCGCTGCGCGGCGACACCTCGCCGGCCGCCGCCGAAAAGAAGGCCGCCATCCGCAAGGCCACCGACGAGAAGATCAAGCCCATCCTCACCGCCGAGCAGTGGTCGAAACTCCAGCAACTCCGCCAAGACCGCGCCAAGCAGGACACGAAAAAGAAGTAGCCTCGCGCTGAGAGGGTGGGCAGGCGCAGCGTAGTGGGGCAGGCGCTTTCGCAAGGCCTGTGTTGTTGGGGGGAAGGCTTTTGCTTTACTCCGTGGCGCACGCTCTCAGCGTGCCGCGTCGACACTCGTGTCGACGCTTTTTCTTCGTGGGACCGGCCTCCTGGCCTGTCAGGCCGGACTTTTAGTTAGCCCGGCGCTTTCGCCTGCCAACCGATTCTACGGAGCCCTACGGCTGCGCCACCGGTGCGGGTGCCTGTTTCGCGGGCGCCGCTGCCGGCCCTGCCTTGGCAGGCTGTTTCGCGGGCGCAGCCGCTGCTTCCATGGCGCGGTGAATCACGAACAGCACGTACAGCGCGAACACCAGCGCCGTCAGCAGGACAGTCAATAGCAGAAAGAGACCGTCCACCGTGCCGGCCTGGCCGGTGGCGAACAACCACGCCGCCGCGCCCAAGCCGGCGATAATCATGAAAATACTGAATAGGAACAGGAATCCGCGATCCGACATAATCCTTGCTGTATCAGCTCCCTTTCGAGCGGACCCACATCCGCCCCGCCAAATATTGTATAGCAAAGGAGCCATATGCCGCTGGCAAGGGGAGCTTTCAGCAATAGGTCCGAATCGACCCTTTACCGGCTGCTCCTAACGGACCGCATAGGCCACCGCTGAAGGCGCCTCGCGGACGTGCCTTCCCAAAAATATTGGGATTTTCAGCAACTGAGCCGCATAATAAACTCCCAGGATGAGCATGCGCAATCGACACAAGCGCAGCCGACACGACCAAGCTGGAGCACCGCCTGCCCCGCGCACCGGGATGTCCCGCACTCCGATACATCTGCGGCGCTCGCTGGCCCTGTTTGTGATACTTCTGGCCACCATGCTGCTGCTCTGGCGGCTGGTGCTCCTAAAGCCAATGCTCGCTCTCTCGAGGGACATAGTGGAGGTCTCTTTCAGCCTGCTTCCCAGTGCCGGCTCTGCCGAGCTCATCACGATGGATAGTAATGGCGACTGGATCGTGCGTGCGTCGCTTCTGTTCCCGGCAAGAGAAGCGACACGGCAAGCCAGCATGGGTGAAGTGGGTGTGCGTACCTCGCGCAAGATGCTCCAATGCTTCAGCTTGTGCTTTCCCATCTTTTGGGCGCTGGCCCTGGCTGCGTGGCCCGGTAGACGGGTTTGGCCCGTGCTGGGAATGGGAACCCTGCTCCTGACCATTACCTCCCAACTGTCCCTCGTGCTGTTTTTGGCTTATTGGATCAACAATTTCTATGTCGTCGCCTCTACGCCGTGGGGTACCTTTTGGATGAAGTTGGCCGGGAATTGCACCATGGACGTGATTCCGTACGCCGCCCCGTTGCTGTTGATCATCTGGCTGGACCGTGGGCTGCGATCGCTGGTGTTCGGCGAATCCAAACCGCAAATACCGCCAGGCCCAGGATCATGATGAGGATTTCCCAGACGTACAGGTGCATCCACTCGAACCAATCCTGATTCCACTGGCCCAGGTAGAACAGGCTGATAATACGCAAGGTGTTAGCGGCCTGGACGATCAGTGCCCCGAGTACCATCCCTTTGATTTTCGCGACGCGGCCGGCCGGCCAGGCGAGCATGGCGGACCAGAGCAGCACGACAACTTCGACGCCGTTGCACCCATCCATGACCTTCATGGTAAAGCCGGCTCTGGGGCCTGCCATGACGTTCCCCGCCACCCCAACCCGGCCGCCCGCCAATTGAATGATCGCTCCGCACATGGCGGTAATGGCATACGTCAGATCTCGGATGAGCAGTTCAATTGGCGGCACGAACATGAGGGCAAATCCGGCGCTTGCGAACAGGAAAAACAGGAGAACGAACCGGCTTCCCGCCTTCGCCGGCGCCGCGGCAGTTTGGGGCGCGCTCAGCAACGCATTGCCCGCCAGCGTGAAATCGCGCCGTACCCGGCCAGCAAGACTGCGAGCACGACCAGGCCCCAGGTGGGCAGCGCAGGAACGGGCGTTACTCCGGGAGGACAGACCGCGCTTATATTCACCGCCGCAGTCGATGTCGAGCTGTTGGTGGCGTTCGTGTCGGTCGTCCCGGCCGTCACCGCCGCCGTGTTGACAACCGCGCCGGAGTTGACGCTCAGCACGAGGGCAATTGTTGCCGAGCCGCCCGAACCGATCAGGCCGAGCGAACAGGAGACTGTCGCCGTTCCGCCACAGGAGCCCTGCGACGGCGCCGCGGAAACCAACGTCGTGTTCGGCGGAACGGGATCGGTGACCGTCACGCCGGCGGCCGGGTTCGGCCCCGCGTTGTTGACCGTTATGGTGTAGGTGAGACTTGAGCCCAAGGCGACGGAGGCCGGGCCGGTTTTGCTCACCGACAAGCTGGCGGGATTGAGGGATTGGATGTCGGAGAACGTCAGGTTTGGCCGGTTTCCGAAGGTCCAAGTGCCGGACAGATTGCCGGAAGTGTTCGTGACAGGCAGGCTCGGACTGGTAGCGCCGGTGAGATCCACGATCAGAGTATTGCTGCTCCCACTTCCGTTCACCGTGACAGGCACCCCCGTGAGGTCCGCCCAGACGTTGGCCGCGAGGGTTATGGTGTCGGCGCCTCCGCCGGCATTGATGGTTACCGAGCCCTTATTCGCGAACGTTAAGTTCTCGAACGAGGTGCCACTCGTGCTGACCAATTCCGCCTGGCCGCCGTTGTCCTGAAGAGAGGCGCCCACCGTGCCACTCGGAAGATTGATGGTATAGCTCAAGGCGGGAGCCGTGTCGATAACCGGCTCGAGATTCCGGTAGCGGATCTCCGTCGCGCCAACCTCGACCACGCCGTCGCTGCGATTGGTTGGGCTATAGCGCGAATCCTTGGTGTTGCCCCCCACGATCCGAAGGGTATCGAATCCAGCCGTACCACCGTCGAAATCGATGCCGCCAGGAAGCGAGAGCCCCCCCGAGAAATCCACCGTGAGCGTGTCGTTATGGTCGCCGTCCACGCCGCGGACGATCACACGCTTGATTCGATCGGCGCGGCCGCCCGCCACGATCTCGTGAGTGAAATCGTCGATGATGAGAATTCGCTCGGCTTGGCGGACGAGCGTCACGCGCGTCTCCTTGGTTGCCGGGGATGCGACATACCTAAGCACACCCGGCGTCGCGGAACCTTCCAGGTTCGCGCCGTGCCAGTCGGCCGCCGCGAATGCCACGGCGGTCGAGGCAGCCAGCAACGCGAACCACATAAGCCCGGCTGAAGGTGTGCTGTGTCTGGAAAGCTCGCGAATCCGCGCGCTACTCCACGTCGACATGGCCTGTCGTTTTCGTAATCGGCTGAGGAAAGCAGACGGCTGAGAAGTTCTCATGGGTCCTCCCGTTGGTACTGGCCAGCCAGTATACCACCCCGCCGGCAAAAAGGCCGCGTTAGTCGTTCGTCTTTATGTTCGTCTTTAGCCTACACCCGGCTGTTGTTACTTCCACGGCGGGATTCCTCGCGCTCCGCCCTCAACCGCAGCGGGAGATCGCCCGTTGAACCGGGCAGGCTCATCGTCGTCTGCCATCAGAGCGTCCGCGGTTTCCTGGCGAGAGCCCATCCCAACCCCGCTAAAAGCAGGGCGAATCCAGCGAGGGCCGGCAAGGACATCACCGGCACCGGAGTCACCGGATTGCCTGTGGCAGGAGGTGCGGCGGCCTTGTACGTGGCCAGGACCGCTTCCCAGGAGCTGGTCAGGCTGAAAGTGCCGCTGGCCGCGTATGCTCCCATGGCCGAAACCTGGCAGTAGATACCGAACAGCGAGGGAGCAGTGGAACCTACGCCCCCAAGGCTGGAGTAGGTAGACGTGCCGGTGGAGGCGCAGGGTTGGCCGTCCCATTCGAGCCCGGGCTGAAACCGGCTCCGGATGCGCTTCTCCCTCCGTTAAGGATCGCGCCGAACAAGAGCTCGTTCGCCTGGGCCGTCGCGGCCGTCGTGCCGCTCGATGGCGAAGCGCTTGTCCCTAAGTTGGACGCGGTCTCGTCGAGGGGAGTACCCGCCAGGCCGGTCACCGAAAAGACCTCGATGTCTTGTGTCCAGGGCGCGCTTCCGCCGGACCAGGTAACGGTGACGGTGGCGCCCGAGCTGAGTTGTGAGGCGAGGCCGTGAGTGGAGCAGATGGTGGTGAGGCCAAACGCCGCGTTACTGTTGAACTCGCTTGCGTCCGTGTTGTACGTATGGCCGCCGCTGTCGGAACAAGCGGCGGCCGTCGGCGTGGCACTGCCGCCGCCATTCGGTACCGAATTGGCGATGACGATGACGCTGGCGCCGGCGGGCACGGCCTGGGTCGTGTTCACGTTCAGGCTGGTTGAGAATGAATCAGTGCTCTGGGTCGAGCCGATGTTCACCGGCGTGCCGATCTGGGCCCGTGCGATCAAGGCAAGACTGAGAAGACCTACAACAAAGGCTCCGCAACCGTTCCAAGTTCTCCTGGTGATCTTCATGACGCTTCCCCAACGTACGAAGCTGGATTATAGAGTTGAGGACTAATGGAGTCAAGGGCTAGCTCCACCATCAGGGCCCGATGCCACGCGCCTGAAACGCCGGAAACGCCACCAGTCGGCGCCGGCTCGGTCCCCGCCTCACCGGCGGGCTGATCGCTGCACGCCGCCGAGAGCTTTTCACGGCGGCGATGGCGTTGCCCCACGGGACTGGTATCATCGGATGTGGAGGTCTCATGGCGGACGAATTCAATCGCCGGAATTTTCTGAAGACGGCGGCGCTGGCGGCCGGGCCGGCCCTCGTTACCGGGCGCGCAGCCAACGACAAAGTCAATATCGGCTGGATCGGCGTGGGCACCCGCGGGTATGCCTCGCTCGACTGGATGCACACCGCGGCGCCCAACGACGTGCAGATCACCGCGATCTGCGATACCTACCAGGGCTACATCGCGCGCGCCAAGGACCGCATGGCCACGATCTGGGGAACCACTCCCAAGACCTACGTGGACTACCGCGAGCTGCTGGCGGACAAGTCGATCGATGCGGTCTTCATCATGACCCCGGAGCACCTGCATCACGACATGGCGATCGCCGCGCTGCGGGCGGGCAAGAACGTGTACGTGGAGAAGCCCCTGGCCCACACCATCGAAGAGGGATTCGACATCGTCCGCGAATGGGAGAAGTCCAAGAAGATCGTGCAGGTGGGCACGCAGAACCGCAGCTCATCGCTGTACAAGAAGGCCAAAGAGCTCGTTAAAGCAGGCATGGTGGGCGACGTTCATTTCGTGCGCGCCTTCTGGTACCGCAACGGATTGCCCAACGAGCCTTCCTGGCGCTACGTGATTCCACCCGAGGCCACCCCGCAGAACACCGACTGGAATCGCTTCCTGGGCACCGCGCCCAAACGGCCGTGGGACGAACATCGTTATTTTCAGTGGCGGCTTTATTGGGACTACTCCGGCGGCATCTCGACCGACCTCCTGGTGCACCAGACCGACATCGTGAATTTCATGCTGGAAAAGACCGTGCCGCGGACCTGCATGGCGTCCGGCGGCGTCTACCGCTGGACCGATAAGACCGACGACCGGGACGTGCCCGATTGTCTGAGCGCCATCTACGACTATGCCGACAAGCTCCAAGTCAACTACAGTTGCTACCTGGGCAACGAGTTCTTCGGCTACGGCGAGGAGATCTGCGGCAACGAGGGCACCCTCCGGGTGATGAACCGCCAGGATCTGTATTTCGAGCCGGAAATGTACAATTCGCGCCGGCCCAACGCGCCCAATCGCGCGCCGGAGGCCATCAAGGCCAGGGCCGCCATCCACATCAATGGCCCGCAGGAGTACAAGGAATCCGATGGCGCCATCAACCACTTCCGCAATTTCATTCAGGCCATTTTGGGCAAGGAGCAGGTGATCGCGCCGCCCACCATCGGGCAGCAGGCGGCCATCACGGGCCACATGGCCACGCTTGCGTTCAAGAACCAGAAGAAGATCGTCTGGGACGAGACCGCCAACAAGTACCACTTCGTATAGCGCATCCGCATGGCCGCCGCAGCTCGCCCGTTTGGGCCCATAGCCGCGATGAACAACACAGGCAGGCCCGGTGACGGGTCAAGAAATGCCTGTGCCACCGGCTGGATCGTAGGCCGTGGGGTGGACCTCACGCTCGTGATCGGCAGCGTCTTCGCGGGCTGGGCGTACCTGCTGCTGTACACCGCGTTCCACGTGCCGATTTCGCTGCTGTGGTGGTTCTGGTCGGTGGGTTTCGACGGCACCCACATCTTCGGTACGGCATCGCGGACGTTTTTCGATAACGAAGCCCGTGCGCGCCATCCCAGGCTGCTGTTCGGAAGCCTGCTGTTTTTCTTCGCGCTGGGTCCGGCCATGGTTCTGGCGGGGCTGAAGGGCTGGCTCTACTTGCTGGTCGGCGTGTGGGCGTACTACCACGTCATCCGGCAGCACTACGGATTCATGGTGCTGTACAAGGTGAAGAACCGCGATCTGGGGCGGCTGGACAACGCGCTGGACCGCGTGTTTCTGGGAGTCATGCTGGTCTTCCCTCCGTTCCACCGGTTCTTCATCCACCACCCGGAAGAACTGGGAATTCCCTTTTCGTTTCCGCGCCTGGAGACGCCCGGTTGGGTGCTGGTGGCGGCGGTGGCGGGCGTCTACCTGGCACGCCAGTGGGTTCGCCTGCGGGCGGGCGAGCCTGCCGATGTGCCCAAGTACCTGCTGCTGGGAGCGGTGATTCCGCTGCATTGGGCCACCTTTGCCTACATGAGCTGGCAGGCGGCGGTGCCCACCGTGACCATCGTGCACAACCTGCAATATCACGCCATCGTGTGGTTCCACAATCGCAATCGCTATGCCGGGCCGGAAGGCGCCGCGAAGCATGGCCGCATCCCGGCCGCGGTGGGCCGGAGCCTGCTGGCATATGTGGCGGTCGGGCTGCTCTTCAGCGCGATCTATCGCGTGCCGGGGTTCGCGCTGGGCCAGGTGTCCGACTTGGCGTTCGGTTTTTTCTGCGGATTTGGGCTGACGCACTACTACCTCGACAGCCGCATCTGGCGCGTGCGCCACGATCCGGGACTGCGCGAAGCGCTGCAGTTGGGGCTATGAGTATGGGCGACTTTCCGCAATTCATGAAGCGTCCGGCGAACCGGATCGCGACCAGCCACCAGGCGACGCCGGGCGTCGAAGGCTACGTATTCGATGGCGCGGACGGCAGCCAGATGGCGTTTTGGACCTGCCGTGAAACCGCGTCGTCCGCGGCCGCGGTGCACGAGTTCGACGAGTACATGCTGGTGGTGGAAGGCCGGTACACGCTGATCATCGGCGAGCAGCGGATTGCGATGCAGGCCGGAGACGAGTACTTCATCCCGCGCGGCACCTGGCACGCCGCCGAAGTGCTGGCCGGCACCCGGACGATCCACGCCTTCGGCGGCCACCGCGCCGCCCGGGAATAGCTACATTCCCGGTGGACGCCGCTTGTGCCAGTCCGTGCGCGCCTGAAACTCCCTGCCGATGGCCAGCAGCGTATTCTCGGCAAACGGCACGCCCACGATCTGCAGCGCCACCGGCAGATTCTCCGCGAAACCGCAAGGCAGCACGAGAGCCGGCAGCCCAGCCAGGTTGCCGGCGGGGATGATGCCCTGAAAACCGGGAGCCGCGCCCGCCGGAGCGGGCGGCCCGCCGACGTCCAGACGCTGGTCGAGCTTCGTCGCGGCGCCGGAACGGCCGGGCGCGACCAGCACATCCACTTCGGCGAACAGGCGCGAGAAGGCATCCTGAATCAGGCGCCGCACACGCTGCGCTTTCAGGTAGTCCTTGGCCGGCAGTTCGAGGCTGGCCTTCAGCCCCGCGATCTGCCCCTGGTCGGCCAGCTCGTCCACCTTGCCGCTGGTGATGAACTGCTCGAAGATGGATGCCTGCTCCGCCGCCAGGATCGCCGACAGCACCGGACCGTAAGGGAACGGCGGCAGCTTCGTCTCCACCAGTTGCACTCCGGTATCTTTCAACACTCCCAACGCGGCGGCGAAGGCGGCACGCGCCGGCGCTTCCGCCCGGTCCGCGAAATCCACGGGCGCGAACCCGACCTTCAGCTCCTTCAACGGCCGCGCGTATTGGGGAGTGTAGTAGAAGCTCTTGCCCGCCGAGCCCGGATCTTTGCCATCCTTGCCGGCGATCACCTGCAACACCAGGCCGCAATCCTCCGCGGTGTGCGCGAACGGCCCGAGTTTGTCGAGCGTCCACGACAGCGCCATCGCGCCGCGCCGGCTCACCAGCCCGTAGGTGGGGCGCAGCGCGGTCACGCCGCAGTAGGAGGCGGGCGTCACGATCGACCCCGAGGTTTCCGATCCGAGGGAGAACGGCACCAGCCCCGCCGCCACCGCCGCGGCGGAACCGCTGGAAGAGCCGCCCGACCAGCGCGTGCGGTCCCACGGATTCAGCCCCGGCCCCGTCAGCGATGCCGATGCAAACCGGTATCCGCCGCCGCCCGCCAGTTCCACCATCGCCAGCTTGCCGGTGAGCACCGCGCCCACGGCATCCAGTTTCTCGATGACCGTGGCGCTGTAATCGAACACCTGGCCGGCGTAGGGCTTGGCGCCCCAGGTGGTCGGCTGGCCGGCGTAGCTGATCAGGTCTTTGACGCCGTACGGGATTCCCTGCAGCGGCCCGCGCAGGCGCCCGCGCTTGATCTCTTTATCGACGTCCTGCGCCTTGCGAATGGCCTGCTGTGGCAGGGGAAGGGCCAGGCAGTTGAAGCGCGGCCCGAGCTGCTCGAGCCGGTTGGCGAACGCGCGCGCCAGGTCCTCGGCTGAGATTTCCTTGGACACAAGGCGCGCGTTCAGCTCGGGGATGGTGGCGAAGAAGACATCCGCTGGGATGGCTGGCATGTTTCCTCAAGGCTTGAACTGGAAGGCGGGCTCGGTGGCCATGGGGACGCTCTGCCGCGCCAGCGCGTCGCTGAGCC
>DASQZT010000195.1:0-21838 GCA_035638575.1 Bryobacteraceae bacterium
GCGCGAAAATGCTGCATACTCGATTCATGGCGGAAGTCCTTTGGGCTAAGATCGGTTCTAGGCAAACCCAGATCTGAACTTAACAGGATTTCCGCCAGTGCTACAAAATCGTCTTGGACAGGAGTGGTTGTCAACCCGCCCAGGCCGAGCGAAGCTCGCCTGTTCGCGCAACGTATATGGCGCCCACAGACGTTTTCGAAAGGGACCGTCCACTGCTCGTGACGGGTGCTTACCTGCTCGGGCGGGCGTTGTCCTCAATTCTTCGAAACGAACGCGATCTTGTAGCGTATAAACGAATATGATTCTGCGGGACATTCGCTTTGCCTTTCGTGTCTTGACGCGCCAGCCGGTGTTTCTCATTGTCGCTGTGCTGACGCTGGCGCTCGGGATAGGCGCCAACACGGCCATCTTCAGCGTCGTAAAGGCTGTTCTGCTCGAGCCCCTGGCTTACACGGAGCCCGGCCGCATCGTGGCCATCCAGACGCTGTGGACCAAAACGAATCACGCCGGAAACGTCTCCGGCGGTGACTACCCCGATCTTGTCGCCGAACCTTCGCCCTTCGCTGCCGCGACACGCTACGCCGGCGGTGAGCTGCCGGTCGAGACCGGCGGCCGGGCCGAGTTCGTGGTGGCCTACGGCACGGATGCCGGGTTCGCGGACGTCTTCCAGTTGAAGCCCGTCGCGGGCCGGCTGATCGCACCCGGCGAGTTCAGGACGAAAGCCGCCGTGGCGGTCGTGAGCGAAGGTTTCGCCGTGCGGCACTTCGGCGAGGCGAACCGCGCCGTCGGTCAGGTCCTGCACGTGGAAGATAGCGCGATGTCCATCGTAGGCGTGCTGCCCGCGAGATTCCATTTCCCGCTGAAGGCCGAATTGTGGTTCCCTCTGCCCTGGGAGAACACGAATCGCACGGCGGGCAACTATCGCGCTCTTGCTCTGCTCCAGCCGGGCGTCACGGTGGAGGCGGCGCGCGCCCACCTTTCCGCGGTTGGAGCCCGCCTTCAGCAGGCCTTTCCATCCACGCACAAGTACAAGTCGTTTACTGCGGCGCCGCTCAAAGACCTCTTCGTAGAGCGCAGCCGCATGACGCTCTGGCTGCTGATGGGCTCGGTAGGCCTGGTGCTGATGGTCGCGTGTGCCAACGTCGCGAACCTGCTCCTGGCGCGCGCTACCGCGCGGTCCCGCGAGATGGCACTGCGCGCGGCGTTGGGTGCGGGCAGGCGCCGCCTCGTGGGCCAGTTGCTGGTCGAGAGCGCCCTGCTGGGCCTGGCCGGCGGTGCGATCGGACTCGTGCTCGCATTCGCCGGCGTGGGTGCGCTGCTGCGCCTGGCGCCCCCGAATCTGCCGCGCCTCGAAGAGATCCACGTCGATCCCGCGGCGTTGCTCTTCAATCTCGCGGTCTCGCTCGGCGCGGCCGGGTTGTTCGGGCTGTGGCCCGCGCTGCGCGCCGCGCGCATCGACCTGCACGACGCGCTGAAGCAGGGTGGAACGCGGGGTGTGTTGGGCGGCGGCCGCGGTGAGTGGGTGCGCGGAGCGCTGGTCTCGGCCGAAGTGGCGCTGGCGATGGTGCTGACGCTTGGCGCCGGCTTGCTCTTCCGCAGCTTCCTCGCCCTCAATGCGGTGGACTTGGGTTACCACACCGAGGGCCGCCTCGTGCTGACCGCCAGCATTCCCGCCAAAACCGAGGCGCAGCACCTCCAGGCCGGCGCGACCTTCGATCGCATCTTCGCCGCGTTGCGCGAGCTGCCGGGCGTCAGCGCTGCGGCGGGCGTCATGGGACTTCCGACCGGGCCATACGGCTCTGATGGTCTCTATGCCGTCGAGGGCATGCATGACTTCCTTCCCGGCCAGTTTGACAAGCTCCCGCACGCCGGATTCCGGCTCACCAGCCCCGGGTATTTCGCGGCGATGGGAGTTCCGCTGATCGCCGGCCGCGACTTCAGTGAGCGCGATCTGTACGAGGCCGAGCCGGTCGCCATCGTCAGCGCGACCCTCGTGCGCCTGGTGTTCCAGGGCCAGAGCCCATTGGGGCGCCGCATCAAGTGCGGCCTCGAACGCGACGTGTGGATGCGAGTCGTGGGCGTCGTTGGAGACGTGCGCAACGACAACCCGGCCACGCCGCCCGGCCCCGAACTCTACATGCCCTGTCGCCAGCACCCGTATCACGCCAACGACCTGCATATCGTCGTGCGCGCACAAGGCGACGTCTCCGCCGCCGCGCGCAGGACGATTGCCCGGATCGATCCCGGCATCCCCGTGAAGGTCGCCACGTTGGACCAGTTCCATAGCGACGCCGTCGCGCTGCCGCGCTTCCGCACACTGCTGCTGATCGTCTTTGCCGGCCTGGCCGCCGCGCTCGCCACGGCGGGTGTCTATGGCGTCATGAGTTACGCGGCCGCCCAGCGCCAGGCGGAGATGGGTGTGCGCATCGCGCTCGGCGCGAGCGGCGGCGATGTCGTGTCGATCCTGGTCGGGAGCGGGGCGAGGTTGGCCGCCATCGGTCTGGCCTGCGGGATCGCGATTTCGCTCGTGGCTGGCCACCTGATCGAGTCGATGCTGTACGGCATCCGGCCGCAGGACCCGCTCGCCATTGGCGGCGCCGTGCTGCTGCTGAGCGGGTCGGCGCTGCTCGCTGCGCTCATTCCCGCGTTGCGCGCGTCGCGGGTCGATCCGGCGCTGGCCCTGCGCCAAGAATAGACTGGACCGGCATAGCCTTCGTTCCGGCAAATCTTACGTCCAGGCATACTGAAGAAGTGCGCAAAGCTCGTCCCAGGCTGGCGGCCGAAGCGTCGCCTCCTCAGCCCGCGCGGCGGTGGTGGCCGGACTTGTGGATCTGCCTGCTCCTGCTGGCCTCCACGCTGGCGGTTTACAGCCAGGTCCGGCGCTACGACTTCGTCAATTACGACGACCCGCAATACGTCGGCGGGAACGTTCACGTCCGCGCCGGCTTCACCCCTGCCGGCGTGGCCTGGGCGTTCACGTCCTTTGACACGGCCAACTGGCTGCCGCTGACGTGGCTTTCTCACATGGCCGATACCTGGTTCTTCGGCATGGACAGTGGATGGCGCCACCTGGCCAACGTCTGGCTGCATGCCCTCGACGCTTTGCTGCTGTTTGCGGCGTTGCGGCGCTTGACCGCGGCGCGCTGGCCGAGCGCCTTGGTGGCGTTTCTGTTCGCGCTGCATCCGCTGCACGTGGAATCGGTCGCCTGGATCGCCGAGCGCAAGGACGTGCTCGGCGCTTTTTTCTGGTTCCTCACGCTGTGGTTCTATGCGGGTTATATCAAGCGGCCCGGGGTGGAGCGGTATCTGGCGGTGGTGGCGGCGTTCGGTCTCGGGCTGATGTCCAAACCCATGATCGTGACCCTGCCGTTCGTGCTGCTTCTGCTGGACGTATGGCCTCTCGGGCGCGCCCCGTGGCCGTGGAATTTGCCCTCGGCCAAAGCCCTGCTTTTCGAAAAGCTGCCGCTCTTCGCCATGGCGGCGGGCGATTCGGCGCTCACCTTTCTGGCGCAGCGGCAGGGAGGCGCGGTCGCCCCTCTGGCCGGGATGCCGCTGGCGTTCCGGCTCGAAAACGCGCTGGTCTCGTACCTGGCGTACATCCGCGACATGTTCTGGCCTGCCGGCCTGGCGGTGTTTTATCCCTATCCGCGAACATTGCCCATCCCCGCAGTGGCGGCGGCCGGCCTGGCGTTGGCCGGCATCTCGATCCTGGTGGCGCGCCAGTTCCGGGCGCGGCCGTATCTGGCCATCGGGTGGTGCTGGTATTTGGCGGCGCTGGCGCCGGTGATCGGGTTGGTGCAAGTGGGCACGCAGGCGCGCGCCGACCGTTACACCTACGTGCCCATGATCGGGCTGTTCCTGATGCTCGCGTGGGGCGCGGCGGAATTGGTCCGGCGGCTGCCGCGCGCCCGCAACGCGATCGTCGCATCGGCGGTGCTGGCCTGCTTGGCATGTCTCGCCGTCACGTGGTTCCAGGTTCAATACTGGGCCTCCAGCGAGACGCTGCTCCGCCACGCCTTGGAGGTCACCAGCGACAACTTCATCACGCACCATAACCTGGCCGACTACTACCTCGAACAGAACCGCAACGAAGAGGCCCGCCAGGAAGACGCGGAAGCCGTCCGTATCAATCCTGAGTACCTGGAGGCGCGCCTCAACCTGGCGCTGGCGTTGAGCCTGACGGGAAAGCCGGCCGAGGCCGAAACAGAGTACCGCAAGGCGCTGGAGCTGCATCCGGTGGGGAAGCTGCTGTACGTGGGCCACTCCGGTCTGGGCGCGGTGCTGGCCAGACAGCATCGCACCGCGGAGGCCTTGCCGGAGCTCGAACTCGCCGCGCGGCTGAATCCGGATTCCGCCGAGTCCCGCTACAACCTCGGCACCGCTCTTCAAGAGCTGGGACGCAACCAGGAGGCCGCACCCGAGTTAGCGGCCGCCGTCCGCCTGGCGCCCGGCGACAGCGAGGCGCGGCAGAGGCTGGCCGTGGTTTTGGCGGCTCAGGGGAAACAGAACGAAGCGGTCGACGAGTTCGCCGCTGTGGCGCAGCTGCGGCCGGGCGATGCCCTCATCCAATACGACCTGGCCATCGCGCTCGCCCGCGCGGGACGCCTCGATGAGGCCATCCCGCATTTTTCGGAAGCTCTCCGTCTCCGGCCCGGCTTCGCCGCCGCGCGCGATGGCCTCCGGATCGCGAAGGCCCAGCGCGCCGCGTCGAAGCGTTGAATGTGTAGGAGGCGCTCGGGGCGCCCGGGATGATTGGCCGCGCCCTGCGGCGGCCGAAGTCAGTCCGCGAATTTGCGGCGTTCGGGATGTGGACGGATCGCGATGACATCCCCGATGACGGACCCGCAGGCGCCGTAAAGTTGAGTCACAGGCTTTCCATAATTATTTTCCCCTTCTTCCCAGTCGATTGCAGACATCGGAGCCAGAGACGCGCTTGTCGAGGGGTTACTCTCTTCGTCGAGATGAGTAACATTCTCCCCATCGAGGCGAATCGCCTCAACCCGCAAACCGGCCCCCGCTCAGTAGAGGGAAAGGCCGTGTCCAGCATGAACGCCCTCAAAACCGGCATCTATGCCGAGTCCGCCATCATCCGTGGCGAGACGGCCATCGATCTCCGGCAGCTCACCGCGGAATACTACGAGCGCTTCGCTCCCGCCACTCCCGAGGAGCGCCTCCTCGTCGATACCCTCGTCCACGACGAGTGGCTGCTCCGCCGCTTTCGCCGCATCGACGCCGCGCTCTTCGAATACCAGTTCAAGAATTACGTCCATCCCGATCTGGCAACCGACCCTGGCCGCGCCTTCAGCAACGTTTCGAATACCTTCGCCCGGCTCCAGCGCCGCATCAGCGAGACCGAGCGCTCCTATCTCCGCGTCCTGAAGGAGCTCGAACACCTGCGCCAGGCGCGGCACGACGCCCCGCAGGCCGCCGACCCCCGGCCGGCGCCACAATCCGCCGGGGCGCAGCCCGTGTCATCCCTGGGTTTCGTTCCGCAACCTGCTCCGCGGCCCGCTCCCGAGGCCGCTCCCGAGCCTCCCCCGGCGCCCTCCGGCCACCGCAAAGTCTCTATGTAGCCCGCTAATCTCACGTCCCACTGCCGCACTTCGGCCGGCCGTACGCCGAAAGCTCCACCGCCGCTGCGGCTTGACACCCGCCACCGGATCGCGGTATCAGTTTGGAATTCCAGAAAGGATTCATCTATGAAGGATTTGTGTGCCGCCCTGGTGAGCGCTCTGCTGGCGTTTGCTCTTGCGATCGGACCCGCCGCCACGCCCGCTCGCGCGCAGGCCAGGAAGGCCAGGCCGGCTCCCGCTGCCCCCGCCGCCGCGCCGCAGAAACTCGACGAGGAATACACCAAACTCATCAAGCAGTACCTGCAGGATCCGCGGATCTCGACCGAGCTTGTCGATCACATGCCGGCCTCCGATACGGTGCCGTCGCCGCTGAAATTCTTCGGCCGCATCCCCGGCACGCCGGGCGAGCTGACCTATGCCAAGGACATTAACCGCTACTACGAAGCTCTCGCCAAAGCCTCCCCGCGCGCGAAATTCTGGAAGATCGGGCAGACCGAGGAAGGCCGTGACCAGGTGCTGCTCGCCATCGGCGACGAGGCCGCCATCCAGCAGCTCGACAAGTACAAGGACACCCTCGCCAAACTGGGCGATCCCCGAAAGATCACCGATGAGCAGGCGCGCGACCTGATCCAGACCGGCAAGCCGATGTACTGGATCAACAGCGGCATTCACTCGCCCGAAACCGGCGGTCCGGAAATGCTGATCGAGCTGGCGTACCGCCTCATCGTCGAAGAGACGCCGTTCATTCAGGCCATTCGAAATAACATGATTACTTTGATCACTCCGGTGATCGAAGTGGACGGCCGCGAAAAACAGGTTGACACCTATTACTTCAATAAGAAGCGTCCGCCGGGCGCCGCGCAGCTTCCGCTCATGTATTGGGGCAAGTATGTCCAGCACGATAACAACCGCGACGGCATGGGCCAATACCTGAAGCTCACTCAGAACATCACCAGGACCATGCTCGAATGGCACCCGACGATTCTCCACGACCTGCACGAGTCGCAGTTTTACCTGTATGTCTCCACCGGCACTGGCCCCTACAACGTGTCACTCGACCCCATCCAGATCGACGAATGGTGGCTGCTGGCGCAGACCGAAGTGATGGAGATGGCCAAGCGCGGCGTGCCCGGTGTCTTCACTTACGGGTTCTACGACGGCTGGGTGCCCAATTATCTTTTCTGGATCGCACTTACTCATAACTCCTTCGGGCGCTTCTATGAAGTGCAGAGCTATGGCCCGGATATCGTGGAGGACCTGCAGCTCTCCCCCACGCAGACCAGCCGGGAATGGTACCGCCCGAATCCGCCGCTGCCCTCCATCAAGTGGGGGCCGCGCAACAATACCAACATCCAGGAATCGACGATCCTCTTCGCGCTGAACCAGGTGGCCAGGAGCAAGGAGTTGTATCTGGAGAATTACTGGCTCAAGAGCAAGCGCGCCATCGAGAAGGGGAAGAACGGGCCCATTTACGGGTGGGTCATCCCCGCCGGCCAGCGGCGAAAGTCCGATGCCGCCGGCATGGTGAACGATCTGCGCCGCCAGGGCCTGGAAATCCACCGCGCCACTACCGGCTTCAAAGCGGGCGCCGTCGAAGTGGCGGCGGGCGACTACATCATCCGCGGCGACCAGCCGTACAACACCCTGGCCGACATGTACTTCAGCGTGCAGAATTATCCGCCCGCCAATCCGCGGCCCTACGACGATACCGGCTGGACCATGCAGTACATGCGCAACGTGAGGTTGATACCGCTCACCGATAAGGCCGCGCTCGATCAGGCCATGACCATGCTCACCGCGGACGCCAGGGCGGCCGGCGGCATCGAAGGCGGCGGCAGTACGCTCGTGGTGGAACATACCTCGGACAACGCGCTGATGGGCTTCCGCTTCCGCAACCGTGAGGTGCGCATGCTCGCCGCCGAGGAGGATTTCGATTGGAACGGACGCAAGATCCGCGCGGGCGCGTTCATCATCCCGAATTTCGACCGCGCGCGCCTGGAGCCGCAGATGCGCGATGCGGGCCTCTCCGCGTGGGCCGTCTCCGCGGCGCCCGCGGTCAAGACGCACGAGATGACCGTGCCGCGCATCGGCTACGTGCATTCGTGGTCGCGCACGCAGGACGAAGGCTGGGTGCGTGCCGCGCTGGATTATTACGGCGTGCCGTACACCTACTTCGCCGACCAGAAACTGCGCGACGGCAACCTGCGGGCGAAATACGACGTCATCATCTTCCCGCATGTGGGCGGCACGTCGGCGTCGCAGCTTGCGGGAATTCCTGAGACGGGAGACACGCCCCTTCCTTATAAGAAGACCAGCGCCACGCCGAACCTGGGCGCGCTCGACCAGAGCGATGACATCCGCGGCGGCATGGGACTCGAGGGCGTTCAGGAGCTGGCCCGTTTCGTGCAAGAGGGCGGCACGCTGATCTCCGAGGGCTCCACCGCCGCCCTCATGGCGGAGTACAACCTGGCCGGTGGCGTCACGGTAGAGCATCCGCAGCAGCTCTTCGCCAAGGGATCCATTCTGCGCGGCACCTTCGCCGATCTCAAAAGCCCCATCGCCTACGGCTACGACGGCAAGGATCTGCCGGTGTACTTCAACCAGGATCCGGTCTTCAGCGTGGCCCCAGCGGTCGCGTTTGGCGGCCGCGGCGGCGCGGGCGAGCAGCTTAGCCAGAACGTGACCCCCAACGCCGTGCCGGTTCGCATTTCGCCTCTCGATCCGGCGGACGCATCCCCGCAGCCCCAAGCCGAGCAGCCCGCGGGCCGCGGCGGCCGGGGAGGCGGTGGCGGACGAGGAGCCGGCGGCGGGCGAGGAGCCTTCGCAGCCGTTTCCACCGAAGGCCGCCCGCGCGTAATCCTGCAATTCCCGGCGAGCGCCAACGACATGTTGCTGTCGGGAACGCTGGCGGGCGGCGAGGCGCTTTCCAATCGCGCCTTGGCCGTCGATATGCCGCTCGGCCAGGGACACATCGTGCTGTTTGCTCTGAGGCCGTTCTGGCGATGGCAGTCGCAGGGCACCTACTTCCTGGCCTTCAACGCCATCCTGAACTGGAACCATCTCGATGCGGGCAAGCCCGCACCGCAGCGTCCGCCCGGCGCCACCACGCCGGGCGGACAGTAGGGCAACGTGTCTCGAGTCGTGTGCCTGCTCGCGCTCCTAGCCGTGGCATCGGCGCAGGAGCGGCCGCCCGGAAAAGGCGTCAACTTCTATAGCCTGGAGAAGGAAGCGGCGTTGGGCGCGCAGTTGGCGGCCGAGGTGCGGAAAGTTAACCCGCCGCTCGAAAGCGGCGCGGTTACCGCCTACATCGGGCAAATCGGACGGCGCCTCGCCGCGCAACTGCCTCCGGGCGGCGTGAGCTTCACGTTTGCCGCGATCACAGGCCCCGCGGAGAACCACGAGCCCATCGCGCTGCCCGGCGGGTACATATTCGTGCCGTCCAGTCTGATCCTCGCCGCGCAAGGCGAAGCGGAATTCGCGGGGATGCTGGCCCACGCCGTAGCGCACGTGGCGGAACGGCATGGCACCCGGCTGGCAACTCGCGGCGAGCTGGCGAATCTGGCATCCCTCCCTCTCATCTACATGGGTGGATGGACCGGCTCGACCGCGCTGCCGCTGGGCTTCGTGAACGTTCAGCGCCAGCTCGAGTTGGAAGCCGATCGCCTCGCAGTGCGGCTGATGGCCGGCGCGGGCTGGGATCCCGCGGCGCTGGCCCGCTACATCGAACGCGTACAACCTGCCGGGCAGCCGGCGATGACTTCTCCCCTGCCCGCACGCGACCTTCGCGTCGCCGCCCTGAACGAGGCGATTGGCGCGCTGCCCGCGGCTTCGTACGAGGTGGGTGAGGGGCTCGGTGCGATTCAAGAGGAAGTGCGCCGCCTCGTGCCGCAACCGGCGCGGCCCGCGCTGAAATGAACCGCTGGTTGCTCGCCCTGTGCCTCGTCCGCCTCTGGGTGATGCCCATGCGGTCCAGCTTCTGGGTGGACGAAATGGCCACGGTCTTCGTCGTCCAGCAAGGCGCCGGTCATCCCTCGCTGGCGGTTGCCCCGCAAGTCGCGAAGTCCGTTTACTATTGGCTGCCGCGCGTCTCCGGGCGGTTGTTCGGTTTCTCCGAGATCGCCTGCCGCCTGCCCTCGCTGCTGGCCATGGCGCTCGCGCTGTGGCTCGTCGCGCGGCTCGCGGCGCGCCTCATTCATCCGCGCGCCGCCTGGTTCGCGGTGTTCGCCTGCCTGGCGCTGCGCGGCTTCGACTACCAGGCCGCCGACGCGCGGCCCTACGGACTCGGCACTCTGCTCGCCTGCGCCGGCCTGTACTGCCTGGTGCGGTGGTTGGATTCCGCCCGCTGGCGTGACGCCATCCTCTTCCTGCTGTTCGGCGCGCTCGTGTGGCGCGTGCAACTGGTCTTCTGGCCGTTGTACCTGGTCTTCGCCCTGTACGCGCTGGCGCGCCTGGCCCGTCGCGATACCCAGGTCGCGTGGACCGGCGCCGGGCTCGTCTTCGTCGTGCTGGGAGCCACGCTGGCGCCGGTATTGCCGGATGCGGCCTCGCTGTACCGCCAGGCCGGCGCGCACGTGGTGGCTGCGCTCCCCTCCGCGCGCGATGTGGCCGATTCGCTGAAGCTCGGGCTGGTCGCCGTCTGTGGCGCGGGCGCATGGCTGTTGGCGCGCGTATTCCGCTGGCAGCCGGACGCCGCTCCGCTTTCGCGCGCTGCCCTCGTCCTGATCCTCGGCTGGTGGCTCTGCCAGCCGCTCGGCCTCTTCGCATTCTCCTGGCTGACCGGCGCCAGCCTCTTCGTCTCGCGCTACCTGTGGCTTTCCTTGCCTGGCGGAGTGCTGGCCGCCGTGGCGTTGGCCTCGCGATGGATTCCTGCGAAGCACTGGACGGCCGCTGCGGCGGCCATGGCCGCGGGCGTCCTGCTGCTCAATGGCGCGTGGAGCCGCCTCTGGCCGCTGCACCACAATTCGGACTGGCGGTCCGCCGTCCACGCCATTCGCGAGCTCGGGCCACTGGACGGCACGCCGGTGATCTGCCCCAGCCCTTTCATCGAAGCCAAACCGCCCGTCTGGCATCCGGATTACCCGCTGCCGGGATTCCTGTACGCGCACCTGTACGTGTATCCGGTTCCCGGCAAGGTCTACCTGTTTCCGTTTGAATCGTCGCCCCAGGCGGAGGAGTACGCCTCTCGTCTGGCGCGGGACGTTTTGCCCGCTGCTCGCCGCTTTGTGATCTACGGCGGAGCGGGTCAGGCCGGCTACTGGCGGGAGTGGTTCGAGAAGCGCCCCGAACTGGCGGGCTGGCACGTCAGTCGCCCGGGCCCGTTCGCCGATGTGGACGTGTTCGTCTTCGAGCGCTAATCCGCCGTCACCGCCACTACGGCTTTCGACGGTGGAAGAACTTCTTCTGGACGTCGGGCCAGAACTCGGACATCAGGTTCCCGGTGACGCTGCCGAAGAGGCTGGTCTCGACCCGGGCGGCCATTACCTCGCCTCGGACACTGGCGGCGGGATAGTAAATGTTCGAGGCCGCGATGCCCAACAGCATCCCGAAGATGCCTGAGGCGTTGAACGCCGTGCGCCCCGAGTCCTGGCGCGCGACGGCCACCTGTCCGATACTGTACAGAACGCGGTGCGCAATGCCGCTTTTTTCCGGGCCTTTGCGGAAGTAGCGCGGGTCCTGGTGCAGGACACTCGCCAGCAAACCGGCGCTGAAGAGATTCTGCGTGCTGAAATCGGCCAGCGCCGCTGCGTATCGCTCGCTGAAGGCGCGCCCGCCTTCACCGTACTTCGGCGTCTGGTTGCCGATCTGCGAGAACCCGGCGCCAATCGCCGCGTTCGCCAGGTTGAATGGGTCGATCGACTCTTTCCACGCCAGTTCCCATTTCTGCCGCACGGTCAGTGGCGCGGCTCGTCCCTGTGTTTCCGTTACGGTTTGGTAGTCCGGGATGACTCCCATTATCCGCGCTTCGTTGAAGGGGCTTGGGCTCGGCAGCACTGGTTCGGGCGGGGTTTCGGGTGGCGCTGCGCCGGCCTCGCCCGCGGCGAACCCAATTGTGCTGTTCAACACCACAGTCGCCAGCACAAGAGAGATGCGCGTATATCTCACCCATTCTGAAGGCGTCCGCCGGCGTCTCGCGGTTACTAAATTCTGTGTATGGCTCTAAAGGGCTACCTGCAAATGCTCGAATTGGAGAGACTTCCCCCGCCGGGCGGTGTTCCCTTATGAAGCAATCCCCACTACACTGGGCGGGCGCGTCCGGCGATTCCAGAACGAGGACGCGCCCGCTTTTACCTGACCTTGGCCGCCACGGACTTCGCCTGCAGGAACAGCAGCAGGTAGTCGGGGCCGCCCGCTTTCGAATCCGTTCCCGACATATTGAAGCCGCCAAAGGGGTGCGCGCCCACCATCGCTCCCGTGCACTTGCGGTTGAAATACAGGTTGCCCACGTGGAAGCGCTCCCTGGCTTGGCGCAGATGTTCGGGGTTGTTCGAAAAGACCGCGCCGGTGAGGCCGTATTGTGAGTCGTTGGCCATTTCCAGGGCCCGCGCAAAATCGGGCGCTTTGGTGACGGCCAGCACGGGGCCGAATATCTCCTCCTGGAAGATCTTGGCGCCGGGCTCCACGTCGGCGATGATGGTGGGCGCGACGAAGTATCCACCCTCGGATGGCGCGCCGCCCCCCGCTACCAGGCGGCCCTCCCGCTTGCCGGTCTCGATGTAGTCGAGGATGGTCCTGCGCGCGCCCGCGCTGATCACCGGACCCATGTAGTTCCCCGGGTCGTCCGACGGGCCCATCTTGATGCTCCGGGTTTTGGCCGCCAGCTTCTCCAGGAATTCGTCGTAGACCTTGGCGTCCACGATGGCGCGCGAGCACGCCGAGCACTTCTGGCCCTGGTAGCCGAAAGCCGAGGCCAGCACGCCGTCGACCGCCTTATCGACATCCGCGTCGCCATCCACGATGATGGCGTCCTTCCCGCCCATTTCGGCGATCACCCGCTTGATCCAGATCTGGCCGGGCTGGTGTTTCGCCGCCAGTTCGTTGATGCGCAGCCCCACGTCGCGCGATCCGGTGAAGGACACGAAACGCGTCTTGGGATGCTGCACCAGCACGTCGCCGACCGCCGCGCCGCTGCCGGTCAGCAGCGTGAAGCACGCTTCGGGGAAGCCAGCTTCCAGCAGCACTTCCGCAAACTTCGCGGCGATCGTGGGGGTCTCGCTCGAAGGCTTGACGATCGCCGTGTTGCCCGCCACCAGCGAGGCCGCCGTCATTCCCGCCAGGATGGCCAGCGGAAAATTCCACGGCGGAATCACCACCCCCACGCCCAGCGGGATGTAGACCATCTCGTCGTGCTCGCCCGGCAACTGGACTACCGGCTGCGGGCCGGAGAGCCGCGCCATCTCCCGCGCATAGTATTCGCAGAAATCGATGGCTTCGGAGACGTCGGCCTCGGCTTCCGGCCAGGTCTTGCCGGCTTCGAGCACCAGCCACGCGTCGAATTCATACTTCCGCGCCCGCACGATGCGGGCGGCGTCCAGCAGCAGGCGGATGCGCTCCTCGGCGGGCGTGCGGCTCCACTCGGGGAATGCCGCCCAGGCGCTTTCCACCGCGCGGTTGGCCAGTTCGGGCGTCGCCTTATGGTGGATGCCAATCACCTCCCGCGGGTCCGACGGGTTCACCGAGATCAGTTTGTCGCCGGTCGCGATCCACTCGCCCGAAATGCGCAGCCGGTATTCGCGGCCGAATTCGGAACGCACTTTCTTCAGCGCGTCTTCCATCGCCTGCCGGTTCTGGGGCAGGGAGAAATCGGTGTAAGGTTCGTTGCGGAATTCTGACATCAGCTTCATCTTACCGAGCCGCGACCGCACTCGCCGCGAACCGTGTCCGCGGGTCGACCGCGATCCGGGCAAAGCCCAGCTCCGTATCGTGAGCGAAGCCGCAGATCCAGTTTCCTTCCGCCGCCGCGGCCAGCCACCGGAGCTTCGACTCGATCGTCACCAGCGGGTAGAGATCGAACGCCGCCACCCACGTGGGTTGGACGTGCGCCGCGGTGGGCACCAGGTCGGAGAAGAAGCAGAACGTCTGGCCGCCGCTCGCCGCCGTGATCACCATCATGTCGCGGTTGTGTCCCGGCGCGTGGCGCATCCAGACCCCTGGGGCGATCTCATGCTCGCCCTCCACCAGCGTCATCCGGCCCGCATCCACCAGCGGGTCGTAGTTGGAGTCGATATAGCTGACGCTGTCCCGCAGCAACCTCTCGTGGGCGTGTTCCCACTCGGCTCGCGAGGCGAAGTAGCGGGCCCGCGGGAAGGCGGGTGCCGCCGGGAGCGAGGCATCGCCGCCGGTGAGAATCGTGTTGCCGCCGCAGTGGTCCCAGTGCAGGTGGCTGTTGACCACCAGGTCGATCGATTCCGGATCGAAGCCGTGGCGCGCGATCACCGCGGGCAGCGGCTCCGCGGCGGGCGGCAGCTTCATGCGCTCGCGCGAGCGGGCATCCATCTTGTCGCCGCCGCCGGTCTCCACCAGTATGGTGTGGCCGCCAGTGCGGATCAGGTAGCAGTTGAAGGCCAGCGCAATGCGGTTGGATTCGTCCGCGGCGGTCTTCTTGCCCCAGAGGACCTTGGGCACAACGCCGAAGATCGCGCCGCCGTCCCACCAGTAGACGCCGGCCTGGATGTGGGCGATCTCAAAATCACCCACCGTGACGCATGCCATCTCGCCGGTCAGCCCCTGACCAGCTTGCGCCCGCGCTCGAAGAGGTCGGCGGCGTCCTCCACCAGCTTGCGCCCGCGCTCGAACATCTCTTTGCCGGCTTCCACTATATCCTTGCTGGTCTCGCTCACGGCGTCACACCCCTGCTGCGTTTTGTCGGCGATGAACTGGCGCGTCTCCTTCCCGGGTTTGGGCGCGTAGAGCATCGCCGCCGTCACGCCGATGACGGCGCCGGTGAGAAACCATGCCAGCCTGTTGGTCCATTCGTTCTGTGTGTTTTCGCTTGCCTCTTGTTGAGTTTCGGACATCTGGTGCCTCCGCGTCTACCTCCACATTCTGCGATATCCTTGAGGCATGACGCAAGATCCCGAAGGCGACGAGCGCGACGAAGAGCAGCCGGACGAAAGCGTGAGGAACCCGTCTCACGACCTGGACTTGGTCTCCATCTATGACTCCACCTTGGTCGATGCCGAGATGGAGGCCGACGTCATTCGCGGCATCCTGGAGACCAACGGGATCCCCTCTATCGTGGTGCGAGCCGCCGGTATTCCCGTGCTCGGTTTCGACGTGCAAGTGCCGCGCGACCGGGTGGAAGAGGCCCAACGCCTGATCGCCGAGGCCCAGGCTGCCGGACCGGAAGCCGCCGCCGAAGCCGAAGCCGCCGGCGAGGAAAGCCAGCCCGGATAGCCGGTCCGCATCACTGCGGGGCCGCGAACGAATACGTCCCCGACTCCACTTCGAACACCGCCGCTCCGCCCTCCTGCCGAACGAACTTCACTCCTGCCGCGCCGCCCGCCGGCCTGCCCGATTCCGTGATCGCCGCCCCCTCCTTCGCCGGCAGCCACACCGTGGCGGTCGTGTTCGGAGGCACCGTCACATCCAGTGTGAATGTGCCGCCCGCCTTCTTCCACGAGCTGGCGATCGCGCCGTACATGGACTCGTGCGACGCCTTGACGAACGTCAGGTCGCCCGCCGGATACGGCCGAACGATGACATGCCGGAACCCCGGCTTCTCCGGGTCGGAACGGATGCCGCCCAGGTATTCGTACATCCACACCGCCAGGTCGCCGATCTGCATCACGTGGTTGCCGGAGTTCATCGCCGGATCCGCCGTGTCGCCGTTCCACAGCTCCCAGATCGTGGTGGCGCCTTTCTCCACCATGTAGCCCCAGCCGGGATAGGTCTTCTGCGTGGCGATCTCGTAGGCCACGTCGGCCCGCCCGTTGTCCGACAGCGTCCGCATCAGCCACTGTGCGCCCACCAGTCCGGTGCCCACGTGCCCGTGGCTCTCCTGCTCGATCTTGCGCGTCAGGCTGGCCAGCACCCCGGCCCGGTGCTCCGCCGGCGCCATCTGGAAATACAGCGGCAGAATGCTCGAGGTCTGCGTGCCGTTGTCGTAGATGTTCTCCAGCGGCTTCAGGAAGCGTTTCTGAAACGCCACGTTGGCCTTCTCGGCGAGCAGCTCGAAATCCGCGGCTTCGACCGGCTTGTCGAGCAGCCTCGCGTAGCGTGCCATCAGCCGCAGCAGTTGGTAGTAGTACGACGTTCCGATGAGCGTCTTGTCGGTGATGCGCGCCGGATCCTGTGAGTGGATCAGCTTCGGGTCCTCGGGCGGAACGCACCAGTCGGCGTATTGGTCCTTCGGCATCAATCCATCGGCGGTGAGATAGGTGCGCTCGTGGTCGATCCACTTCTTCATCGCCGGATAGTTGCGCTCCAGCACGCGCCTGTCGCCGTACTGGTCGTAGAGCATCCCGGGCACGAAAAGGAACGTGCTGGGCCACGTGAGGTCGTCGTAGTACAGCGGCCAATAGTTGGGCGACACCACCGGAATGCTGCCCTCGGGGCGCTGCGAATCGGCCAGATCGGTCTCCCATTTGGAGTAGAACGCGGCCACGTCGAACATGTAGCTCTCGCTGCGGCTCACCTGCGAGCGGTCGCCCAGCCATCCCTGGCGCTCGTCGCGCTGCGGGCAGTCGGTGGGGATGCTGCGGTAGTTGCCGCGAATGCCCCAGAACATGTTGTGGTGGATGCGGTTCAGCAGATCGTTCGAGCTGGTGAAGTCGGCGGTCCTGGTCATGTCGTCGTGGACCACGCGGCCCTCCAGCGCGGCGGCCGTCGGCGAGCCCGGGAAGCCCGTCACTTCGACGAAGCGGAAACCATGATAGGTGAACCGAGGCTCCCACGTTTCCGCGCCTCCGCCCTTGAGCGTGTACACGTCCTCGGCGCGCGCCGTGCGCAGGTTGGCGGTGTAGAGCGAGCCATCGGGATTCAGCGTCTCGGCGTGCCGCAGCGTCACCCGCGTGCCCCTGGGACCCGAGACTCTCAGGCGCGTCCAGCCCACCATGTTCTGGCCCATATCGAAGATGTAGACGCCCGGCCTGAGCCTCTTCACGCTGGCCGGCTTCAGCGTCTCGGTCACGCGCAGCGGTTCGGCCGACTGCCAGGTCAAAGCCCCGGCGGGAGCGCGTACTACCTGCACCGGCTCCCAGGCCGAATCGTTGAAGCCGGCGCGGCTCCATCCGGCGAGTTCCATGCGAGCGTCGTAGACTTCGCCGTCGTACTCGTTGTCGGCGCGGACCGGCCCGCCTGTCGAGAGCTTCCAGGTCTCATCGGAGATCACGCTCGCCCGGCTGCCGTCCTGGTATTCGATATTGAGCTGCACGATGGCCTTGGGGAATCCGAAATCCCGCGTGCGTCCGTCGGCCCGCGGCGCGTAATAACGTCCGTTGCCCAGCATCAGCCCCATGGCATTCGGTCCGGCCGCGAGCTGCGCGGTGACGTCGAACGCTTCGTACAGCACGTGCTTGTCGTAATCCGTCAGCCCCGGCGACAAAACGTGGTCGCCCACTTTCGCGCCGTTGAGGTACAGCTCCGAAAGGCCCAGGCCCGAGTAGTACGCCATGGCGCGCCGGACCCTCTTCTCCACCGTGAATTCCTTGCGCAGCAGGCGCGCCGGCAGCCGGTGTTCGGCAACGAAACCGGCCGCGCCCCACGGCGCAATTCCGTACGTCCCCAGCTCTTTCGACGGCTGCCACGCCGCGTCCAGGTACCCGGCCTTCTCCCAACCGGCTTCCACCTTGTCGGCGGCTCGCCACTGGTTGCCGGTCTGAATCACCAGCGGCTGGCCCGAAGCAAATTCCACGCGCACGGCGCCGATCAGCCCGGCGGGCCGGTTGGCGCCGCTGTGCGAGGCGTGAACCGCGACCAGGTTGTCGCCGGAGTGAATGAGGGCGGTGACGTCTTTGGCCGCCGGCATCACGGCGTTGGAGGCGCCGGCCACAAGCTCCCCGTTGAGAAAGATGTCGGCCGAATTATCGGCGCCGGCGATCAGCAGGGCCCGAGTGACCCTGCGGCCCGCCGGAATCGCCAACGCCGCGCGGAAGTAGCGGTCGCCCGCGGGCGCGGTGCTCTGCGCGTTCGCCGTGTCCCAGATCCACCGTGCGCCTTCGAGCGCGCCGTACAGGCTGCCCGGGTCCTTCACCACGCCGCTTTCGTCGCGGCCGATCCATTTTCCATGCCAGTCGGCGGCTTCGAGCAGGCCCGTGGACCACTGTGCGGGCTGGCTCCATTCGCCGGCCTGGCCATCCTGGTCCCAGGCCTGCACTTTCCAATAGGCCGCCGCGCCCGAAGCCAGCGGCTTGCCCCCATACACCACGTGGATCGACTGGTCCGACTCCACCCTGCCGGAATCCCACAGGTCGCCGGTGTTGGCGGCGAGGGCCTGCTCGCTCGACGCGACCAGCACGCGGAAGGCCCGCTGATGAAGGCCGCGGGCCTTGGGATCGGCCGCCCGCAGCACCCAGCTCAGGCGCGGCCCGGCCACGTCGATGCCCGTGGGATTCACGCGATATTCCGAGCGCAGTTGTTGCGGTTGGATGCTTGCCGCGCCGTACAGGGAGGCGCCCGCTAAAAAGAGAAAAAGGCCTATTTTCATACGCGCCAAGGTAACACAGGGACTCATTCGGCGGGGCGCGCGGGGACCGGGGCGCGGCTCAGATCATCCCCTATACTGATCTAATGCGCTTTGCCACCCGCTACGCCGTCTCCGCGGTTTTCTCCTGCCTCGCCTGTGTCCTCTCCGCCCAGCAGATTCCCGCGTCGCAACCACCCATATGGAGTGCCAAGCCCGACGCCGAGGCGTTCGACAAGCTGGAAAACGAGCGGCTCGCCGCGGCCCGGCAATCCATCGCCAACATAGCCGCGGTTCGTGGAGCCCACACTGTCGACAACACCCTGGCCCCGTACGATAACGCCGTCCGCCAGCTCAACACCGCGAACTATCTGTCCACCCTGATGCAGCAGGTGCACCCGGACAGTTCGTTCCGCGACCGGGCGACGGCCATGACCACCAAAGTCAGCGCCGCCGTTAGCGGGCTGTCATTGAATCGCGCGGTCTATGACGCTCTGGCGGCAATCGACGTCAGCCATTCCGACCCGGCGACTCGCTACTACGTCCAGCGCCAGTTGCTCGAGTTTCGCCTCGCCGGCGTGGACAAAGACGAAGCCACTCGCGCCCGCCTCGAGAAGCTGAACGAGGAGCTGACCGGCGAGCAATCGATGTTCGACCGCAATATTTCCGATAGCCGCAACACGGTGCGCGCGGCCCGCGCCGATCTCGATGGCCTGCCGCAGGATTACATCGATCGCCACAAGCCGGCGGGCGACGGATCGTTCGAGCTCACCACCGACTACCCCGACGCGTTGCCGGTGATGAAGTTCGCCGGCAACGATGGCCTGCGCCGGCGGATGTGGGTCGCCTTCTGGACCCGCGCCTACCCGAAGAACCTGGATGTGCTCGAGAAGATGCTGCAGACGCGATATGAGATTGCGACGCTGCTGGGTTACCATTCCTGGGCCGATTACAACGCCGCCGATAAGATGGTGGAAAAAGGCGGGAACATCGCCTCCTTCATCGAGCAACTGGATGCCGCGGCGGCGCCGGGACAGCAACGCGAGCTGCAAATGCTCCTGGCGGAAAAGCGACGGACGAATCCCCAGGCGAAAGACATCGAGGACTACGAGGTCGGCTACCTGTCCGAGCAGGTTCGGCGCGCGCAGTACAATTTCGACTCTCAAACCGTGCGGCCGTACTTTCCGTATGCGCGAGTCAAACAGGGCATTCTGGACACTGCCGCGACGCTGTTCCACTTGCAATTCCGGCAGGAACCGAACGTACCCGCCTGGGACCCGGCGGTGGAAACCTGGGACGTGATCTCGGGCGGCCAGGCTATCGGCAGATTCTACCTCGACATGCATCCGCGCCCCGGCAAGTACAGCCACGCCGAGATGACGCCTGTCCTCGATGGGATTCGCGGGAAGCAATTGCCGGAAGCCATTCTGGTGTGTAACTTCCCGGCCCCGTCTGCCGCCGATGCCGGCCTGATGGAATACAACGACGTGGTGACCTTCTTCCACGAGTTCGGCCACCTGATGCATTGGATTTTGGCCGGCAAGCAGCAGTGGGCCGGAATCAGCGGCATCAGCATGGAAGCGGATTTCGTGGAAGCACCCTCGCAGATGCTCGAGGAGTGGATGCACAGCCCGCAAGTCCTGGCGTCGTTTGCCCGGCATTACAAGACCGGAGAAACAATTCCCATGGACCTGGTGGCCCGTATGAACCGGGCCTCCGCATTCGGGCGCGCCGGGTGGGTGGGCCAGCAGCTGGCTTACACCGCGATTTCCTATGACGTTTACAAAGGGAAGCCGCAGGATACCAATCCGGATGTGATCGCCGACCTCGCGGAACGGCGCTACACTCACACGATTCCGCTGCCGGGTACCCACACCTTCGCCTCGTTCGGCCACCTGGGGGGATATTCCTCGGCCTACTACACCTACCTTTGGGACAAGGTGGTGGCCGAGGACTTTTTCACGCAGTTCGACCAGAAGAACCTGCTGGCCGGAGAGGCGCCGATGCGGTACCGGCGCCTGGTGTTGGAGCCTGGTGGCTCCGTGTCCGCAAACGACTTGGTGAAGCAGTTCCTGGGCCGCCCGCAGAACATGACGGCTTTGCAGCATTGGATGAACGAGGAATTCGAATCCCCGGCAGCCAGGCCCGAGCGCTAGATTACTCGTGTCATCTGCTCGCTTCCACAATGATTTTGCGAAGCTCCGCGATGCGGCGCGTGCGGAGTTTTCTCTCCGCCGGGTCCTGATCCTCGAGCGTGAGTTGCCGGAGTTCACTCAGCTTCTGATTCGCCTGGGCGGTCTGGTTTCCCTCGGCGTACAGGCTTGCAAGAGTGTACAGCGCATCCCAATAGGCCGGTCCTGACATCTTGCGCAGAGTCACGGCATTCTGTTCCATGGACGCCAGAAGCTCGCCGGCCTTTTGCGCGCGGCCGGCCCTCCGGTGGCAGCGCACCTGGAGGGGCCACGCTTGCCAGTACCTCGCGCGCAGGTCACGCGCGTCCCGGCGCTTGTAATCCGGACTGTACCAGTCGAAGGCGCGTATCCGTTGACTTCGCCATTCGAGCTCCATGAGGCCCTGGTTGGTCATCTCGATGATTCGATCCGCTTCCCCGCCTGCCGCGAATAGCCGCTCGGCCTGTTCGAGTAGCGGAGTTACAGCCGGCAACGGCGGGGGCCGCCTGGTGAATGCGCCTCCCGGGCACAGCGCGAGATACTTCTCCCTTTCCGACCGCTCTTTCTCCGGATCGCGAAAGGCTTTGGCGCCGTAGATCTCGGCAAGCCTCTGATGCGCCGGCGCGAACTCCGGGTGAGGCAAGGTGTCTTCTCTTGGCAAGAGTTCTTCCCGGTATAGGTGGGGGGGATCTCACGAAACGCTTGTTACGGGGAAACGTTGCCGTTTCAAATCCCGAAGTTAGCACCAACCGGTGTGGCGGCCTCCGCCGTTTCAGGCAGAGTCAGTCAGCGGTTTCAGTGCGCGCCGCGCGATCCCTTCGACTCGTCCGTGACCTCGCTCGCCCGGCGGCGCGCGGTTCAACCCTCGAGGGTCTTGCGTTCTTCCCGGCCGGGATCGTTTTTCACCTCGGACCGGGTGTTGAAGATCATGGTTTCGCCATTAGCCGCGGTGAAAGCCGGCCACTCGGGAAGGCCCGCGTGGGAGGAGCCCCCTCCCGAGAAAGCGGAAATACGTACGCGGAGGGGCTAAAAAGGGACTGGCGGGCGGCACAGGGCAGTTCCACGGCTCGGGGCGTTTTCCGGCCATGGGCGCGGTGTTGGCATGGTGCCGACTGGAAGCCGACGCAGCGTTTCCGTCCGGCCGTGGAACGTCCCCTCTGTCCGAGTGGTCGACAATCCGCCCGGAACCGCGCCGACCCCAAAGGGGCCCAATTCCTGAACTCCAATACGCCCGCTTGGGCGTGTTGGACATGGAACGGCGGTTGCGAACTGGGCCGCCAGCGGTTAGAGTTGGGTCCGGCGGTAAAAATGAAGAGCCGAAAATCGATATGGACCTTGGGTGGACTCCTGGCCGTGGTCGCTCTACTCTGCGGGCAAGCGGCGCCGGCAGCCGGTTTCGTCAGGGTCTCCGGTATGCGTTTCCTGGACGCGAGTGGGAAGGCGCTCATTCTGCACGGCATCAACGTGGTCAACAA
>DASQZT010000196.1:0-28470 GCA_035638575.1 Bryobacteraceae bacterium
GTCCGTTGCCCGGACAAACGTGTAAGCGATGCAATGCCTGGCGTATCCCCTGCATACACATCAGACCGCGAATTGCGCCGCCTCCCAACGAGCTATCCGATTGAGGAATTGCGGCTTGCCGGAGTAGAGGTTTCGAAGGACCGAAAAACAGAGGGCCATCAACCACGCTGCCGGCCGCGTTAGTAAGCGGCAGCGAGCCGTGCCGCGCTTGGTGCTATCCTCACGGCAGGGAGAATCACCGTGAGGGCACCCGGCAAGCTGGCTGGCGGCGTGGTCTTGATCAGCACGCTGCTGATCGCGTTCCAGCGGCCTTTTCGGGAGTTCCCGGGAGTGGAGTATCGGCTTGGCGAAATCCCTCTGCCTCCGGATTATCAGGAGAAGGCGGAGTGGGCCTTCGCGCGGTTGATGTACCCGCCGGTTGCGGGCGGGCGATACGGACGGTTCGGCGGGGGCCGCTTCGGCGGCTTCGGCGGCATGGACTGGCAGCACGGACTCTCCATCTGGACCCAGGATTTCCCGCGCGCCGACCGCCACTTCGTACAGGCCGTGCGGCGGCTGACCCGGCTCCACGTGCGCTCCGTCGAGCAGGTGGTGAACCTGGATGAGGGCGACGTCTACGATTGGCCGTGGCTGTACGCCGTGCAGGTGGGCCACTGGAATCTGACCGACGAGCAGGCCAAAAGCATGCGCGAGTACCTGCTGCGGGGCGGGTTCTTCATGTGCGACGACTTCTGGGGCGAGAACGAATGGCAGGTGTTCCTGGCCAGCATGAAGCGCGTGTTCCCGGAACACGATCCGGTGGAACTGCCGGACAGCGAGGCGATCTTCCATACGGTTTACGACCTGGACAACCGCTACCAGGTGGCCAGCGAGGGGTCGGTGATGCGAGGCGTAACGGAGAAATGCCCGGTGTGCCCGGATCACTGGCGCGGCATCTACGACGACCGCGGCCGCCTGATGGTGGCGATCACCTTTCAATCGGACGTGGGCGACTCGTGGGAGTGGGCGGACGCGCCGTACTACCCGGAGAAGTTCGCCGCGCTGGGGATTCGCATCGGCGTGAACTACATCATTTATTCGATGACTCACTGAATTGTTGCGCCCGAGGCCCGGCGGCAGCTATATTCTGTAGACATGTCCCGTCGAACAGCAGTTGCGATTCGGGTAACTTTTCTGCTCCTGGCATCGGTGGGCCTGTGGCTCGCGTGGTCGCAGAATCCGCCGCCGCCGCAGCCGCTCACCATGCAGAAGCTCAGCGATAGCCTCTACGTGATCATCGGCGATGGCGGCAACGTGGCGTTCATGCCCACCAGCGAAGGCGTGATCGTGGTGGACGACAAGTTCGCGGCGGACGCGCCGGCAATCGTGGAGAAGGTGAAGTCGGTGACCGACAAGCCCATCCGCTACGTGTTGAACACGCACCAGCACGGCGATCACACCGGCGGCAACGAGGCCATGCTGGCGGCCCACGCGGAAATCATCATCCAGAAGAACGCGCGGGCCAACATGCTGGAGGGCAAGATGCCGGGCCTGCCGCGCATCACCTTCAGCGACGAGTCGCAGGTGTTTCTGGGCGGCAAGCAGGTGGTGGCGCGCTACCTGGGCCGCGGCCACACCAACGGCGACGCGGTGATTTACTTCCCGTCCGAGCGCACGCTGCACACGGGCGATCTTTTCGTGGCCGGTGCGCCGTTCTGCGACACCAGCGCCGGGGGCAGCATCAAGGAGTGGGACAAGACGCTGCAGAAGGCGCTGGACTACGATGTGGACACCGTCATTCCGGGCCACGGCGCGGTCATGAAGAAGGCCGACCTGGCGAAATACGTCGTGACCCTTGCCACCCTTCGCGACCGCATCAAGACGGCTTGCGCGGGAGTCTCCGCGGCCGACGCCCTGAAGCGCCTGGACCTGTCGGACCTGGGGATGACCACCGGCGGGATGCTCGCCCGCGGCATGCCGGGCATGTGCCAGGAGCTGGCGCAATAGGGCGGGGGAAGAGCGCCGAGACGAGTCTCAAACTGCGCTCGGGTTGCTGGACTGAGAGCGACCTCGACGAAGTGGGCCGCCATTTGGTAGTCCTCCATCCAGAGCGCCGATTGTCAGCGCATGCAGCCGGCGACGTACTTGCTCCGGCCGACTCCGATATCATCAAGAGGGGCGCAAACATGAGTATCGAAGAAGCCATCCTGGACAAGGTCCGCCGCCTTCCGCCGGCGAAGCAGGAGGAAGTATTGCGCTTCGCGGATGGATTGCAGCGCAGCGCCACGGCAAGAATGGTCCCATCCCGTGATCGAACCAAGGAAATGAAGTGGATCGATGAGAACCGCGCCGCATACACAGATCAATGGGTGGCTGTGGAGGGCGACTGTTTGATCACCGCGGGGATGGATCCTTTGAAGGTTTTTGCCACGGCAAAGGCCAAGGGCATCCAGATCCCTTCGTTGTGCATGTGCTTCCTGAAGATCCACTTCCGTTTGTTCCAGGTTGGTAAGAATGCCGGTCTCGCTCGACTTTTATGCCTCTCACCACTACACTGCGGCTATCGACGGAATCGACGTCCCGATCACGCTTTGTATTGGGAGACAATCGGTCGAACTCTTAGCCAAGCTGGATACGGGCGCCGCACATTGCATCTTTGAGCGCAAGTACGCTGAGATGCTTGGAGTGGACGTCGAATCTGGCCGGCTTCAGCGTTTCCGGACCGTCGCTGGATCGTTTGCATCCTATCAACACGAGGTCACAATCCAGACGCTCGGCATCGAGCTTTCGGCCGTCGTCTTCTTCGCCCAAGATCTAACACTCAGCAGGAACTTCCTTGGCCGGTCGGGTTGGCTTGACCGCCTGCGGATCGCGATTGTCGATTACGACCGTATGCTCTTCCTAAGCCCGTACCAATCGTGGACTAACCGATGGATCTGGATGCATTCGATTACCACCTGCCGCAGGAATTGATTGCCCAGCAGCCGCTGGCGGACCGCGCGGGCTCGCGCATGCTCGTCGTGTACCGCAGCCAGGGACGCTGGGAAGACCGCTGGTTTCGCGAGCTGCCCTGGTTGGTGGGGGAAGGCGACTGCCTGGTGCTCAACGATTCGCGCGTGTTTCCGGCGCGCCTGCTGGGCCACCGCGCGGGAGTCCGCTCGCTCGCCATCGGCAAGAACAATCCCAAACGGAACGAGCACCTGAGCGGCGAGGTGGAGGTGTTCCTGATCCGGCCGGTCAGCGCGGATGGCCGGGATTGGGAAGCGCTGGTGCGGCCGGGGCGCAAGATGCGGCTCCGGGAGCGCATCCGGTTTGCCGGCGGGCTCGAGGGCGAAATCGTGGGACGCGGCGAATTCGGCGAGCGGACCGTCCGGTTCGAGGGCGCGAGCGACCTGTTCCAGGAGTTCGAGAAGATCGGCCACGTGCCGCTGCCGCCATACATCAAGCGGCCGGATGAAGCCGCCGACCGGGAGCGCTATCAGACGGTTTACGCGCGCGAGAAGGGCTCGGTGGCGGCTCCCACCGCGGGGCTGCACTTCACCGGCGGGATCCTGGACGAGTGCCGCGCGCGGGGGGCGGAGACGGCGTACGTTACGCTGCACGTAGGGCTGGGCACCTTTCAGCCGATCCGCGCCGGGCAGGTGGAGCAGGCCACCCTGCACGCCGAGCGGTATCACATCCCGGACGAGAGCGCCGCCAGGATTCGAGCGGCGCGGCGGGTGGTGGCCGTGGGGACCACCAGCGTGCGCACCATCGAAAGCGCGTGGCGCAGCGGGGAGATGCGCGGCGAGACAGACATTTTCATTTATCCCGGCTTTTCGTTCCGGGCGACGGGAGCGCTGCTCACTAACTACCATTTGCCGCGCACCAGCCTGCTGCTGCTGGTGTGCGCTTTCGCGGGCACGGAGCTTACGCTGGCGGCGTACCGGCACGCGGTGGAGCAGCGGTACCGGTTCTACTCCTACGGCGACTGCATGCTAGTTCTGTGACGGCCGGGTGACGGCTCCCTCGGAAGCCGACGACACCAGGGCGCAGTACTTGGCGAACACGCCGCTCTTGTAACGCGGCGCCGGCTGTTTCCAGGCCGCCATTCGCTGGGCCAGCACGGCGGCGGGGACGTCCAGGTCGAGCACGCCGCGATCGGCATCCACGGTGATGGGGTCGCCTTCGCGCACCGCGGCGATGGGCCCGCCGTTGAAGGCTTCGGGCGCCACGTGGGCGATCATGAATCCGTGGGTGGCGCCGCTGAAGCGCCCGTCGGTGACCAGCGCCACGCTGTCGGAGAGGCCGGCGCCGACGATCGCTCCTGTCACGCCCAGCATTTCACGCATGCCGGGACCTCCGCGCGGGCCCTCGTAGCGGATCACCACGACGTCGCCCGCCTGGATGCGGCCTTCGGTGACGGCTTGCATGGCGTCTTCCTCGCGCTCGAAGACGCGCGCCGGGCCGTGGTGGACCTTCTTTTCGTGGCCCGCCAGTTTGATGACGCAGCCTTCGGGGGCCAGGCTGCCGCGCAGGATGGCGATGCCGCCGCGCGATTTGAGGGGATGGCCGAGCGCGTGGATTATCTCCTGGCCGGGGGTCTCCTTTGCGTCGGCGGCTTCTTCGGCGAAGGTGCGGCCGGTGACCGTGACAGCGGAGCCATCCACATAGTGGCCCTCCACCAGGCGCTGCGCGATCACCCCGATGCCGCCGGCCTTATCGACATCGGCGGCCATGAATCGACCGGCCGGCTTGATATCGACGAGCACGGGCGTGCGCGCCGAGATGCCGTCGAAATCGTCGATGGACAGCGGCACTTCGGCCTCGCGCGCCATGGCCAGCAGGTGCAGCACGGCGTTGGTGGATCCGGCGGTGGCGGCAACTCCCGCGATGGCGTTGTCGAAGGCCTTGCGGGTGCAGATATCGCGCGCGCGGCGGTTGTTTTTGACGGCGTCCATGATGATGCGGCCGCAGCGGCGGGCCACCTCATCCTTGCGCGGATCCACCTGCGGAACCGCGGCGGTGCCCATGGGAGCGAGGCCGATCAGCTCCATCACGGTGGCCATGGTGTTGGCGGTGAACTGCCCGCCGCAGGCCCCCGCGCCGGGGCAGGCGTGATTTTCGATATCGAGCAGCTCGGCGTCGCCGATGCGGCCGCGCGCGTGAGCGCCGACGGCTTCGAAGACGTCCTGAATGGTGATGTCGTGGCCGTTGTGGGTGCCCGGGAGGATGGTTCCGCCGTAGAGGATCACTCCGGGAATATTGAGGCGCAGCATGGCCATGGCGGCGCCGGGGATGGTCTTGTCGCAGGCCACCAGGGCGACCACGCCGTCGAACATGTGGCCGCGCACCAGAAGCTCGATGGAGTCGGCGATGATCTCGCGGCTGACGAGCGAGGTCTTCATGCCCTCGGTGCCCATGGTGACGCCGTCGGAAATGGCGATGGTGTTGAACTCCATGGGAGTGCCGCCGGCGGCGCGGATGCCCTCTTTCACCTTCACGGCCAGCTCGCGGAGGTTGTAATTGCAGGGCATGGTTTCGATCCAGGTGTTGGCGACGCCGATGATGGGCTTGGCGAGGTCCTCGTCGGTGAAGCCGATGCCTTTGAGCATGGCGCGCGCGGGGGCGCGATCTCGTCCCTGGGTGATGGTGTAGCTTTGGAGTTTCATAGTGGAAATACCAGTGTAGAACGGCGGGGCCGCCCACCGGAAACGCGTCCTATCCGGAAGTCGGTGCACGGACGGCGTCAGCCGGGCGATTGCGATCGGCATTCGGGGTCCGGAGTTCGCACGCATTTCCGTAGGCGACAGGCCCGGTTGAAGCGTACACCAGGAAGACCGGACGACGAGGGCCTCAAGAAGGTGTCATCGCAGGGCATGGGTTCCACAGCCTCGCGGCAACCCGCCGAGATGGTCCGTGCGCGTAACCGGAAACTACCGCATCACGTTCGGCTGGTCGGGGGAAAACGCGCACGATGTCGATTTTGAGGATTACCATTAGAGAGGAAGAAATGGAGAGAAGGAATGGATTGCCGCCTGTACATCCGGGCGAGATCATTAGGGAAGACATTCTCCCCGAGGTGGGCCTGTCCGTCACGGCCGCCGCGAAAGCCCTGGGCGTCTCGCGGCAGATGGTTCATGGAATTCTGGCCGGGCGGAAGCCTCTGTCTGCTGTCATGTGCCTGAAGGTTTCGCGCCTATTTGGCGGCACGCCGGAATTCTGGATGCGCCTGCAAGCTGAATACGATCTGAAGAAGGCTGCTCAAAACAGGAAGGTGATGGAACGTGTCGCACGAATCGTGCCGGTGAAGCCGCTCGAAGAAGTCCGCACGTGAATTTCGCACAGGCCGGGCTGAAAATGCGGCTGGTAGGTCGATGTTCTTCCGCGGCAGCAGAGTTGTTGGAGACCCCCCGTCGTGGACGCGTTTTTGAACACTTCTGGGGAGACTCGGCTTGACAGGCCAGGGAAGCATGGAATAACATTGTTATTACTATGCGGGCTGTGCACGTAAGCATTCGACAGATTGGGAACTCCCAGGGAGTCGTCATCCCCAAGCCGCTACTTGCGCAACTGGGTCTGGACGCAAAGTCGGGAGTGGAAATGACGATTGAGGATGGCGCGCTGGTGCTCCGCAGGCCCGCGAGCCGGGCCCGCACAGGTTGGGCCGAGGCTGCCAGGAGAATCGCCGAGGCTGGTGACGACGAACTCGTGATGGGCGAATTTGGCAATGCGGAGGATTCGGAGTTGGTCTGGTGACGCGTGGAGAGATTTGGCTCGTGAATCTTGATCCTACTGTCGGGAGTGAAATCAAGAAGACGCGCCCGTGCGTGGTGGTGTCGCCGGCCGAAATGCACGATCATCTGCGCACAGTACTCGTCGCACCCATGACCACGGCGGGGCGCGAGGCACCGTTTCGGATCGGCGTCACACATGGTGGCCGGAAGGGCCTGATCCTGCTCGATCAGGTTCGCGCGGTGGACAAGACCCGGCTGGCAAAGAAACTCGGAGTAGTCTCGGCAAAGACGCTCACCGTCACGTTGAGGACGCTGCAAGAGGTATTCGCGGAATGAGGCTCCTCCACTGCAGTTGGCTACCCAGGCTGGACTCGAACCCGCGTGCCGGCGATCAGGAGTAATGGCGGCGAGGCTGCGCTACGGCGGGAGTCAGAAGCTGTATCTCACGGTGAGGATGGCGTGCGAGTTGCGATGATACTGGCCGAGGAAATCGCTCCCGGCGCCGCGGATCAGCGCGAAGCCGGCGGTGAGGCGCCAGTGCTGGCCGAAGGCCTGGGTGTATTCGGGCTTCAGTAAAACGCCGCGGCCGTTCTGGCGGATCACCGCCTCGAGCGCCACACTGCGATTGGTGTCGATGGTGTAGCCGGCGTGCGTCACCAAGGCGCGCGTCAGTCCGCGGACGGGCGAATAGGCGATCGAAGTTCCGTGCGAGGTGATGGCCTGGCCCGCATAGCCGACCACGAAGGTCCACTCGCCGGCCTGGCGCTCCAACTGGATTACCCAGAGCGCGTACTCGTCCGCCTGGGTTGAAGAGCTGGTGAAGTAAGCGGTTTCCGCCTTCAGGGTCACCAGCGGCAGCGGCAGGGCCAGATCGGCGCCGTACATGCGCATCTGCGGGTAGAAGCGCTGTAAGTCCACTTCCAGGGGCGCGAGCTTCAGTTGCGCGAGATACAGCGGCAGATGATCGTAGCCGTTGTAGAACGAGAACGAGTACTCGGCCGCGGCGCCGATGTGGTTCCAGCGCGCGCCGAACTGGGGGCCGCCCGGAAACAGCGGGGCCTGCTCCACGATGGGAATGCCTTCCGGCAACGGGGCCCATCGCTCGCCGAGAAGCGGGACGCGGCTGGGGGTGAGGCGCGGCGAGAACACCAGGTCGATGGTGTTCGACTGGCCGCCGTACGTGGCGCGCGCCGCGGTGATGCCCAGGAAGTCGTTATCCACCACGTTCAGGTAATCGCGCGGGGCGAAGCGGTCGGTGGGGTTGAGGATGTCGGTCTTGCCCCAGCGGATGAACTGACGGCCGGCTTCCACGGTGAGCTTGCCGTGGGTGTAGGCGGCGCTCAGGCGGCGGATGTCGAACATGGGGCGGCGCCGCTCGCGGTCCCACCACGAAAGGCCGGGATCGTGTTCGGTTTCGAGGTGAGTGTCGGCGCGGAAATCGATGGCGCCGGCAATCCGCAGGCTTGGCAAAAGCTTGTAGAACGCTTCGTAGCGCAACAGGATCTCGTCGACGGCGTGGGAACCGTCGCCCGGCGCGGTCTGCGGGAACAGCAGGGTGGTGCTTTCCAGGAAGCCGCGCTGGGAGAAGCTCTGGGCCGCGGCGAGGACGGCGCACAACGGAAGGAGCGCGAGGCGTGCGCAGCGGAAACCGCTCCCTCGCTTGGCGACAGAAAGGCGAGCTTCGCTCGCCTGGACCGATTGACAATCGGTCCGCAGGTTGCCAACCTGCCCCACAGGCGGCGCCGAATCAGCCTTCATTGCTCGCGCCCCAAGGCCGGCACGGTGAAGGCGTCGTCCTGCATCGGCACGTTGTATTCCAGCTTTTCGAAACGCAACATCGTGCGGCTGTTGCGGCGCAGGTCGGTCATTTCGAGCACGCACGCGGTCCAGATGCCCTGCACGTTGCGGATGCCGGTCTGGTGCAGGCGGCGCACCACCTGGTCTTTGACGAGATTCTCGTACTGCGCGGGAACGTAGTTGTCCTTGCGGATCCAGGCGCGCGAAAGCGTATACTGCGAAGTCTTGCCCCGGCGCGGGCGGCTCTCGATGCGCCAGCACGGAGCGCCGTCGATGGCCTCCTCGCCGGTGAGGCGGTAATCGTACTGGTCCACGTCGCGCTCTTCCAAGTCTTCGAAGCTGAAGTCGGTGCCGAAGAAACGAGTGGAGCGGTCCTGGAGGGCGATGCGGCGCTCGCGCCCGATGGACGGCGTCCACATCCACTGATCGGAGGAACGGTCGGGGTGGTTGACTACCAGCAGGGCCACGCCCTTGACTTCCGCCGGGGCGGTAAAACGAATAATCACCTTGCTGTTTCCGTACGAGCCGATGCGCTGCGATTGCCACGACTTCCTGGACACCTTGGAGTTGGCGGCGGTGACTTCGAGCACGCCTTCGTAGCGCTGCGAATTGGCGCGGCCGCGGCGCTGGGACTCTTCGACAATCTGGCGGGCATCCTGCGCCGCGGCGGCGGCGGCCAGAAGAAGCAGCAGCGGAGCCCTACTCATATTCCAAGGCCTCCACCAGCGAAGTGCGCACCGCGTTTTCGGCGGGGAGAACGGCCGAGATCAAGGCGACTAAAACAATGACCGGAACCAGTATCGCCACGATGCCGGCGGGAAACCGATACGCGAGGGGCGTGCCGGAGATATCGCGTCCGATGGCCTGCAGCTCGTAATACAGAAAGATCATGCCGGTGGCGATGCCGAGTACCAGGCCGATGATCCCGATGGCCACGGCCTCCATCCACACGGTGACGCGGATCTGGGCGCGCAACCCGCCCACGGCGCGCAGGACTCCCAGCTCGCGGCGGCGGTCGGCAATCGAGACGGTGAGCGTGTTGACGATGCCCAGGACGGCCACCATCATCGCCACGAACAACTGGATGTACGTCATGCCGAACCAACTGTTCACGGCCTGCATGATGAAGTCGCGAACCTCGCGATTGGAGAGGACGAACAGGCGGTGGCGGCTTCCGACGCGGTCGACGATCTGGCGCCGCACCTCCTCCATCGAGGCGCCGGGCTTCAAATAGATGCGGAAGATATCGACCGTGTCGTCCTGAAAATAGCGGACGTAAGCTTTGCGGTCGAGGAAGATGGAGCCGAGCTGGTTGCTGTAATCGCGGACGATCCCCACGATCGGCAGGCGGAGCGGGCCGCTGGGGCTGGGCAGGTCCACGATGTCGCCCATCTTTAGCTTCTGGAGGTTGGCAAGGCTCTCGCTGGCAATCACGCCCTTTCCCTCGGCTGCCAGCCGGCTCATGGTCGCGTCGTCTCCTGCGATCACGGTGCGATGCACGCGGCGGCCGACGCTGGCGAGATCGATGACGATGAGCATCATGGGGATGTCGCGAAACTTCACGCGCGGCGCCCGCACGGCCTGAACTTCATCGACGCCGGGTATGGCCTGCAGCTCGCCGAGCATGGCGGCGGGGAAATGGAAGTCATGGGCGGAGATGGTCTCGGAGGCATTTACGAAGAGGTCGGGATTCAGATTCGCGGTCATCCACACCTGGACTGATTGAATGCTGCCGAGCGATACGCCGCCGAACGAGACCGCCAGCGCCAGGGAGAGCATCAGCGCGGCGACCGTGGCCGAGGTGCGGCGTGGCGCCTGGAGAAGGCTGTCGGCGGCCAGAGAGCCTTCGATCGGCCGGAACCATTTCATGGGGCGGCGCAAGAGCCTGGCCAGTTCCAGCGAGAGGAACGGCGTCAGCAGCAAGGCGGCCAGCACGGTGAGCAGGTACCCGATGTAAAGCGCGGGACGATAGGCGGGCATCGCCAGGCAGACCAGCGAGGCCGCCAGCGCGAGGAACGCGGCGGTGCGACGGGCGCGGTTCTCGCCGGCGCCGAGCACCTGGTACTTGCCCTTCTGCAAGGCCTGCACGGGCTCGAGGCGCGCCGCATTGCGCGCGGGGATGAAGGCCCCGATCATGCTGGTTGCCACGCCCACCGCGAACGCCGCCAGCAGGAAGCGTGGGTCCACCAGGATCTCCCCCTTATTCTGAGGGGTCCCGAAAAAGGTCTCCATCAACTGTCCGGTGGCGCCGGTCAGGCTGCGCGTGAAGGCCAGCCCCAGGGCCACGCCGGCGGCGGAGCCGACTATGCCCGCGACGGCGCTCTCCCCCAGGAACAGCGTGCGAATCTGCCCGCGGGTGGCGCCCAGGGCGCGCAGGATTCCGATCTCCGACCGCCGCTGCGTGACCGCGATGGAAAACGAATTATAGATGATGAACACGCCGATGAAGAGCGCGAACAGGCTGGACACGCGCATCGCCAGGGTGTAGATGCCCAGCAGCGATTCGAACTGCTTGCCGCGCCCCGAAGGCGGCTCGACGGTGAAGCCCGGACCCAGCGCCTTTTCGAGCGCGGCCACGCCCCGTTCGAGCGAAACGCCATCCCGAAGGGCGAGATCGATGCGGTCGAAGTGCCGGCCGCGGCCGAACACCTTTTGCGCCGCGTAGATGTCCATGATCCCCAGATTGCCGCCGAAGGCCGCCGCCATGCCGCCGGCTTTGAGGATGCCGCGCACGGTGAACTGCTTGGGCCCCTCCATGGTGTCGAACTTCAGTTTGCTGCCGGTCTGGAGGCCATTGCGGCCGGCGAACTCGCGCGTGACGATGAGCGAATCGGGCTGGGCGAGGAACACCAGCGGGTCGTCGATCACGTCTTCGTCGCCGTTTTCAAAATCGTAATCGCGCAGGCTGCGGTCGCCGGTCATATCCACCGCCAGCACCAGGAGCTTGCCTTGTCCCGGGAGGCCGGTATCGACAGCGGCTTCGATGACCGGCGCGGCGGCGCTCACTTCCCTGACGGCCTGTACGCGCTCGAGCACCTCTTCGCCGAAGCCCACGTCGCCCGCGGTGACCTGAAGCTGCGCCTTGCCCGCGATGCGGTCCACGGTCTGGTTGAAGGCGGCGAGCACGCTGCGGTTGGCGCTCTGCATGCCGACCAGCAGCGCCACGCCCAGCACTATACCCGCGGTGGTCAGCACCGAGCGCAGCAGGTGCTTGCGCACGTAGGGCCAACTGATCAGGCGCAGCAGGATCATCGCCGCAGGTCTCCGGCGATGCGCGCGTCGCGCAGGGTGACGGTTCGCGGGCAGCTCTCGGAGACGCCCACGTCATGGGTGACGATGAGGATGGTGGCGTTCAGGCGCTGGTGCAAGCCGTGGATGAGGTTGAGAATTTCACGGCCGGTGTGGGTGTCGAGATTGCCGGTGGGCTCGTCGGCCAGCAGGACGGGCGGAGAGAACGCCAGCGCGCGGGCGATGGCCACACGCTGCCGCTCGCCGCCCGAAAGCTCGTCGGGAAGATGATCGAAGCGCTGGGCGAGCTGCACCAAGTCGAGCAGCTCGCGGGCGCGCTTGTCGATTTCCTTGCCGGGGAGGCCCTTCAGGTGCAAGGGGAGCGCCACATTTTCCACGCAGGTGAGGCTGGGCAGCAGGTTGAAGAACTGGAACACGAAGCCGATCTTGTCGCGGCGCAGACGCGTGAGATCGTCGTCGGAGAGGGCGGCGATGGGCTGGCCGTCGATGCGAATCTCGCCGGAGGTGGGGCGGTCGAGCCCGCCGATCAGGTTGAGGAGCGTGGATTTGCCGGAGCCGGAGGGCCCCACGATGGAGACCATCTCGCCGCGCTGAATGTCAAGATCCACGGAATCGAGCGCGACTACTTTACGCTTGCCGTTGAAGTGCTTGGAGACCCCGTTGAGCTGGATCATGCAGTACTTCGATGATAGCGTGGCGGGGGCGGATGCACGGATGAGCGCTCCCTCACGGTCGAGCTTCTGCGAAGCGGCTCAGAATCGGCAGTGGCGTTGCGGGTGAAAAGGGGGAGCGGTTGGTACCTTACTGGCGTTCCGAGTACTTTTCGTAGAGGCGGGTCTGCTTGTTGGTCAGTGCGACTTCCTTGCCCGCGATGTACAGGCGCTTGACCTGGGTCTGGATTTCCAGCAGATCGCCATCGGTGACCACCAGGTCCGCCACCTTTCCCTTCTCGACCGAACCCAGCCTATCGGCCGCGCCCCAGATCTGCGCGGCATTGATGGTGACGGCCTTCAGCGCCTCGTCGTACGGCAGGCCGAAGGCCACCGCGGTAGCCGCCTGGTACGGGAGGTCGCGGACAAACTCGTTGGTGAATGTGCCGAAGGCGAACTTTACGCCTGCCTTATAAGCTTCCGCGGGCAGGGTGAACGCGCCGTCGTACGGGTCGTCTTCGTTTTCCGGCAGCGCCAGGACGCGTCCCAGGACCACCGGAATATTTTTGGCCTTCAGTTCGGCGGCGGCCTTGCCCAGCTCGCGCGGCTGCAAAATCACGATTTGGATGTTCTGTTTTTCCGCAAACGCAATGGCGTCGTGAATCGTGCTGGCGCGGCTTGCCGTGATGGCCACCGGCACCTTGCGCTCAAGCACCGGGATCATGGCTTCGAACTTCAGATCGCGCTGGAATCCGGGGACGTGCGCGCCGCGCGCCTTCTGGTACTTCCGCGCATCGTCGAAGAAATCGCCGAGTTTGGCGATCTGCTGCTCGTAAGTCCGGCGCGCCTGGGTGTAGCCCGTGGCCGCTCCGAGACCAAGCATCTCGGCCACGTTCTCGGGGACCGGCGCGCCGCCGCCGCGCCCGCCGCGGCCCGCAATGCTCGGAAAGATCAGGTGCAGGGCGGCCGAGCGATTGATCTCCATGTCTTCCCAGGTCCAGCCATCGGTATGGATCAGCGCGGCCTGTCCGGAGATGATCTGGCGTTCGCCGCCGCCGAAACGGCCGCCCCCGCCGCCACCCCCGCCGCCGCCGGAGGACGGGAAGATCATCGCGCTGGTGATGCCGTTGACGCGCACCACCGGAAAATGCTCGCTCTCCGGGTTCACGGCCACCAGCGCGCGAAGCTGCGGCATGAACTCGCCCAGCTCGCCCGTATCCACCGTCTCGCGCACCCCGCTGATCTCCGACAGCCCCAGCTCGGTTCCCGAATCCAGCATGCCGGGATACACGCGCAGGCCCTTGGCTTCCACGATGCGAATGCCTTTCGCGGGAACGATCTTCGGCCCGATATCCGCGATCTTGCCGTCCTGGATCAGCACCGACACACCCTTCATGGGCGCGCCGGTCACGGGGTAAACGTCGGCGTTGCGGATGAGAACCGTTTCCCCGGAGGCCGCGAACGCCGCGGCGGCGCAGGCCATCAGAAGGCCGAACCGTTTCATTGCTGGCCTCCTGGCGCGCCAGGGCGCCGCGCGGGCTGCTGGCGCTGCTGGTTCTGCTTCTCCTTGTCGATCAGCTTCTGCTTCTCGGCCTGCTTCGCCGGGCGCCCGCTCACTTCGTTGTCGCGATCGAAATACACCGTGCCGTCGATCAGCACCTTCTGCACCTTGGCATAGTCCGACAGCGGGAATTTGTCGAAGATCACGAGGTCGGCGTCTTTGCCCACTTCGATCGAGCCGACGCGGTTGTCGATGCCCAACTGCTTGGCCGGATTCAGCGTGACCATGGCGAGCGCGTCGTTCTCGCTCACGCCGCCGTACTTCATGGCTTTGCCGGCTTCGCTGTTCAAGTGCCGCATCAGCTCGGCGTCATCGCTGTTCAGGCTGACCACAATTCCCTTTTTGGCCATCAGCGCCGCGTTGTACGGAATCGCGTCGAAGGCCTCCACCTTGTACGACCACCAATCGCTGAAAGTGGAGGCGCCCGCGCCGTGCGCGGCGATCTCCTTGGCTACTTTGTAACCTTCCAGTACGTGCTGGAAGGTGCGGATCTTGAACCCGTAGTCGTCCGCCACGCGGATGAGCATGAGAATCTCGTCGGCGCGGTAGGAGTGCGCGTGCACGTAGCGCTTGCCTTCGAGGACTTCCTTGAGGGGTTCGAGCTTCAGGTCCTTGCGGGGCGGGATGAGGTGTTCGCCGCGCGCCACGCGGGCGTTGTAGGCGTCCCACTCCTCCTTGTACGCCTTGGCCTCGTTGAAGGCTTCGCGTATGGTGTCCTCGATGCCCATGCGGGTGGCGGGATACCGCGCCTGCACGGTGGTGGCGGCGCCGCGGCCTCCCTGGGGGTTGCCCGCGCGCTTGGGATTCTCGCCCAGCGCGAACTTGATTCCGGGCATGGCGCCCTCGAAGATCAGGCTCTGCGCGTCCTTGCCCCAGCGCATTTTGATCGGCAGGGTGCATCCGCCGATGGCATTCGCCGACCCGTGCAGAATATTGGCCGTGGTGACGCCGCCGGCCAGCGCGCGGTAGATGGCGATGTCCTCGGGGTTCAGGACGTCCTTGATGTCCACCATGGACGACACCGAGACGCTGCCTTCGTTGATCCCGCCGTCGGCCGCGATGTGCGAGTGGCAGTCGATGATACCGGGGATCAGATACTGGTTGGTGCCATCGATTACGGTGGCGCCTTGCGGCACCATGACCTTTTCGCCCACTTCGGCGATCTTGCCGTCCTTAATCACGACGGAGCCCTTGAGCGTGCCCTTGGTCACGGTCATGACGGTGGCGTTCTGAATGACGATCGTTTCGGCCGAGAGCGGCGCCAGCGCGATCAGCGCAGCGATCCATGCCTTGTTCATCGATTCCCTCCCGGATCGTCGGTTGCCGGCCCGCGGCCGCCGGGCGTTGCCGTGTCCGGCGCCGGCGTGTACTTGCGGCCGTCGACGAAGATCAGCTCCACTTTGGTCCGATCCTCGAAAATATCGCCGCGCATCACCACCAGGTTGGCGATTTTGCCCTTCTCGATCGAGCCCATGCGATCGGCCACGCCGTAGATCTCGGCGGCCGAAAGGGTGAGCGCGCGAACCGCATCCTCGCGCGAGAGCCCGCCATCCATGGCCTTCTTGACGGCGCGTTGCAGATCGCGCGGCTGGTCCAGGCCGTCGGAATACAGCGCGAACCGCACGCCCGCCTTCTTCAGCAGGGCCGGCGCGGAGGCCGCCTTGTCGCGGGTCTCGAGGGTCCGCATGCTGTCCACGTCGTCCGGGTTGGCGTCGCGCGTGGGCTCGGGCCACCGCAGGCTCACCAGCACGGGGGCGCCGTACTTCTTGATCACCTGGATGGCTTCGGGCCGGTAGCTTTCGTGCACGCCATAGAGAATCACGGGCTGCTTCAGCTCGGCGGCGAAGCGCAGCATGCGATCGATTTCCACCAGGCGGTTGGCGGGGAACAGGATCCGCTTGGATTCGAGCACGCCCTCGAGCGCCCGGTCGTAGGCCGGCCGCTCCATGCCGCGGGGATCCTTAGCGTAGGTGTCCTTGACGAGCTGGTAGTGGGCGGCGTCCAGATAGATCTGGCGGATGTAAGAAATCGTGCCCATGAGGGAGCTAGGAAATCCGCCGCCCATGCCGCCGCCGCCGCCCGCGCGGGTGAGCGAAATGTACTGCCCGACGGAAGGGACGAGCACCATTTCGCCGGCCTTTTCGCCGGAGAGCAGGTCAACGATGGACCCCTGGCCGGCGAAGATGCCGCGCGTGGGGAAAGTGACGGCCGTGGTGAAGCCGGCGCTGCGCACCGTCTCGATGCGCCGGTCAGTGGCCTGGATCTCGTCGGCCGCGACGACCCAACTGGTGGTGGCCGGCCGGTCCTCGGGTCCGCGCGCCAGAGGAGCGGCGGCGGTTACTGGAGTGCCAGGAGTCGCCGGCGTGGCCTGCCCGCGGCCTCCGCGGCCCGCAGTTGCGGTGGTCGAGGTGGCGGGCGCGCCAGGCATGCCGACCGTGCTCAGGGAATCGATCAGGCCTGGGTAGACGGTGAGGCCTTCGCCGTCCACCACCCATGCATCGGAGGGGACCGCGACGTTCTCGCCCACGGCTTCAATCAGTCCTTTGCGGACGACCACGGTGCCTTTGGCGATCACCGGGCCGCCGACCGTGACAATTTTGGCGTTGCGGATCGCGAATGTCGAGGGCGCCTGGGCGAATGCGTATGCGCACACGAAAACCAACGCGGTTACGAGTTTTTTCATAAGGCAAGTAATCCGGACATTATAGCCGATCGGTAACCCGATATATGGCGCGGGCGGGCGCGGGGAGGTTACGGAAAGAGCGGCGGGGCGTACGGCCGTTATACTGAGATTTGCCAACGTCCAAGCAGGCTCGCTACCGGGATGCCGGGGTGAACATCGACGAAGCCGACCGCGCCGTCTCGCTCATCCGGAAGTTCGCCCGGCAGACCTTCACCCGCGGCGTCCTGACCGATATCGGCACGTTCGGCGCTTCGTTTCAGCTCCGCGGGTTTCGCCGGCCGGTGCTGGTCAGCTCGGCCGATGGGGTGGGGACCAAGCTCAAGGTGGCCTTCCTCACCGGCCGCCACGACACGGTGGGGGAAGACCTGGTAAACCACTGCGTCAACGACATCGCGGTGCAAGGGGCCGTGCCGCTGTTCTTCCTGGATTACTTCGCGGTGGGCAAACTGGACGCGCGCGTGGCGGCAACCGTGGTCTCGGGAATCGCCCGCGGGTGCCGGCAAAACGGCTGTGCCCTGATTGGCGGCGAGACGGCGGAGATGCCCGGCCTGTATGCGGAATCGGAGTACGACCTTGCGGGCTTTATCGTCGGCGCAGCCGAACGGTCCCACCTACTGACCGGCAGAGGCATCCGCGCCGGCGACGTGCTGCTGGCGCTGCACTCCACCGGACTGCACACCAACGGCTATTCACTGGCCCGAAAGCTGCTGTTCGACGTGGCGGGCTACACGCCTAAGACCACGCTTCCCGAGGTGGGCGCCACCGTCGGCGATGCGCTGCTGGCGGTGCACCGGAGCTACCTGAAGCCCATCCGCGCCCTGGCGGATGCGGGACTCCTGCGCGGCGCCGCCCACATCACGGGCGGAGGAATCACCGGCAACGCGCCCCGCATGCTGCCCGGCGGGCTGGCGGTCTTGATCGACACGTCTTCCTGGCGCATTCCCGCCCTCTTCGAAGTGATGAAGCGCATCGGCCGCATTCCCGACGACGACTATCGCCGCACCTTCAATTTAGGCGTGGGGATGATCCTGGCCGTCCCCGCGCGCGGCGCGAGGCGTGCGGAAGCGGTGCTGAGCCGCCTGGGCGAATCGGCCTTCCGGATCGGCAGCGTGGCGGCTCAAAAGCGGGGACGCCCGCGCGTGGAGTACCGATGAAGCGTCTGGGCATTCTGCTCTCCGGGCGCGGGTCCAACTTCGAGGCGATCGCCGGACAGGTCGCGGCGGGCGCCATCGACGCGGAAATCGCCGTGGTGATCTCCAACCGCTCGGAAGCCCGGGGGCTCCAAATCGCCCGCGAAAGAGGCCTCAACGCCGTCTGCCTGCCCTCCAAGGGCCTGGACCGCGAGGTCTACGATCGCCTGGTGATCTCGGAACTCCGCAAGCAACGGGCCGATCTGGTCTGCCTGGCCGGCTTCATGCGGCTGCTCAGCGCCACCTTCATTCGCGAGTTCCCCAACCAGATCCTGAACATCCACCCGTCGCTGCTGCCGGCGTTTCCCGGCCTGGACGCCCAGCATCAGGCGTTGGAGCACGGGGTCAAAATCACCGGTTGCACGGTGCATCTGGTGGACGAAGACCTGGACGCGGGTCCGATTCTTTTACAGGCGGCCGTGCCGGTGAAAGACGACGACACGGTCGAGACGCTCTCCGCCCGCATTTTGAGGGAAGAGCACCGGATCTATTCCGATGCCATCCGCCTCGTGCTGAGCGGCCGTTACGCGATCCTGGGCCGGCGCGTGGTCCTCACCTGAAGGAATTCGGACAGCCTCATCGGCGGTCCGGGCCCAATCTCCATCTGCCGTTCCACGGCTCTCTGATACTGCCGCAGGATCTCGTTCCTGCGTTTTGGCTCCAACCGGCAAGTCTCCATATCGAGGAGCAGCTCGACCTCCCAAGGCTGGAAGGTGGTCCGCACGATGGCTCCCCGGAGGATTTCGGTCATCAAACGGTTGAACCGGTTGAGCATTAGCTCCAAGGCAATGAGATCTTCCGCCGCCATGACAATTCATTCATCGGCGGACGGCGGGCGGAGCTTTAGGGGCGGAACACGAAACGACGCTACTTCTTGGGTTCTTCGCCCTGGCGGTACCACACCGGGAACTCGATCGCGGCGTATCTCACGCGGTGATTCGGCGCGTTCGGAATCAGCACGCGCACCAGGGCGCGCACCACGTGGCCCGGCGGGCAGTCCGGCCTTATGGCGGCCAGCGTATACACCGCAGAGACTCCGGCACGGTCGTATTCGGTCCACGAATCCGACGCGCGAAGCGATGTATCGACGCACGCATCATTAGTAAACAGCTCGCCCGCCCGCATCGCCTCGCCGTCGGGCAGCAGGACCGCGACGGCCTCGCCGGGGGCTGCGCGGCCGTCGGCGTTGCCTTCGCCCAGCGTCACGTCGGCCTGCTCGACGGCGTGCTGGTACATGCTGATCGTCTGCCCGTCCGCGAGGTGGAAATCACTCGCCGCCGCGGCCTGCGGAAACAGAGGCACCTCGATCGGCATGCGATTGGCCCCGTCCACCGCGAAGAGCTTCACCACCGCGCGCGAGGGGTCGGGCACCGTGAGGGTAACCGGCAGCAGGCCCGATTCGGCCGGCGCCAACCCGAACAGCCGGCTGGACGCGGGCTCGATCTTCACCCCGTCATCAGGGCTCTCCCATTGGATGGGCGTAGTTCCGGAGCGGGTTTGACCTTTGTTCAGGAACCGCACCCGCAGCTTCACCGGGCCTCCGGCCGTGGCCCAGGCGGCGTCCGCGAGCTCGAACCCCGATACGGTCACCGCCGGCCCGGCCGAGATGCCGACCTCCCAGGCATCGCCGTCGAGTTCGAAACCGAGGCGTCCCTGGGCATCGGCTTTTTGTGCCTCGCGCCGCACGGCGCCGTCGCGCAGCCGGATATAGGTGACCGCCTGCGAACTGCCCGGCGCATACATCGGCGCGGACACGATCGACATTTTCAGCCGTGGGATGAGCGCGCCTCCCGGCAGCCATTCCCGCACCGCGGACCGGAACCCCTTGGCGGTGACGTTCTCGAACACGGTGAAGCCCGGCTGCTTCCGGTCGGATGCCACTTCCCAGCCCCATACGGTGAAGTCGGGATAGACGTCGGCGTGCTGGAACATGGGCGGCTTGGGCAGCGGGTTGGCGAACGCGCGCATGTGGAAGTCCAGCGTTTTGGCGATCTCGGGCGTGCCGTGGTCCGAGTCGAACTCCTCGGTTTCGTGGCCGCTTCGCGCGTAGAGCCAGATCGAATTCAACCGCCGGTGATAGAACTGGAGGAAATCGTGGCTCCCGGTGACGAGCCGCGTGCGCACGCCGTCGTAGTTGCCGTAGAGGTCCTCCAGGCGGTACTCGACGTCGAGATTGCGCGGGCCCACGGGGGCCGCCGGAAGTCCCATGAAACTGGAAGCGCTGGCCACCAGGTCGGGATACTTCCCCGCGATCGAGAACGCCATGAAGCCGCCCAAGGAGAATCCCGTCACGGCGCGATGGTTGCGGTCCGGCACGGTGCGGAGCGTCTTATCGACCTCGTCCGCCAATTCGGGGAAGTACAGAGGAAACTGGCCGGCGCTCTCCACCGGACCGGCGTTTACCACGATGACGTCATGGGCGGCCACGTACGCGGCGATGGCGGCGTCGCGGGCAGCGTCGGGCTGCTCGTAGCCGTGCAGCCAGTAGATGACGGGATAGCGTTTCTGCGAGGCCGCATAGTTGGGCGGCAGAATGGCCTGGTAGGCGCGCGTCGCATTCATCACCTGGGAAAAATGCGTGAGATCGCGAACGATGGCCGGCGCCGGCGCCTGGTACGCCAGGCTGCACGCCTGCCCCGCCACGATGAGGCCGATGAAAAGCCGCACTCTCCACTGGTATCATAAGTTCGATGAACCTGGCCGTCGCTACCGATCATGCCGGCTTCCCGCTCAAGGCGAGAGTGATCGACGAGCTGCGGAAGCTGGGGCACCAGGTCACCGACCTGGGCACCAACTCCACCGACCCCGTCGATTACCCGGATTACGCCCGCGCGGTGGCCAATGCCGTGCTCCACAACGGAGCCGAGCGCGCCGTGCTGATCTGCGGCTCGGGCGCCGGCGCCTGCGTGGCCGCCAACAAGTTTCGCGGCATCCGCGCCGCCACGTGCCACGACAGCTTCTCGGCGCGGCAGTGCGTGGAGGACGACGACGTCAACGTGCTCTGCCTGGGCGCCCGCGTGATCGGCCCGGCGCTGGCCGTGGAACTGGTGCGCGACTACGTGGGCGCGCGCTTCTCCGGCGCGGAACGGCATCGCCGCCGCCTCTCGAAGGTCGCGGGCTTCGAAGCCGACTTCTGCAAGTAGCCATGACGGCCGTGCAGCAGGAGTTTTCCATCTCCACCAAGGGCCGGTGCGATGTGCTGGATATCACGGGGCACGTGGCCGGCATCGTCTCGGCCAGCGGCGTGCGGACCGGCGTGGTGAACGTTTCGGGCGTGGGCTCGACGCTGGGCATCACCACGCTGGAGTTCGAGCCGGGCTGCGTGGCCGACTTGAAGCGCGCGCTGGAAAAGATCGCGCCGGCCAACACCGACTATGCGCACAACGCCCGCTGGGGCGACGAAAACGGGTACGCGCACCTGCGGAGCGCGCTCGTCGGCACGGCCAAGAGCTTTCCGGTGGCCGAAGGCAAAATTCATATCGGCACGTGGCAGCAGATCGTGCTGTGCGATTTCGACGACCGTCCGAGGGAGCGCAGGATCACCGTGACCGTGGTGGGGGAGTAGCGGCGAAGTAGGGCGCCGGCTCGGGCACCGCGGCGCCGTCCTTGCGCGGGTCCGACGCGCCGTAGTTCACGCCCTTGGCCGAATCGTGCACCACCACCTGGCCGCCGCCCATTTCGTTCGAAAAATCGCCCTGCACCTTGAGTTGATGCCCCTTGGCCTCGAGCGCCTGCCGCACCTCCGGCGGGATGCGGTTTTCGACGAGCACGTCGCAGCCGCCGAAGGCCTTCTTGGTGAAGCGCGGCGCCTCCAATGCCAGTTGGATGCTCATTCCGTGATCCACCACGTTGGAGACGAACTGCGCGTGCGCCTGCGCCTGGTTCAGTCCGCCCATGATGCCGAACCCGATGTGCACATCGCCCTTTTCCATGAATGCCGGAATGATGGTGTGGAACGGCCGCTTGCGAGGCGCGAGCGCGTTCGGGTGGGCGCCGTCCAGCTCGAACAGGCCGCCGCGATTCTGCAAGGCGAACCCGTAATCGTCCACCACCACCTTCGATCCGAAGTGCTGGTAGAGGCTCTGAATCAGCGACACAATATTGCCCTCGCGGTCGACCACGGAAAGATAGATGGTGTCGCCGTGCACCGGGGTGCCCGCTTGCGGGCCGGGGTTGCCGGGGGCGACATCGCAGCGCGCGCGGTCGGGATCGATCAGCTTGGCCCGCTCACGCGCGTATTCCATCGACATCATGCCCTCCACCGGCACCTTGCTGAAACGCATGTCGGCCACGTAGCGGTGCAGGTCCTGGTAAGCCAGCTTCTGCGCCTCGATCTGGGCGTGCAATTCCAGCACGCCGCGCGGCTGATAGGTTGAGAGGGGAATCAGCGAGAGTATGTTCAGCATCTGGATCGCCGCGATCCCCTGGCCGTTGGGCGGCAGCTCGTAGACCTTCCATCCGCGGTAGTCGGTGGAGATGGGCTGCACCCACTCGGCTTCGAATTCGCCGAGATCGGCGAGGGCCATTTTGCCGCCCAGGCGGTCGCTGGTCTTGAGAATGGCCTTGGCGATGGCGCCGCGATAGAAGGCCGCCTCGCCCTCCGCGGCGATGAGCCGGAGCGCCGAGGCCATCTGCGGATTGCGGAACATCTGGCCGAGGGCGGGGGTCGTGCCGTTCAGCAGGAAGACGTGCTTGCCGTTCTGGTCCTGGGCGAGCTTGGCCTCCTCCTCTTTCCACGCCTCGCTGATGATCTCGGTGACGGGGAAGCCGTGGTCGGCGTGGTAGATGGCGGGCTGGAACAGGTCCTTCCAGGGGAGCTTGCCGAAGCGTTTATGAAGTTTCGCCCAGCCGTCCACGCAGCCGGGCACGGTGACCGACTGGATGCCTTCCTGCGGCATGGTGGTATTTCCCTGGGCCTTAAGCACATCGATGGTGAGGGCTTGGGGCGCCCAGCCGCTGGCGTTGATGGCGGTGAGCTGGCCGGTCTTGGCGTCCCAATAGATGGCGAACAGATCACCGCCGATGCCGCAGCTTTCGGGCTCGACGACGCCCAGCGTGGCGTTGGCGGCGATAGCCGCGTCGAGGGCGGACCCGCCGCGCGCCAGCACCTGCGCTCCGGCCTGGGATGCCAGCGTCTGGCTGGTGGCCACGATGCCGCGGTCGGAGATCACCATGGATCGCGCCTGGGAGCGATCCTGCGCTTGTGCCGTCATGAGCAGTAGAAAAAAAGCAGCCAGAGGCATTTTTCGCATAACTCCGAAATCATAGCAACAACGGCGGGCGGGGGGGGCCTGGTTTGGGGCGGAGGGCGTTGGGGACCAACGGAACGGAAAACCGGGTTAAGGCAACCTGAGATTGGCCTGCGGATCACCGGACATGAAGAACGTTGTGCGCTATTTCCGAAACACAAAAACAGAGATTTTAGGGAACGGCCTCTGGTGGCCGCCACACGTAGCGGCCAGTTCGGTCTATGTAGCTGGGTTGGGTATCGGTCTTCTTCTCATGCACTATCGCTAAACCGTCCCTGAAATTCTCGGCGTACGGAAACTGCGGATTGATAAGGAAACGACCGCTCTTGTTAATGAACCCCCATCTGGTATCTTCACCGGACCCGACGCTCACGCCAGCGATACCGCTATCATCGAACTCCCTGCTATAGGAGAACTGGGCGGGTATGACGAGCTTTCCGCTATGGTCGATGTAGCCGCAATGCCATGGGGAATGATCGTCGGGAACGAACCGCTCTCCGACGCACACGGCCGCGAGCCCTTGTGAAAACTCCGAGGCCATTGAGAACTGAGGCGTGATGACCATCTGTCCATGTCCGTTGACATAGCCCCAAGCACCCTCGTACACCCGCTGATTGGGGAACAATACGTCCTCGGTCTTCCTCTTGGTGTCCACAAAATCGCAGCGACCGAAGCAGACTGCGGCTACCCCTTCCGAAAGCGACTGGGCCGCGTCAAACTGAGCCGAGATTACGAGGGCACCAGTCTTGTCGATGAACCCGTATTTGTTCCTGACCTCCACCGGCCAAAGCACAGTTGTGTCGGTTGTGTCCCTTTGTGCAGGGTGCGCATGCGCCCAGCCAGAGAGAAACGCATCCAATCGCGGCGGCGTCAGGCCCAGCTGGTAAAAGCAGAGAAGCGCAGGCGCAAGCGTGAGAATGGAAAGCACAACGAAATGGAAGAAGGCAACCGCACTGAAATGGCGTGGGCCATCGTGAGCCGTCGTGAACCAAATTGATGCAAATTTTTGGTAGGCAAAGCTGCCGAGCAGCAAAAAGGAACCAAGGGCTAGATAGCGATTGTTGAAATCCAATGGAGGATGGAACACCCCCAGAACGGCACAGAGCATCCCGAGTGTCCGTACAGGATAATCAAAAACTAGTTCTGCGTTAAATAACGCCTTCCAGTCCATACTTCACTTCCCTAATTGCCTCTTTCATATCTTTGTCGGTAATTTGTCCTCGTGGTGTCTGCCTGCCCTTTGGACCCATATGCTGCGCAGAACGCTGAGAGTCCTTTGTCTTACGTATCCTGATCGCGCACTGAAATATACGCTCTCGGTCGCCGTCAGGAGCGTTTGCAAGTGAGTAGCACGCATCCCCGTTCATTCTTCCGGCTTTGCACATTTCACGAGCCTTCCCTTCTAAATTATGAAAGCACTTTTGAAGGTGACTTATGGTCGTTTCGGAGAGGTTTGTTCTATCCGCGATTGCCGCCTGGCTCATACCGGATTCAACTAGGTCAGCGATGGCTTCGCCCCGGTCCACACACGCAACATTTTTGTCCTGAACCAAGTTAAGCCATTCCCGTCGTGTAGGCATGATTTCTCCGTACTGTAATCATAACATCTGAAGTCGCAGCCGTCAATCTGGCGCGGGTTTCGTGAGCGGGTCAATACTGGCCCTTTCTGAAACGTGGTCGAATATTGCATAATCTTAACCCCGGTTCTCCGTTCCGTTGATCCCCAACACCCGTGTTTGGCCGTTTTGGGGGCGAAGACCGCTCGCGACGCTCGCGGATCGGTAACGCCCGCCCGCCGCGTGTGCCAAGATGTTCGCAATGGAAAACCGAGGCCTCCCGTTGCCGGCCCTGGCCGCGCTCCTGTTGGCGGCGTGCGGTGCTGCGCCGCAGCCTTCGGCCGATCCCGACCTGGCGGCCGAGATCCAGAAGATCCCCGCCATCGACAATCACGCCCATCCGGTGCGGGTGGTCGGGAGTGGGGAGGCTCCCGACCGCGGCTTCGACGCGCTGCCGGTGGACAACTTGGAACCGGCGTCGGACCCGGTGAACATGCGTCCGGACGCGCCCGCCCTGCTCGATGCGTAGCACGCTCTCTTCGGCTCGCTACCCAAGGCCCGCGCCATTCAGGAGAAGGGCGATCAATATCCCGTCTGGGTCCTGGACCAGGTGGGGGTCGAAATCATGCTGGCCAGCCGGGTCGAGATGGTCAGAAGCGTCCAGCCACCGCGCTTCCGCTGGGTGCCGTATGCCTATGCGCTCATCTTCCCGCCGGACAATTCCAGGCTCGCCGCGCGCAGCCCCGACCGCAAGGCGAACCCGCGTCGGCGTGGCCTGGTCGCGCGGGTTTGAACAAGCAAGAAGCCACGAGAGAGCCGGGACGCGATTACGCAACAGCGCAACACGAAGCGGATGAGAACCGCTACGGCGAGGACAGGACCTCTCTTACCTCATCCGTTTGCGATCTTGTAGGCTTCATGCGAACCAATCCAGCCCCAACGAAAGAGATTACCCTCGCGATAGCCGATCACCCGATAATAAAGCCCAACCCGCGCTGTCCAGGTTTCGCCCACCTGTTTGAGACGCAGCGACGGATGAAAAGGATTTTGTTCAAAGAGTTCGTACTGCTTATCGGCCAGTTTTTGAATCTCTTCCGGCAGTTCTGCGTAAAGCTGCCAGAAACGTTCCGAGGCGACAGACTTGAAGGACATCCCGTCTTAATGTTGGGCGGGGCGGCCCTCTCTAAACGGCTTGAACTTGCCAGCTCGCGCGTCGGCTTTCATCTCCTCCAGAAACGGCATACCCGCGCCGCCGGGAGAAAAATCACGCTCAATCTCCATTTCCCAGGCTTGTGCTTCGAGTTCAGCAAACCAGTCGGCCAGCTCGCGGCGCTCCGCGGCACTGAGATGCTCAATTTCCTCCTTAATAGTTTGAAGGTTGGCCATATTTTCACAGTAGCCCGGATCAGCGGGTGACGCAAAGGATCGTCGCGTTGCCGGGTAGGTCACGCGGCCTTGACGCAGCAACTCCCCCGGCCCTTTCGATGCGGTGTGTGCCAAAATGTTCGCAATGGAAAACCGAGGCACGCTGTTGACGGCTTTCGCCGCGCTCCTTCTGGCCGCGTGCGGGTCGGCGCCGCAGCCTTCGGCCGATCCCGACCTGGCGGCCGAGATCCAGAAGATCTTCGCCATCGACAATCACGCCCATCCGGTGCGTGTGGTAGCGAGTGGCGAGGCCCCCGACCGCGGCTTCGACGCGCTGCCGGTGGACAACATGGAACCGGCGTCGGATCCGGTGAACATGCGGCCGGGCGCGCTTGCCCTAGTCGATGCGCAACGCGCACTCTTCGGCTCGCTGCCCAAGACCCGCGTCATGCAGGAGAAGGGCGATCAGTATCCCGCCTGGGTACTGGACCAGATGGGCGTCGAGACCATGCTGGCCAACCGCGTCGAGATGGGCAGCAGCGTCCAGCCGCCGCGGTTCCGCTGGGTGCCGTATGCCGACGCGCTGATCTTCCCGCTGGACAATTCCAAGCTCGCCGCGCGCAACCCCGATCGCAAGCTGTTCTTCCCGCTGGAGGACAAGCTGCGGGGACGCTACCTCGAAGCCGCGGGTCTCGCCGCGACTCCCGCCGGGCTTCCGGCGACGCTGGCCGAGTACCTGGCCCGCGTGGTCACTCCAACGCTCGAGCGCCACAAGGCGGGCGGCGCGCTGGCGGAGAAGTTCGAGGCCGCCTACCTGCGCTCGCTTGCCTTCGACCCCGTGGACCGCGCCATGGCGGACCGCATCTACGCGCGCCGCGGCACCCCCTCCGAAGCCGAGTACAAGCCGCTTCAGGATTTCCTGTTCCGCTACGTCGCCGCGGAATGCGGCCGGCTGGGGATGGCGGTGCACCTCCACACCATGGCGGGCGCGGGGAGCTACTTCGAGGTCGCCGGGGCCAACCCGCTGCTGCTCGAATCGGTGCTCAACGATCCGCAATTGCGCAAGACCAGGTTCGTGATGGTCCACGGCGGATGGCCGTTCACGCGGGAGATCACGCCCCTTTTGGAGAAGCCCAACGCGTATCTGGACTTTTCTGCGCAATCGCTGATCCTTCAGCCGGCAACGCTGGCGGGCATCCTGCGCGAGTGGCTGGAACACGTGCCCGAGAAGGTCATGTTCGCGACCGACGCTTATCCTTATAGCAACGAAATGGGCTGGGAGGAATCCGGCTGGATGAGCGCGCGTGGCGGGAGGCAGGCGCTCGCGATCGCGCTGACCGCGATGATGCGCGACGGCGAGATCACACGCGCGCGGGCTTCGGAGCTGGCACGGATGGTGCTGCGGGAGAACGCGCGGAGTCTCTACGGACTCTAGGCGATACCGGACACAGCCGTCCCAAATACGAACACGAGACGGTGACGGAGGCCTTGGAACACGCCACTTGCCTGTGGCGGGCCGCGTGCAGGTAGTCTCCGGATGAACTTGCGGTACCTCGCCCGCCATCGCACGTTGAGCGTGGTGGCGATCCTCACCACGGCGCTGGCCGTCGGAGCCAATACGGTAATCTTCAGCGTGGTGCGGGCGGTTTTTCTCCGGCCGCTGGGCTTGCCCGCGGAGAGCCGCCTGGTGATGATCCGGGAATGCAACGAAGCCTGGCACCAGAAGCTGCTCCAACGTGGTCACAGCCCGGCCGACGACAGGGGCTGTATCTCCGCCTCGGGGGCCATCTACCGCGACTTTCTGACGCAGGCGAACAGCTACCAGACGCTGGGCGCCATGAATTTCAGCACCGAGATGGTGGCGCTTACCGGGTCCGCGGAGCCGCTGCTGGTGAGCGGGTACCGCGTGACCCCGTCGCTTTTCCCGGTCCTGGGGGTACAGCCATTGCTGGGCCGATGGCTGGAGGGGGACCGCGAGGTGGTCTTAAGCTACGAGATCTGGAAAGACCGGTTGGGCGGCGATCCCGGCATCATCGGACGCGACGTTCCCGTGGCGGGGATCGCGCACCGGGTGGCCGGAGTGATGCCGCCCGGCTTCTCCTACCCGGGGGGCACCGAGATCTGGCTCTTTCACGGCTACGGCACACCGGCTTACCATGCGGAGTACTCCGCTCACAACCTGAACCTGGTGGGCCGGCTGAAGCCTGGCGTAACGATCCAGGGGGCGCAGGCCGAAGCCGCGGCCATATCCGCGCGCGCTGCCGCGGCCGCTCCCAGGGACAATGAAGGTTGGACGACCCGGGTAGACGGGCTGGTCAGCGAAATGACGTTCACCTACCGGCGCGCCTTCGTGACGCTGGGGATCGCGGTGGTGATCGTGCTGCTGATCGCCTGCGCCAACATTTCGAATCTGCTGCTGGCGAGCCTGGAGGGGCGCTCGAGCGAGATGGCGCTGCGGGTGGCCATCGGCGCGAG
>DASQZT010000197.1:0-14689 GCA_035638575.1 Bryobacteraceae bacterium
CGAAAACAACTACTGGGGCTATGCCATCTCGAACCAGCCCGTCGCCATCTCGCCGGAGGGGGGCCACCTGGCATTCATCGGCCGAGCGATGGACCAGGCGCAGATCTGGATCCGCTCGCTCGATTCCTTGAAGCCGCGGCCGCTGGCGGGAACGGAGGGCGTCTTCTCCCTGTTTTGGGCGGCGGACAGCCGCTCGGTAATTTTCTCCGCGGAAGGCAAGTTGAAGAAAGTGCCGATTGCCGGCGGCCCGCCCCAGATCCTGAGCGGGCTCAGCGACCCGGTGTGGCGAGGCACTCCTCTCCCCAATGGCGATTTCCTTGTCAACACTGGAATCGCCACATACCGCGTCTCTCCGGCCGGGACCGCGACTCCGCTCCCGGACAAGATGTTTCTTTGGCCCGAAATCCTTCCCGACGGCGAACATGTCCTCTACCGGCGCCGCCAGTCGCCCATGGCGTGGGTTCAATCAATTCGGACCGGCCCGCCGGCCGAGTTGATCCCCACTGACTCGAAGGTGGAATATGCGCCGCCGCTCGACGCCGGCGACCCGGGTTACCTGCTGTACCTCAAAGGTGGCACGTTGATGGCGCATCCGTTTGACGCCCGCCGTTTGCACATGGAAGGAGAGCCGATCGCCATCGATCAGGGGATTCCGTATTTCGATCCGACCGGCGGCGCGTCGTTCAGTGTTTCACGAGACGGCATTCTGGTGTACCAGACCGGTGAAACGCGCTCCCGCCTGGTCTGGGTGGATCGGGCCGGAAACGAGGTATCCAACATCGCCGAGTCGGCCGATTTCTGGGGGGCGCCGCGTCTTTCGCCCGACGAGCAGAAGGTGGCGATCAGCCGCTGGACATCCGCAACCGGCGGCGCCGACGTGTGGATATTCGAACGGGGACGGAAGGGCGCCAGCCGGTTCACCTTCGAGCCCGGCGTCGAGGCGCAACCCAACTGGTCACCCGACGGCAAGCGAATCGTGTTCTCCAGCGCGCAAAAGGCCGCGCCGAAGCTCTGGTGGAAGGGCATTGCCGAAACGGGCGGCGGCGAAGCTATTTCTACCGGACCTTTTCAGTACGCAACCGACTGGTCGAAAGACGGACGCTTCATCCTGTTTCAGACTTCCGGTGGAGATACCAATTCAGGCCTCTGGGCCTTGCCGATCGGGGCCGCTGACGGCGGCCGGGGCAAGCCGGTCCCGCTGATCGAGGAGCAGTTTCCCGCCATATCAGGCGCTTTCTCTCCCGATGGAAAATGGGTCGCGTTTGCGTCGAATGTGTCGGGAAGATATGAGGTGTATGTGCAGGCCTTCCAGGCAGACGACACCCCCAAGGTGTATGGCGAGCGCCACCGGATCTCGTCAGGTGGAGGCGTGCTTCCCCGCTGGCGGGGCGACGGCAAGGAACTTTTTTTCGTTGCAGGCGACAATCGCTTGATGGCCGTTGCCATAAAGCCCGGGCCGAGCTTTCAAGCCCTCGAACCGGCGGCTCTATTTCGCTTGCGGTCTCCGATGCCGGCGCTGCCGTCCGAGGCTAACGGATTCGATGTGGCGCGCGATGGGCAGCATTTTGTGGTTGCGGTCACGGACGCTTCGGACATCCAGCCGATGACGGTCATCGTGAATTGGCAGGCGGCGCTGAAGCGGTAACCTCGGCCTTCAATTGCCCACCGTGAACTTCTCGTACATTTTCGCGGCGTTCTCGGGAGTCACCATGATCGAGTCGATGGTGTAGTCCTTGTCGGGCTTGAATCCGGGCTCATGCAAAATGCGATTTCCGATCTCCACTGCTTTGTCCACGCAAAGGGGATAGACGAATGTCGCCGCCAGGATGCCGTCCATCACTTTCTTGATCCCGCCGGCCGGCCCGCCCAAGCCGTCCACGCCCACGAAAATCATCTCCTTCTCGCGGTTCAGCTCCTTGGCCGCGAGATACGCGCCGATGGCCATCGGGTCGTTGTGGCCGTATACCACGTCGATCTTGGGCTGCGACCGCAGCACCTCCGTCATGCGGTCTTTGGCCTTGGCCTGAATCCAGTCGGCCACCGGGTCGGCGATGATTTTGATTTCCGGGTACTGGTCGAGAATCTCCTTCGCGCCGCGGTCGCGATTGATCTCGCCTTCCACTCCCAGCAGGCCGCGCATGGCGACTATCTGTCCTCTCGGCTTGCCGTACTTTTTGGTGAGATGGTCGACGATGAACTTGCCCGCCTGCCGCCCGATGGCCACGTTGTCGCTGTGGACATAGCTGGTGTAGTTCGGCTGGAGAATGTCGCGCTCCAGGCAGATCACGGGAATGTGGGCCTCCATCGCCTGGCCCATCACCGCGGTGAGCGCGGCGCGCTCGTTGGGCGCCACGATCAGCAGATCGGGCTTCTGGCGGATGAAAGTTTCCACCTGCGCCACCTGTTTGCTGTTGTCCTGCTGTGCGTCGGAAATCGCCAGCTTTACGTCCGCATCCTGCGAGAACAGTTTCGCCATCAGGGCGTTCTGCGCGGCGCGATACGGCTCCGCGTTGTTTGCCTGGCTGAACGCCACGGCCAGTTGCTTCTTCCCTGCGCTCGCGCAAGAGGTGGCGAGCAGGGCCGCCACCATCCCCGCCGCCATGAGGATTCCGCGAGTCATTTGTCCGAATCTCTCCCCTGCACCGCTACCGCCAGCACGATGATCACCGCCTTGATCATCATCTCCACGTTGCTGTCGACGTTCTTGAGCCGGAGCATGTTGGTCAAGACTCCCATAATCAGGGTCCCCACGATGGTACCTGAAATCGACCCCTTGCCGCCGGTGAGGGGCGTGCCGCCGATTACCACCGCGGCGATCGCGTCCAGCTCGTAGGCCACTCCGGCGTTGGGATTGCCCTGGTGATTCTCGGCGGCGTAGAGCACGCCGGCGAAGCCCGAGAGCAGGCCCGAAAGCGAGTACACCCAGATTTTGGTGCCCCGGATGGGCAGGCCGGCATACTCGGCGGCCTTCTCGTTGTCGCCGATGGCGCGGACGTGGCGGCCGAACACGGTCCGCGCCAGCAGGATCCAGAACAGCGCCGCCGCGCAGGCGTACGATCCGATGACGATAGCCTTCTGACGGAACACGGCGGCAAATTCGGCGGCCACGTCGCGGCCGAATCCGATATCGATGTTCTCGTTGCTCGAAAGCCATTTGGCCAGGCCGCGCACCCCGATCATGGAAGCCAGCGTCACGATGAATGGCTGGATCCGCAAGGCGGAAATGACCGCGCCGTTGACCGCCCCCGCCAGCGTGGAGACGGCCACCGCGGCCAGAATGGCGCGCAGGATGTGGCTGGTGTACGACGCGTGCGGCCAGGCGCGCGTGAGCGCCATCGCGGTGAGCGTGGTGGAGATGGCCAGGAGGCTGCCGACGCTCAGATCGATGCCGCCCGTGAGGATCACGAACGTCATGGCCAGGGCGATGATGCCGATGAGCGAGATCTGGCGCAGGATGTCGGTGAGGTTGCCCGGCTGGAGAAAGATGCGGGAGCCGTCGGACGCCACCGGGCTGATGAGAATGGCCAATACGAGGATGCCCGAGAGCGCTGCCAGGCTCTGGGCCCTGCGCAGCAGGTCGAGCATCAGGGCGCGTCCTTGACAGGTTTTCTCATATGGGGGCCGAAACTGGTAGCCGATGCCATGATCGTTTCCTGGGTCGCTTCCTTTGCATCATAAACCGCGGTGAGGCGGCCGTTCGAGAGCACCAGGATGCGATCGCAGCAGCGGAGGAGCTCGGGCAGCTCCGAGCTGACCAGCATGACGCCCTTTCCCGCGGCCGCCAGGCCGTCGATGATGCGGTAGATGTCCTGCTTGGCTCCGACGTCGATGCCGCGCGTCGGGTCGTCGAGAAAAAACACGTCCGGATCGAGCAGAAGCCATCGCGCCAGCAGCACCTTCTGCTGGTTGCCGCCGCTCAGGCTGGCGGCCGGCGACGCGAGCGACGGGCAGTTGAGGGCCAACTGCCGAACCACGGGGCCCAGGGCGGAAATCTCCTGGCGGCGGCGGATGAAGCCCAGCTTCTGCATGCGCGCGAGCACCGCCAGCGTGCTGTTCTCGATGACGCTCATGCGCATCATGAGGCCTTCGAGGCGACGGTCTTCGGGCAGCAGGCCAATGCCGCGGCGGATGGCATCGCGCGGCGAAGCGGGTTGGAGCGGGCTGCCCCGGAGGTGAATCGCGCCGGCGCGTATGCGGTCGAGTCCGAACAGGGCGGCGCCCAACTCGCTGCGGCCGGAGCCGACCAGCCCTGCCACGCCCAGCACCTCCGAGCGGTGCAATTGGAACGATACGTCTTTGAGCTTGCCGCTGGTGAGGCCGTGCGCTTCGAGAACCACTTCGCCCAACGGGCGGCGATAGGGACGGGCGGCAATCTGAAGATTGCGCCCCACCATCAGGCGGATGATTTCGCCGGCGTTCGTGGCGGCGACTTCCACCGTCTCGACGGTCTCCCCGTCGCGCAGCACCGTGGCGCGATCGCAGACGCGGAAGATCTCATCCATCTTGTGGGAGACGTAGACGATGGAGACTCCGCGGTCCTTCAGCTCGCGGATCAGTCCGAAGAGCCTCTCGGCCGCGTCGTCAAACAGCGAGCTGGTCGGCTCGTCCATCAGGATCGCGCGCGCGTTCATGCTGAGCGCGCGGGCGATGGCCAGCAGTTGCCTCTCTCCGATGGAGAGCGAGCCGGCCATGCGCCGCGCGCCGCATTCGAGCCCGGCCTGTTCGAGGAACGGGCGGCAGAAGGCATCCACGTTCCTCGGACTGGTCAGGCGGCCCTCCGGGAAGCAGAGGTTGCCGATGACGATGTTCTCTCCCACGGTCAGGTGCGGAAACAGGTCCAGCTCCTGGTAGATGATGCCGATGCCCAGGCGCTGCGCGTCGAGCGGGCTCGCGATGGCGGCGGGTTGGCCGTCGATCAGGATCCGGCCGGCATCCGGCTTGACGGAGCCGGCGAGGATCTTGGCCAGCGTGCTCTTGCCGGCGCCGTTTTCCCCGATCAACGCATGCACTTCGCCGGGGCGCAAGGAGAATTGCGCGTGGCGCAGCGCGGCAACGCCTCCGAAGCGTTTGCTGACATCGCGGGCTTCGAGAAGGGGAGCGGCCATATCAGAGTGTCCGGAATGCCTTCTCGATGGTGCTCATCGCCATGAACATCTTGCCCGGACGATCCAGCAGCGATAGGAATTCATGGTGCCGATAAAACGCCTGGGCCGCTTCGTCATACGCCTCGACCACCACGCCGATGGAGCCGACTTCGGCTGTGTTCTTCCAGCTTCTCTCGAGAGCATCGATCAATAGCAAACGTCCAAGATGGCGTCCGCGATGCTCTTTGCCGACGGCCAGCCTTCCCACCAGAGTCGCCGGAAGGAGTGGATACCTGGGAAGCTTCTTCGCCCACGGCTCCGGCAGATCTCTCAGCCGGAGACTATAGGCGGACAGCGAATAGTAGCCCAGGATAGCGCCATTGGAATCGATCAGCACAAACGGGGCGGCAACTTTTCGTTTGGCATCCTGGCTGGCCTGATGATGGAGGTACCGGTCCAGTTCGGCTACGCCCGAATGAAAGGCGGCGCGGTCGTGGGAGGGCCCGAGAGGCTCTACGTTCACTTCCTGTCCATCGTCGTTGCGTATTGACGAACCGCCTTGCGCAGGACCGGCCCGGGCTCGCGCGGGTTGAGAATCGCCTTGGCAATCGTCAAGGAGTCGCGGGCGGACAGAACCAGGATGCCACGCTCCTCAATGGTACGTTTCGCCGCGGCCTCGGCACTTTGAAGCACAAAGTCCGTCATGCTTCGGCCTTCCAGGTCGGCGGCCCGCTGGATGAGCAGCTTTTGGTCCCGATTGAGCCGGGCGTCGAAACGGTACATTCTGGCGCGCCGGCTGGGCGGCTTCTTGGGGCTGATGGTTGGGGCGGTACGGCGCATGGCGATCCGATTCCAGTGTACGGTAATTCTCCGTACGCGTCAAACGCGGCCGGCAACCTCTTTTTTGGCAACCTCGGCTTTCGGAACCGGCCGCCCGAATCCCTGCCGCTCCATCACGCCCCAGTGCTTCTTTCCCCGCAGCAGGTCCCAGAACGCCTGCGCGCGCCACACGGTCAGCAACTGCCGGAACCCGAGGTTCTCCAGGATTCCGGCCGCCACCAGCAGCAGCATGTTGCGCACGTGCGGATAGCGGCTGGTGGAGAGTTCTTCGAGCACCACCGAACCCACCGAGAGGACCATCCCGTACAGCATGGTGGCCAGGAAAAAGGTCAGGGCCACCGGCCAGTCGAACAGGTGCAGGCAGAACCCCACGATCGTCAGCAGGTATCCGGTCAGCTCGACCGCCGGACCCAACCCCTCGAACAATATGAAATACGGGAAAGCGAACAGTCCGAGAATGCCAAACCTGGGCCGCCCGATCATCGACCGGTGCAGCCAAAAAGTTTCGAGCGTGCCCCGCTGCCATCGATTGCGCTGCCGCTTGAGAATCTTGAGCGACTCGGGGACCTGGGTCCAACAGACCGGGTCGGGCTGAAAGACGATCCGGTAGTCTCTTCTTCTGCGGCGCGCCCAGTGGTGCAGCCGGACGATCAACTCCATGTCCTCGCCCACGGTGGAAGTGCGGTAGCCGCCCACCGCCAGCACGGCCGCCTTGGAGAACAGCCCGAATGCGCCCGAGATGACGAGCAGGCAGTTGAAGGCGCTGAAGGCCACGCGCCCGCCCAGGAAAGAACGGAGGTACTCGACCACCTGAAAGCGCGCGATCCACGAGCGCGGCAGGTCGACGCTGAGCACGCGCCCGGCCGCCGTGGCACATCCGTTGGCCACACGCACGATGCCGCCCACGGCCAGCACCCGTTTGGGATCCTCCAGGAACGGCCGCGCCACGCGCAGCAGGGCATCCGGCTCCAGCAGCGAATCCGAATCCACCGCGCACACCAGCGGGTAGCGCGCCACGTTGATCCCGGCGTTGAGGGCGTCGGCCTTGCCGCCGTTCTCCTTGTCGACCACGATCAACGGAATCGGATCCATGGATTCATACACCGCGCGCACCGGCTTGGCGGGCAGGGTGCTCTCGTAGTACCGTGCCGACCGGTAGAGATGAAACTCCTCGATCAACAGCTTGAGGGTCGCATCCTTCGAGCCGTCGTTGATCACAATGACTTCGAACTGCGGATAGGAGAGCATCAGGAGGGCGCGGACGCTCTCCCGAATGGTAGCCTCCTCGTTGTAGGCGGGCGCCAGGACGGACACCGGAGACACCAGCGCCGACGCTTCCAGCACGCTGTTCTCTTCCGCATCGCGGCGGGTAAGGCGGTGCCGGACCATTTCGAAAAAGCCCACCACCACCAGGATGAAGTAGATGGTGCTCAGTGCGAACAGGTAGAAGATCACCCAGTACTCGTACACCACCAGGGCGTTCACGAGCCAATGGCGGAGCATTGGATTCACCTGGGCGCCTCCCGGCCGCCCAACATGCGCCTCTCGATCACTTCGGCGGCAATCCGATGCCCCGTTCCCCTTCCCGAGGCCACCACCTCCTGGAGGCGGTCCCACCCTTCGCCGCCCAGAGCCGCAAGCGCGCGCGCGGCGTGTCCGGCCTCGGCCGGATCGTCGAACGAAGCGCACATCTCGAGCAGTCTCCAGACCAGAGCTTCGGCCCGCAGGTATCCGCAGGCCCGCGCCGCCAGCGCCCGGACCCGCCAATCGGGGTCGTGCAATCCGGGTTCGAGGACGGAGTCAACTTCTTCCTCCAGCCGCAGGAACGGAAGGGCCCGGAAGAACTTGATGCGGACCTCCACGTTGCGCGACTGCGCCAGCTTCACCGGGACCGGAAAGAGCAGGAGCCGCTGGCGCGTCAGTACGAATTCGAGCGCCACCAGAATCCTCTCGTCGTCGTCCGAGGCGAGCCCTTTCGCCAAAAAATCGTGCAGCATCGAATCTGCCGGAACCAGTTGGAACAGGATGATCCTCTCCCAGAACGGGAGCGAGCACACGCCCTCCAGCACCTGGCGGCGCGCGTCCTCTTCTCCTCCGATGACGATGGCCTTGCGGGCGGCGCGCCTGACGGCCTCGGCGCGATGCTTCAGGCAGCGCCCGACGGCGGCCCGGGCTCCGGGGTTCTCCAACCTTCCGAGCAGGTTGACGGCGCGGATGACCGGGCCGGGGCTGGCCCCGGCGGCCTCGATCAGCAGTTGCCGATAGGGAGCGCTGGCTTCCAGCAATTCCGCGATGCGCCGCCGCGCCGAGCCCGCCAGCGCGTGCATGGCATTCTCCACCACTGACAGGAAATCATCGGGCCACTCGGCCGCCATCTCCAGAGTTTCGCGGGAAGAGTCCGGCCGCGCCAGAAGCTCTTCCAGGCTTCGCCTCCGCGCCGCGCGCGCCCGGTCCCGGCGCGACCGCAAGTCCTTACTCACCACCAGGCCCAGAATCAACCCTGCCTGTATGGCGATCTGCACGACGATGAATGCGAGCGCATAGCGCACCATCGGGTCGTCCACCCCGCGCAGCCATCCGGCCACTGCCAGCACGCACGCGGCATAGCAGGCCAGGGTGCCCGAGACCAGAAGCGGCTCGATGCGGCGAAAATGGGGCGAGTAGATCAGGCCGGTCACGAGATGTACGCTCCCTGCCTCACCAGGCGCCGCACCCTCGCCACCACCTCCAGCGGACTGAACGGTATGGTGACGTAGTCGTCCGCCCCCAACTCGAAGGCCCGGAGGATATCCTGCTCCTGGTGGCGCGAGGAGACAATCATCACCGGCGTGGCCGCGTCCGCCCGCATGCGGATTTCCGACAACACGCTGTACCCGTCCACTTCCGACACGTCCAGATCGAGGATCACCACTCCGAACACTTTCTCGCTCAAGGCCTCGATCGCCGCAGCCCCTCCCGAGACTTGTGTGACCGCGAATCCCGCCCCTGTCAGGCTGTTGGCCAGGAAGCGTGCGATCAGCGGATCCGCCTCGGCCAGCAGCGCGTGGTTGCGCCCGGCCGCCACGCGGTTCGGCCGGGCGGGAGGATCCCCGGACGAGGCGGCCGCGGCCAGCCGGCGGCCGCGGCGAATGTCCTCTTCCAGCGCATGCAGTTCTCCTACCGCGCGCTCCAGGGCAATCGACAGTTCCGGCAGCAGGGCTTCGACGCCCGCCAGGCTGCCCGATGCTCCCAGTGCCGCCACAATCCCGCAGATTTCCTGGACGCGCAGCGCTCCGATCTGTCCGCTGTGGCTGCGCAGTTGAGTGGCCGCTTCGCAAAGGGCGCCGGCGTCGCCCGCCTCCTCCGCCGCCTGCATGCGTTCGAGCAGATCCGGCGCGCCGGAGAGGAACATGGCGATCCATCCGCGCAGCAACTCGGAGTTGCCGGCCGCTTGTTCCAGTTCCTCCAACCTGTGCCGGTCGAGCGCCAGGTAGCGCGACACGGTGTCCGGCCTTTCCGGCCTGGCCGGCGCGTAGCGGGACAGCACCGATTCCACGTTCTCGCGCAGGATCGGCTTGGCAATGTAATTGTCGATGCCGGCCGCCTGGCGCTGCTGGCGATCCTCCTGTCCCGCATGGGCGGTCACCGCAATGATGGGAGTCCGTTCCGCGCCGCCTTCCGCGTGGCGCAGGGCGGCGGCGGTCTCCAGGCCGCGGGTCTCACCGCTGTCGCAATCCAGCAGGACCAGCGCGTAGGGCCGGCGCTCGAAGGCCGCGACACCCTCCACCGCCGTGCCTGTGGGATCGACGGCGTAACCCAGGTTTTCCACGAGCCGTGCCAGCACCTGGCGGTGCAGTGGGTCCGCTTCCACCACCAGCACGCGCGGCGCAGCGGGCGGCGGCGCGAGGGTTGGGCCGCCCGCCGGCGGCGCCTCAGGACGCTCTTCCACCGCGGATGCGACCGCCGCCGAAAGTGACGCCAGGGCGGAAGGCGCCCCGTCCGTACGGGCTGGCCGGTGGCCATTCTGCCCCGGCCGCGCTGGCCGGTGCCGGCCCGCGGTGTGATTCGTGCGGATCAACTTTTCCAGGCGCTCCGCTAAGGTCGTAGTGTCACTCATGGCGCACCTCGCCTGCCTCTCCAAAGTGGTAGAACCGGTTGATGGAGAGAATCGCGCTGCGAATCCGCTCGTCCTGCTCCCGCCGCAGCGCAGCGCTCACCGGCCGCTCTTCGGCGCGTGAAACGCCCAGGTCGAACAGGTACCGGCGGTAGTTCACGCCGTCGGCCACGTACAAAACGCGCCCGTTTCCGCTGAGCATTCCGTACACCGCGCCGTAGCTGGCCGCAATCAGATATCCGGCGCCTCCGGCTTCGACGTGGCGGCGCTCCTCCGGCCTCTCCGTGAAGAGCGGCGCTCCGAACAACTCGTTCCGCTCGACCGGCCGGTGGCCGAGCAGGTAATAAAGGCTGGGCGTGATATCGGTTGAAAACGCCGGGCTGTCGGGATCGCTCGCCAGCTTGGCGCGCATCTCCTGCGGCAGATGCACCAGCAGCGGAATGCGCACGATCTCCGGAAACAAGGTGTAGGCGTGTCCCCATCGCCCCTCCTCGCCGAGCGAGTCCCCGTGGTCGGAGGTCAACACGACGATGCTCCTGTCGTACAGGCCCCGGGCCTTCAGAAACCCGATGAACTTCCCAAAGGCGGCGTCGACGCGCCACAGCCGCGATGCATAGGGGGCGTAGAATCCCGGATAGCTCTCTCCGGCCGGCACGGAAGCGCCTTCCCGCTGAATCACCGATATGTGAATGTTCTGCGGCTGGGTGTAGGCGAAGATCGGCGCGGCGTCTCCGGCGCGGCGGTCGATCTCCTTCGCGAGCCTGTCCAGCGAGCGAGCAAAATCCAAGCTGGCAACGGCTTCCGGCGGATCGAGATCCACGGCGCCGGTCGAAGGCGCGAGGATCGTGTCGAGGATCGAATCGCGGCTCACCAACATCCGGTACTGTTCCACCTGCAGCAATCGTTCGAGGGCGTTCATGGGCGCAAAGGGAGTGATGTACTGCTTGTGCAGCAGCATCGCGCCCGCCCAGATGGCCGGCTCGGAAAGGCCCGTTCCGCCGTAGCGCGTGAACGCGTTGCGGAATACCGTGCTCTCGCGCGCGAAACCCTCGATCGCGGGCGTGAAGGTGACTGCCGGGTTGTACGGCGAAAGATAGTCGCGCCGCAGGCTGTCGATGGTGAAGATGAAAATGTGGGGCGGAGGCGCGGGCGAGCGCGCCAGGTTCGCCGCGAGAATCACCGGCGCCGGATCGACGTGCACCGACGACGGGATGTTGGTGTTGCGGGCCAGAAACCGATCGAGCGATCCGTCGCCCTGGGGTCTCGCCAGGAAGACACGGGCCAGCCGGAAGGATGCGTCGTAGCCGGCCCATCGCTCGAGCACCGCCCCAGCCGCGGGCCTTGCCTCGAGTCCGCGGTACGCGCCCGCGAATGCCAGCGGCAGAAGAATCCAAGCCATGCCACGGGAGTTCGACCCGCCGCGTCCCGCGGCTGCGCGCCGCGAGACGATCCCGTAAAAGCAGGCGAAACTCGCCGGCCACAGCGCTGCGGCCGTCAGTTCCTGCAGCAGGAAGTTCCAGTCCATCGCCGCTGCTTCCACCGCCGCGTAGGCGCCCGCCGTCCCCAGCACCAGCAACGCGGCCGCGCCCGTGCCCGCCGAGCGCACCAGTCCCAAGGCCGGCGCCGAAACCGCCAGCCCGATGCCGTCGTCCACAGTCCGGCCAGCTCCCAGGCACAAGGCCGCGGCGGCGTTCTGCGACGCCAGCACGATTCCCAAGGCAGCCGCAAACCCAGACGAGGGCCATCCCGCGAAGCCCACCGCCGGACAGAATACCGCCTCGACCACCTCCCACACGGCGCCCGCCAGCAGCAGGTGGCACAGCCAGAACTCGACCCTGGCCGGCGTGCGAAACACCGCGGCCACACGTGCCAGCCAGTCGAGAGCCAGGAAGATCGCGAGAAAGACGAGAAGGTGCACCAGCAGGCTCCAACCCAATGCCGGCGCCGCCGCAGCGGGCGTGAGCCGCGGCGCCGGGCGCGCCAGCGCGACCGCCGCGTACAACACGGCCACGAAAATCGCCGAGCGCCAGGCCGCGGCAAGGTGCGCAGCTCTGGCGGGCCTGTTCCCCCACTCGATCGCGCCCGCATGGACACAGATGTCGATCGCCGCCAGCCACGCTGGTGGAATCAGCGCCACCATCCCCCAGGCGAGGCTGCTCCCGTCATTCTGCAAGCCCGCGAGCACCGGGTGGACGATCAGCGCGACGGCGCAGACGGCCTCCCAGATCCCGAGGCCGGCGGCCAACCGGCCCGGCCATCCGCCGTGCAGCAATCCCCTGTGCAGCGGCTCGGCCAGCAGAACCAGGACCAGGGCCAACGCCGCCAGGTTGAGCCAGGGATGCATGCGGACGGCCGCATCCAGACCCGGAAGAAGGCCGCCTGCATGCACCTGGTGATACGTGAACGGCAGATAGGCCAGCATGCAATAGACAGCCGTGGCTACGCTATAGCCCGTAAAAACCGCGCGCGCGGCCAGAAGCAGCAGCCGTCTCATTCGCCCGCCCTCCGCAGCAGCGCCAGCCGCTGGGCGATCTCGGCATTCGACCGGTCGAGAGCCAGCGCCTTCTGGTAGTGCAGAATCGCGCCTTCGAGATCGCCATCCTCATCCGCCATGCGGCCCAGCACGATGTGGAAGTCCACGTAGCCGTCGGCCAATTGGACACCGCGCCGCAAATAGTTTCGCGCGCCGGCGCGGTCGCCCAGTTGCCGGCAGGCCAGCCCCAGCACCAGCAGGGCATCCACGTTGTCCGGATGTTGTTCGACGATCGCGCCCGCCAGTCGCCTCGCTTCCTGCGTGCGGCCCTGCCGGAGACGGACGCGGGCCAGTCCGGTCGCCAGATCCGCGTACGCCGGCTGCGACGCCGCGCCCTGCGCGTAGAGCGCCGCCGCGCGGTCCGTCTCTCCATTTCGCTCCAGGGCGTGCGCCAGGTAAAAGATCGAATCCGGATTGCCCGGCAGGAGCGCCAGGCACCGCTCGAACGTCGCGATGGCCTGCTTTTCCAACCCTTGCTTCTCGTATGCCTGGCCGGCCTGCGGGCAGCCCTCGATGGGCCGCGGTGAGCGGTCCAGGAACTCCTCCCACACGGCCGATTCCTCGCGGTAGCGACCAAGGTGATCGTAGATTTCCCCGAGTTGCGCCAGGTAGATGGAACTCTCCGGGTACGCGGCATGCAGCCGGAGGGTCGGCTTCAACGCCCGGTCCCACTTGCCGAAACGCCGCATTACGGCGCTATCCTCCTGCAGGCGGCGCGATTCCTCCTGGTTCAGCTCCGCTCCGCGGGCGCCGAGCGGCATGCGGAACAATGCCCAATAGAAGATGCCGAGCGCGAGCGTCGCGGCCAAGGCGGGCAGCGGGCGGGCCTGGGGATGGAGCGGGGAGGTCATAGCTCACAACCGGTAGTAGATGGACGTCTCCGCCAGGTAGTGGCGCAGCCCGCTGGCCGAGACACGGTCTTCGCGGCTGACTCCCCAGCGGCACTGCAGGCTCAGCCGCCGGCTCATCGCCCGCTGGAATTCGAACGTCAGGGAGGTCGAGTTGAGGATCTGCGGGTCGTAGATGCCTAGCGTCTCGGCCGGCGACGAGCCGTGCCCGTAGCGCAGCCCCCAGTAGTCCGTGCCGTCTCCATAGTAGCGGCGCACCTGGAATCCGGCCGAGCGCGACGCGCCCGCCGATCCGGGGGTGAGAAACATCCGCCCGGTAAACATCCAGTTGCCATAGTACTTGGTGAGCGACGGCGTGTAGATGTTCACGTTGCTGCTGAAGTGCATCTGGCGGAAGCCCGCCGAGCCTTCCCAGCCGTGCCCCAGGGACTGGTACAGCTCCGCCCCGAAGTGGTAGCGCGAATACAGCGCCGCGTCCGCCGAGTAGCCCACGTTCAGGTAGGCGTACGTGCCCGGCCGGATGTGGGGATAGGCGTCGATCTCCACCTGCTGGCTCACGATCGAAAAACGGTCGGCCTGCGAGAACCTGGCGATCACGCTGCCCAGGCCGGTCTGGCGGCTCAACTGCACCTGTTCTTCCCGCCACGGCGCGCGCCCGTCGCTGAACCACTCGCTCGAATGGTCGAAGCTGGCCGTCCAATGGCGCAACGAGTCTCCCAGATCGCGTTCCTGGCTGGCCGCCTCCTGGCTGCCCGGGTCGACGTCGATGAGGTGGCGCACCGTGGCCAGGGCTTCGCGGCTTTGTCCCAGCGCGCGCAACGCTTTCGCCCGCGCCAGCAGGAGCGCCGTGTCGTTGGGATTGCGCCGCAGCGCATCCCGCGCCAGCGCCTCGGCCCGCTCGGGGTGGTCCGACCACATCTCGACGTTGATCAGCGCCCGCAACGCGTCGCCGTAGTCGCGGTGGCGCGCGAGGACGGCTTCCAGGTCCCGGCGGGCCTCGTCATAGCGGCCATCCCAGGACAGAATGATGCCGTGCAGGGTGCGCGCGTCGGCGTCGGCCGGCTCCTCGGCCAGCCGCTTCTCCAGGAGCTCGAGCGCCTCCGGGCGCTTCCCACCGGTCGCCAGCCCCCGCGCGGTAGCAACCGCATCCGCCGCCGGGGCGGCCACGGCCAGCCCGGCGCAAACCATGGACAAAAACAGAGCGCGCACAAAATCTCCTGGTCCACATATCGGCGGGTGGGAGCGGTTTCGAGAGGGTGGCTTGGCCCGGGGGGATGGGGCCAGGGGCCTG
>DASQZT010000198.1:0-5490 GCA_035638575.1 Bryobacteraceae bacterium
CCGGCGGCGGTCGCGATATTGAATCCGGAAGCCAGCAGGTGGCAGGTGTCCAGGCAGTAGCCGATGGGCAGATCCGTAAGCTGGCTGGCCAGGCCGCGGATGGATTGCAGTTCCTCGAAGCGGCTGCCGAGGTGGGAGCCTGCGCCCGCGGTATTCTCCAGCAGCACGGTGACGCCCCGCGACCCGAAGCCTTCGGACGCTTCGCCCAGCCCCAGAACGAATGCCGCAATGCCTTCCTCCACCGAGCGCCCGCGGTAGCTGCCGGGGTGGACCACCAGGTATTCGGCGCCGATGTCGTGGGCTCGCTCCAACTCTCCGCGGAAGGCGGCGATGGATTTGGAGCGGATCACCGGGTCCATGGATGCCAGGTTCACCAGGTAGTTGACGTGAATCGCCAATGGGTGAAGGTCAAACCGCTCGCGCGCCGCCCGCAGAAGCTTCACCTGGACGCGGTCGGGCGGACGTGCCCGCCACATGCGGGGGCTCGCGGAAAAGATCTGGAAGGTGTTGGCGCCCAGTTCGGCGGCTTTGAGAGCGGCCTTTTCGAGCGACCCGGACGTGAAGGTGTGGATGCCTAGGCGCAGAAGGCCATCCTAGCAGAACGTGTACACCTGTCCACAACGTAGTCAGCGGAGACTCACTTTACTGAACCAACGACGGCACGGAAGCCAGGCCCATGGATGCGCTGCGCAGGGACGGATCGGCATAATCGCTGCCGCGGACCGGTCCTTCCCAGGCCAGGCGGTGCTCACGCAGGCACTGCGGGCAGATGTACTTGCCATGAATGGGCCACATGGCTCCCGTATGTACTTTCTGGCACCAAAGCTCCGAGATCCTATTCCACATGATGTTTCCTCCCGCTCCCCCTAGAGCAATTTGTGCGCCACGGCTTTGAGCGGCCCACGGGGTTTGCGAGCCACGGGGTTTGAGACCCACGGGGTTTGAGACAATGACTCCATGCGCGCATGGTTAATGGATTCCTACGATGGTGTCGAGAAACTACGACTGGGCGAAGTCGGCGATCCCGCGCCGGGCGCCGGGCAGGTGTTGCTGCGGATCCGCTTCGCGGCGCTGAACCCTGCCGACGCTTTTCTGGCAAAAGCCCAATATCCGGCCAAACCGCCGCTGCCCCACATCCTGGGGCGCGACGGGGTCGGCGAGGTGCTCGCTACCGGCCCTGGTGTGGAGCACCTGCGGGTGGGCGAGACGGTCGGCGTCCTGCGCTGCAATGCGGGTGTGGAAACGTGGGGCACCCTCGCGGAAAAGGCCGTGGTTTCCGCGGCCAGCGTGGCCCCCGTCCCGCCGGGGTGGTCTCTCGAAGAGATGGCCGGCGCCCCGCTGGTGTTTCTGACTGCCTGGCAGGCGCTGACCCAATGGAGCGACCCGCCGGCGCCGCCGCCGGAGGGCTCGGTGCTGCTGGTCACGGGAGCTTCGGGCGGCGTGGGAGTGGCGTCGGTGCTGCTCGGCAAGTCGATGGGGCTGCGGGTAGTGGGGCTGTCGCGCAGCGCGGAGAAGGGCGCGAAATTGAAGGAGATCGGTGCGGATTTCGTGTTCCACCCGCAGGACGCGGGACTGCGCAAGAGCGTGAACGCGGCGCTCGCGCCGAAGAAGGTGGACCTCGTGGTGGATAACGTCGCTGGCCCGCTGTTCAGCGAAGTGGTGGCGATGCTGGGCTACGGCGGCCGGATCAGCGTGGTGGGGCGGAGCGGCGGGACGGTTCCGGATTTCAATACCGGAACGCTGTTCTTCCGCAGGAATCGCGTGGGCGGCGTCGCGGTGGCGGACTTCACGCCGGAATCCGCGCAGGCCGCGTGGAAGGAGATTGCCGGGCGCCTGGACGCCCTCGGCCGGCGGCCGGTGGTGGACCAGGTGTTCCCGTTCGACCAGGTGAAGGCGGCGTTTGCGCGGCTCGATCGTGGGCCGATGGGCAAGGTATTGATCCAGGTGAACCCATGCTCTTGAAAGATAACGTTGCGCTGATCACCGGCACGGCCACCGGAATCGGCGAAGCGATTGCCAGGCTGTTCGCGCAAAACGGCGCCCGGGTCTTCCTGCTGGATCGCGATGGAGACGGAAACCGGGCGGTGGCCGATTCGATCCGCGCGGCGGGAGGATGGTCGCAAGCCTTCACGGGCGACGTACGGCGGCCCGCGGACATCGCTCCGCTGGCGGAAGCCGCGATGAAGCAGTTCGGGCAAATCGACATCCTGATCAATAACGCCGGGATTTTTCCACGCCGGCCGTTCCTCGAAACCACCGAACAGGAGTGGGACGAGATGCAGGATGTCAATCTCAAGAGCATGTTCCACTCCATCCAACTGGTGCTGCCGCACATGATCGCGCGGCGTTCGGGCCGGATCGTCAACATCTCGTCGGTCACCTTCCACCTGGGTGTGGCCGGCCTGTCTCACTACGTCGCCTCGAAGGGCGGGGTGATCGGGCTGACGCGGTCGCTGGCGCGCGAGGCGGGCGACTCGAACGTGCACGTCAACTGCATCACGCCGGGCGCCATCAAGACGGAATCCGAGGCCCGGTTCGTTACCGAAGAACAGGCCAGGGATATGATGTCGCGGCAGTGCCTGCAACGGCGCCTGGGGCCGCTGGATGTGGCACGCGTATGCCTGTTCTTGTCCTCGGAGCTCAGTGACGGCATGACGGGGCAGTGTCTGAATGTCGACGCCGGCTGGGTCATGTACTAAGGCCCATGTACTAGAGACCCATATACTTAAGAAATGACAGAAATGACCTGCGCGATTTGCGAAACCCGGCGTCCCAAGCGCTTCTGTCCCGGGATCGGCGGAGAGATCTGCACCATCTGTTGCGGCACGGAACGCGAGGTCACGGTGACCTGTCCCCTGGACTGTGAATTCCTGCTGGAGGCTCGCCGGCGCGACAAACCGCTGCCGCCTAACCCGGAACAGATGCCGAATCGCGACATCCAGGTCCCCGAGGGGTTTCTGCGCGACCACAAAGGTCTGCTCGCCTTCCTGGGGCACTCCCTGGCTCAGGCCGCATTTGCCACACCCGGAGCGGTGGACCTCGATGTGCGAGATGCCTTGGACGCGCTGATCCGCACCTACCGCACGCTCGACAGCGGAGTGTATTACGACACCCTCCCCCAGGGCCCCGTGGCGGCCAATGTGTATCGCATGATGCAGCAAGGGATCGGAGACTTTCGTCAGGCCGAACAGCAGCGGTTTGGGACCTCGCGGACACGCGATGCCGACGTTCTGCGGCTGCTGGTTTTTCTACACCGGTTCGAGGCGACGCGGAGCAACGGGCGGAGCCGCGGCCGCGCCTTCCTCGGTGCGCTCCAGGGGTTTTACGCCGTATCGGCGTCCGAGCCTTCACCCCCCTCGTCGCTCATCCTCCCGTGACCCACGCTCCGCCGGATCTGCTCGATCTGGCAGGCCCGCTTCCTTCCGGTAGTCACCACCTGTCCGGTGAACTTGTGCGTCCCGTTGACCAGCAGTTCGATGGATCTGTCGACCGGGTAATCGAAGGTCAGCAGGTGGCCCTCGGTGAGCCGCAGCAGGTCGCGGATGGTGAGTGTAGGGCCCTCCAGACGGGCCTCCACGGTCAGCATTCCCTCGCGCAGGAACCGCAGTACACGCGCCTGTTCGGCATGGCTGGCGTGGGTTTTCCGCACGGACCATTGCTGGTCGAACTTCTGGCGCATCATCTTGATCACGATCGACGGCATGGCGATGTTCATCATGCCGACGGTCTCCCCAATGCGGATCTCGATGCCGATCGAAACCACCGCCTCGTTGGGCGCCAGAATGTGCAGGAGCTGCGGCTCGGTCTCCATGGATTCGATGGTGAAATCGACCGTCGTGACCCCCTTCCAGGCTTCCCGTAGATCGTTTAGAATGATGCGAAACAGCCCGTCCAACAGCTTTTGCTCGATCTCGGTTATGTCCCGCTGGATGGTCGCGGAGGACTTCCCGGTGCCCCCCAGCAGCATCTCGAGGATAGGAAAGACCAGGGAGGGGTTCAATTCCATCACGCCGTTGCCGTCGTAGGGGTTCAGCCCCAGGGAGATCAGGCACGTGGGCGAAGGCAAGCCGTCCAGAAACTCCGCATAAGAGAGCTGTTCGACGCTCACCAGGTTGACCGTCAGGTAGCTCCGCAGATATGCCGAAAGGCTGGATACCAGGTTGCGGACGAAGGTGTCGTGAAGCAGGTGAATGGCCCGGACCTGCGACTTGGGAATGCGGTCGGGCCGGCGGAAATCGAACTTGACGGCGGGGGTCTCCCGCTTTCGTTCCTGCAGGTTCTGGAAAACTGCGTCGATTTCCTGTTGGGAAAGCTGACGGCTCAAATCCCTGGCTCCTGGGTCTTAGATCGGCAAGCCCCAGGAAAACCTTTAGAGCGATCTCACCTTGCATACCGGCTTCGAGGCGGCCACATTCTCCCGTCGATATGTGCTCCCAATGCGCGCCACCACATCGACCGGTAACCCCCCCGGCCGACCAGCGAAATCCGGAATCTCTTTTCGTCTCCAAAACGCCCGAACGCGCGCCCCGCCGCCTCGCGATCGCCAAACAGCCCGAACAGGGCGGACCCGCTGCCCGTCATCATGGCCGCCGCGGCGCCCGCTCCCTTCAGCCGCTTCTTCAGCGCCGCCAGGCGGGGATGCTGCTCGAAAACCACCGCCTCAAAATCGTTTTCCCCCTGGGTGCCCGCGCCCGCCGCCCAGGCCTGCGACTGGAAGCTAAATACTTTGTCAGCCGGCCGATCCAAACGGTCGCTCAGCCGCTCGTACGCATCCGCGGTCGAGACGTGTACATCCGGCGTCACCAGCAGCCCTGGCCGCGCCGGCGCGTCGGGCAGCGGAAAAAGCTCGCTCCCGCGGCCGATCCCTACCGCCCTGCCCCCCAGCAGAAAAAACGGCACGTCGCTGCCGAGTTGCTGCCCCATTTCGCACAAAGTCGCGAGGTCCGGCCGGCGGCCCGCCAGCACCGGCAGCGCCAGCAGCACCGCGGCCGCATCCGACGAACCTCCGCCCAACCCCGCTCCCATGGGAATCCGCTTGACCAGCCGAATCTCCACCCGCCCGGCCACGCGCAGTGTCTCCATGACCAGCCTGGCCGCGCGCTCCGCCAGGTTGCCGGGCAGGCCCAAGGGGTCGTCGAGGTCGATCGAGGTCTTCCTGCCGGGCGTGAAGGAGATGTCGAGCGTGTCGGCCAGCGAGATCGTCTGGAAGATGGTGCGCAGCTCGTGATACCCGTCCGCGCGCTTGGCCAGCACTCGCAGGTCCAGGTTGATCTTGGCCAGTGCGCGCACTTGCGCACCGCGCGCCTGGCGGGCAGCGCCGCTCATTTGTCGTACTGCAGCAGCGAAAAGACCTCGTCGCCGGCCAGCTTCCGGCGCCCGTTCAGAAAGGTCAGTTCCACCACGAACCCGAGGCCCGCCACCGTGCCGCCCACCTCGCGCACCATGCGGGCCGCGGCGGCGGCGGTGCCGCCGGTAGCCAGCAGGTCATCG
>DASQZT010000199.1:0-64241 GCA_035638575.1 Bryobacteraceae bacterium
ACGGCGTGAAGATGTTTCTTCGCCAGGACCAAGGCTTTCAGTCAGACATGCGTGGAGTTGACGAAAGCCACATTCTGTTTGCTAAGGTGCTAGACGCCGAAGGAGCGACGGGCGTGTGGATCGAGGTGCATACGGATAAGCTGAGGGAAAACCCCGCGCTGAATCCGGTCAGGATGCTCATTCCCTGGAGCCAAGTGCTGACCATCGTGGTAGCCGAGCAGTTCTCCCCGGCCATCAGACAGGAAGCCCGCAGAATCGGCTTCACGGGAGAGACGGAGCGGGAGTGAGGCGATTGAGAACTCCAAGCACTCGGTATCGATCCCGTGCCATCACAACCGCCCGATGTTGCAGCGGAGTACGATGAAGGTGGCACAGGTTGGGCGGGTACAACGTGATTCGACGTGCAGCGGCGATCATTGGCGGCAGAGGAAAACGTCAGGAATGAAGAACATTTATGTGGGGAATCTCAATTTTTCGACAACAGAAGCGGTACTCCGTTCGCTGTTCGAAAAACACGGAACCGTGGAGCGGGTTAATATCGTCACGGATCGTGACACGGGACAGGCAAGGGGCTTTGCATTTGTCGAAATGGGCGACGATGCGGAAGCGGTGAAGGCGATCAACGCCCTGAACGGCACGGACCTCGAAGGCCGAACGCTGGTTGTGACTGAGGCACGCCCGAAGACGGATCGGCCCAGAGAAGATCGTCCAGGCGGCGGTGGCTTTGGGCGTAAGCGTTGGTAACTTCTGTTGCCGGTGCGCCACGATGCGGAGATGAAGGAAGCGACACGCCAAATTCTTATACGGCGCTCCGACGAACCGAAGCTCGAAATCGGTGACTCCGTTCAAGTCAAGGAAGGCGTAATTGGCGTAGTCCTAGCCCGCTTCATTCCATCTGGCGGAAAAGCGAACGAAATTCATTACGTCGTAGAATTGATGGCCGATCCTGGTGGCCGGGGTGCGTAGTAATCCAACGTCCGTCTTCCTCCGTGCGTTGACACCTGATGATTTCGAGGCCGTTCATGGCCTCCGCTCCCCGTCGAGCGCTCGGAGCCGTGCCCGGTTGCCCGATTCGCACAGGGTGAAGGCAACGTTGAAGACCTCCTACGACCATGACGAGGGCAGGCCATCGAATACTGACTTTGGTCAAAACTTGACGGATAGGATGTGGGAAGTGCGGCTCCGAGTGGACGGTCCCATGACCCTACCCGTGAGTTTCTGCGAAGCAAACGTGTGTCGATAAGGAAAGCTCAGAGGATAGCGGACGACGAAGTGTTTAACAGGGTCAAAGCGAACTCACAGAAACCGGCGTCGATCCTAAGGGTTCGTCAGGTCGTCAACGAGTTCTTTGCAGTTTGGCGAAGCTTGACGATAGATGTGCGTGCGTTCAGTTCTGCGGTTACAGTGATTACGTGGTGCGAGGCACTGATGACAGCGATTACAGCGAGTACGTTGATTACAGTGGCTTCACTCTCCACGAGCCAGAAACGCTAAGTTAGGTTAAGACTTGACGGCTCGGTGTTTCATGCTGAAATAAAGGAGGAGGTATCTGCGAGGTGACCTAAAAGGCGGATGGAAGAATGCCCCGTAAGTTCCCGGAGCGAGAAGCCACCGGCTTTGTAGGCCCGGTGGGCTGGTTTATTGGGCGCTATGGGTCAAGAAGGACGTGCGATGTATTTTCAATTGTGATACCATCTAGAACATGGCCGATAGACCAAGGTTGAACGTACTGGCGATGTCCCGTGTATCGACGCCGGGGCAAGCGGCTGATGACAAGAAAGGTTTCAAGCGGCAACACAACGATATCGACACCTTTTGTGACGTGTACGGCCTGAATCCGGTCAAAGAATTTGACCTTGTGGTCAGCGGTTCCGACGTGCAACGGAGCCGTGGCTTTCGGGAAATGCTCTCTATGCTCAAGCGGAAAGACATTGCTGGTGTTGTCGTACCTTCGTTGGACCGGCTACTCCGCTTAATTGGCAAGCTGTCCGTTATGGCCGTCTTCAAGATCTTTGAAGACTCTCACAAGCTACTTTTCTGCGATCTTCGTGGTTCGCATCCAAGCGGCGGCTTGGATCTCAACAACCCGAACGATGCGCTGATGGTTTCAATCAAGCTCCAGATGGCCGGAATGGAGAAGGTGTTGATCCTGCATCGCACGGTATCAGCCAGAGAAGAGCTTCAAGACGATCCAAACGCCAGCGTCAACAAACTACCCAAAGGTGTGAAGCATGACAAGCCGAATGAGAAGGTAAACAGCGGTAATTTCCGGTACGATGATTTTGCCACGGGTCCAGTGAAAGAAGCCTTCACTCGCTTTCTGGCTGGTGAGTCGTTGTACCAGATCACACGGAAGATACGCTACCAAGGTCAACCCGCCTTTGCGTCCGTTCCCCGGCTCCGTCACGTACTCAAGAACGAATGGTGGATCGGGTACAAGACCCGGTTGTATACCATCAAGCGTGACGAAGAGACTTCAGAATGGGACGAAGTTAAAGAGAAATGGACGGGCGGCAAGCGCGTACCGCACAGTAAACCGATTCGCAAAGAGACCAATCTTGTGAAGGCTCCGCTCATTTCACCCGTCGATTTCAAGCGGGTACAAGAGAAGCTGAAGATCAACCATGTCCGGTATGAAGCCCGGGCACCACGGGTCAACAATTTTCTAGGCGCTGGATTGTTGTACTGCAAGTGTGGTGCGTTCATGTATCACCCGCCCGGAAGCAAAGGCAGAGCGGACACGTACAAATGCTCCGCACGTCACACGGGAAAAGGGTGCACAGAGCCAATCTTCAAAGCCAAACAAGTGGACGATGAAATCGCACTGCAAGCGCAAATGATTTTGGGCGGCAAGGATCAAGCGAAGTTTTTGGATGACGCAATACGCCAGTCCTTCAGCCAAGAGAAGCAAGAGGAAATGCGGCTGGCTGTCCAGATTGCAAACGAGACCGTTGCGGACCTTGAGAAGCGTATCGCACGGGTCCGTAGACAGTGTGAGGAAAGCGACGATCCTGGTTTGGGGCGGCGGCTCAAAGGATTGAATGGTGAACTTGCCAGCGCCAATGAGAAAGCACTGTCGGCGGCGGGTGAACTGCGGACCATTCCAGATGCGGAAGTACAGCGATTTCGGCGGCAGCTTCAACACGATTTTTTGACGTTCGGAGCACAGCCAATGGAACGGAAAAAAGAGATACTGAAACAATACGTGGAACGGCTCACACCACATTTGAACCCGGTCACAGATGAGGTAAAGGTGGCCTTCAAGATCAAGGTGGGCTTACCGGCTGTGGATGAGGATTACACCGTTGGCAAGCCGCCAAAACCGCCAAAAGACGATGGGCCGGTACGTGTCAAACACGCTGCAAAGCCCATAAACATTGGTGGTGCGAAGCCCCTTCCCACACGTGTAAGGAGTGAAAGTTCTTCTTGAAGAACTTCATGGATGCGCGGGTCGCCTACGTAGTGGTCCCTGTGGCGCAGAAGCTGATGGACGCGGGCTAGGCCGGCAAGGTATCGAACGAAGGCTACTTCGTGGGCTCGCTGATGCACGAGATCGCCCACGGCCTCGGGCCGGCTTTCACGATCCAGGGCGGCAAGCAGGTGGATATCCGCGAAGCGCTTGGCCCCGTGTATTCCGGCCTGGAAGAGGCCAAGGCCGACACCGCCGGCATGTTCGCGCTGAAGTGGCTGCTGGACCGCGGCGTCATGCCCAAGGATCGCTCCGAGGAATATTACGCCTCCTATCTCGGCGACCTCTTCCGCACGCTGCGCTTCGGAACCGGCGAAGCCCACGGCCGCGCCGAGCTGATGGAGCTGAACTACCTGCTCGAGCAGCGCGCGGTCACCACCGCCGATGGCCGCTACATCATCGACTACGCGCGCATCCCTGTGGCGCTGGCGCAGCTCGCCAAAGAACTGCTCGAGATGGAAGGCGCCGGGGATCGCGCCCGCGCCGAAGCCTGGTTCGCCAAATACGACAAGCTGCCGGCCGGCTTGAAAGCCGCCATGGCCGCCACCGCCGGGATCCCCGTCGACGTCAACCCCATCTTTTCGTTCCCCGACAAGGTTGAGTGAATCATGACCCGCCTCGCCCTGCTTGCCATTTGCCTGCCGGCCCTGGGACGCTCCCGAGAAGGACGCGCGGCTGCGCGGCGAATTCGAAGCCCCCGGCTCCATTTGGGACTTCGACTATGGACGCCATGGAGTTCTTCGACCCCGATGGCGATGGCAAACTCGAGCTGATCACCGGCCAGAGCGACGTCGGCGCGCTGGCCTACAAGGGACTTACCGGCGAAATGATGTGGCACAACCTGGCCGACCACACGCAGCAAATCACGGCTGGTTATATTCTCAAAGATCGAAAGACTCCACAGATCGTGGCCAGCGGCCGCACCTACGGCTCTCGCGGCGGCGGAGGCCTTGCCGGGCAACTCTACTGGTTCGACAATCTCGGCAACCTTCTCTTCAAGTGGCCGCGCAATCCGCTCTCAGGCAATCCGAACTTCGTCCGCGGCGACTGGTACGGCGACGGCCGGAAGCAATACTTCTGGCACCGATTCAAGCTCGAAGACGACGGCCGCGGCACCCTGTACTTCAAGGAGCCGGTCTACCACATGTTCGATTTCCTGGGCAACGGCGCCGAGCAGGTAATTACCAACGACCGCACGGTACTCCGCGTGTACGGCTTTCGCGACGTGAAGCCCAAGGCGGTGAAACGCGACTCGGAGTACAAACGCAATTCCATCGCCAACCACACGCATTACTGAGCAAGATTAACTCCACGTAAAGCCTTCGTTAAGAAGGTAAAGCTTCACTGCCGGGGCGCAACCTTGCCTCCCGCCGCGGCACCTTCTCGTTGTGCACAGGGTCGCACCGCGCATTATAATCTTCTGCCTCGCCGCCTCGGCTGTGTTGGCGGCCGACTATCGTGGGACCGTCAAATCCCACGGTCTTCCTTTTCCCGGCGTCACTGTAGTCGCGTCGCAGGGGGACAAGAAAGTCGCGACCACCACCGATGATCGCGGCGCGTTCTCTTTCTCCGACCTCGCCGACGGCCTCTGGACCATCGACGTCGAAATGTTCGGCTTCGAAAAGATCTCGCGCGAAATCGGCCTCCCCGGCGCGCCTTCCCCGGAATGGGAACTGAAATTCCTCGCCGAGACCGCCGATACGCGCGCCGCCGCCGAGCCCCGATTCCGGCGCGTGGACGTGAACCAGTCCGCCGACACCGCGGCAGCCTCCACCGAAGGGCTGATCAAGACCGAAGAGATCGCCGACCTCAACCAGACGTCCGCCAACTCGTTCATCGTGCAAGGCAGCATGAGCAGCGCCGTGGGCACGGCGCAGCGGAACGATTGGGGGATGATGGGGCCTGCCGGCATGGGCGGTCCCGGGATGGGTCCCGGCGGCCCTGGAATGATGGGACCCGGCCCCAATGGCGACGGGCCCCCCGGCGCTCAAGGCGGCGGGCGCGCGGGCTTCGCCGGAGGACCCGGGCCGGTTGGCGGACCACCTCCTGGTGGCGGCGGTCCCGGCGGCGGTGGACCACCTCCCGGTGGCGGTGGCGGGCCTGGTGGTGGACCCGGTGGCGGTGGACCTGGCGGTGGACCGGGCGGTGGACCGGGCGGCGGACCGGGCGGCGGCGGTCCCGGCGGCGGTGGAGGCCCCGGCGGCTTCGGTGGTCCGCCCCCCGGCGGTCCTCCGCCCGACTGGCAGGGCCGCCCCAACGCTACGGCCTTCGGCAATAACCGCCGCAACCCCGCCGAGTCGTACATGGCCAGCGCCTTCTTCGGCCTCGACAACTCCGTCTGGGACGCCCGCACGTTCTCCGTCACCGGCGCTAATCTCGGCAAGCCCGCCTACGCCAACGGCCGCGGCGGCCTGATGTTCGGCGGCCCGCTGCGCATCCCCAGGCTCGTGAGCGCGCAGAAGCGCATCCTGTTCACCTTCGATCTCCAGTTCCAGCGCAACCGCACGGGCACCACCTCCGATCCCGTCAACATGCCCACCGCGCTCGAGCGCACTGGCGACTTCTCGCAATCCGCCGTCACCATTTACGACCCCTCGACCGGCGCTCCGTTCCCCGGCAACCGGATCCCCACCAGCCAGATCAGCCCGACGGCGCTGGCGCTGCTCAAATATTTTCCGAGCCCCGATCTTCCCTTCGCCACCCGCAATTACCAGACTTCCTGGAGCGGCCTGAACAACACACACAACCTCAATTCGCGGATCTCCAACGTCAAGATCGGCGGCAAGGACCGGCTCAACTTCGGCATCGGCTACCAGGGCGGCAACAGCGTCACGCCGAACCTCTTCAACTTCATCGACACCGCTTCGAACCGCAGCTTGAACGCCAACCTGGGCTGGTCGAGGAACTTCACCGCGCGGCTCACCAACACCCTGCAGTACAGCTTCAGCCGCATGCGCCAGCTCTCCTCTCCGTATTTCGCCAATCGCGAGAACATCGCCCAAGAGCTGAACATCGCGGGCACGTCTCAAAATCCCATGAACTGGGGCCCGCCCACCCTGAGCTTCACCAACTACGCCAGCCTCAACGACGGCAACTCCTCGCTCAACCGGAACCAGACCAGCTCGGTGGGCGACAACCTCGTGTGGGTCCACGGCCGCCACAACCTCACCTTCGGCGGCGACTACCGCCGGCAGCAGTTCAACCAGTTCGCCGATGCCAACGGCCGCGGCACCTACACCTTCGACGGCTCGGTCACCAGCCTGCTGATCGATGGCATCGCCCAAAGCGGCACGGGCTACGACCTCGCCGACTTCCTGCTCGGACGGCCCACCACCAGCTCCATCCGCTACGGCAACCCCGATAAGTATTTCCGCGGATCGGGCTACGACTTCCTGGTGAACGACGACTTCCGCATCGCGCCCAGATTCAGCGTCGTCATCGGACTGCGCTGGGACTACGCCACTCCCGTCACCGAACTCTACAACCGCCTCGTCAACCTGGCTATCGCGCCGGGCTACTCGGCGGTCACCGCCGTGCTGCCGGGCCAGGCGAATCTGCCGGACTCCCTGGTCCGTCCCGACCGCAACAACTTCTCCCCCCGGGCGGGCTTCGCATGGCGGCCTCTGACCAAAGGATCGCTGGTGGTCCGCGGCGGATACGGCCTCTACTACAACACCTCGGTGTACAACGCGATCGCCGGCAACATGGCGCAGCAACCGCCGTTCGCCCAGGTGCTGAGCGTGTCCGCTTCCGCGGCCGACCCGCTCACTCTCCAAGGCGGCTTCCTCTCGGCATCCAGCCAGTCGCTGGCTGGCACGTACGCCATCGATCCGAATTACCGCGTCGGTTACGCGCAAACCTGGAGCCTCACCATCCAGCACGATCTGCCGTTCGCCTTCTTCGGCACGGCCGGCTACCTGGGCACCAAGGGCACGCGCCTCGATCAGCAATTCATCCCCAACTCGGTCGCGCCCGGAGCAGTCGAATCCGCGCTGCCCCACAACTACACTTACGAGACCTCCAACGGCAACTCGGAATACCACGCCGCGCAATTCCAGTTGAACCGGCGATCGCGGGGCGGCATCATGTCCCGCGCCTCGTACCAGTTTTCGAAGTCCATCGACAACGCCGGCACCGGCGGCCGCGGCCAGGGCAACACGCCCGTGGCGCAGAACTGGCTCGACCTCTCCGCCGAGCGGGGGCTCTCCAGCTTCGATGCGCGGCACAACCTCTCCCTGCAGGTGCAGTACACCACGGGCATGGGAGTTTCCGGCGGCACGCTGCTGAACGGCTGGAAGGGCGCGCTGGCCAAGGACTGGACTATCAGCACGAACGTCAGCGTGCGGAGCGGGAATCCCTTCACCGCCACCGTGGGTGGCAATCGCTCGCAGGTGAGCGGCACGGCAGTCGCGAATACCGTTCGCGCCGATGCTTCCGGCCTTCCCGTGGAGGCCGACGGCATGCTCTTCAATACCGCCGCGTTCACGCAGCCGCTGGCCGGCCTGTGGGGCACCGCGGGCCGAAACACCATCCCCGGACCCACGGTCTTCTCGCTCGATGGATCGCTCGGCCGCGTCTTCCGCTTCGGCGAGCGGCGCAGCGCCGACCTCCAGTTCCAGGCCCAGAACATTCTCAACCGGGTCACCATCACCAACTGGGGCACGGTGCTCGGCTCCTCCACGTACGGCCTGGCAACCGGCGCATCCGGCATGCGCAGGGTCACCATCAATCTGAGGTTCAGGTTCTAATCATGCGACCGATCATTGCCATCCTTTTCCTCGCGCAGCTCGCCGCCAACGCTCAGGAGAGCGCGCCCAAGAGCGGGGTCAAGTTCGAAGCCACCACTCAACTGGTCGTCGTCAACGTCTCGGCCAAGGACAAGAGCGGCCAGCCCCTCGAAGGTCTCAAGGCCTCCGACTTCACCATCATCGAAGACGGCAAGCCGCAGCAGGTCAAAATCTTCGAATACCAGCGCCTGGAGGACACGTTGCTGCCTCCGCCCGCGCTCGCCACCCGCGAGCCAGCGCCCGAGGCAGCGCCGGCCAAGGCCGCAGTGTCCACGCCCATCGCCCCCGCCAGGCCGGGCGAGGTCAAATACAAGGATCGCCGCCTGCTGGTCCTGTTCTTCGACCAGGCCGGCATGCCGGTCGCGGACCAATACCGCGCGCAGCAGGCGGCGTTGAAGTTCCTGAACACCAGCATTACGCAGTCCGACCTAGTGGCCGTCATGGCGTATGCCACCGATCTCCGCGTCCTACAGGACTTCAGCGGCGACCGCGACCAGTTGGTCCACACCATCAGGAGTATGAGCATCGGCGAAACCGGAATGTCCAATGGCAGCACCGGCGCGGACAGCGACAGCGATACCGGCGCCGCCTACTCCCAGGACGACACCGAGTTCAACATCTTCAACACCGACCGAAAGCTGGCCGCGCTCGAAAGCGCCGCCAAGATGCTGGGCACGCTCCCCGAGAAGAAGGCGCTGGTCTACTTCGCCAGCGGCATGAGCCGCACCGGAATCGATAACCAGGCGCAGATGCGCGCCACGGTCAACGCCGCGGTCCGCGGCAACGTGTCGTTCTACCCGGTGGATGCCCGCGGTCTGGTGGCCACCGCGCCTCTGGGCGACGCCACCGAAGGCTCTCCCGGCGGACAGGGCATGTATTCCGGCAGCTCGCAGCGCACCGCCCAATCCAGCTTTCAGGACCAGCAGGAGACGCTCTACACCCTGGCCGCCGACACCGGCGGCAAGGCGCTGCTCGACCAGAACGATCTCGCGCTGGGCATCGTGCAGGCGCAGAAGGACATCGCCAGCTATTATATTCTCGGCTACTACAGCACCAATGCCGCGCTCGACGGGCGCTACCGCCGCATCAAGGTCCAGATCGGCCGCAACCTGACCGCCAAGCTCGACTATCGCAGCGGGTATTTCGCCTCCAAGGAGTTCCGCCAGTTCACCGACTCCGATCGCGAGCGCCAGTTGCAGGAAGCGCTCATGCTGGGCGATCCCGTAACCGACCTCTCCCTGGCCCTCGAAGTGAATTACTTCCGGCAGGGCAAGGACCGATACTTTGTTCCCGTGTCGCTGAAGATTCCGGGCAGCGATATCGAACTGGCCAAGAAGAGCGGCGCGGAAACCACGCGGCTCGATTTCATCGGCGAAGTGAAAGACTCCAAGGGATTGGTGCAGGGCGCGGTCCGCGATGAGATCACCGTCAAACTCAAGGGAGAGAGCGCCGGCCAGTTATCGAGTCACAATCTGGAATACGACACTGGCTTCACGCTCCAGCCCGGCACTTATACTCTGAAGTTCCTGGCGCGCGAAAACCAAACCGGTAAGATGGGAACTTTCGAGACTAAGTTCGTCGTACCCGACCTAACCTCCGAGCGCAACTATCTGCCGATCAGTTCCGTCGTGTTGAGCTATCAGCGCGAGAATCTCGATGCGACGGTGGCCAGCGCCGAGCGCGACAAGAAGCTGATCGCCGCCAGCCCGCTGGTTCAGGAGGGCCGCAAGCTGGTGCCCAGCGTGACCCGCGTGTTCCGCAAGGATCAGGACCTGTACGTGTACCTGGAAGCCTACCAGCCGGCCGCCGAGAAGACGCAGCCCATGCTGGCGGCCGTCAGCTTTTATCGCGGCAAAGTAAAGGCGTTCGAGACCGCGCCGCTCCGGATCACCGAGGGATTGAATCCCAAATCGAAGGCGGTGCCGGTCAGTTTCAGCGTCCCCATGGCCCAGCTACAACCCGGCCGCTACACCTGCCAGGTCAGCGTGCTGCTGCCCTCCGCGCAGAAGTTTGCCGTCTGGCGCTCCAACATGGTCGTGCTGCCCTGAACACCTTTCCATGGAAGAGATGCCTGCCGATGCCTTACTCTGGAGTCTGGAATCGACATGGGCAATCCAAAAACAATTGGATACCGCGAGCCGTCCCTGACCAATCGCGTGTATCCGTACGGCACCAGGCACACACCGGAGATGATCGCCGATCTCTCCCGCCGGGCCTATGAATATCGGGCCGAGGTGCTTCGCATGGTGTACGAACGCAAGTCCGGCCACATCGGGGGCGCGTTCTCCGTCGCGGAGATTCTGGCGGCTCTGTACTTTCATCATCTGCGCATCGACCCGGAGAATCCGGGCTGGCCGGATCGCGACCGGCTGGTCTTCTCCAAGGGCCATGCGTGCGCCATGCTGTATACGGTGCTGGCGCATCGCGGCTTCTTCCCGGTGGAGGAGCTCCGCACGTTTCGCAGCTTGAACAGCCGGCTGCAAGGGCATCCCGAGCCGGCCAAGACTCCCGGCGTGGAAGTTGCCGCGGGCCCTTTGGGCCATGGAGTGGCAATCGGCGCGGGCATGGCGTTGGGCGCCCGCCTGGCACATTCGCGCCGCAAGGTCTACGTGATCCTGGGAGATGGCGAACTCAACGCCGGAGTGATTTGGGAAGGTCTCTTAGTGGCCGCCAAGTTCGGACTGAGCAACCTGACAGTCATCCTCGACTACAACGGAGTGCAGCAGACCGGCGCCACTCATTCCGTGATGCCCACCGAGCCTATCGCCGACAAGTGGGCCGCGTTTAACTGGCATGTCATCGAGATTCACGGCCACAACGTGGCTGAAATTCTGGATGCCCTCGACCGCGCCGATGAGATCCACGGGCGGCCGGCGGCGATCATCGCGCGCACCACCAAGGGCAAGGGAGTCAGCTTCATGGAGAACGCGCCCCAGTGGCACGGCGGCATTCCCAACGACGACCAGTTCCGCACGGCGCTCGAGGAGTTGCAGGAGGGAGCGCGGCAATGGCAAGCCTGATCCGGACTCCGTTTGGCGATCCCGTGGTCATGCGGCAGGCTTATGGAGAAGCCCTGGTGGAACTCGGCCGCACAAGGCGCGACGTGGTGGTGTTGAGCGCGGACGTGTCCAATTCCGACTTCAGTTACATGTTCGAATCCGCCTTTCCGGAGCGGTTTTTTAACGTGGGAATCGCCGAACCGGCCCTGGTGGATACCGCCGTAGGGCTGGCCAACAGCGGGTTCGTTCCGGTGGCCAACACATTCGCGTTTCTCTTCGCGACCCGCGCTCTGGAAATGGTGCGCACGCATTTGTGCTACGGCAAGGCAAACGTGAAACTCGCGGGCGCTTACGCCGGAGTGTCCGATTCCTTCGACGGGCCGACCCATCATGCCATTACGGATCTCGCCATCCTGCGCAGCCTGCCTGGCATGACCCTGGTGATTCCGGCGGATCCGCTGGCTGTGGCCCGCTTGTTGCCGCAGGTTGCCGCTTGGGACGGGCCAGTCTACTTTCGGCTCTGCCGCAACGAAGTCCCTCAAATCTTCGGCGACGATTACCGGCCGGAAATCGGCAAAGCGATCACCCTGATAGATGGCGGCGACGTCACGATCATCGCCTGCGGGGTGATGGTTTCGCGGGCCATTGAAGCGGCTCGGGTTCTTGGCGGGGAAGGGCTGTCGGTGCGGGTCGTGGAAATGCATACGGTCAAGCCCTTGGACGACGCGCTGGTGGAGCGTTGCGCCCTCGAGACCGGAGCGATCGTGACCGCGGAGGAGCACTCCATAGTCGGGGGTCTCGGCGGCGCTGTGGCCGAACGCCTGGTTCAGGCGCGGCCGGTTCCCATGGAACGGGTCGGGATTGCGGACACCTTTACGGAGAGCGGGCCCTATCCGGACCTGCTCCAGAAGTATGGGATGAGTGTCGAGAGCATTGTTGGCGCCGTCCATCGCGTGCTGGAGCGGAAGTCCGCCGGTCGATAAGCGCCACGCGGCGCCACAGCGCTAGACTCAGACCATGGACCTGGCGATCAAGGCGGAAGATGTGCGCGCGGCCGCGGAGCGGATCCGGCCGCTGGCGCGCAAGACGCCGGTGCTTCGCTCTCCGGACTTCGATGGCGAGGCGGCGGCGAGCGTCTTCTTCAAGTGCGAGAATCTCCAGCGCGGCGGCGCGTTCAAGATCCGGGGCGCGTCGAACCTGATCCTGTCGCTGCCGAAGGAAGCGCTGGCGCGCGGCGTGGTGGCGTATTCCTCGGGCAATCACGCGCAGGCGGTGGCCATCGCGGCGCGGCACGTGGGGGCGCAGGCGACCATCGTGATGCCGGAAGACGCTCCGCGTTCGAAGATGGAAGCCACGCGGGCGCAGGGAGCCAAAATCGTCACCTTCAACCGCCGCACCGAAAGCCGCGAGGCGATCGCCGCGGGGATTCTGAAGGAGACCAACGGCATGCTGGTGCCGCCGTTCGATCACCCGATGATCATGGCGGGCCAGGGAACCGCGGCGCTGGAACTGCTGGAAGAAGTGGGGCCGCCAGACGCGCTGATCACGCCGGTGGGCGGCGGCGGGCTGCTATCGGGATGCGCGACCATCGCCAAGGCGATCGATCCGGCGATTCGCATGTTTGGCGCGGAGCCCGAGGGCGCCAACGACACGTTCCTCTCCATGGCGGCCGGCGAGCGCATCGCGGTGCCGCACCCCGAGACGATCGCCGACGGTTTGCGCTCGCCGAAGCCGGGCGAGCTGACGTTTCCGATCTTGCAGCGACTTGTGGAACGCATCGTCCTGGTGAGCGATGGCGAGCTGCGCGCGGCGGTGAAGTTCCTGCTGATGCGCCTGAAGATCCTGGTGGAGCCGAGCGGCGCGGCTTCCGTGGCGGCGGTGCTGTTCCGCAAGCTGCCGCCGGAGATCCGCACGGTCGGAGTGGTAATTTCAGGTGGTAATATCGATTTCGAAGAGCTGGTGAGGTACTGAGATTATGATCAAGCGAGTCATTGCATTCCTTCTGACAGCGGCCGGCCTGGCTTTCGGGCAGGCCACAACCAATTCGATTACCGTGACGGCATCGCGGAACGCGAACGTGCAGCCGGACCAGGTGGTGTTCGGCGTCAAGGTGGATGCGCCGCTTACGGCCAGCCGCGACGATGCCGTCAGTGCGTTACAGGGCTCCGGCATCACGCTGGCGAATCTCACCGGCGTGACCACGGTGCAGCAGTACGATTCGAAAGGCCAGGCGACCGTGTCCCTGATCGAGTGGACGTTCTCCCTGCCGGTGGCGATTGCGGATATGAAGAGCACCATCGCGCTGCTCTCCACGGTGCAGACGAGCAATGCGCAGAAGAACAACGGCATCGCGATCTCGTTCGGAGTGCAAGGCACCCAGGTGTCGCCCCAGGCGCAGCAGGCGCTGTCTTGCGCGCTGTCGGACCTGATTGGCGACGCCAACGCGCAGGCGCAGAAGATGGCTAGCGCGGCGGGTAAAGGACTGGGACCGCTCCTGGCGATGGGGAGCGCGACCGTGGCGTCGACGCCCGGCGTGCTCTTCGCGTCGCCGGTCTACACGCCGGTCTGCTCGCTCACGGTGAAGTATCAGTTGACGGGGTTCTGATCGTATGCGAAAGATCTGGTTGTTCGCCATACCGTGCCTGGCATTCGCGCAACTCGACGACAATACGGTGACCGTCACCGCGACGCGGCAATTGAATGTGCAAGCGGACCAGGTGCTGATCGGAGCGACCGTATCCGCGGCATCCACCGCGACACTGGACGATGTCGTGGCCGCGCTCGCGGGTACCGGGATCACCGCAGCCAACCTCTCCTCCGTGTACACTTACAGCTCTCAAACGCCGCCCTCCCAATGGTATTTCTCGCTGCCCGTATCGTTCGCGCAGCTCAAAGACACACTGGCATCGCTGGCGGGCGCGCAGCAGAACGCGGCCAAAAACTCCACGGCGATGCAGATCTATTATTATGTGCAAGGCACGCAGGTGTCCGCGCAGTTGCTGGCGGCGAATCCCTGCGTCTTCACCGCGCTGGTGGGCGATGCCCAGGCGCAGACACAGAAGGTGGCGGGCGCCGTGGGGCTCAAGGTTGGGTCGATTCTTGCGATATGGGACAGCAGTTCGGGGGGATCGGCAATTATCAAGGCGGGCGACTTCTCGCAATCGATCGCGGTTTTCGAACCGAGCACGGTTACCGCATTCATATCGCCGAACCTCTACACGCCGCCGCCTACATGCACCATGACCGTCCAATTCCAACTGCTCCACTGAGCTATCGCTGATTCCGCTTCAGCACCTTCTTGCGCAGCCGGATGGATTGCGGCGTCACCTCCACAAATTCGTCCTCGCGGATGAACTCGATGGCCTGCTCCAGATTCAGGATGCGCGGGGGCACCAGCCGGATGGCCTCGTCGGCGGTCGAGGCGCGCATGTTGGTCAGCTTCTTTTCCTTGACGATGTTCACGTCCAGGTCGGCTTCGCGCGCGTTCTCGCCGATGATCATGCCTTCGTAGACCTCCGTGCCGGGCGTGATGAAGATCTCGCCGCGCTCCTGCAGGTTGAAGATGGCGTAGCCCGTCGTCCTGCCGGGACGGTCGGCCACCAGCGACCCGGTGGGGCGGGTGGGAATGTCGCCCTGCCAGTCGATATAGCCGTGGAAGAGCGAGTTCATGATGGCGGTGCCGCGCGTGTCGGTGAGGATTTCGCTGCGCAGCCCGATCAATCCGCGCGAGGGCACGTGGAATTCCAGGCGCACGCGGCCGGAGCCGTGGTTCACCATCTTAGTCATCTTGCCCTTGCGCTGGCCGAGCTTCTCGATGACCACGCCGAGAAAAGTCTCGGGGCAATCGATCACCAGCAGCTCCACCGGTTCGCGCACCTTGCCGTTGACCGTGCGGGTGAGGATCTCGGGCTTGCCCACCATCAACTCGTAACCTTCGCGCCGCATCATCTCGATAAGGATGGCGAGTTGCAATTCGCCGCGGCCCATCACTTTGAAAGTGTCGTGCCCCAGTTCTTCCACGCGGATGGAGACGTTGGTGAGCAGTTCCTTGTCGAGGCGTTCGCGCAGGTTGCGCGACGTCACCCACTGGCCCTCGCGGCCGGAGAACGGCGAAGTGTTGATCGTGAAGGCCATCGCGATGGTGGGCTCGTCGATCTGGATGTTTGGCAGCGGCGAGGGCGTCTCGGCGTTGGTGACGGTCTCGCCGATGGTGATGCCCTCCACACCGGCGATGGCCAGGATGTCGCCGGGCAACCCCGTGGTTTCATCTACGCGCTTCAGTCCTTCGAAGGAGTAGAGCTTGGTGATGCGGGTGGTCTGGAGCGACTCGTCGCGCTTGGCGATGGCCACCGTATCGCCGTACCGCAGGGTGCCGTTGAGGACGCGGCCGATGCCCAGCCGGCCGAGGTACTCGCTGTAGTCGAGATTGGCGATGAGCATTTGCAGCACACCGTCGGGATCGCCCTGCGGCGTGGGAATGTGGGCGAGGATGGCTTCGAACAGCGGCCGGAGGTCGGTGGAAGGGTCGTCCATGGAAGTCTTCGCGACGCCGGTCTTGGAGATGGTGTAGAGCACCGGGAAATCGAGCTGGTCTACGGTGGCATCCAGGTCGATGAACAAGTCGTAGATCTCGTTGAGGACTTCCTGCACGCGGGCGTCGGGCCGGTCGATCTTGTTGATCACCACGATGGGCGGAAGATGCGCTTCGAGGGCTTTGGAAAGCACGTAGCGGGTCTGGGGCAGCGGGCCCTCGCTGGCGTCCACCAGGAGCATGACGCCGTCCACGATCTTGAGCGCGCGCTCCACTTCCCCGCCGAAATCGCTGTGGCCGGGCGTGTCCACGATGTTGATCTTGATCCCGTGATACCGGATGCCGGTGATCTTGGCGAGGATGGTGATGCCGCGCTCGCGCTCGAGCACGTTGGAATCCATGACGCGGTCCACGTGCTCCTCGTGCACGCCGAAGATTCCGCTCTGGTTGAGCATGGCGTCCACCAGCGTGGTTTTGCCATGGTCCACGTGGGCGATGATGGCGATATTGCGAATGTTCGGATTGCTGATCTTCATGTAGGGGAGGAAACCGGATGGTCCAGCCGACGCTCTGCTTATCGGCCGCGAATCTTAATCATAGCGGAAGCGGGAAGGCTCGCGCTAATCGGGCGAGTGAGGCCATCGTCCGCCCGCGCCCACAATTCGAGATAGAATAGGCCCGTTCGAGGTAACCATGCCAAAAGCGTCTTATTCGCGCAGATCCTTCCTGACGTCCGCCGCAGCCACCGCCGGCGCCTTCCAGATCGTGAAGCCGCAACTGGTGCGCGGCGCGGGCGACGAGAGGCTCAAGGCCGGACTGGTCGGCACGGGCTCCCGCGGCACCGAGGCCGTGCGGAACATCCTCACCGGGTGCCCCAACGTCGAAATCACCGCCATGGCCGACATCTTCGAGGACCGCCTGGAGGGTTCGCTGCGCACGCTGGCCAAACTCCCGCCGGAGCTTTCGAGCCGCGTGAAGGTGGATGCCGAGCACCGCTTCACCGGTTTCGAAGCCTATAGGAAGGTGATCAATTCCGGCGTCGATATCGTCATGCTGGCCACCTACCCGGCTTATCGCCCGATGCATTTCGAGGCGGCCGTGGAAGCGAAAAAGCACATCTTCTGCGAGAAGCCGTTCGGCACCGACCCGGTGAACGTGCGCCGTTTCATGGACGCGGCCCGGAAGTCGGTGGATCTGAAGCTGACCGTAAAATCCGGCGCGCAGCGCCGCTCGCAGGCCTGGTACCTGGATCAATACAAGCGGCTCAAGGACGGCGAGTTCGGCGACGTCACGGCGCTCTATGCCTACTGGGAAGGCGGCCCCGTGCTCAACTTCAACACGTTCCCCAACAAGAAGCGCGACCCCAAGTGGTCCGACATGGAGTTCCAGCATCGCAACTGGTACTCGTTCGTGTGGGTCTGCGGCGACCAGATCGTGGAGCAGCACCTGCACAACATCGACACGTGCAACTGGTTCATGGGTGCCCACCCGGTCGAAGCCGTGGCCAGCGGCGGCGCCGCCTGGCGCCCGCGCGAAGAGGAGTACGGCAACATTTACGACCACGTCGCCGCCGATTTCGTCTACGCCAACGGCGTCCACATGTCCAGCCGCTGCCGGCAATACCAGGGGCAGAACATCGCCCAGAACGTGAGCGAGCTCATCGTGGGGACGAAGGGCGTAATCGACAGCACCGCGCTGCGCGGCGTGCGCATCGCCGTGGACCCCTACGTGCAAGAACACAGCGACATGATGGCCAGCATTCTGGGCAAAGGGCCGTACATCAACGAGGCGATGGCCGTCGCCGAAAGCACCATGACCTGCATCATGGGCCGGGAAGCCGCCTACTCCGGCCAGAAGATCACCTGGGACATGATGATGGCGTCCCAGCAGAACCTGCTGCCCAAGTCGTTCGACTACAAGGACAGCCTTCCCGTGGCGCCGCTGCCGGTGCCCGGCCAATACAAGTTTGTGTAGGCGCGTTTCGGCGGCGGTTTCAAGCGAAGTTCGGACGGCAAACCGGGGCGCGACTGGCGTCCTGCACCGGTGTATGCTGAACGGTAAGGTGTTCTTGGCCGCCAGCCACTTCTCATGATTCGAAGTGTCCACATCGCGCCCGTCCTGGTCGGACTAGCGTGGTTTTGCGCGCCGGCGCGTGGCCAGGTGAACATCAGCGGCCGCGTGGTGGACGAAACCGGCGGCGGAATCGCCGGGGCGCGCGTGGAGCTGCGTCCTGCCGGGGCGCCCTCCGGGCCGGGCGCATCCTTGGTGGCTTCCTCGGACCTGGCGGGCCATTTCCATGTGAACCTGCCGGCGCCGGGCGATTATTTCATCCGCGCCGAGCGGCTCGGCTTCTACCTCTATCAGGGGCGCGCGCAAACGTTCGGCGCGGGTTCCACCGAAGTCACCATCGTCCTCAATCACCTTCAGGATTTCTCCGACCGGATCGACGTCACCTATTCGCCGCCCGCCATCGATCCCAAGCAACCCGCGGAGCGGAAGGAACTCGACAACACGGAAATTCAGTCGGTGCCCTACCCCGCTCCACAGGACTACCGCAACGCGCTGCCGCTGATGGACGGGGTGGTGCAGGACACCAGCGGCCGCAACCACGTCGCCGGCGGCGATACCAACCAGACCAATTACAAGCTGGACGGCTTCAACATCTCCGATCCGGTGACGGGGCGCCTGGAAGCGCGCGTGAACATCGACACCATCCAGTCGATGGAACTGGCCACCAGCCGGTTTTCGGCGGAGAATGGGCGCGGGTCGGCGGGTGTGCTCGATCTGGAAACCAAGATGGGCGACGACCGGTGGCGCTTCGGGGGAACGAATTTCATCCCCAGCCTCTCGACCGGAGCCGGCGTGTACTTCAACAAGTGGACGCCCAGGCTGGAACTCTCCGGCCCCCTGTCCAAAGGCCGGGCGTGGTTTTACAACGGCTTCGACGCCTTCTACAGCAACGACGTCGTTTCGGGCCTGCCGGCCAGGCAGAACCGCACGACCGGCCTGACCACGAGCGACGTGAGCCGGTTCCAGGTGAACCTTACGCCTTCCAACATCCTCACCGGCAGTTTTCTTTACAATCTCGACGACCGCTCGCACTACGGTCTCAGCTTCCTCAACCCGGTGGAGGCCACCACCTCGAACCGCCAGACACTCTACATGAGCACCATTCGCGACCAGATGTACTTTGGCGGCGGCGAGCTGCTGGATGTGGGCTTTGCCGATTCCCGCGGGCTGGTGCGCGACATTCCGCAAGGAAACCAGCTTTACCAGATCACCCCCGCCGGCGACCGCGGAAACTACTTCGTCAATCTGGACCGCCATTACTATCGCCAGCAGTGGATCGCCAACCTCTTCCTTCCCACGGCGCACTTTCGAGGCACCCACCAGTTGAAGTTCGGAATCGACTTCGAGCGCGAGGCGTTCCACCAGACGACCTTGCGTCACGACTATGAGGTCTTGGACGCGGACAACTCCGTAACCCGCTACGTCACGTTCAGCGGCAGCCCCTACCAGGCGCGCAAGAATTTCGAGGGCGCCCAATACCTTCAGGACGCCTGGACGCCGCGGGAAGGCGTGGTGCTGGAGGCGGGAGTGCGGGCGGAGTGGAACGAAATCGTGCGCGACCTGGAAATCGCGCCGCGTGTGGGCCTGGCGTGGGCGCCCAAGCGCCTCCACGACACGAAGATTGCCGCCGGTTGGGGCCTGTACTACGACTCCATCAGCCTGGGCACCATCGCGCGCCATCAGGACCAGGTCAGCATCTCGACGTTCTATCTCCCCGGCGGCGTGGCGGAAGGCCCGGTGACCACCGCGTTTCTGGTGAACGAGCAAGCGCTGGTGGCGCCGCGATACCAGACCGCCAGCTTTACGGTGGAGCGCAAGCTGCCCGGTGGAGTCTACTGGAAATCGGGCTACACTCACCGCGCGGGCAACCGGGGATTCACGTTCGCGCCTCCCCCGGGCCCCCTGCCCTTTGACGCCTCGGCGGGTCTCGCTTCGGCAGCCAATTTCAACTACCAGTTGGCCAATACCAGGCGCGAGCGCTACGATGCCGTGGAAATGTCGGTGCGCCATACGTTCGCGGGAAAGTACGAATGGTTCGCGGGTTATACGCGGTCGAGCACCCGTTCCAACGCGGCCGTGGAGTACGCCCTGGAAAATCCGGTCTTCGGCCCGCAGGGCCCCGGGCCGTTTCAATGGGACACTCCGAACCGGTTCCACATGTGGGGTTGGGCCCCGCTTCCCAACCGCATTCTGCCGCCCTTTCTCAAGTTTCTGACCCGCAACACGTCGGCGGATTACCTGGTGGAGTACCGCACCGGGTTCCCCTTCCAGGTGGTGGACGAGGACGGCATGCTCGTGGGACGCCCCAATTCCGCGCGGCTTCCCGATTACTTCAACATCAACCTGCACCTGGAGCGGCAGTTTCGCGCTCTTCATTACTTATGGGCCTGGCGTTTCGGATATAACAATCTGACTAACAACGGAAATCCGAACGTAGTGAACAATGTTATCGGAACGCCGCAGTTTCTGACTTACGGAAGGGGGCAGGTCCGCGCCTTCAGTGTCAGGCTGCGCATGCTGGGCCGGAAGTAGTTTCCATCGCGGGCGCGGGGCCACTCACGGGCACTGCCGGCAGGCGGGACACTGTGCCACAATGACTTCATGGCGTCGCCTCCCATGCCGCCGTCGCTCGAGCACCTGGTCACCCGCCCGTTCTCCTTCTATCCCGCGATTATCAACATCGAGCACAACGAATGGTTGTTCCGGAAAGCCACGTGGAGCGAAATCCTGGTGGTCAACTGCAAGACCGGCGCCGAGCTGTGGATCCCGCGCCATTTCATCGGCGAGGTTTCGCGGATCGATGATCCCGTTCTGATTGTCGGGCTGAACCGGGAGCTGGAGTACAAGGCCGGAACGGTGTGGCCGTTTCAGAGGCGCATCATCGAAATGCCGATCGCCGTGGGAGGGCGTCCGCCGGTGTCGTCCTCGGCGCCCGACCGCAGCGCGCCCGCGCCGGTTGTGGGCATCCGCCTGGAATCGGAAGATCGCCGTGTCCTCAAACTGGTTGGCGGGGCGCTGGCGGTGGCTATCACGCTCTGGGTGGTCGCCGTCAACGTGAACCGCATCAGCGACCTGCGGCAGCGCACCGTGGTCTTCACCGCCCGGGACCAGATGTTCCTCGAGTTGACCGGCCGGGACGACTACCTGTCGGTGGTTCAAAAACTCGGCACGCCGGGGTCCGACCGGTGGAAGAGCGAAACGGGCGACCTTCAATTCCGCGCGCTCGGATACCCCGACCGGAGATACACCGTGATCCTGATGGGCGCCAACCGCAGTACCGCGCTTTACATCGGGTCGGTGGACGACAACTGGCGGCCGGTTCATTCGGTGGAACTGCATTCGGGCGGCACCACCTCCTCCCTGCTGCGCAACATGAAACGGTTTTAGTAGACTCTAGGGACGTGAAGATCCTGGCTCACCTGTTCTGGGCCGCGGTGGGGGCCGCGGCGGCATTCTGCCTGGGAGGCATCGCGCTCGATCGGGGCGAGCATATCAACAGCATCTGGCTGGTGCTGGCGGCTGCGTGCAGCTACGCCACCGGGTACCGCTTTTATGCCAGGTTCATCGCCGCGCGCGTGATGACTTTGAACGACGACCGCGCCACGCCCGCCGAGCGGCTGCGCAACGGGCACGACTTCGAGCCCACCAACAAGTGGATCGTCTTCGGCCACCACTTCGCCGCCATCGCGGGGCCGGGGCCGCTGGTGGGACCGGTCCTGGCGGCGCAATTCGGTTACCTCCCCGGGACGCTGTGGATCATCGTCGGCGCCGTGCTGGGCGGCGCGGTGCAGGACTTCGTGATCCTGTTCGCCTCCATGCGGCGCGACGGCAAATCGCTGGGGCAGATGGCGCGCGAGGAGATCGGCAAGGTGGGCGGCTTCATCGCGCTGGTCACGGTGTTCCTCATCATGGTGATCCTGCTGGCGGTGGTGGCGCTGGTGGTGGTGAACGCGCTGAAGGGCAGCGCCTGGGGCACCTTCACCATCGCGGCCACCATGCCCATCGCGCTGTTCATGGGGCTCTACCTGCGCTACTGGCGGCCGGGCAAAGTGCTGGAGTGCTCGGCCATCGGGTTCGTGCTGGTGATGGCGGGCATTTTCGCGGGGCGGTCGGTGGCCCAATCCGCCTCGCTCGCGCCGCTGTTCACCCTCAGCGCGATGGCGCTGGCGTTCTCCATCATCGCCTACGGCTTCCTGGCGAGCGCGCTGCCGGTCTGGCTGCTGCTGGCGCCGCGCGATTATCTCAGCACGTTCGTCAAGCTGGGCGTGGTGATGATGCTCGGGATGGGCATCCTGATTGTCAGGCCGGAATTGCAGCTCCCCGCATTCACGCGGTTTGTGGACGGCACGGGCCCCATCTTCGCCGGCAAGATCTTCCCGTTCTGCTTCATCACCATCGCCTGCGGCGCGATATCGGGTTTCCATTCCCTGATCTCCTCGGGCACCACGCCGAAGATGATTGCCAAGGAGACGCACGCCTGGCCGGTGGGGTACGGCTCCATGCTCCTGGAGAGTTTCGTCGCGATCATGGCCATGATCGCGGCCTGCGTGCTGCAGCCGGGCGTGTACTTCGCGGTGAACTCGCCGGCGGGCGTGGTGGGCGCGACACCGGCGGCGGCGGTGGCGGCCATCTCGTCGTGGGGATTTCCGGTCACCGTGGCCGACATGTCCGCGCTGGCGCGGAGCGTCGGCGAGCAGACCCTGTTTTACCGCACCGGCGGCGCTCCCTCGCTGGCGCTGGGCATGGCCCACATCTTCGCCCGCAGCGGCGGCGGGCAGGCCCTGATCGGCTTCTGGTATCACTTCGCCATCATGTTCGAGGCGCTCTTCATCCTGACCATCATCGACGCCGGCACGCGCGTGGGCCGCTTCATGCTGCAGGACCTGCTGGGCCACCTGGCCCCGCCGCTCGGGCGCACCAGCTGGATGCCCGGAGTCGTCGCCACCAGCGCGGCCGTGGTCGGCGCCTGGGGCTACTTCCTGGTGCAGGGCGTCCGCGATCCCCTGGGCGGCATCAACTCGCTCTGGCCGCTTTTCGGAATCGCCAACCAGTTGCTGGCGGGAATCGCGCTGTGCGTGGCCACCACCATTCTGCTGAAGATGCACGGTCCGAAATTCATGTGGATCACCTGCGCCCCGCTGGTGTGGCTGGTGACCGCGACGTTCACCGCCGCCTGGCAGAAGGTGTTCTCTCCGCTCCCGGCCGTCGGTTTTCTGGCGCAGGCGGATAACCTGGAAGCGGCGCTCGGCGCTGGCGCGGCGGCGAGTGCCTCCACCACCCGCACCCTGATCTTCAATGCGCGGCTGGACGCGGTGGTGTGCGGAATCCTGATGGTGCTGGTGGCGGTGATCCTGTTCGATTCCCTGCGCGTGTGGATCGGGATTCTGCGCGGCACGCGCGAGGCCCGGGTGTGCGAAGCGCCCTTCGTGCTCTCCGAGCTGCGGACGGAGGAGCTATGAGGCGGCTGGCAAAACTGGCGGTGGCGCTGCTGCGGGAGCTGGCCGACGAAAACGCCTATCGGCGCCACCTGGCGGCGCGCGGGCGGCCGCATTCCGCTGTCGAATGGCGGCGTTTTTCCGACGAGCGCCTGCGCGCCAAATATGCGCGGGCCAAGTGCTGTTAGAGAACGCCGCGCGCCAGCGCGCCGCACAAAGTTGAGAGATTCCCGCCGCCGCCGCCACTACGTACTGCACAATCCATGACCCGAAGCTGGCTGTTGCCAGGCACGATCGTGCTGGCGTTTTGCGTCACGGCCGCCGAGCCGGGTTTCAAAGCCCAATTCATAGGCGGGACCCTGGCGGGTGTCCCCGCCAAGTCCGATGCCCGGCTGGATCTCACCAGCGCCGATGGGCTGGTGTTCCGCTGCGGCAAGACCGCGCTCACCATCGCGTATCCCAAGATCAATACCGTGGAGTACGGCCAGAATGTCAGCCGCCGCTACGCCGCCGCGATTCTGGTCTCGCCCGTCCTGCTGCTCAGCAAAACGCGGAAGCATTTCGTCACTCTCGGCTACACCGATGCCGATGGGCGGCAGCAGGCGCTGGTGTTCCGCGTGGACAAGGGCGCCATCCGTTCCGTGCTGGCCTCGCTGGAGGCGCGCACCGGCCGCCGCATCGAGTTCCAGGACGAGGAAGCCCGCAAGGCGGGGAAGGGGTAAGCATGTTTCCGATCGTGCTCCTGTTGATGGCCGTGGCCGACGGTCCTCCCGCGCAGGCCCCCATCGAGGAGGCCGGCCTGCGCCAACTGGCGGCTGTCCGCCGCGTTTTTGTGGACCGCCTGACGGGCGGCGAGACCGCGGCGCAGATGCGCGACATTCTCATCAGCGCCATGGACGGGTCGAAGCTCTTCATCCTGACCGAGAATCAGGAGCGCGCGGATGCGATCCTGCGCGGCGCCGCCGAAGATCTGGTGTTTACCGAGCAGCACCAATCCTCCGACAACCTCAATGCCCACGTGAATGCCGGAACCGGCCGCACTTCGACCCGGTCGAACTCGGCGAGCGGCCCGTACGGCGGGGTCAGCGTGGGCGAAGGCGAGTCGGACCACTCCACCGAGCGGCGTCACGAGGCGCTGGCCGCCGTGCGCCTGGTGAACAAGGATGGAGACGTGATCTGGTCCACCACGCAGGAGAGCCTGGGCGCGAAGTTCCGCGGGGCCAGCGCCGATGTGGCCGACAAAATCACGGCAAAGCTGAAAGAGGATTTCGACCGGGCGCGCAAGCTGCCGCGTTAGCGCGCGATGGTGCCACGGGCTCGTCGCCTCCTCGTTGCTATAATGCAACAGATCATGGCGAGCTTTGCGCGGGGCGATCGGCTCGGACCGTACGAGTGCCTCGATGCCATCGGCGCCGGAGGCATGGGTGAGGTCTGGAAAGCCCGCGATACCCGCCTCGACCGCATCGTCGCCATCAAGATTTCCAAAGAGCAGTTTTCCGAACGCTTCGACCGCGAGGCGCGCGCCGTGGCCGCGCTGAACCATCCGAACATCTGCCAGCTTTACGACGTCGGGCCTGATTTCCTGGTGATGGAGTTCATCGAGGGCGCGCCGCTGAAAGGCCCGCTGCCGGTCGAGAAGGCCGTCGAATACGCGGGACAGATTCTGGAGGCGCTGGACGCCGCACACCGCAAGGGCATCACGCATCGCGATCTCAAGCCGGCGAACATCCTGGTCACCAAACAAGGGATCAAGCTGCTGGACTTCGGCCTGGCCAGGCAGAACGCTCCGCTTCAGGAAGACGGCGCTACGTTGACGCAGGCCCTGACCCAGCAAGGGCAGATCCTCGGGACGTTGCAGTACATGTCGCCAGAGCAGTTGCACGGGGAGGCCGCCGACGCGCGCAGCGACCTTTTCAGTTTTGGTTGTCTATTCTACGAGCTCCTGACGGGCAGGCGCGCCTTCGAAGGCAAGAGCGCGGCGAGCGTGATCGCAGCGATTCTGGAGCGCCCTGCGCCGTCGCTGGCGGATGTTGCGCCGGCGGCTTTGGATCGCGTGCTGGGCCTGTGCCTGGCCAAGGATCCCGAGGACCGCTGGCAATCGGCCCGGGACCTGCGGCAGGCGCTGGAGTTGGCGGCAATGGTTTTTCCGGCCGCTCCGGTGAAGAGCCGGCTCCAGTGGATATGGCCGTCCGCCGCGGGGTTGCTGGCATTGGGCATGGCAGCCTTCGTCTGGATGACCGCCTCTTCCCGCCAGCCTGCCGGGGAGTCACGCGCGCTCCACATCCAGGTGAATCCGCCCGCCGGAGCGCACTTCCTGGGTCCCACCGGCGGCAGCGCGATTTCTCCGGACGGCCGGGCGATTGCGTTCGTGGCCGTCTCCGCCGGCAACTCCAAACTCTGGGTCCGCTCCCTCGACTCCCTGGCCGCCAGCGAGTTGCCCGGCACGGAGGGTGCTCAACTCCCGTTCTGGTCGCCCGACAGCCACTCCCTTGCGTTCTTTGCGGGCGGCAAGCTCAGGCGGATGGATCTCTCGGGCGGTCCGCCTGTCGTCATCGCCGACGCGCCGACCGCCCGGGGCGGAACCTGGAGTTCACAAGGAAGCATCGTTTTTGCCTCCCCTTCCAGCGGGCTCGAGCGCGTGGCCGCCTCTGGTGGAACGCCGGCTCTGCTCACCAGCGAAGAACCGGGCGGCGGTGAATTGCGGTGGCCGCAATTCCTGCCTGACGGGCGGCGGTTCCTGTATACCGTGACGAACCCCCGGCCCGATCTCTCCGGGGTTTATCTGGGGTCGCTGGATCGCCCGTTAGAGAAGACCCGGCTCACTGGGGGTTCGAGTGCCGCCGCTTACTCTCCCCCGCGCGGAAAACATCCCGGGTATCTCCTCTGGGTCCGGGCGAACACCCTGATGGCGCAGCCGCTCGACCCGGACCACGCGCAGCTCTTCGGCGAGGCTGTGCCTGTTCCGGGCGCGGAGGCCGTCGGCTCGCTGGGATTTGCCACCTATCCCCCCTTCTCGGTTTCGGGAGAGGGCAAAGTTCTGGTCAGCACCGAGAGCGATCGCTATCAACTCACCTGGTTCAGCCGCGAAGGGAAGGTTTTGAGTACGCTGGCGCAGCCAGGCCGGTATGCGGCGCTTCGTATCTCGCCGGAGGGCAGCCGGGCCGCTGTGGCACTGGTCGATTCATCGGGGAAGAGGGATCTCTGGCAACTGGAATTCGCTCGTGGCGTTCAAAGCCGCATCACGGTAAGCGGCGGCGGATTCGTGGCGGTGTGGTCTCCCGACGGACAGCGCCTTGCCTATCACCTGATGGCCATTGGCGCAATCCTGGTAAGGAATGCGAACGGCGCCGGCCAGGAAGAAACCGTCCTCCAATCGAAGTACGCCGTGTACATCAACGACTGGTCTCCGGACGGCCGTTACCTCATGTATACGGAGACGTCTCCGGAGACTCAGTACGACCTTTGGCTTTTGCCCACGACTGGCGATCGCACACCCGTGCCATTCTTGAAAACTCCCTTCAACGAGTCGCACGGGCAGTTTTCACCCGACGGCAAGTGGATCGCGTACACCTCGGATGAATCGGGTCAGCCGGAGATCTTCGTGCAGAGCCGGGTGGCAGGCGAGTTCAAGGGGCAGATCTCGAATGGCGGCGGTAGCTTTGCGCGATGGCGCAGGGATGGGAAAGAGTTGTTCTACAGGGCGCTGGACGGGAATCTCATGGCGACCCCGGTCCGGGCTACGGCGCACGGTTTGGAATTCGAGACGCCAACCGCTCTTTTCCGGATTGCGGAGCCGCTCGGGACTTTCGCCTATCCGTACGATGTCGCGCCCGACGGGCAACGCATTCTGGCGCTGGCGCCGGTCGGAGGGGGCGGCGGCGCGCCTCCCTTGACCCTGCTGGTGAACTGGGAGGCCGGTTTGAAAAAATGATGGTCGAACGAGCGCCCGCTCGCGAGGCTGCCCGCCCCACCGTTCCCGCCGGCGTGCCGCCTCCCCGCTCATAGTATGCTGAACAGAGGAGATTCAGCATGTCATGTGGGGGAGGCTCAGGCCTCAACTCGATTCAGAACGCGATCCGGCCCGGAGCGCGCAAGGTGTTTTGTGTGAAGTTCCAGCGCGAAATGGAAGGCCTCGATGAAACACCCTTCGAGGGCCATCCCCTCGGGCAGAAGATCTACGAAAATGTCTCCAAGGAAGCCTGGAAGATGTGGGTGGAGCACATGAAGATGCTGATGAACGAGTACCGGCTCAACCTCGGCACCAAGGAGGCCCAGGAGTTCCTGATCCAGCAGATGGACAGTTATTTCTTCGGCGAGGGCGCCGCGCTGCCGCCGGATTTCGTCCCGCCTAGGTCGAAGGCCTGAGCGTTTCGAGCACGGTCGCAATGCGGAATCGCAGCTCCGCGTGCGATCGCCGCAGCGCCGCCTCCGTTTCGGCCGCCGAGTTTCCACGCGCGAAAATGAACCCCAGGTAGCTGGAGCCCTCGGGCAGAGGGACCAGGCGCTGCCCTTCCTTCGCGGTGATGACGACGTCTTCGATTCCCGCAACCGCCGCCGCGCGCTCCACCCCTTCCACCGATTCGTAGATGCCGTCTCGCGGGATCGGAATCATCATGACTCCCGATGCCGGCCCTTCCAGCCGCGCGCCGCTCACATCTTCGCCCAGCGCGTGCCGCAGGATCAGCTCTTCGAGCGGCACGCCTCCTTCGAATCGCAGCGCCCGGGCGCACAAGCCGCCGATGGGCCGCGCGTGCGTTTCCAGAATCCAGGCGCCCTCGGAGTTGTGCCGCAGCTCGATGTGCGCCGGCCCATGCAGCAGCCCCAGCGCGCGCACCGCGCGGGACGTGGTTTCGAGCAGCGCCTGTTGCACCCCGGCCGGCTCGCGCGAGGGCGTCACGTAGATCGTCTCTTCGAAGAAGGGCCCCTCCAGCGGGTCGGGCTTGTCAAAAATGGCCAGTGGTTGGAATTCTCCCGCGGTGACCAGCCCTTCCACCGCGAACTCGCGCCCGGGGATGTAATCCTCGACCTGAAGATGGCGCTCGCCGAGCTTGCCGATGCGGCGGAAGGCGGCGGCGAATTCCCGCGGGTTGTCGGCGCGGATCACGCCGCGGCTCGCGGAAAGGCCCAGCGGCTTGAGCACGCACGGATAATTCGCGCGCTCCGCCAGCCGCTCGGGATCGCCGGTAAGCTCCGCGCGGAAAAAGGCGGGCACCGGCAGCCCGGCCGCCTGGTAGAGTTGGCGCGCCAGGTATTTATCCTGGCACGCGCGCGCCGCGGCCGGCGGATGAAACGGGATGCCCAGCACGCAGGCCACCTCGGCCGCGAGCACCGCCGGCTGGTCGCCCACCGCCGCGACACCGTCGAAGCGCCGCCCGCGAAGCGCATCCACCGATTCGGGAACGCGGTCGAACTTCACCGCGATCGCCTGATCGCCCCACGGATCGTCCATCCGGTGGCAGCGGTTGGTGGCCAGCGTCAGGTCGACGCCCATTCGCCGCGCGGCATCCGCGAACACGCGGATCTGGTAGCCCGTGGTGGCGGCGAACAGCAGTAGATGCTTTGGCACGGATTTCGTCGTCCCACTTGCTATCGTAATGGATGTGAAAGCACTGGTGAAGAGCAGGCGCGAGCCGGGCTTGTGGCTCGAGGACGTGGAAGTCCCCTCGATCGGCATCAACGACGTGCGCATCCGGGTGCTGCGGACCGGCATCTGCGGCACCGATGTCCACATCTATAACTGGGACGACTGGGCGCAAAAAACGATTCCCACACCCATGGTGATCGGCCACGAGTTCGTCGGCAGAATCGTCGAGGTCGGCTCCAACGTCACCGATTTTTTCCCGGGCGAGATCGTCAGCGGCGAGGGCCACGTGGTCTGCGGGCGCTGCCGCAACTGCCTCGCGGGACGGCGCCACCTGTGCGCCCGCACGCAGGGCGTCGGCGTGAACCGGCCGGGCGCCTTCGCCGAATACATCGTCCTGCCGATGGCCAACGTCTGGCATCACGCCGATTCCGTCCCGCTCGATGTGGCGGCCATCTTCGATCCGTTCGGCAACGCGGTCCACACCGCGCTCACCTTCCCCGTCTTGGGGGAAGACGTGCTGATCACCGGCGCCGGCCCCATCGGCATCATGGCGGCGGCGGTCGCCATCCACGCCGGCGCGCGCTTCACCGTGATCACCGACCTGAATCCCTTCCGGCTCGACCTGGCGCGCCGCATGGGCGTGACCCGCGCCGTGAACGTGCGCGACACCAGCTTGCCGGATGTCCAGAAGGAGCTGGGCATGACCGAGGGCTTCGACGTGGGCCTGGAGATGTCCGGCAATTCCGCGGCCTTCCACGACATGCTCGCCAACATGAGCCACGGCGCCCGGATCGCCATGCTGGGGATTCCGGCGGGGGAGATGGCCATCGACTGGCGGACCGTCATCTTCAACATGCTCACCATCAAAGGCATCTACGGCCGCGAGATGTACGAGACCTGGTACAAGATGACCGTCATGCTGCAATCCGGCCTGGACATCACGCCCGTGATCACGCACCGCTACCCGTACACCGAGTTCCAGAAGGGATTCGAAGCCATGATCTCGGGCAACTCCGGCAAAGTGGTCCTGAGCTGGGAGTGAGGCGGAGGTTACCCGGCTTCTTCGTTGGCCCGCCGCAGCAGCGCCCGCATGTACGCGATGCAGTATGCCGTGCCGGCGCGCAGCATCCCGCTGTCGCCCGCCATCCGCGGAACGTGATCCGGCTCCACCGCGCCGCTAAACCGCGCCTGCCGCAGCGCCTTCATCACCTGGTACATGTCCATGTAGCCGTCGTCGGGGAAGGTCTCGTCGAAGTGCGGCAGCGGCCCCGTCACGTTGCGGAAGTGCACTTCGAAGATCTTCCCCCGTCCACCGAAATCGCGAATCATCTCGAAGACGTTCTTGCCCATGCGGTCTCCGCCCTCCGACCACGTGCCCACGCAGAACGTCAGCCCCCAGTTCCGGCTGCCGCCCGCGATCTCCTCCGCGCGGTGGTAGCCGTCGTAATGCGTGAAGAGCTTCGCCACGCCGTTCATCTTGGCCACCGGCGGATCGTCGGGATGCAGCGCCAGTTTCACCCCCGCCTCCTCGGCCACCGGCAGCACGGCCTTCATGAAATACGTGTAGCTGGCCCAGATGTCGTCCGCCGAGTACTCGCGGTCGAATTGCCGCTTCTCCACCTTGTTGCGAAAATCGTTCAGGTCGAACTCGCGCGCCGTGTACCCGCGCCTCTGCACCATGCTCGTCGTATACGTGTTGGCCGGATGGAAGTCGTACGACGCCAGGGGGATCTCCAGCTTTCCCAGGGCGCGCAGGAAACCGCGGTAGGTTTCGATGTCCTGGTCCCGCCCCGGCTGGCCCAACTGGACCCTGGTCGAGCGGTACGCATAGTGGACCCCCGAGTAGATCTTCATTCCAAACCGGGCGAACCGCCGTTGCGCGGCGCCGAGCGTATCGAGCCCGATATCGCCTTGGCCGAACTCCAGCCTCACCCAGCGGAGCCCGATCTGCTGGAGAAAGAGCAGATCGTCGTCCGTGATGCTCCTCGCATCCAGGCGATGGCACAGCTTGCAGTTTCCCGGATCGGACTCGTCCAGCCTTTGCGCCGGCAAAGGCGAGGCGGCCGCCGCGAGCGCGGTGCTGAGAAAACGGCGTCGTTGCATCGGCCACATTATTCCACAAATCCGGCGTGCCGTCCCGCCTGCCCGCGTTCGCGCTCTTCGAATTCAGGAAGCCGCGCCCGCGGCGCCAATCTGCCCCAGGTGGTGTTCCATGTGCTCCAGATAGCCTTCCACCACCGACCGCAGCGGCACGGGATCGTTCGGGCCGATGCTGCAAGGGACATCCAGCTTCCCGGCGGGCAGGTGGGCAATCACGTGCGCCAGGTACCGGTTGTAATTGGCCCAGAGCGCGATCAAGGTCGTCCAGTCGGCGTCCTGGACGCACTCGACGCGCGACCAGGCGTCGGTATGGTAATTGGGAAACGTCAGGGAATCCTCGAGCACCGCCCTTACAAAACGCTGGTGATTGTTGGATGCCGAATCCACCAGGTGCCCGATCACCTGTTTCGAGGACCATCCGCCCGAAAGAACCGGCTTCGCGCTGTCCGCCTCGCTGATGGTTCCCAGAATCGCCTCCGCCGACGCCACCGCCGCCAGAAGCCTCGCGCTCAGAGCTTTCATGCGTCCAGCTTAGCGCAACCGCGCCGCGCTACTGAACGGAATTCAGGAACGCGATCAGGTTGGCGAGTTCCTGCGGATTTCCGAACTGGGGCCATCCGATCCCCGCCTGCTTCATGCGGTTGAGCATTTGCGGGCCGTGCTGCCACAGCGCCGAGATGATGGTCACCTCCGAGTACCGCCGGGCCTGTCCGGGCAATTGCGGAGCGCCGTGCGCTCCTCCGAAGTGGCAGTCGCCGCAGCGTCTTTCCGAGAACACCCGCTTGCCTTCCGCGATGTCGCCGCCCGGAGACACGAACTGCCGCATCCAGAGGAAGCTCAACAGTTGCCGCATTTCCTCCGCCGAGAGCGTGGGCGGCTGCTCCATCATGCGGGGAGCGTGGTTCCACATATCCACCGCGATGTCGGTCAGGGTCATGTCGTGCAGCCTGTTCTCCAAAGCGAGCTTGCCGGTGTGGCAGTTGACGCAGCCTTTCGACTCGAAAACGCGGTGCCCGTTCTCGTCGGAAGTGTTGGAGAATCGCGAGACCAGGTGCTGGGTTTCCGGCAGCGAACGCAGATAAGTAAGGATATCGTCCAGTTCCCCGCTGGTCAGCGCCTGCCACTCCAGATTGCGCCGCGCGAACGCCAGGCGCATGCGAAAGCTGTGGTTCCACATCTGCCGGACCAAAAGCACCGGATCGGCCAGCGACTCCCATTTCGCCACGGGCGGGGCGCCCTCCGCGCGCGAATCCGTGATCCCGTGGCATCCCCCGCAGTGCTTTCCGTCGAACGCCCCCTGGCCTCGGGCCACTTCTCCCGGCCGGTCGAAGAACCGGCTGGAGTAGAAGAAAGCAAAGAGGTCGGCGGCGTCCCTGGGGGCCAGTTTGGGCATCCTGATTTTCGCCGCCCCTATGGCGCCCCACATCACCGGCGCGTGATTCCACATGGTGCTCGCGAACCGGGCCGGCGTGTAGCTGCGGCTCATGGCGCGGCCGAAGTCCAGCCCCATCTTCCCGCCGCGGCCGTTGATCGCATGGCAGCGGATGCACTGCTCGCTTTCGAAAATCCGCGCTCCGCGGCCGGAATCGCCGGGCACCACCGGCGGGACCGCGGCCGAAGCCTCCCCGACCAGGATGACGGTGCACAAAAACGCGAGCCGGAACCGCATAGCAGTCTACCAGCATACCCCTCCGGCGGCGGCGCTGCGCGGCGGCTGAAGGAATTCGGCTGCCGGACCGGCGTTCGCTCCTGCCGCTTCCCGGCGCGCGCGGCGTCTGAAGGCGTTGATTCCGCGCCTCGAGGCGAGACTCGACAGGCGCATCTTCCTGGCGCAGGGATGATCCGGTGGAAACCTCAATTCGGACCGCAAAAACACCTAGGAGAGAAATTCCCGCCTGTTTGCCGCTGCAAAACCGCTCCTCCCGCCGATACGTTTCATAGCGACCCACTAGATTGGCCGCCGACGGCCGAGGAGCCGTTGAGACAACACTAAGCAAAGGATGAATTCAGATGGACTTCTCATTTTTCAGAATGCGCTCAGAAGTACTCCTTGCGGCCGTCGCGCTGACAATGTGCTCGAGTACGATGTTCGGCACTCCCAAACTGACCGCGGATAAGCCTACGCCTGCCCTGACCTGCAGCACCCTGACCGGTCCGGGCTCGAGTGTGGACGTCACCCTCACGGCGCCTGCGGGCAGCGTCATCGCCAATTACCCGGCGGTGGTGGCGCTCCCCAACCCGTTGCCCAACGGAATCACCGCAACGCTCAAAAGTGGTTCTTCCTGGACCCTGACCGCCGCGGGTAAGACCACGGTCGTCACCTTCAACGCGGCTAACGGATGTGCCGGCCTGGTTGCAGGCTCCGGCAACAACCCCGTGGTCACTTTCACTCTCCAACAATCGGGCGGCAGTGCCATTGCCGATGTGGTAGTGACTCCGGCCATTACCGTTACCGCGGCCGGAACCCCACTCAGTGCCGCTCCCGTCACGCTCACCTGCCTGGTGGGCAGTTCGAGCGACACTCAGACCGTCAGCGTCACGTCCACAGCGACGGGTGGCACGCCATTCACCGTCAATCCGAACCTCCCGGGCTGGATGCAGCTAGGCACCGTGACCGGCAGTCCCGCCACAGCGACAGCGGCTACCTTCACGGTTCATGCGACAGCATGCAGCGGCTCTGCGGGAACCAGCACGACTGTCACACTGCACCTGGTGAATCAGCCGGCGGTGGACAAGACCGTGGCCGTGACGGTCAGTTATGTCGCCGCTTCGCCACTGCTCATGTCGCCTTCGGCGAGTACGCTGCCGGTGGTGACCTACAACAAGAATTCCGGCACGCCGGCCACCTGGCAACTCACGGTGACAGCGACCGCTAACTTCTTCTTCACGCTGGATACGTCAACCCTGCCGAATTGGCTCATCGCGGACGCCACCACCGGCAGCATCACCGGGGGTGGCTCGCAGGGCAAGACAATCAACTTCGCCACCACGGGCGTAGCGGACACGTTGTCCCCCGGCTTGTACAGTCAAGCTGTCTCGTTCAAAGTCTCGGGCTATCAGCCTAAGCAGGTGACGTTCCAGCTTACGATCAAGAACCAACTCCCGACGCTCACCGTTGCGGAAGGGAAACTGCGGAACATTACCTGGTTCATCGGGCAGAATCCGCCGACGCCCTTCGTGACCGCGGTTTCCAGCGACTCGGCGATCCCCTACACCCTCACCGCCGGCGGCGCCGTCGCCCAACCCTCACCCGCCACCTCCCAGGGGGTAGCGCTCACTTCCGGAACCCAGATTCCAGTGAGCTTCCTGACGTCGGCCTTTGGGGATGCCCAACCCGGTGACACGATTAGCGGCACCTTGACCCTGAATTGGGCTTCCGGGACGACTCCGATGCAAACGGTGGTCACCTTCCACGTGGCTGTCCAGTCGGCCAGCGCCCTGGCCACGGTGATATCGATCAGTCCGTCGAACCTGCCTACCGCGGCAGTCGGCCAGACCTTCACCGTGACCCTTTACGGCGCCGGATTCATCCCCAGCGCGGATCCCACCCAGAAGACGACGGTGGGAATCCTGAACGGATCCGGTGCGATCATTCAGGATCCCAACATCGTTCCGGTTGTGGTCAACGCCTCCACTATTGTCTTGACCATCACCGTGCCCACCGGCGGCACTGACGCTTTTGGCCTCAATTTCAACGGCGTGCACCCTGTGACCCTGGGCGTCTGCAACCCGTCCGGCGGCGTTTGCGCCTCTCCCACGGGCAGCACCGCGACACTCCAGGTAGGCGCCGGTCCCCTCATCTCGGGTATCACCAGCGCATCCGCCTACACCGCGGGCGTTGTGGCGCCCTATGACATCATCAGCATCTTCGGATCCAACTTCTGCAGTTCCAACGGGACGGGCTGCGGCCCCAGTACGGTCCTGTATGGGACTCCGGACCCGGTCACCTTCACTTTGCCGCTCCAGCTCTCTCCCGACGCCAACAATCGCTTGCTGACGGTCACGTTCCAGGACCCCACGAGTCACACCGTCCTGGCGTCGGCGCCTCTGCTGTTTGCGACCAACAATCAGATCAATGTCCTGGTTCCATCGGTAGCCACGACACAAGGCCAAACCTGGCCCACGGCCGGTCAACAAGTCGAAGTCATGGTGAACTTCGGTGCCACCGGAGCGGTGGCGCACAGCCCCACTGGAACAAAACTGACCCTGGCGGCTACCGATCCCGGGATCTTTACCATCGACGGCAACGGCGACGGCGCGATCCTGAACGTAGCCGGCGGCCTGGTTGGCCAAGGCAACGAAGCCGGCGTTCGGGCCGTATCCACGGACTCGGATCAGGTCTCGATCTACATGAGCGGCCTGGGTGTGACCACTTCCACGACCCCTATCTCGACCAGCGACGCAACCTGTGCCCAGTTGTCCAGCTACATGAGCTATGCTTCTCTCCAGGATATAGACGGGGCCGTGGTTCAGAGTTCCCTCTTGGGCGGCCACCTGCCTCCGTGCATCCTCAGTCCCTCCACCGCGGTCTCGGTATCCGTCGGTGGCGAGTCGGCTTTGGTGACGTACGCCGGGTGGGTGGACGATTCCATCGCCGGGCTGTACCAGGTGAACGTTCAGCTTCCTTCAAAGGACGCAACCAACGGCTTCACCACCGTCCTGCCGACGGTAGCCACGGGCGTTGCTCTCACCGGGAATACGCCCGTGCAGGTGCCCCTCACGGTCACGATGACCAGTGATGGCAGCAGGGCCAGCCAGAATAATGTCAACATCTGGCTGAGACCCCGGCTGACCCTTACTGGTAGTCCTTCTGGAAACGTCTCGATTGACCCCACCAGCGCCACCGCCGTTACAACCGTGACCGCCAGTGGAGTGTCTGGAGGGACCTACAACTACTCGATGACAGCGCCCGCCAGCCCGCCTACCGGGCTCGCGTGCGATGGCACCGGAGACGTAACGATTACAAGCTCGACGCCCGCAGGCACCTACGCAGTCACCATCAAGGCGACCGAAACAGGAGGGATGATAGGGACTTATTCCTTCAACCTTACGGTCCTCTAGACCCGGTTCATAGCTTGAAGCAAGCCACGGCGGCGGGAGATCACACTCCCGCCGCCGTGGTGTTTTTGGATGGGTCCCTTTAGAGGCTGATCCTCGTTTCGAGCCTCGCATCGGACGCCCGCCGTCACCGTCGATCGGCTGAAGGTTCCCTGCGCGCGCGCCGCGGCAAGAGTTCCCGCCTCTGGGTGCGCGGCTGCCTGCCTCATGCGCCTGAGATGCTATGCCGGTTCGGTTGGATCGGCCGGCGAAGCCGTGGTCCGCTGCAAGATGCCGGCGGTACCCGGCCCGGGCGCAGCAGCTTTTTCCAGAGGGCCGGCTTCGCCAGGCGTGCGGCCTGTATGTCTGCGCCCTTCGTGCTGCCGGGGTGTGCTCCTTCCTCCGCGGCGATAGCCTCACCTTTCCGTCCTATGCCGGCATCGACGTGGGGCCGGACGGGTTCCGCCTCCTGCGGCGAGGCCTGGGCGTGGTTAGACACGAGGGGATCTATACACCACGAGTTGTGATCTGGATGATGATGCTGCAACGTTTGGACGGACGAGGTACCTTGGCCAGCACGGTGGACCAGTTGGTATTGGGCCAGTTTGATTCGCTGCTCAGCCAGTGCAAGCGCGTCCGGGAGCGGAAGATTGCACCATCTACCGGCGGCTATTGTCAGGCGCGGCAGAATCTGCCGAAAATGTTGCTGGACCGCTCTGTGGACGAGATTCTGCAACGGCTACGGAATCACCTAAAGCGCATGCCCCTACTAGAGCGCCCGGTCAACGTGCTGGACGGATCTGGCCTGCAACTGGACAATTGCCCGGAACTGAAGCAAGCCTATCCGCCGGCCCGGAATCCACGTCGTCCGTCGCATTGGCCCGTTCTTCGAGTCGTGGTGCTGCATGATGTGGAAACCGGCTTGGCGCAGCAGCCAGCCTGGGGGACGATGTACGGCCCGCAGGCGGTTAGCGAACAACTTCTGGCCCAGCAGGCGCTGGACGCTCCGCCGCCGGGGGCGGCGCTGATCGGAGATCGGAATTTCGGAATTTTCGCCCCGGCCCGTTCGGCCCACCAGAAGGGTCACCAAGTGGTGATAAGGATGACGAGCCAACGGGCCAAACGCCTCTTGGGTGCGGCGATCGACCGGCAGGGGGATTATCCGGTCGAGTGGAAGGCCAGTCCACTCGAGCACGCAAACATGCAAAACGGTCCACCGATGCCATCCCCGGGCGGTTGATCGCCTGGCGTGTGGGCCGCAGCAAGAGCAAGCAGTGGCTGTATCTTTTCACCACATTGAGCATTCCACCCGAAGAAGTGGTGGCCCTGTATGGGAAGCGCTGGAATATCGAAACCGCAATCGCATCGCCTTGCGGCGGCGGCTCCCCCTCCTCCCGCACCCGCCACCATGCGCCGGCAATGGTGTTGGCGGCATCGGTGGGCGGACCTTCAACACCATCTCGCGCGCGAACGGGTCAACGGCTTGCCGGGATGTTGGCGGAGCCGGAATTCCCGCCGAAGTCGCGCCGCAATCGCTCCCGCTGGAACTCACCGCCGGCCGCCGGCGCACAGGGGAAGGAACAGGAACCCATCCCCCGCCCGAGAGCCCGGGGCTGGATGTTTCTTACTGGACGCCGAGGGTGAAGGTCACCGTGCCGGTCAACGGATTGCTCGCCGAATCGGCGGCGGTGACCGTGAGGACGTACGACCCTTTGGCCGCGGCGGCCGGAGTTCCCGAGATGGCTCCGCTGGCGGAGTCCAGCGCCAGGCCGGCGGGCAGCGTGCCCGATGTGACCGCGTAGTGGTAGGCGGGGGTTCCTTCGCTCGCCGTCACCAGGTTCCCCGATGAGGCCCAGGCGGTTCCCGCCTTGCCGGTCAAAACGCCCGGCGCCACCAGTTTCAGCCGCGGGGCCACCGCGATCGTGACACCGGGCTGGCTGGAGATGTTGCGGGCCGTGATTACCACCGGCAGTTTCACCGGAACGGTGAGCGGAGGAGCGAGCGCGGCGCCCGTGGCGTCGGTGAAGGTACCGGCGCTGCTTCCCGGCAGCCGGACATTCACCTGGTACAGGCCCGCCAGCGAATCGGGGACCCATCCGGCGTATGTGACGGTGGCCGGCTGGCCGCCGATCGTGACGGTGGGAACCGCCGCGGTCGAACGCATGCACGGCGGCAGCCGGTTGATGCTGAGCAGGGAACTGGCGATCCGGGCGCCATCCACGGTGGCGGACGATGCGGAGGTCGTCAAGTTGAGCGTGGAGAGGTAACTGGCGATGCTGATACAGTCCGCGGGCCAGAGCCCCGCCGCCCCGGCGGTGGCGTTGTCGGCCGTGCCGTCCGGCGCCCCGAGACCGGTCACGTACATCTGAACGGTGTCCGAGTCGGCCGCGGTGGAGCGCATGGCGGCCTCGTTGCCGGTGGTGACCACGCTCCAGTCCATCGCCAGAATGGCGCCGTCGCCCTGTCCTTCGCCGCCAACCGTGAAAATTCCCGGGTCGGCCGCCACCACATTCACGGTGAATGGCGCGCTGCTCAGCATGGTCGCGGCCGGTCCGTAGCCGAAGCTGACGACTATGTCGACGGATTTGCCAAGGTAGGCCGCGACCCCGGACGGAGCCAGCAGGTTGATCTGGCTGTTTGTGGCAAAAAGCAGCGGAGCTTTGTCGATCACCACCGGAGCGGGGGCATGCGTCTGGAAGGTGACGGTGAGGAAGCGTTGGGTGCGCCCCGCGGGATCCGGGCTGAGCGAGGACGGATAGCGCTCGCTCGCCGGGTCCAGTATGCCGTACAACGTCTGGCTGGTGTCGCAACCGGTGCCGCCGGAGGAGCAGAAACTGGTTCCGAAAATGCTGAGGATATCGTAGGGAGCCACCGCGGGGAGAGCCGGCGGGGTCACCTGGAGGAACGCGGAAGCGCTGGTTACCGACTGGATCACCGGGTTCACGCCGATGGTGAGGTGGATCGTCCCGGTAGGGGCGCTGCAAGTGGCACCCATGGGATTGCAGACACCCAGGATCACCGTGCCGCCCGTACCGGTCACCGGGAAGGGCAGGTACTGATCCGCCTTTGGCACCGTGACGATCACGATCATGTTGGACGGGTTGATCACACTGGCGGCAAGGTTGGCATCGGCCACAATCGATCCGCCGGAAACGATTCCCACGAACGTCTGCTGGGAGGGATCGGAGCTGGCCACGAACCCCGTACCGCTCAGCGCCACGGTGAACTTCTGGCCGGCGGCTGACGTCGGCAGGCTGGACGGCGCGATGGACACCACGGTGGCTGGGGGAGGCTGCACGGTGACATTGAAGGTAACCACCAGCGTGGCAGCCGGGTTGCCCCAGGTGAAAGTCACCGTCCCGGTGACGGTTCCCGGGGGCGCCGCCGCCAGCGCCGCCGGGTCGAAGATCACCGGGATCGGAGTGCCGGAGCTGTAGGCGAAGCCCTTGAGCAGGCTGGCCGAAACGGTGGGCCCGGCTCCGCCGCCGGTGGTGATGGTGTAGGGGATCGCCGAGCCGGTGGACGCCACGGTGATGTAGGCGATCGGAGCCGGTTGTCCCACCGCCCAGGATAGGTCGCGCGAGGTCCCTTCGGCCACGGTCAGCTTGGGGGGCGGGTCGCTCAGCACCAGTCCGAAGGGCAACAGCAGGTCGGCGAAGCCGGAGACCTTCACCCGCACCGAGGCTGCGTAGGTGCCGCTGGCGATGGCTTCAACGACACTTGTCGTGGAAAAGTGCAGGGTCTTGGGTGTGCCGCCGGAAAGGGCGTCCACCGTGAGCCAGCCGGGGAGGCTGGCCGAATCCACCGAAAAGGCCGTGGACTGGGAGCCCCCCGCGCTCAAAGCCACATCCACCGAGGCCGCCGTGCCGGAACCTTTGGTATACGACAGCACCGGCGCCTTGGGGTTCGCCGTCAATGGCGACGGGCCGAGAATCTGCAGCGTGACGGCAACCAAACTGTCCGGCGCCGGCTGATTCCGCAGGTGAATCGAAGCCGAATTCGTGCTTCCGGCCGGATAGTTGCCGCAAGGCGCGACGGCCGCGGCCGTAAAGGGAACGCCGGTTGCATTGGCGGTGCCGCCCGTGAGGGGGGTCACCGCGAGCCACGTCGGATTGGCGGAAGGATCGACGGTGAAGGGGGTGCCGCCCGCTGCGGCCGAGGTGACGGTAACCGTTTGAGAGGCTCCCGGAGTGTACACCACGGGCGGACCGGCGGACCTGGTACAGGTGAGCGTCACCGGCACCGCTACCAGCGCCGATACCGCCGCGGTGACCGTCGTGTTCACCGTCACCTGCGCATCCGCCGCATTCCCGATATAGAACTTGAAACTCGTGGTGCCCGTGGAGGCTCCCGCGCAACCGGCGCCCAGGTTGACGCTGAACGTCAGGCCTTGGGCCTGGTTTGAGGCACTCAGCGTGGCCGGGGACGGGGGAGTCACCACCAGCCCCGAACTCACCGGGCCTGCCGCTACCGCGATGGTGCCGCTGGTGAGAGTGGCCACCGGTTTCACCACAACCGTGGCGGCAGTGCCCGGCCCGGTAGCGGTGTTGCAGGTAACGGAAATGGTGCTCGGGGCGGCGACCAACAGGTTGCCTGCCCGCAGCGTGGCCGTGCAGAGCGTCACCGCCAGCAGTGCGCGGAACAAGCCTGTGCGATGGATGGGAAAAATAGGCGCCATAGTGAATCGTCCGTGTGACGGCATTCTCGTTGGCATCCGGCCGGAACGTCCGGTCCCACGGGTGCCTATAGATACCATCGGCAGGGGGGACGAAGCGGTTTAGGCCTTTTTTGCCTTAGGTAGCCGCGGTATTCCGACGGTGACCGTTGCGCTCCGCGGATTCCTTGTCCCTCCGTCTTGCATTTCCTCACGCCGTGTTGTATCTGAGGAGTGGCATGACCTCTCGCGAACGGGTATTGGCCGCGATCGCTCATAAGGAGCCGGATCGCGTTCCGCTGGACCACGGTTCGATGCGCTCCACCGGCATCATGGCGATTGCCTACAACCGCCTGAAGCAGCACCTCGGTGTCGCCGAGCCTCCCACCTTGCTCTACGACCTGATCCAGCAACTCGCGCAACCCGACGCCTGGTACCTGGATCGTTTCCACGTGGACGCGATCGATCTCGGCCGGGCGCTCACCACGCCGCGGGACTGGAAACCGTGGACTCTCCCCGATGGATCGCCGGCCATGGCGCCCGCCTGGTTTTGCCCGGAACGCGCCGATGGCGGCCTGCTGGTGCGCGGCCCCGGCGGAACCATCATCGGCAGAATGCCGGCGGGCGCGCTCTTTATCGACCAGTGCTTTTGGCCTCTCTCCGCCCCCGGCAGCCTCGACAACTACGAGCCCCTGCCCGAAAAGATGAGCCAGGTCACCTGGAGCGCCATCGGTTCGCCGCCATGGGACCGGCCCGCCACGGATGCGCGGCTGGAAGAAATCGGGAGCGCCGCGCGTCACCTGCACGACACCACCCCGTACGCCATCTCGCTCGCCGTGGGGTGCAATCTGTTCGAATGGAGCCAGTTCCTCTTCGGCATGGAGAACCTCTACCTGTACCTGGCTTCCGAGAAATCGAAGCTGGCCTGCTTTCTCGACCGGCTTACGGAGTTGCACCTGGAGAACCTCTCGCGGATTCTGCCGAAAGTGCGCGGATCGGTCGACATCCTGGTGGTGGGCGACGACCTCGGCATGCAATCGGGGCCGCAGATGTCCCGCGCCACGTATCGCGAGCTGTTCCTCCCGCGCCACAAGCGGATCTACAACTACGCGCGCGACATGAGCGGCGCGCACATCTTTCTGCACTGCTGCGGCGGCGTGTACCAGTTGATTCCCGATCTGATCGAAGCCGGCGTCGAGATCCTCAACCCCGTGCAGACGGGAGCGCGCAACATGGAGCCGGAGCGGCTCAAGCGCGAGTTCGGCCGCGATCTCACCTTTTGGGGCGGCGGATGCGACACCCAGGGCCTGTTGGCCTCGGGAACGCCCCAACAGGTGCGCGACGACGTGCGCCGGCGGCTGGAGATCTTCATGCCCGGCGGCGGATACGTATGGAACCAGGTGCACAACGTCATGGCCGATGTGCCGCCCGAAAATGTCGTCGCCATGCTGGAAGCGGCCCACGAGTTCGGTTGCTACTAAATGACAAGCTACCCTTTTGGCAATGACCCCTCCAAGATCGCCCGCTACCGGGCCTTCTGGGACAGGGAGGCCGCCGCGCGCCCCCTGGCGGGCTTCTCGCTCGTCGGCTGGTTTCCGCTGAACGAGTTTTCCGCCCGCGAAAAATGGGGGACCGCCGGCTACCTCACGCCCGGCATGATCGATATCGAAGCGTTCCTGCCCGATCACCTCCGCATGTTGCGGGAGGGCGAACGCATGGGCGACGACCTGATCCGCGGCGCGTGCCCGGGGCAGGTGGCGATTCCCTGGCTGCCCGGCATGCTCGGCTGCCGGCTGCGCATCCTGCCCGGCAACGTGCTCGGCGAGGAGCGCAACCTCTCGCTCGACGAGGCGCTGAGGGTTGAACTCGACCGCGACAGCCCCTGGTTCCGGAAGTACATGGAGTTCGCCGAGGCCCTGGTGCGCGCATCCGGCGGGACATTCCCAGTGAGCCACAGCGCCGAACTGGGCCCCACCGATCTCCACGCCGTCCTGCGCGGGCCGAGCGCCAGCGTGCTGGACCTCGTGGACCAGCCGGAGCGATCGGCCGAGCTGCTGCTAAAGCTGGCGGGCATCCTCCGCGACGTCACCGAAGAGCTGTGGAGGCGCGTGCCGCTGTTCCACGGAGGCTACTTCGACGCCCAGTACTCGCTGTGGGGGCCGCACCCCATCGTACGCATGCAGGAAGATGCCACCGCGGTCTATTCGCCGCGCCTCTTCCGGAAGTTCGTGCAACCCGCGGACCGCCTGCTGGCGGGCCATTTCCCAGGCAATTTCATCCATCTCCATTCCACCTCCATGTTTTTGCTGGAGGCTTTTCTGGAAATCGAGCAGATCCGCTGTTACGAGGTGAATCAGGATGCGCTGGGTCCCCCGGTGAAGGCCATGGTGCCATATTTCCGCAGGGTTCAGGACGCCCGCAAACCGCTCTTGATCCGTGGCTCGTTCTCCCCGGAAGAGATGCGGCTGCTCCTGGATTCTCTCGACCCGCGGGGGCTGTTTCTGTCCATCATGGTCAGGAATGAGCGGGAGATCGAGGAGCTTCGGCCGCTGATCGGGATGTGAGGTGGCAAACGGGTTGACCCGCGGGGTGCCCCGAGATAGCATCAGGCGACGGCTCGCACCAGCATCGATCTCCGGAGCGGCCGCGGGAGGCCGACGTGGGGACTGAGTTGAAGGAAGGCGATTCCGCCGCCGCGGCCGCCGCCCGTCTTTACACCTATCGCATCGCCGCGGTTGCCGCGCTGGGCGGTCTCCTCTTCGGGTTCGATACGGCCATCATCAACGGGGCCATCGTCTTTTTGAAGAGGCAATTCGCCTGGACCGAGGTCCAGACCGAGGTGGCGGCCAGCAGCCTCCTGCTGGGGTGCGTCCTGGGCGCCAGCCTGGCGGGCGCGCTCAGCGACTGGCTCGGCCGCCGGCGTCTTCTGCTGGCCGCGGCGGCGCTCTTCGGGCTGTCCTCGCTCGCCACCGCGATCCCCCACACCCTCGCTCAGTTCTGCGCCGCCCGGATCGCGGCGGGGTTGGCGATCGGAGTGGCCTCCATGCTCTGCCCTCTTTACATCGCCGAGATCTCGCCCGCGGCCATTCGCGGCCGGCTGGTGAGCTTGAACCAGTTGGCCATCGTGTCCGGCATTCTGATCTCGTATCTCATCGGGTGGTCGCTCTCCGGAATCGGGCCGGACAGTTGGCGATGGATGTTCGCGTCCGCCGCGGCCCCCTCGGTGCTCTTCTTCGCGGCTTTGTTCTTCGTTCCCGAGAGCCCGCGCTGGCTGGTCAAAGAAGCGCGGCGCAACGAGGCGCTCCAGGTGCTCGCCGACGTCGGAGAGGCCCAGCCCGCGGAACGCGCCGACGAGATCGAAGCGGCGATTGCCCTGGAAACCGGAAGATTTTCCGACCTCCTCCAGCCGCGCATGCGGCGCCTGCTCTGGATCGGCATCACCCTGGCCGTGCTGCAACAGGTCACCGGCATCAACACCATCATTTACTACGGCTCCATCATCTTCACCGAGCACGCGGGAGCGCGTAGCGCCGCAGCGGCCCTCTGGGCCAACGTCATTATCGGTTCGACAAATCTGGTCTGCACCATCGCCGCTCTCTTTCTGATCGACACGCTGGGGCGGAAGTCATTGCTGATGATCGCTTCCGCCGGCATGGGCGTGTCGCTGGCGGCCTTAGGGATCCTGATGCGGGCCGACCCTTCCGCGACCACGCCGATTCTGATCCTGATCCTGTGTTACGTCGCCTTCTTCTCCACCGGAATGGGACCCGGCGTCTGGGTCGTGCTGTCCGAGATTTTCCCCACCAGCATCCGCGGCCGCGCCATGTCGATTGCCACCATCAGCCTGTGGATCGCATGCATGCTCATCACCTTGACCTTTCTTTCGCTGGCCAAGGCCATCTCCATCAGCGGGGCGTTCTGGGTCTACGGCGTCATGTGCGCCGCGACGCTCGTGTTCCTGCACAAGTTCACCGTCGAGACCAAGGGCAAGACCCTCGAACAGATCGAGAAGGAATGGAGCGGCAAGTGAGCCGGGCCAGCGCGGCGCCCCGCGTGTCCGCTATAGCGGAAGGCGCGCGTTCAGCACCACGATCTTCCCCGACTTGTCCTGGATCTTGACCTGGCCGTCCTCGACGAGCACATCCGACACTTGCGTGAAGCCCGAGGGAACGGGGCAGTAGAAGAAAACGAACCGCGTGCGGATCTTGGACTTCGCCGGCAGCCACTTGTAAGTTGGCGCGCCGAACATCTCGTGCGTGTCCACGGTCTCCCGGTGGGGGACGTCGAACGGCAGCGTGGAGAACTCGACCCCCCGCGCGGCCCGCGCGTCACCCGTGTAATTCATCCAATTCATCAGCCACGGATACTCTTCCCGGTGGAAGACGTAGCCGAAGATCAATTGTTTGTCGGTGCGTACGGCTGTCACATACGCGTACTTCCTGGCGGGGTCCATCAGGCACGTCGCCAGGTCGAGCGATGTCTCTCCCACGGGAACGGTCAGGAGGTTCACGAACCCGCCCGCGGTCAGCGGCGCCATGGGCCAATCGAAGTCTTTCAGATAGGCCAGTTTTCCGGTCGAGCCGGCCTTATAGGCTCGCACGCGGCAGCGCGTCGCGGGCATGTCGATGGTCACTTTCCCCGGCTCGAGGAACGGCGGCCCCAGCGTCGCATGTTCGGTCCAGGACACCGGCCGGTCCACCGCCAGGGCGCTCTCCAGTTCGCTGGTGACGTAGACGACGTTCTCGCCGTCCGCCATCTCCACCGTGCGGGTGAGAGTTTCCTGGGCCAGCGGGAGCCAGAGTTGCAGGCTGACCGAGCGCACTGGCCCGGAGTCCTGTCTGGCGATCACCTTCGCGGAAATCCGGTTGGCCTCCCCGTGGAACGGCATGCCCGCTGCCCGCTCTTCGTCCGAAGGGGCCCCGAAACCGTCGAGCGCCAGGAAGTGCCCGATCGTCGCAAATGGGCTCAGCGGTTCCCCGCCGCGGATCAAGAGCCTGGAGAACCTGGCGCCGGTGGTCCCGATCGTCAGCTCGAGTTTATCGTTCCCCAGGACGATGCTGGCCGGATTTTGAGCGGACGGCGGCGCCGGCTGGGCAAGCAGCGCCGCGGTCCACAGCCACGGGGCGATGAAAGCTTTCGTCATCTCCATAGGAGCGGATTGTACCACCGCACTGGCCCACCACCGGGCGGACGCTAACCAGTCACGTCGAATAGCGAGCTGGGTTGGCTGGCGGTTGACCCCGTGCCGAGCAAACCCTGGGTCTCCGCCGCCTGCAGGGTTGCCTGGTAATTGGCCAGTTGATCGGTCGCGGATGCCGTGGAGTCCGTCGAAGACCCGCTCGGGAGATTCGGAAGGTTCATCAGGCTGCTGCTCGTGTCCGTGCTCGAGCTGTCCGAGATTCCGAACATGGCATCCACATTCTCCAACTGCATGGCCGCCGTGCTCAGTTGGACGATATCGCCGGCCGGGGCTTTCTCCAGCGCGGAAACCACCGCAGTCGACGATAAGACCGGCGAACCGATATTGGAAAGTGTCTGGAGCAAATTGGCTAAAGCGGGATTGACCGAAGAGACGGAACTCATTACCACACCTCTGAGTATCATATCGGCAGCAACGGCGATTTACTCTAGCTTTTACAGGTGGCCTTGTGGGGCAGGTTGGCAACCTGCGGACCGATTGTCAATCGGTCCCGGCGAGCGAAGCTCGCCTGTTCGCTCCGTCGCGCAACGCTTCTCGTGCCAGAGGCGTTCCCGCCAGGGACCGTCCTCTGCTCGTGTCGGGGCACCCTCTGGGTCCGTCGAGACTCCTTCGACACAAGGCGCCTATCGTCAACGAATTCGTCCCTGCTCCCTTCGTGCATAATGGTGGCGTGACCCATGAGCAATGAGGACGCCCTGCGCGATCTCGACGGCCGTATCGCGTCCGATCCCGACTCGTCGAGCCTGCGATTTGAGCGCGCCTCCCTGCTTGCCGGGATGGGCCGGGCCCTGGAGGCCCGAAACGCGTATCTCGATCTGCTGGCGCGCGAGCCTTCACACCGCCTGGCGTTGAATAATCTCGGCTCCCTGCTCGAAGCCACCGGATATCGGACCGCGGCCCGCACGGCTTACGCCGAAGCCGTGGCGCGCCATCCCGGCGATCCCGTGAGCCGGGTGAACCTGGCCGATGTTCTCTTCGAAAACGGCCAGTTTCAGGCCGCCCGGGAGCACTATGAAACCGCCCTGCGCCTCGATCCCGGAAATGCCGGGGCGCATCAGGGCCTCTCCTATGCGCTGTCCGAACTGGGCGATGAGCCAGGCGCGGAGTGGCACCGCCGCAAAGGATTCGAGGACCGTCCCGTGGTTGCGTTGCCGTATCGCGGAGAAGGGCCCCCGGTGTCCTTGCTTCTGCTGGTTTCGTCGCTGGGTGGCAATATCCCGACGCGCCATCTGCTGGACGACCGCGTCTTTCAGACCTTCGTCGTGGTGCCGGAGTTCTACGATCGCAAGGTGCCGCTGCCGCCGCATCAAGTGGTGTTCAATGCCATCGGAGATGCCGATCTGGATGCACCCGCGCTGGTTGCCGCGCAGTCGTTGGTCGCCCTGACGCCGGCCCCGGTCCTGAATCCGCCTTCGGCGGTGCTGGCCACAAGGCGCGCCGATCATGCAAGATTTTCCAAAGTGCCGGGAGTGGTGATGCCGGCCACCGTCACTTTCGCTCGGCGCCTTCTCGAAACTGCGGAGGCGGCGCCCGCCTTGGCCCGGAACGGCTTCCGTTTCCCGCTGCTGGTGCGGACGCCCGGCTTTCACACGGGCCGCCATTTCGTGCGGGTGGAGAGTCCGGACGCGCTGGCCGGCGCGGTGGCGGCGCTGCCCGGCAGGGAGTTGACCGTCATCCAATTCCTGGACGCCAGCGGCGCCGATGGAATGGCGCGAAAGTACCGCGTGATGATGATCGATGGACAGCTCTATCCGTTGCATGTGGCCATTTCCACCCAATGGAAAATCCACTATTTCACCGCCGAAATGGCGGAACGGGCGGACCATCGCGCCGAGGACGCCCGGTTCTTGGAGAATATGCCGGCGGTGCTCGGACCCCGCGCCATCGAGGCGCTCGCCCTTATTCAAGCCGCTCTCGGGCTGGACTATGCCGGCATCGATTTCGGCTTGAGCGCCGCCGGAGATATCTTGCTCTTCGAAGCCAATGCCACCATGGTGGTCAATCCGCCCGAGCCCGGCGAACGGTGGGCCTATCGCCGCCCGGCCGTGGACCGGATCTTCGCCGCCGTGCGCCGGATGCTGACGGCGCGGATTCCGGCTGCCCGGTAACTGAGCGCGGAATAGCCCCGAAGGGCCATCGAATTCACCTTAGGAGGACCGATGAGACTGTTGTAAGTGAATTTGGAGGTTCTCGAATGTCAATTTCGCCTATTTCCCTGGCTTCCGCTACCCCTCAGACCGAAGGGCAGAGCCGCAGCCAACAGATTAAACAGGATTTCGAACAACTGGCCAGTTCTCTCCAGTCGGGAGACCTGGGAGGAGCGCAGAAGGCTTACGCCGCCTTACAGAAATTGCTGCCCGGCCAGGCGCAAAACAGCGGGCAGGCCACGTCCGGCAGCGATCCGATCGGCAGTGATTTCAAAGCACTGGGGCAGGCTCTGCAATCCGGTGACTTAAACTCGGCGCAAAGCGCCTTCTCCCAACTGCAGAACGACATGAAGGCGCAGAGCCAAAGCGGCTCATCGAGCGCGGCAAGCAGCCTGACACGGAGTGTCCACGGTCACCACCACGGGCACCACCATCACGCTTCCGCCACACAAAATAGCAGCTCCGGTTCCAGTTCTGGTTCGACGTCGTCTTCCACGAGCACAACCACTGCCGGCGGCTCTTCCGGGTCAAACGGACAGATTGTCAATCTCGTCGCCTAGAGAAGAGCAATGGAGGGGCGGTGGTTCGATTCCACTCGCCCCGGCCAAATTTCCCGCACATTCACACCGTCCTTCAGCGCTCGCGAGAGAAGTGCCGCATGTCGCCCCCATAGGCAATTGCCCTGAGACGGCGTCCGGTCGGTGGACACTTCCCAGTCCCGATTTCCGTAGACGGCGTGTCACGGAAGGAATAGGCGCGCAAGGCCACCACGCTTCCAAGATCTGGACTTGCGGCCCGTAACGCCCGAATCCGGCCACTTTCCGAGTGGGCCGAAATCGGGCCAGGAGTGCGAGTCGAGATTTGGGCTCCGTAGGAGACATCGATCAATCAAAGACCCGAGGCAGGAGTTTTTTCGGGCATCGGCGTCCTCCGCATGCAAAACCGTGTCGACCTCCTGGCAGTCCAATCTCCAAGCGTTCCTCCTCCTGTCGACTACTGCGGCGATGGCTCAGGGCTACCAATCCTGGTAAATCATCGTAGATCATCTCGGTGGCTTCTCGGTGGCTGCAAGTACGTGCGCACGCCACATTTCCGATGCTAAGATGGAAGGGCAATGGACAGCACGCGGCGCACCAACTGGAACGGTAGCAACGCTGTGGCACAGAACCGTGTGTCTGGGCAGGGTCAAGGGGTGTCTGGCACAAAACGAACATCCTGCTTTTTCTGTTGTCCGTAAGCAATTGTCAACAAAGGGACGCCACCCTAGCTCAGTTGGTAGAGCGGCTGATTCGTAATCAGCAGGTCTCCGGTTCAAGCCCGGAGGGTGGCTCCATAACAAAATCAATCACTTAGACGCCCGCCTCAAGCGGGCTTCTGTATTTTTGTCAGCAGTTTTGTCAGCAACCTGGTTTCGGTCCGGCATGGAGAGCACGCGCGGCGTCTTCGGCTCGCCGCGGAAGAGTCGTTCCATCTTCTCGGCGGAGTCGCGGTCGCTGCCCTCGAAGAGATGCCCGTACGTGTCCATGGTCAGCTTGATCGAGGAGTGGCCCAAGCGCTCCGAGATCTTTTTCGGGTGGACGCCTTCATGGATCAGGAGCGAGGCGTGGGTGTGGCGCAGATCGTACAGCCGCAGTTTCGGGAGGCCGTTCTCTTCGCAGATCTTCTGAAACCGGCGCAGGACGTTTCGCTCATCGAGCGGCGTCCCGATTTCGGAGGGGAATACCAGGCCGTTCTCTTTCCAGTTCTCTCCCGCCAGCGCGCGATTCTCCACGACCTGACGCCGCTGCTCGATCAGGAGATCCCGCACGAATTCGGGGAAGTCGATGGTGCGCCGGCTCTTGTCCGTCTTCGGAGGGCCGAACACGAATCGGGGCGCCTCCTCGCCTTTCTTGCGGCGCGTCCTTGAGAGCACCTGGTTCACAGTCAGGCGCTTCACGTCGAGATCCATGTCCTTCGAGCGGAGGCCGTACAGTTCCTCAGGCCTCAGGCCCGTCGTGATGTCCAACGCATAAAGGGCTTCCTGGCGGTCTCCCTGCGCGACCTCCAGGAACTCCCGCGCCTGATCAGGATTCAGGAAGCGCACCTTGGGGCCACCGGGGTTGACGGCCCGCTTCCGCTTCGCCGCCCGGAACCGCGCCGCGGCCGGATTGCGGTCGATGATCTCCCACTCGACGGCGAACTGCAGCGCGCGGCGGAGGACGGCTTGCGCATACTCCACGGTCCGGGCGCCTAAGCCGCGATCGCGGAGCGACTTGAGCCAGAGGTCCACGTCCCGCGGCTTCAATTCCGCGAGCGTGATCGCGCCGATGGCGGGGATGACATTCTCTTCGGCGTGATACCGGTAGTCCTGCCAGGTGCGCAGCGCCACGCCGCCTTCGGTCTTGTAGAATTCCAGAAAGCGCTTGAGGAAGTCGGCGAGCGAAGACTTGGCCTCGTCCGTGTGCAATCCCTTGCGGCGCTGCTCTACGAGTTTCTCGGCGCGCTCAATCGCCTCGTGCTTCGTCTTGCCCATCGCCGACCGGCGCTTCCCATCGGGGAAGAGATGCTTCGGCAGGTCGACCCGGAAATACACCTCATCGTTTCGTCGGACCTTGAACGCTCTCATGGCTCCCTCTCATTGTCCAGCATAACCGGATTTGTCAGCCAAAAATCAGCCGGTACGCACGGAAATGTCACGCCGCATTCGCCCGGCCGGCCCGATGCGAGTCCAACCAGGCGCGGAGGTCCTTCAGCGAAACACGTACCATGGGCCGCCGCCCGTTCCGGCCTCCGAAGCGGTATGTCGGCAGCGTGCCGTCGGTCAACAGGCGGTATGCGGTCGCGCGGCTCACACCGAGTTCACGCTGGACATCCGTCGCCTTCAGGAGGCGATCTTCCGCTGATGCGAGAGTCATGTCTGCTTCGTTCATATCTGCCACATCTCACTTTCGTTTCTGGCGTCGTGGGACGAAGGGCCTGAATCGATAAATTCGTTATAGAAGTCCTTCCACGATCTTCCGGGCATCGTCGGCAGTTTCCGCTGCCCAGACGCCAAGAATGGCGAGGTCGAATTTCTTGAGCGACAGTTGATTTTCCTTTCGGGCCGAGCGCTTGGCCGACTCCAAAGCTCGGCTCAGGGCCTTGGGCGCGTCCCACTTGAGCGTGATCCGTTCGTCGCTGCAATCGAAGCCGAGACGTTCGAGGCTCCCCTCGACCTCTTCGACCTCCTTGCGCAGCTTCCGAACTTTGGTGACCAGCTCCGTGGCGCCCCGTTCCTCCGCCAGCTTCGGTATCACCTCGTTCTCCACCCGGTGGTTGAGATCGCTATCCGATTCGAGTTCCGCTTGGGCACGTTCTTTCGCCTGAACAAGCATGCGCGCGAAGACGTCACGCTGCTTTTGGTTGAATGGTTGTATTTCCATGGTTGTTAGTTTGGATGTGCCCTTCGCCCCACAACATAAATCTGTCGCGGTACTACGCCGTAAACTTTCGCATTGCCAGCTCCGTTTCCGGGCTGGCCGCCCACCCGTCGGGGCACGACCGCCCCGACGGCACCCTCATTCCATCAGCACGCAGGCAACGTTGCCGTCGCCGCCCTGCTCGCGGTTCTGCCGGGAAACCTCTTTCACCATTGCGCCTAAGAAAGCTCCCATTGCCTGAACACGCTTCCGTTCGTCAGCCACTAGATCCTTTGCGCTCTTCTCCTTCACCCGAGCGCTCTCCACGATCTCCACCTGCGAAGGGTCTAGCTCCAGAACCACCCGGCCGTTGTCGGCATACCATTCGATGTACGGATACTGCACATAGGGATAGAAGGGATCGCCCGCTTGGATGTGCGCGCAGTAACGCCCGACAAACTCCTGCCGGCGCTTCTCCCGTTCGGCCTCACTGGTTCCCGCTTCGTCCCAGAAGAGCTCATTTTGGGCCATGAGTCTCTCTGCGATCGCATCGGTCCAGGGGCCAAGAGAAATGCCGGCGGTGATGTCGCCGACCGTGCCCCGCTGCACGCGAGCGAACCCGTCCATGTATGTTCCCGTCCCACCCTGGTACTTGTCCGACGGCTCGGCATTCGAGAGCCGGATCAGTTTTCCGCGGATGTCCTCGTGGAAATCGCCCGCAAGGTCGAAGACCACTTTGAGGTTCTGCCTGCCGTTCCGAAGGAACCGCATCCAGCCGGTCACTTTCCCCGGCACGCGGTTATCGAGTTCCCCGTCGATGAGATTGCTGTATGGTCGCCACGCCATGTTGCATTGCATGGTTGATTTATTTTCCGGGCCGACCTTTGTTCTGCCCCGGCGGGTGGGCGATATCTGCAAGATCTTTTTTTCGTAGCGCGTGCCGGAGCGCTTCTCCGGCAGGCCTCCGCTGCCGCTGAAGGCCGTGCTTGGCGAGAAAACGTCCCGCTTCCGCGAGGTCCGCGTTGCGCTGGGATTGCTGTGCGCTTTCGAGGAGCGCGGGCAGGTACGGCGCCACTTCCTCCACCATGGCCCCGTTGAGATCCGCATAGTCGCCGTGCAGCCACGGCCCTCCGTATTCAACCGACCGGCATTCCCCGCGCTTGTCGAACTGCGAGAGGAACCGGACCGTGTCCTCTCCCGATTCGAGGTACGTCTGGTAAAAGCCGCCCCGATTGTAGTGGGCGATGAAACTGCAATGCTGTATGAGATGCTCATAAAGCCGCTTCGTGAAATCCGCGAACCGCAACCCGCGCTTCAAAAACCGCACCCATGCCTTGAGCACGAGCTCTCTCTCGCGAGCCGACATGAACTCGCCGTCACTGAATGTGTACTGCATGCCTGTGTCGGCGCACCCGTGGCGAACGGCGCGCCGGCACGCGCTGCGAAACCGGCTTCAAGCCTTCGCCGATTCGGTCACCTCCGTGTTCTGTCGGGCGCTCCGTTTCCGGAGTGACGGCTGCGCGGCGGATTCACCCGCGTCCGTTCCGCGACCGCTCAATCGTTCGCGCATCTTTTCGCGCACGATGTTGAAAACGACTTCGGCCTTCTCAATCGGGCCGCTTTCGAAGAAACGCAGAATGCTGATCTCGTCTGCCATGGTCCCCTTCGTCATATGACTCCTCCTTAAGAGCCCGTTCCAAGATTCTCGCAAGCCGTTGATTCAACAACAGTTGTCGCAACGAAAGTGTTCTCACGACGCGAGCCTTCGGGAGAACAGGCTGTTGCGGCCGGCGCCGCATTCCGGCGAAGCGACTCCGGCAGTCCTTCGCGGCGGATCGCGTTAATCGTCGTACAGAGAACCCGGCCGTCGCGGTCGTCGATCGCACGCGCGAGCGTCCGCATCCGCGCATCCCGGTCCGCAACCACGAGCACCCCCGATAATGGAAATCCGGAGATGCCCCGCCGGTACCACGCGACCTTCGATCCCACGAAGTACCGCAGCCCTTCACGTCCGCGGTCATACTCGGCAGCGAAGGTGCGGTCCCCGACGCGGAAGACGGCGTCCGGCACCATCGGGAATTTCCAGCCTATGCCAGGTAGTTCCCAGGCTGCGAAGAAGAACGCAAGCCCGTCAGTCATCTCGGCCGCGATCCGGATATCGTTCACGCCCTCCATATGTTCCCTCTGCTTCGGCGGTTTCCGTTCGAGGGCGACCCCATCGAAGCCGTCCCGTTCGAGCGCGATCTTGCCCTTCCGGCCGAGTGCGAACACGGCCTCGCGCATCCGGTTCTCCTGGTGCTTCCGGAGGTACCCGGCACACGTCAGCGCGCGAAGCCGGCGGCGCGCCGCGCTCACGGACGCCGGCGCGAAGAAGCGGCGGCAGACCTGGCCGGTCGTCAGCCAACGCGCCGACCGCAACAGCTTCAGGAGTTCGATGCATCGGTTGGTCAGTCGCATAGTCCGGGCAGGCGCTCCGTTACGCCGCAGGTGAAGCACCGCACCATCCGCGGCATCGAACCGCAGATTGGGCATTCGCGCAGCAGGTGGCCGCGGTAGGTGAACTGGCAGCCGCATTTCCAGATCCCGACGAGCGAGATAGCCGCGCCGCAGTTGCCGCAGCGGATCTCGGGCGCGTATGCCGTCCTCCAGAACTTCAAGTTCCGGGCCATCCGTATGGTCCAACGTAAAACCCTGATCGGGATCGCCAGGAGCCACCAGAGAAACTCGACGAACAGATGCTTCACGCCTCACCTCCGCGCTTGCGCCGGTACGCACCGGCGAGTGTTGCGCCGAGATCTATCGTTTCCGTTGCCAGTGACCCCAGCCATTCGGCGTCGCGGGCCGCGACCCGCTGGTCATGCTCCTTCCGCGACAACCGCGCGCCGAACGTCGGGTCATGGCGCAGGGGATCGGTCATCGCTTGGAACTCATCGCCATGGGGCAGCACGAGTTCAGGCGTCCTCACCCGCAGCGCCTCCTGCGACCGGCTCTTGAACCAGAGGTATCCCACGCGGTCGGGCAGGTTCGCGATCTCGTCCTGAACCATGCCGCGCTCCTCATTAATAGAGTAGAAGCCGGGCTCTTCGAAAGGATGCGTCCGCGGCTTCGGCCGCCGTCCGGTCACCGGGAGCGCCGAGCGGAGGAACGCGCAGTCCGCCGGCTCCCCGCGCATCGCGAACGCCCACCGGATGTTGGTGTGGAGCACGCTCAAGGTCCGCGCATCCTGGAGGGCCGTCGTCATGTTCTGGCTTATCAGCATCAGGTGCGTGCCGAAGGACCGCGCCATCGTGAGGAGGTCCATCATGTGGTCGCGGAGATGTTGCGTTCCAAAGAGGTTCTGCGCCTCATCCGCCATCCAGAGGAAGGGAGTCCCATGGTTCCGCCGCGCGAAGGTGGCATGCGCCACGTCTGAGAGGACGAGCGCCTGCAAGAGTTGGCGGACGCTGCGGTTGATGTCGCGTCCGAAGCAGTTCACGATGACGATCTTGCCTTGGTCCTGCAGCGCCCGGAAATCGGGAGCGCTCGTTCCCGCGAGCACGAGCCGGACCGTCTCCGAAGAGAAGAGCGCCTCCATCCGGCGGGAGAGCGCCGCAACGGTTTGTCTCGGGAGATTCGGGAAGTGCTGCGTGAAGTACGCGGCCACCCCCGCGTTCTTGGAGCGTCCGACGAGCCGCGCCCTCAGGTGTTCGTCGCGCAGCAGATTGTCGAGCCACGTGATCGGCAGGTTGAACTCGGAGAGCAGGAGGATCGCGCGGCGTAAGAGAGCGCTCGCACCGAGGCTCACGCCGTCCGCGCCGGGGAGAAGTTCCAAAAGGAGATCCGTCCGGCTCCCCGCGAAGAAATCCGGGTCCGCACCGGGCCAGCGCGCGAAGATGTTGTACGGCGAGATCGGGTCGCGCGACGAGAAGTCGAGGAACACGATGCGGCGGCGCAGATCCCGCACCTTCGTCCGTTCGAGATCGGCGAGCCGGCCCCCGATGAGGTACAGGCACCCGTTCACGAGGTCAGCCTTCGGATCGAGGATGCCGAAGCCCGCCGCGCCGTCGAGCAGCGCCTTCTGCTTGTCGAGCACAAAGGTCGTCTTGCCGGACCCGCTCGCGCCGCTCACGAGCGCATGCGACCGCAGGAAATCATTGATCGGCATCCGGACGGCTTCGTCGGCTTCCGTGTTACCCATGACGAGCGTCGGCGCGGACGTGCCGGCCAGGTTCCTCACGAGGCGGCGGGCGCTATCACGAGTCGCATCCGTGCGGGTCGTCACGAGCCCATCGAGATACGCGGCGGTCCTCGCTTCGAGCTTCTCTCCGAAGAGCCGTTCACAGAGCCATCGCATCTAGTCATCTCCCTTCGGCAGGAGCGGCGTGCGCTCCGCGCCCGAACCGCCCCGGCGCCGTCCGGCGGCCGGCGGCCGGCTCTCGTGCCTCAGATATGCGACGACGCAGAGGATGCCGAGCACCACGAGCAATTGAAAGATGCCGACCGAGCGCACGATGGCGCCCATGAGGCCCGGCAGGTACGAGAGCGCAATAAGCCCGCCGATGAGCCACGCCACGGTTTCGATCAGTTTGTTGACCATCGCGTTCCCTCCTAACGCCCAGACAAGCTGAGATCCGCCACATCCCGCATCATGGAGAAACTCTTCAGCACCGCGCCCGATTTCGCGAAGTACTGCGTCCAGAACGCACGCAGGCTCTGCCAGTACGCAACGTCCTTGTCCGCCGCATGGGCACCATAGACGTACACATCGACGCTGCGAAGGTCCGCGATCTGATGCTGCCGCTCGACTGTCCGCAGGGCTGCTGCCACGGGAACCACCGCCGGCGTCTCGATATTCGGCGGCGGAGCCGAATGGCGCATGTCGGACAAGATCACGAGAGCCTTTCGCGCTGCCGGTGTTACCTTGAGAAGGTCCGCCGCGACGAGCACGAAACCAATCAGGTCCGTCTCGCGGTACCTCGGCGGCGTGGCGCGCAGGGTTCGGCGCACTTGGTCCGCGTATGCGCGCCGGGCTACGGCGATCCGGTCGATGAGTTCGAGAGGCCCGCGGTCCGCGGGAATCTGTCCTTCGAGGAGCATCAAGGGTCGGGAGAAGCTCTGGTCGGTGATGCCCGCGATCCGGAACCGCGTCGCGGCGGGCAGCATCCCTACGAGGCGCGCGGCGCTCTCGATATTTTTTTCGTGCTCAAAGTGGCCGTCATAACTGCGGGATGCGGACGTGAGGCTGAGATCGATACCGACCACCACATCGAGCGGTTGGGCGCTGAGCCCCGGCGTAAGGCATGCCGTCGCGAGGAGTGCGAGACCGAGTAGGGGGCCGACGTGCTTCGAGCTCCGCCGGGCCGCGCCCTTGATGAGCCCCAAATAAAAGTCGCGGGTGAACTCGTTCCCGAAGATCTCCGCCTCCCGCTTCAGAAATTCGACCCGGTGCAGCAGTCGGAGCATCTCGGCTTCGACGAGGTGCATTTGCTGCCGCAGGACCCCGAGGCCGTTCGGCGGCGGGACGCCAATCTTCCGCGCCCCGTAGATCCCGAGACCGGTCGCGAGTTCCATCGAGATCGCGAGCAATGCGAAAAAGAGGCGCAGCTTCCACGCGGCGTCGAGATAGAATTGGGCCGCGTCGTTAGTACCGGCCGGGAGTGATCCGTCGAGGGTCGCAGACGACACGGTGTTCCTGAGAAAGAGGATAAGGAGGTCGCCGCGCACGAGCGCCATGATGAGGAGCCCCGAGAGGCTCGCGACGAAGCTCAGAAGCGCCGCCGCGATCACCAGGCGTTCGCAGGCGCACCGTTCGAGCGCCTCGTCCGTGGCGTAGGCGCATACGACCGAGAGCGCCACCGCGATCGGCCACACTTCCCACCGGATGCCGAACGGCGTGAGGGCGAGATGCGCGAACGCGAAACCGGCGAGGCCGAGGATCGCCGCGATGACGACGTACCAGGTACGGGACCCCCGGCATGCCGCGTCGGGTTTCGGCGTCCGCTTGATCGCGTCCCGCAGTTCGTCGCGCTGTTCCGTGCGCAGCGCGAGCTCCGCCGAGAGGCTCGTGATCTCGGCCGTATTGATGTCCTGGCGGCGGTTCTTCTCAAGATCGCGGACCCGTTCCAGCCGGTCGATAGCCTGGTTCACGGCGGCATCGCCTAAGTCGAAGGCCACCGCCGCGGGATCGAACTGTCTCCTTAAAACCATACATCTACTCCTTCAATGACCATCGGCATCAAATATGCATGCGCGGCCGCCGGTTTACCTCGAAGCAATCACTTCCGGTCTTTCAGATCGCTCTTAAGCCTGCCGATCTCGATTATCGGAAGACACGCTGGCAGACATGTCAAAAACGTCAGAATTCGTAACATCGTACGACGGCGTCGGGTTGTACTGCTCGATCTCGATGTATTGCTTAATGCCACGAAGCGTAAAATACAGATGTCTCCGTTGACGACGGTGTTCGAATTCGCCGCGTCTTCGGTAAAGCGTGCGAACGCTCATGTTGAGGAGGGTCGCCGCTTCTTCAATGGGAACTGCCGGCGGTCGTTCAAGGTTCTGTCGTAGTTGAACCACTGCCGCAAGGGCCGCAGGGCGTGAATTCTCTTCAGAGCCGCGACCGCCGGCTGTACTCAGTCGAAGGCTGTTCAAGGACGTCGCACTGCTCATGTCAATCTACGCTCGGACCAGCAACGCCGTTAGGGTTGGCAGAGGCCTTTTCTCGCCGATATCTGCGCATATATGCCCGGAAATATTCTTTCCGTTCTTCGGCGGTCTTATGTTTCCAATCAGCAAGCCAGTACTTGTCGCCGGCGGCCTTCCAAATCCGTCGGTGTGCCCGTTTCCAGTTCGTGCTCGCCAATCGGGAATGTTGGTCGCAGTATTTTCGTTTGCGCCCGGTGACCGGCGCGGCGTGGCAGAAAATGCAAAGGCCCCTTTCCATGGCAACCTCGAAACCAGAAGCCACCCCCAGAGAGCGAAGACGGCTCACTGGAAACTGACAACGGATCTAAAGAAAGATGGAAAGGGGCCCTTCGCGGGACGCCGCTAGGCGCAGGCTACGGTGGTACTGTCCTAAACATTGTCATTACTAACCGGAAGCGACTATTCTTTCAAAGCAGCGGGCTGTTGTCAACCCGAATCATTCCTGTTAAAAGGAAAATCCAAAAGCAACTCGATTCGAGTCCGAATCGACGCGAGCAAATGCGATTCCGTCACTTCTGGCCGGCCCAACAGTAGATCGCGTCGTTTTCGCCGGAGCAAAACAGCCGCCAGCATTCTTCGAGTACTTGCGCAGCTCTCTGAATCTCCGACACGGTCGGATCATGCAGGCCATCTGATCGGTCTTGTGGAGAAGCGTCCCCACCTCCGTCGCCAGGCTCAGTATGATCATAGTCCAGGAAGAACGGAGTATAGGCCACGCCGGCGCCGTGCTTCGATTCATTCAAAATCCACTCCCATTTTGGCGCCGAGTCCGGAGGAACGAGTTTTATTCGGAACGCCCTCAACAGCGTGCCCTCGTCGGACACCGTAGGATTATAGTCCACGGCGTCGACCCAGACCCGCGAAAAATCCGAGGTTGGGCGGAACACCAAATGAACATCGTCCCTGAACCTCGCCCGATCCTGTGGGGCTAAGTCTTCAGCAAGGCGTTGCAAAACCTGAGACAACCTACCGCCGATTGCCTCATTCGCCTTAGCCATTGCCTCTCCAAACTCCCGTTCTTCCCCGCCATATTCGTATGTGTGATTCTCGGGGCTCACAAAAAGAGGTAGTGATTGCGAATAAGTGCGTCACATGAGCGTTGCCGACCTTTGCTCTTATCCTAGCAGGAGAACGATAACTTGGCAAGGAGGACGACACAACAGGAGGGACACACAACATATGTTTTCAGGTGGTGCGGACAGAGGCATGCGGTCCCGAATAACTAGGCCAGGAGCTTCTCTATTTCGTCTGTCAGCGACAAAAGCCTTCTTTCTAACGAACGTCGAGTGTCTTCGTCCATTCCTCGCCGGGCCTCGGCAACGGGGCGATCAAGGTACCGCCGTTGCTGGGGATCGACCTCGATCGCTTTTATGTAAAAGAGTAACATATCTGCTTTTCTGCCGAGCCGCTTGAAGGTATCTCCCAGCCTTCGATACTGCCACGCTTCCAGATGTTGTCGCTTGGCGGCGCGGGCGTATTGGAGCGCGCTCTTGAAATGTATTTGTGCATTCAAAATGTCCCCTTGTTGTAATAAAGTCTTCCCCAATTCTTGGTGACGATTTGCCAAACCGGCAGGATCGCCTTCCAGACGTAATTGAACTCCCAAACCGGCCTCATTGTACTCGGTGGCACTCGCAAACAGTGACTTCTTTCGTTCCGCGTCGCGTTCGAGGGAAGCGAGCTGCCGGTACAGGTTTCCGAGCTCGTCAAGAATCTCGGCTTCGGCTTTTCTGTTCTCACTCTGCCGGGCCAGTTCCAGTGCCTGCCGGTAGTGCTTCTCGGATTCATCAAGTCTATGAAGGCTCTTATAAACATGGGCTAGCACGCTCAGCCGGTCAGTCACGCCATAGATATCCGCTTTATTGGTCTTCTCGAAGGCCCGCAGATAGAGCTCAAGCGCAGGAAGCAGCCGATGGCTCTTCTCGTATGTCATACCGAGTCCCCTTAACGCACCCACGATCGCCGGATCACTCTTAAGCTCCTCGGCCAACTCCAGCGCTTCCTGACAACACCGAATCGCCGTCGGAAAATCGCGCTGCCCCAGCTCCCGGTGCGCAGTCGCAAGCGCACCCAAGCGCGCGGCGAGCACACCCTTATCATGCAGCTCACGGGCGATCTTAACCGCACCTTCCAGGTAACGAAACACTTCTGCCGCATCGGCTCCTTCGCGCTGAAGTGCCTGCCCTTTGCGGCCAAATATACGGCACCGCACGATCTTTGCCGCGGTATTCTGCTGACCTTCTAGTAGCTTAAGCGCATAATCGTAGTAATCGAGTTCCCCACCCCCGTAGTTTCCCTTCTTACGATTAATAAGCCCAAGTTCGGTGAGCGCCGCAGCCTCGCGAACAGTGTCCCCCGCGTGTTCAAAAAACTGCTCGGCCTGGGCGAGACAGCGTTCGGCCTCGTCGAGATTGCCGAGTTGCCTCGTAGCGTATCCAAGATAGAAACACACCTCCCCTTTGTACTTGGGGCTTACGCTCGCGAATTCTTCGAACTCCTGAAGTTGACGGCATAAGTACAAGAGAGTTTGCAACTTGTCCGTCCACTCAAACGAATCTGCGAGTCTGGAATCAAAGAGTGCCTGGGAAGCCGCCGTGGGATCCTTTGCCCGTAGAGCATGATAAAAGATCGTTTCGTATATTTCCAACGCGTTCTGGTCGCCACGGTATTCGCCAAGTTGCTGCGGAGCCTGTCGTTTATACCATTCGAGGGCGGTCCGGTGAAGACTCTCCTTGTTATCGATCCGGCTGTAAACGTACGGTTGGTCCTGGGGCAGGAGTTTGATCAACCCCTGATCGGCTTTTGTCAGAACGTATTTTTCGTAAAGTCGCGAAATCACCAGGATTACGCTTTCGGTTCGGCCGCGGGCTGCGGCGATGCCCTCGATTGCCTTCACGCGCATGCCACTGGGGTGAAGTGCCACAATCTCGGTTACCGATTTCTCAATGGGAGCGAGCTTTGAATATTGCACGCTAAAGGTCAGGTTGACAGCTTCAGGACTCAGCGCTTCAAATGCTTCGTCGAAGCTCAACCCAAGTCCAACGGCATTCCTGATCTCGACGGATGCGACGTGCATCACGTGCGGGTGTCCGCCTCGGATGCCGTAGATCCGCTCAGCCTGACTATTTGACCAGCCATACGACTTGACACTCGTGAGAAACGGTAGCGCCAGCCGTTCGTCGATCCCGCCCAATTTGAATTCCGGAAATGTGCTGTTTGACTGGGTCGAAAAAGAAGTAGTCGTCGTTATGATGACCATCGAGGTTAGTTCCCGACGCGCTTCTAATAGAACGTCAAGTAAACGGGACAGCGCATTATCAGTGACGACGAGCCGCTCGTCAAGAAGGGACTCAAAGTTATCTAGGATAACGCACAACCGGTTCGTTTTAAGGGCACTCTGAAATGTGGAGATGTTCTCCTGCACAGTCCGCACTGGTATATTTAGTTGTTCCAGAAATCTTTCCAGCATCACAGCACACAACGGACCATATTTTGGTTCGTGCAGCCGAAAGTCATAATCCAGGACCGGCAAACCGTTCGCGTTCAGATCTTTCGCCAGGAGCTTAGCTGCGCTCGTCTTTCCTACTTTCGGTTCGCCGACGATTGCCAAAAGCGGATCGCGATCAAGAAGTTCACTAATAGACTTAAGTTCTCGCTCGCGAAGAGATCTATCAATCCTCTGATCGAGTCCTGCAGCCCACTGAGGAGGTTTTCCTATCGCCACTTCTTGGGAAACCGCGCGGACTGGAAGCTTTCTGACGACGTTGAGAACCTCCACGTCTGTGAGCCGAGTGCTGCGCATATTGTCGTATGAATCCCAGCTACGTCGAGTGATCGCGTCAAGAACATGCTCGGGGTCCGTCCGTGCGTCATTCCCTTGAACAAGCCAGCACCAGAGCTCGTCCCCGTGCTCTATTCGGCTCTTAGGATTCCAGTTGGCGAATGCGACGTAAGGAAAAACGCGACAATGGTACCAAAAGTCGCGGTGTACGTCACAGAGATGTTTGTCGGTGCAGAGGGGCTTTGAACAGGGACTCTGCAAGATCTCTCTCGAGAAGCGCATCAAGATCTCTTTTAGCTCTTGTGCTGCGTTTGTGGCCTGAATATAGAAGTTTCTATCTTCTGACACGGAGCCATTCGGCCAGGTCGACTGCCAGCGTGCCATGGAGGGACCGCCAGTGAAGGCTTGCGTTCCATTCTTGACTTCGATGAGGTGAATGCCTCGATTATGTACGATAACGACATCGAAATCCTTCTGGATCTGAAATTCGAGGCACACATGGTAGTCTTCAGGGAGGCGGGTCAAGACGCGCCGGAATGGTACCTTTACATCCGTATACCTCGGCGGTTCCGTGGTGTAGAACTTTGCCATCAGAAACCTCCATTCGTGAGACTGGAAAGGGCTCCCTCTATGCTCATCGCTTTCGGCCGGTCTTGGGCTAGCGCGTCGGCGCGAGCGTCATCTAGGTAACGGCTCTCGTTGGCTTCTTCCCTGAGCTCGCCAACCGAAAGGCAGGCCACGCTCGTTATCATGGCGCGATTCGCCGGATCAACGCGCTGCAGCCGAGCTTTCAATACCTCGTCATAGCGCGTTCGGCATTCCGGACACCTACGCGTGTGGGGTGCGATGGGAGCATCTCTTTCAATCGAAACCTTATTGAGCCTGCTCGTGTGGACGGCTGCGAGCAGTTCGTGAATGAGGGAATCAACCGCGTTTTCGTCTTCCATGGACCCGTCCCGGCTTCCTCATTGGGAGCATTACACCAGATCGGGCCCATGATACCGCACGCCGGGTGAGCGGGAACAGCCTCTATGTCGTTGTTTTTCCCGACCGATCGGTCCGGTTGGTTCTGCGCGTCGATCGTCGGTATTGTATTTCACTGCGGCGATATAGCCGGATGCTTTATGGGGGCGGATCACTTTCGCCATCTGGATCTTGTCATGTCCCGCCAGTGTACTCGTATCGGTGGCGGAGATTCGGCGAGTCGGCCGGGTCATGGTGGCGTTTGCTCCGGCAAGTCTTCCCAGGTTTTTTTCGGGAAACATGCAAGCGCAAAGCCCAAGGCGTCGAAGATTGCCATCCGGTCGTCTTCGGGCATCCACGGTTTCCGGGACGGTGGCAGGAACGGCTGTAGCTCAAGGAAGCGCTCTGCGAGCAGGCACGCACGCCCGCGCTTCGTGCTGGTTTGCGGCAGGGGGCCGATGGCGCGGATCTGGCGTCGGGTGATGAGGCGCACGAGGACGCGCGGTCCTTCCGTGGCAGCGATCCGGTCCAGCAGCGTTTGCACCCTGCCGCAGCGCCGCGATCCGTCAGAATCCCAATCTTCGAAAGCCAGGACGTCAGGCCGGAATCGGTCGATGAGTTTGGCGATCACGTGCAAAGCTTTCGCATTGTCTGCCCGTCCGGTGGTCCGGATCCCCCAGTCGACCAGGCGCGCCGGACCTTCCACGACGGCAAAGCCAACGCCCCGACTGAACGGATCGACGGCCAACACTCGCGGTGCACTTTGGTTTCGCATGGCTAACTCGGACGGGCGGAACTTGGTTTGAGTTCGACGATGGAGCGGAGCAGTTCCAACTTGCGGAGTGTCGTTCGGTCTTGGGCGTTCGGCTGACTGTTCAACTCCTCCTCCATGGAGCGAGCGCGCTCCTGGACCGCGAGGCGGATCGCCTGGTAATTGCCGGCGAAGAGTTCGCTCGCCGGTTGGTTGAACACGATCTCCAATGCGAACACGGTCAGCGCGCCGGGCATCCTCGCGAAGTTTTCGTAACGCGATACCTTCGTGCCGGAGGCGGCGCCCAACAGCGTCGCGACCTCCGCCTGCGACAGGCTGTGATGCCGGCGGTGGGTGCGCAAGTAATTTTGTAATCTCTGATGTGCCACGGGATGAGTAGGGTGGGGTGTTTTACTCTCATCCTACCGACCCCGTACGTTTATCAAAGAACGGAGAAGTTGCCGCCAACGGCAACCCGATCAAACATGGCTCGTACACAAGGACGAGGGCTTACCCTTCATTAAAGCAAGTCTAGCAGGATACGGAAAAACTCGGCAAAATCGCATAAAACAGGCGACCTCGCAAATGGTTTGAGCGTCTAATGTCCATGCGCGGTCAAGACCATCAGCAGTCAGACATTTTTAGCTACCTGTCACCTGAGCAGAGAGTGCG
>DASQZT010000200.1:0-5809 GCA_035638575.1 Bryobacteraceae bacterium
GCATCGATATCGCATTGTGGGACATTCTCGGCAAGGCCACGGGGCAGCCCGTGGGTCGGCTGCTGGGCGGGCGGTATCGCGAGCGGGTGCGGCCCTACGCGTCGCTGCTGATGCGCGAGCCGCGGGCACTGGCGGAGCAGCTTGCGGCGGTGCGGGCCGAAGGATTTCGCGCCTTCAAGATCGGGTGGGGCCCGTTCGGGCGGCAGAGCTTCGCGGTGGATGAGTCCATCGTGCGGGCGGCGCGGGAGGCGGTGGGGGCGGAGTCGCTGCTGATGGTGGATGCCGGGGCGAGCGATGCCTTCTGGCCGCAGGATTTCAAATGGGCGGTGCGCACGGCGAGGATGCTGGCCGACTACGACGTCCACTGGTTCGAGGAGGCGCTGCCGCCCGACAGCCTGCACGACTACGTGCTGCTGCGGAACAGCGCTCCGTTGCCGATCGCGGGCGGCGAGGTGTTGACGAGGCGGCAAGCGTTCACGCCGTGGCTGCAGCAGAGGGCCTTCGACATCGTGCAGCCGGACGTGACCAAAGTCGGGGGCATCAGCGAAGAGCGGCGCATCGCGTGGATGGCGGAGGAGTGCGGGGTGCGGTTCATCCCGCACGGTTGGAACACCGCACTGGGGCTGGCCTCGGATCTCCACCTAGCGTCGGCGTTCCGCAACACCGACCTGGTTGAATACCTGACCGGGTCGCCATTCATCGACGACCTGGTAGAGAATCGCTGGAAGCTGGATGCGGACGGGATGCTCGCGGTGCCTGACGGCGCGGGCTTGGGGATCGCGCTCGATCTGGATGCGGTGGAGAAGCACACGGGCGAGCGCTTCGGAGGCTGATGTGGAGCTGCCGCGAAGACTGGGCGCGCTGGATGCCACCGTAATCGTGATCGGCATCGTGATCGGGTCGGGCATCTTTCTGCTGCCCAACCTGATCGCGAAGAGCCTGCCTTCGCATGTGGCCATCCTGTCGGTGTGGATCGTCTCGGGCGTGCTCTCCTTCTTCGGAGCGCTGGCGTACGCGGAGTTGGGCGCGATGCTTCCGGCGACCGGCGGGCAGTACGTCTACCTGAGGGAAGCGTACGGACCGATGTGCGCGTTCGTGTGCGGATGGACGTTCATGCTGGCGGTGCTTTCGGGAGGCAGCGCGTGGCTGGCGGTGACGTTCGCGATCTACGCCGGATACTTCGTGCCGCTGACGCCAGTGATGGGCAAGGTGGTCTCGATTGCGCTGATCGCGCTGCTCTCGGCGGTCAACTACGTGGGGGTTCGGGAAGGCGCGTGGGTGCAGCGGATCTTCACGGGCTTGAAGATTGCGGCGCTGCTGATACTCATCGGGGCGGCGCTGGCGAGTCCGCAGAGGGCCGCCTCGACGGGTCCGGACGCGCCCGTGTCGCTGGGGAATTTCGGGGTGGCGATGGCGGCGTGCCTGATGGCGTACAACGGCTGGAGCTACGTGAGCTTCGTGGCAGGCGAGGTGCGCGATCCGCAGCGCAACCTGCTGCGCGCGCTGGCCATCGGGATGGCGGCGGTGGGGTTCCTGTACGTGTTCGCCAACGTGGCCTACCTGAAGGTGATGACCATCCCGGAAATCGCCGCGACGGAGCGGGTGGGCGCGGATCTGGCGACCCGCACGATAGGCCCGATCGGCGGGACGTTCGTGGCACTGGCGGTGCTGTGCTCGATCACCGGCGCGGTCAACGGCTGCATTCTGACTTCGGCCCGGATCCCGTTCGCGCAGGCGCAGGACGGGCTGTTCTTCGCGCGATTCGGGAAGGTGCATCCGAGGTTTTTGACGCCTTCGAGCGCGATTGTGTGGAGCGGCGTGTGGACGGCGGTCCTGGTGGTCAGCGGGTCGTACGAGAACCTGTTCACGTACTCGATCCTGGCGGCGTGGATCTTCTACACCATGAGTGTCGCGGCGGTGTGGGTGCTGCGGCGCAAGATGCCGGGGGCCGAGCGGCCGTACCGGATGTGGGGTTATCCGTGGACGTTGTGGGCCTTCGTGGCGGTGTCGGTGTGGTTCATGGTGAATGCGTTTGTGACGCAGGCGGGGCCGAGCCTGATGGCGTTTGTGATTGTGGCTACGGGAGTGGCGGCTTACTGGGGCTGGCGGAAGGTCGCGTGACACAAGAAGCGCCGAGACGAATCTCGGCGCGGCAGGCACGACTGCCTGCGCCACAGGCTGGGGGCAAGGTTCAGGTGTAGGGGTTGGGAGGCACGTCAGTTGCGCCAGTTGTAGGCGGCGAGCTGCGCTCCATCATCGCCGATGAGGAGCAGCGCGGCGCGGCCGGCGTCGAGCGAGCCGGAGAACGTCTTGCCGCTGCGCTGGTCGCGGAAGGAGACGTCCTGGCGCGCGGATTCCGAGGTCAGCACGTACAGGGTGGCGTGGGGAAAGCGGGTGGGACAGATCAGGATGCCGGGGTCCTGTACGCCAGCGGCGTAGGTGGCGGCGACGCCCGCGGTCTTCAGGGCGTAGCGGTACACGGCGCCGATGGCTTCGAGGTTGTCGTTCAGCTCGAGCGGCAGCGGCGAGAAGAGGACGCGGCCTTTGCCGAGCGGCTTCTCAGCCCACGGCGCGCCATCGGCGAGCGAGGCGCGATCGAGGAAGGTGGTCTTGTCGCCGCCGTAGCTGAGGCGGGCTTCTCCCTCGGGCCACTTGATGAGAGCCTCGCGGAGGGTCATGGGAACGGTTTGCGAAACGAACCCAATTTCCTTCAGACGGCCGGTGGGGTGGAAGTGCGGGTCGTCATCGAAGGGTCCGGAGACCAGGAGAGTCGCGCCGGCCTCGACCTTGCCGCGGATGGCCTCCCACGCGCCCGGCGTGAGGCCGAAGGGCGACGGCAGGACGATCAGCTTGGGATTGCCGAGCAGCTCTACCTGGTATTCGCCGACGGCGTAGGCTTCGGCGCGCGCGTAGTGATAGAGCGCGCGGACGCACTTCTGCTGGGCTTCGAGCGCGGTCGAGTTGCGAACTGAAAGCTGTAGCGATTGCGGCAGCACGATGGCTACCTCGGGCGGAACGACCTCGGAGGCCCAGGGCGCGAGCTTGCCGGCGAATTGGCCCATGTCGCGCATCATGGTCTGCCAGATTTTGGCGGAGCCGTCGCTGCGCTTCATGCCGAAATCGACCTCGCGGGCCCAGTCCCATTGCAGCGCGCCGCTATTGGCGGCGGCGAATCCGAGGGCCCATTTGCGCTCCTGCAGGCCGTAGCCGGTGATTTCGTCGTAGCGCCAAGCGCCATCGAGCGCCCATACGGGCTGGTAGCCGGTTTCTCCGACGATGTTGGGCATACCGGGGCGCTTGGCCACGACCGAATCCCAGAGCAGGGCATCGTCGCGCCAGTAGGAGTGGTTGGTGGTGAACGCGACGCCGCCCGCGCCGTAGAACTGGTTCAGCACGCGATCGGTAACGCCGCCTTCATCCTGGCCCACGTTGACGAGCTGGCGGCTGCCGGCGCCGTGGATGGCGGTCACCATGGCGCGCACCCACTGGGTGAACATCTCCTGCGCGAAGAGGTTGTAATCGAGCGCGCGGACTTCGCGGGCGTTGCGATAACGGGCGAAGGCCAGGTCGGCATCGGCGGGAAGGGGCACGGCGTCGAAGCTGCCGAGCTGCTCGGGCGTGACGGACCACGCGGAGGCGAGGGCGGCGAGAGTGCCGTACTTTGCGGCGAGCCACTTGCGCCAGGCGGCGTTTTCGGCGGGGTCGCGGTTGGGGGTGTTGCCTCTCCAGGGGCGGCCGGGGTTGGAGAAGCTGGGCTCGTTGATGAGGTCGTAACAGAGGAAGGGAGCGTCCTTGAAGCGATTCACGAGGGAGAGGATGTAGTTCTGCTCGGCGCGGATGGCCGCGGGATCGATGTAGGGATTAGGGGCGGGCGGCGATGACGGGGCGGCTCCGCGGCCGCCGCGGCCGGGACCGGGCGGCGGAGTGGGCGCGGGTTGGTCGGCGGGAGGAGGCAACTGGCCTTCGGGCGACTGGCCGGGCCGCGGGTGGAAGGCATAGAAGGTGAAGTTGACGATGATGTTGTGGCGGCGGGCGCTGAGCAGGAAGGCTTCGAGGTTGCGGAGGAACCGCTCGGGAGCGGCGCCGGTGGCGGGATCGAGGAAGCGCAGGACGGGCATCCACACGCCGGTGCGGACGAAGGTCACGCCGTGGCGCGACATTTCGGCGAAATCCTTTTCCCAGACCCAGGCGTTGCGCGGGCCGGCGAAATCCCAGCCGTTCTCCTCGGTGGTGAAGTAGTTGGCGCCGATGGGGAAGAAGGGCTGGCCATCGCGCGTGAGGAAATCGCCTTTCACGCCGAGGACCGGGCCGGATTTGAGGAGTTGCTGGTCTTCCACCCAGAAGCCGTTCTGGTAGGCCTCGCGGGGCTGGCCGCCGTCTTCATACGTGCCGCGGACGGTGTAGAAACCGGGGGCGAGCGACTGGTGGAATTCGGCGGTTTGGCCGTCGGCGGCGCGCGCGGTTTCGAGGACGGTGGTTCCCGAGAGCAGCTCGATCTTGACGTCACCGGATTCGCGGCGCGCGTGCAGATGCACGATGACGCGCGGGGACTCGCCGGGCAGCAGGGTGGAGAAGGGCAGCTCGAGAGAGAACTGGGTGGCGCCCTGGCGCGCGTAGTTGGCGGCTTCGTGAATGAGGGAGATGCCGTCGGGCGATTCCCAGTAGCCGGGGGCGGGGTCGAAATCGAGGAGGACGAAGCGGGCTCCGAGCATGGCTGCACTTCGGGCTGCCGCGCCCCCGCGGCCGGCGGAGGCATGGTCGGCCACGACCACGGGTGCGGCCAGTTCGAGTCCTTCGGAGTTCAGCATGTAGCCGAGGCCGGAGACGCGGCCCTCGAGCGTGAAGAAGCGGCGGGCGCGGATTTGGGGCGTGTGGAGGAAGGCATAGCCGGGCTTCCATGCGAAGGTGGCCGGGCCGGGCACGGGCACCTCGTAGGTGTGGCGGAGGTCCAGTTCGCTGGAATAGGAATCCTGGGGCCGCGCCTCGGTGAACTTACCGGCGACTCGCGTTACGGGGACGCGGAGGGGCTGGCCGCCGAGGACCAGGAGGTTACCGCCGGCGCGGAGATATTGCTGGATGGCGCTCCAGGCATCGGTGGGCACGGCGGAGCCGTAGGGCAGGACGAGGAGATCGGTGGCGGCCAGAGAGGTGGGGTCGCGGAGCGAATCGAGGGAAGCGAAGACCGGGTCGAGGCCATCGAGGGCTTGGGCGAGGGCTACGCGGGCGATGGGCTGGCTGGCGACGGTGGGGAAGGCGTCCTGCCAGAAGACGACGGTGCGGGCGGACGCCGGCGGAGCGATCAGGAGGAGTGCGGCTATGAGGGTGCGCATGGAGACCTCACTTCCCGCGGGCAGCGCGCGGGGGGAATTTCGGAGTTCACTGTCAGGATAAGTCGCGGCGGGGTGGGTGGCAAGGGTGTCGAGACTGGATTTGACGCGGAGCCGCCGAGGCGCGGAGTTGGCAACGCGGAGGGCGGGAGAGAAAAGCACGAGCGCGGGGGGAGCGGAGAAGAGGGAAGCCGAGGGGTGGCTTCGGGCCGGGGACAGCAGGGTCGGGGTGGCTTCGGGCGTGTTCAGAGGTGACATGGTTGACTCCTTCAATGGACGCGGGTTGGGCGTTAGCACGGCAAAGCGGATGGGATTCGAGCCGGTTTCGGGCTCGTTTTTTGCCTGCGCGGGCTCTTTTGAGCCTACGCGCTGCGGGGCGGCGCCTCGTCCGGGGTTCCGCGGGGGTCGGAGGCGGATTCCGGACCGAATTTCGGGGCGGCGGGGATGGGGTTGGGGGCCGGGGACCCGGTGGCGGCGGGCTC
>DASQZT010000201.1:0-75489 GCA_035638575.1 Bryobacteraceae bacterium
CGTACTGCGCCGCGGCGCTTGAAGGAATCGACGATCAAACGGTCTTGGCCTCGCCACAGATGACGTACTCGCTGTTGCACATCGTGGTACACAACAACGAGATTTACGGGAACATCGCCGGGTATCTGCGTTCCAGTGGCATCGTGCCACCGTCCACGGCTTCGCGAATGGATCAAAAAGGCAAGAAGTAGTCTCACGAACGGCGGGCGCATCGAGTTTGTCGAGAGCAGGGCCGCACATCGCAAGGGAATCGTGCACCGGGACCTGAAGCCGGCCGGCCGCGCATTTTTGCGGTTGGCGGATGTGAATCCGGGCGCCGTTCCCAAGGTGCGAAGTGCGTTCGAATATCCTGAAAGAGGGGCCGCATAGAATCAGGCCGCGGTTCTGTTCAGAAGTCTCGCGGATCAGGTTACTCCGGCTCGAGGCCTTAGTGTTGACCTGTACCTGTGGGCGTGTGGCCGGCTATTCGTTAGGGTAGAATCGTCTCACGCCCATGTCTCTGGCTCCCGGAACTCACCTGGGTCCTTACGAGATCCTCGCGCCCATCGGCGCGGGCGGCATGGGCTAAGTGTATCGCGCGCGCGATCCGCGCCTCAACCGCGACGTCGCCATCAAAGTCTCGCACGAAAGATTCTCCGACCGCTTCGAGCGAGAGGCCCGAGCGGTGGCCGCGCTGAACCATCCCAATATCTGCACGCTCTACGACGTCGGTCCCGATTACCTGGTGATGGAGTATCATCGAGGGCGCGCCGCTCACGGGGCCGCTGCCCATCGCGGACGCGCTACGGCTTGCCGTGCCGATCGCGGAAGCGCTGGACGCCGCACATCGCAAGGGAATCGTGCACCGGGACCTGAAGCCGGCCAACATCCTGGTGACCAAGACCGGTGTCAAGCTGCTGGATTTCGGGCTGGCCAAGATGAACGCTCCCGCAATCAGCGACGCGATCCACACCCAGACGCTCACGGGCATAGGGACCATTCTCGGGACCATGCAGTACATGCCGCCTGAGCAGTTGCAGGGCCGGGAAGCGGACGCGCGCAGCGACATCTTCGCCTTCGGCCTGGTGCTCTACGAGATGCTCACGGGCAAGCGGGCCTTCGAGGGATCGAGCCAGGCGAGCCTGATTGGCGCCATCCTGCAGACCGAGCCGCCTCCGGTTTCCACGGTGGTTCCAGACACCCCGCCGCCGTTGGGGCGACTTATTCGAAAGTGCCTGGCGAAGGATCCCGACAACCGCTGGCAAAGCGCGCGCGACATCGCCGGTGAATTGCAGTGGATCGCCGAGGGCGGCTGGCAATCCGGCAAACCCGCGCCCGTGGCTGCCCGACGGCGCGGTGTGGAGCGGATGGGGTGGATTACAGCCTCGCTGCTGGCGCTGATTGCGATGGCCCTGAGCACAGTCGCCGTTCGTCATCTCCGCGAAAGCCCGCCGCCACGGGAGGCTGTCCGGTTCCGGCTCGATCTTCCCGAGGGCGTTGCCTTGGTTCCCGGCGCCGGCCCCTCGATTTCCCCGGATGGCCGCAAAATTGTGGTGGCAGCCAGTTCGGGGCCGAAGAGCCAACTGTGGCTTCGCGGCCTCGATTCCCCGGCTCCGTGCCCGCTGCCCGGCACGGAAGGCGCCATCGGTGGGCCAATCTTCTCGCCGGACGGCCGTTCCCTAGCGTTCATGAGCGGCCCGAATTTGCGGCGCCTCGACCTTGCGAGTGGCGCCATCCAGTCACTGTGCGTACTGCAAGGGCAAAATGTGGGGCCCGACGCATGGAATCACGAGGGACTTATTCTGCTGCATGAGAACCTCGTCATTAAGAAGGTTTCGGCCTCCGGCGGCGCGCCGAAGCCAGTCACCGAACTGGCCACTGGTGAATCCTCCCACAGCAACGCGAATTTTCTGCCGGACGGACACCGCTTCCTGTACTTCGTTTCCACTACAGGCGGGTCAGGCACAACCTATGCAGCATCCATCGACGATCCAAGGTCCCGCAAACAGATCCTGCAAGCAGCCGGGCCGGTCCGTTACGCTTCCCCGGACTGGCTCGTCTTTTCGCGCGACAATGTCCTGTTCGCCCAATCTTTCGACGCAGATAAGGCGGAATTGCGCGGCGAGCCAGCGCCCATAGCCGAACTGACCGGCGGAAATGCGCAGATGGCTCGTGTGTTTCTCGCGGCGTCGGAAACCGGCTCCCTGGCGTGGCGGGCCATCTCCTTATCCTTTCAGCTTACCTGGCTGGACCGGACTGGAAAAGAGCGCGGAACGGTCGGCGAACCGGGCGATATCAACAACCCGGCTCTATCACCCGATGGCAAGCGGGTGCTGATCAATATCCGCGACCCCGCCACGAAGACTCGCGATGTGTGGATTCTGGATCTGGTTAGCGGCGCGAATTCCCGCATCACCTTCGACCCGGCGGAGGACTACAATCCCGCATGGTCGCCGGACGGCGCGTATGTCTTCTTCAGTTCCAACCGGAAAGGCCACCGGGACATCTATCGAAAGCGCGCCGATGGGGTGGGCGCCGAAGAGGAATTGTTGGTCTCGGATGGCGATAAGAACGTCGATGCGGTTTCGCCGGACGGAAAGTTTCTGCTTTACAACGTGAATACTCCCGGCAAGCAATGGGCTACCTGGTCGTTGCCCCTCACAGGAGCACGGAAGCCAACGCTCGTTGCGGGCGGTGAGTATTTCGCCAATCACGCCCAATTTTCCCCCGATGGCCGCTGGATCGCCTATACGGCGCAGGAGTCGGGCCGGACTCAGGTAGTCGTGCAGAGCGCGCCCGGGTCGGGCCTGCCGGCCGGCAAATGGCAGGTCTCCGTCGCCGGCGGAATGAGGCCGCAATGGCGGCGTGACGGCAAAGAGCTGTTTTTCGAGGACGGTGACAAGTTCATGGCTGCGCCCGTAAAGAGTGATGGGACTTCGTTCGAATCCGCGCCCCCCGTGCAATTGTTTACCACGCAACCGGGTCCCGTGGGGCGAAACGACTTCATCGTCAGCGCCGACAGCCAGCGCTTTCTGTTCGTTTCGCCCAGGTATACGGGCAGCGGCGAGGTTCACATCCTGCTGAACTGGCCTGCGCTTTACAAGAAGAATTAGCGGTGGGCCGCCGGACGCTTCCCGGGTCACTCCGACAGCACGCCCATGCGGCCTTCGCGGAAGTCTTCGACGGCCTGCTGCAACTCTTCGCGCGTGTTCATCACGAAGGGGCCATAGCGCGCCACGGGCTCGCCGATGGGCTCGCCGGCAATCAGGAGCAGGCTGAGAGGCTTCTGGCCGCTGTTGCGGATCCGCACGGCATCGCCGCCGCGGTCGAACACGACTACTTGCGCGCCGCCGGCGGGTCGGCCGCCAAACAGGCCTTCGCCCGAGATCACAAAGGCAAAGGCGTTCTCGGTGCGCGGAATTTCCTGCACGTGCTCCGCGCCGGGCTCGAGCGTGAGGTGCAGGTAGAGGATCGGAATTCTGGTGTCGATGACGCCCTTGGTTCCCAGGGTCTCTCCCGCGATTACCTTGGCAGTCACCGCGCCATCGGCGCCGCGGGCCACGGGGATGCGCGCCGAGGTGGTGTCCTGATAGCGCGGCGCGGACATTTTCTCCTTGCGCGGGAGGTTGACCCAGAGCTGGAATCCGTGCAGGCGGCCGCCGTCGCGCACCAGGGTCTCGCCCGGCATTTCGGAATGCACCAGGCCGGAGCCCGCGGTCATCCACTGGACGTCGCCGGGACGAAGGATGCCGTGGTTGCCCCAGGAATCGCGGTGCTGCATCTCGCCCGACAACAGATACGTCACGGTTTCAAATCCGCGATGCGGGTGAGGCGGGAATCCGCGCGCCTCGCCGGGGGCCAGATCCGTGGGGCCGAGTTGGTCCAGGAGAAGGAACGGGTCGATATCCATCAGGGCGTTGCCCGGAAAGGCACGGCGGAGATCTACGCCATCGCCATCGTGGGTCTCCGGGGCAGTGAAGACCCGCGAGACGTTGCGGTATTGGGTTGCGGTTGCTGTGGTGTTCATGGAATTATCTCGACTTCAAGATAATTGATGCTAAACTATGCAGAAGGATTCAACATGGACTCGCAAGGCACGCACCTGTGGCTCATCCTCTGGAAAGCGTTCGATACATTACGGGAACACGCCCAGCGCCACATACACTCGCTGGGCCTGGGGCTGTCGGACTTCGGGCTTTTGGAGACGCTGCTGCACAAGGGGCCGACGCCGGTGAACATGATCGGGGCGCGCATCCGGCTGACCAGCGGATCGATCACGGCGGCGGTGGACCGGCTGGAGCAAAAGGGGCTGGTGGAGCGCCGCGGCGACCCGGAGGACCGGCGGGCGCGGGTGGTCCACCTGACGGAGGCCGGGCGGAAACTGATCACGTGCGCTTTCGCCGATCACGAGGCGGCGATGGAGCGCGCCACTTCCGGGCTGACGGCGGCGGAACAGGCACAGGCGATCGAGCTGCTGAAGAAGCTGGGGCTGCATGCACAGGGGCTGCTGTAGGGGTGGGGCAAAAGAGCGTGAAAAAACCAAGGGAGCATTACCGGCTGGCGAGGGCGTGCGCCATGAGGGCGGCCTGGCGCAGCAGGTTCAGACGCTCGAGCGCGCCCATGTGGCGGGACTGGCCAAATAGCCGGCGGTAGATGACGTGCACGTTGATGGCGATCCGTTCCACGCCGTCCCACTCGGCGAAGGGCTGCTTGCGGAATTCGTCGCTGGTGGCGATGCGCAACGCGGCTTCAAATGCGGGGCGGCCCTTGTCGTAGTGGGACCGCACCGAGGACCTCAGAAACTGCCAGTATTTTTGGACGGCATCGACGCCGGTCAGGTCGGTCAAGGGGCCGTGGCCGGGAACCACGCGATCCACTTTCAGCGCCAGGATGCGCTGGCAGGCGCGGACCCAGTTGCGCGAGGACCCTTCCCACAATACCGGCGTGGAGCCCAGGAACACGATGTCGCCGGCCATCAGGATGTGGTCGTCGGGCAGGTACACGACGAGGTCGCCCATGGTGTGCGCCGGACCGACCTCGATCAGGTGAACGGCACGCCCGCCGACATCCAACTGGAGTTTCCCGGTGAAGACGGTATTGGGCAGGGCCGGACGGATGCTCGAAAAGTCGAACGGGCGGACCATGCCGTCGAGGTAGTTGGCCGCCACCCGCCAGCCGGAGCGGTGGGGAATCGGGGCGTAGCCCAGGACGTGAAAGAGGCGGGCCACCGTGCGGAGGGCCTTCATCTGCCCGGGGCCATGCTTCTTCATGGCGCGGGCGGCCGATTTGGTGGCGATGATTTCCGTGGCGCCGGCCAACTGGTTGCCGAACCAATGGTCGCCGTCGCTGTGGGTGTTGACCAGTTGCGCGATGGGCGCGGCTTCCAGTTGCGGGCGGAAGGCCTGGAGCATGGCGGCGGTGCGCGGGAGGTCCCAGAGAGTGTCCACCAGGAGGGAGGTTCGATGGCCCAAAACGAGGGCGGCGTTGCTTTCGCCCCAGCCGCCATTGGGCGTCAGCCAGGCGGAGACGCCATCGGCGATTTCGTGCAGGCCGGCCCGGTACCGCGCCGCGTGCTCGCTCGAAGGGGGCAAGTGCCTAGTGTAGCCGGATTTTTCGCGCAACCCCAATCCGGCGCGCGCGTCGTAGAATGTGAACGGAGGTCCGGATGTCGGTGCGGTTTTTGTGCGTGGCCCTGGCGGGGATTTCCGTGGCGCTGGCGGCCGGCCAGGATTCGCCCAGGCCGGTCCGGTTTGGCGGCATCATGATCAGCGCGGGTTACGCATACAACCCGCATTACTTTTTCGATCCTTTCCTGTGGACACCGTTCTACTATCCCGGATACTACCGGGGCTTCCAGTACGGGCCTGGCATGGGCGACGTGAAGATCCGGTTCGGGGAGAAGACCGCGATGGTCTTCCTGGACGGGGCGCTGGCCGGGCGGCTGGATCAACTCAAAGACATGTGGCTGGAGCCGGGCGCGTACAACCTGGAGATTCGCGGCGGAAAACACCGCCTGACACAGAGGATTTACGTGCTGAGCGGCAAGACCTTCAAGGTGACGGCCGATATGATGAATCGGGAGGCGCTGCCGTGAGGACGGTTGCCTGGCTGTGCCTGGCTTCCGGAGTGTTGCTGGCCGGCGATTCGCGCGGGATGCGGCCGCGCGTCAGCGGCTCCGACTATCCCGCGCACGAAACGGCGGGAGGCATCACGGTTGCGGCGGCGGTGATCCCGCCCGACCAGGTGGCCAAGCTGTTCGCCACGGACCTGAACAAGGGCGGCTACATCGTGGTGGAGGTCGCGGTCTACCCGCAGGCGGGCGAGGAGGCCAATCTTCTGCCGCGCGATTTCATGATGCGAATCGGGCGGGATCCGGCCACGGTGCGGCCGGTGAGCGCCGATGCGATCGCGTCGGTGCTACAGAAGCGGAACACACCGGGCGTGCCGCCGGGGCCGCACGACGTTGCGGTGTATCCGACAGCCACCATAGGGTACGAATCGGGCGGATACGATCCGGTGACCGGGCGGCGGCGCAGCGGAGTCTACACGGCGGCGGGCGTGGGGGTCGGAGTGGGCGGGCCGGGGGCGCCGCCTAGGCCGGGGTCCACGGACCGCGATCGCGACACCATGCGGCAGGAACTGGCGGACAAAGGGCTGCCGGAAGGCAGAACCACGGCAGCGGTGGCCGGGTACCTGTACTTTCCGAAGCCGGCTTCGGCGAAATCGAAGAGCGCGGCGACCCACATCACGTACTACGGGGAGCGGGCGCAGATTCACCTGGAGATTCCGGCTCCGAAGAAGTAACGACGCGCCGCGGACCCCACTTGCGAACGGCCTCGTCGAGGGCCGCACGGAAAGCCAGAGGGCCGGCGGAGCGGCGCACGAGGACGACCTCGGCATATCGGTCGAGGAGCGCGGGAGGCGGCGGCGCGAGTTGCCTGGTGTAAGTGACCAGGACCGGGCCGTGGGTACGGCCGGGCATCACGGCCACGTCACCGCCGGTCAGCGCCAGGAGCAGCTCCTCGGAATACTCGACGCCCTCGGGCGCGCCGCCTTCGAGCGCGATGCGCCACGCGGCGCGCAGGGCCTGGCGATCGCCGCGGAGGCGGAGCCGGTCGAGCGCCTGGCGCCACAGCTTGCGGAACACCTCGGGAGCGGCAACCGCGCGCGCCACAAACTTCAAATAGTTGATCTCCAGGATTTCGTCGAGCTGCCGCGGGGTGTAATAGCGGGAAGAGGTTGCGCGGTGGCGGTGTTCCAGCCTGGCGCCGGCAACATACACGGTGGGCCAGCCGCGCTGCCACGCGCGGTACCCGATGTCCAGGTCTTCGACGTAGACGGGGTCGAACGCCTCATCGATGCCGCCCAGGGCGCGCAGTTTGGCGGCGTCGTAGAGGGAGCAGCCGCCGCTGCCGTACAGGACCCAGGTGAGGTCCTCGCCGGGAAGCGGCTCGTCGCAGCGGATGGGGAAGTCCCGGGGCTCGGGCTGGGAATAGACGGCCTTGCCGGTTTCCTCGCGCCGCACACCCGGGGGGAAGAAGATCTGAGCGGTGGCGCAGAACAGGCCGGGCACGCGGCTGAAGGCCAGCATGAGGGCGCGGAAGAAGCCCGGCTCGACGAGCATATCGTTGTTGAGCAGGCAGACGTGCGAGAAGCGCGCGCGGGCGATGCCGAGGTTGACGGCTCGCGAGAACGAGAGGGGCGGGGCCGAGACTTCCACCTGAATCGCCGGCCAGCGGGAGGCCAGCCAGGCGGCGGTGGCGTCGGCGGAGCCGTTGTCCACGACGATGATCTCGGCGGCGAGGTCATCGAGCGCGAGCGTGATCCCGGCAAGCTGCGCGGCCAGGAGGTCCTGGCCGTTGCGCGAAGGGATCACCACGGAGATGCCGGGCTCGGTTTCGCGGGGGGGCCAGGGACGCACGTAGCGCCGCCGGGGACGCAGCGCGCCGGCAACGCGGGCCGCCGTGTACCAGAACGAGATGGCGGATGACGGCTTCAAGTCAGATCAGCAGATGCCGGTGCGGCCGGGCGCCTTCATCCTCCCACAGGGCCAGCGCCTGGATGGCGAATGCCGCGGACACCGGATTCGCGTACGGCAGAGACGAGCCGGCGCGGCGGCCGAAACCGAATCCGCCATCGATCCGCGGGTCGGAATCGGACTGCTGAAAGCCGGCCAGCGCTTCGGCTTCGAAGCGGGCGGCTTCGCGGTCGAGCGGCGCCACGCCCAGCCAATCGGCGTAGAGACGGATGCGCAGCAACTGCGCGTAGACGTCGGAGCGTTCGAACTCCGGAGCGATTTCGCGCAAATGCCGCGCCACCGAGGGGATGCCCGCGCACAGGGCGGCGGCGCAGCGTTGATCATCCACGCGCGGCAGGAGCCCCTCCAGGAAATAGAGGAAGGCATGCAGGCGGTCCATGACCTTGGACGGGTCCGCGTGGCCGGGCAGAAAACCGGCGCAGGTGCGCAAAGAGTATTCCAGAACGCGCTCGTAGGGCCGGCGGAAGGCGGCATCGCCGGTGGCTTCGGCGAGGTCCCACCAGGCCATCGCGGACTTGAGCTGATAGCAGCCTGGGGAACGCGACCAGCGGGTGAGGTCGCGATCCAGCGGGGTTTTGGCGGGCAGGGATAACGCCGGATGAAAATCGCCGGCGGCGTCCGCCGCGAAATCGGCGGCCATGGCCTTGCCCAACGCGGCTGCCACGGCCAGGAATTCCTCGTCGCCGGTGGCTCGCCACGCCGAGAGCAGGCCGCGCACGACGATCCCGCAATCGAAGAACCAGGCGGGGCCGCCGATCTCGAAGGGCATGGCGGCGAGCGCGGGGTCCCATGCCGTTCGCGTGAGAAACCGCGCTGCCGTGACGGCGCGGTCGAGGTAGCGCTGGTCGCCGGTGAGCGAGTGCAGGTATACCAGGGTGCTTACCGTGTAGGCGGTGATTTCGGTGGATATCGGGTTGTTGCGCTGGAGATCGGCGCGGTAATAACGGGCAACGCCGCCGTTCGATTCTTGAATGCCGGAGCGGAGGAACCACTCGCCGGCGCGGGAAATCCGAGGGGACAAGGAGCTAGTTTAACATCCGGAGCTTAAAGCATGTCCCACCGGCCCCGAAAACCGGCCTTATCAAGGTTTCAACAAGGGGTCTGAAAACACCCCGATATCGGTACAACAGATGTAATAATAGAGACAAGGTTTCTATGAAGGCCGTCATCCTGAGGGAGCTGTTGGACGCCTCCGAAATCAAGGCCAGCTATTTGGTTGACGGCGACTCTCACCGATGGCTGGTCCCCGCGGCGGCAATGGAAGTGTGCCTGAGCGCGGAAGCGGCCGGCGATCTGGCGCGCGACCTGGCGGTGATCCGGAAGCGGGCGCGCCCGGGAGAGGAAATCGGCGGGCTGCTGGTGGGCAGCCGCGACTTTGTCGGGCGGAGTTCGATACGAATCTCGGCGGTCGAAACCTACGCGGCAACGGCCCTGCATCAATTGCTGGGGCTGATGAGTGTGCGCGTGGCGGAACAGCGGCGCAACGGCACGGATGGGACGCCGGTAGTGGGCTGGTATCGCATCCCGCCGCGGGACGAGGCGGGAATCTCGCGGGAAGACGACGCCCTGATGCGGACGCATTTCCCGGATCCCGGGAGCGTGTTGCTGCTGCTCCGGCCGTCGGAACTGCAGCTGGTGTTTTGGCGGGGGAACGAACTCAAGAGCGTTGTCGCGGAGTTTCCCGCTCTGCCGGTGCTGTTGGCGGACCCGGAGGGCGCCGCGGGGGACGCACTGCGGAAGCGCGGGGGCGAATGGTGGAAGCTCGCCGCCATCACTGTGGCGACCGCGGTCCTGGTTTTCACGGGGGGTATTTTGTGGAATCAGGCTTCGTCCAACCCCGCGCCCGGGGGCGGAGCTGCAGGCAGAGCTGCCGCGGGTGTGCAGGCAGCGCCCATGATCCCAACCGGCGGGAGCTTGCCGCGGCGCCTGGCATGGGAGCGGCACGATTCCTCCGGGCAAACCGGCGCAAGCGATCGGGCGGGCGCCGCGCGGGCAGCGACGGGATCTCAGCCTGACAGTCCGGCGGCTCAGGAGCCAACGCAAGACCAGGCGGCGCGGCGGATTTATTCCGCGCCCACGCCGAAGGCCGCCGAACAGCCGGTATTACCGCCTCCCGCGCCCAACGTCGCGGGTGTTCCGGAGCCGCAAATACGGGAGTTGCCGCTGCTGGCGGCCGATCGCCCGCCGCAGCCGCGGCCGCCGGCCCCGGGGAGCGCCGCGGCCCGCCAGACGGTCCCCGCGGCCCCCAGTTTCACGCCTGCGATTGTGCTCCGGGAAGTGAAGCCGGTGTTGCCGCCGGCCCTCGGCAGACAGGTCACGCGTCCGATCACGATCCAGGTCAGGCTGACGATCGATGCAGAGGGGAACGTGGTGGATGCCGAGGCGCTTCATTTGACCAGCGGGCTGGAAGCCAGCCTGGCGCGGACCGCCATGGAGGCGGGACGGCACTGGAAATTCAAGCCGGCGCTTCTGAGCGACCGCCCGATCCTGTCCACCACCAATATCCAATTCACCTTCCAGCCCGGCCTTTGAGGTCGGGCTTCCGGCGCGTGGCGGAATGGAATGTGGGGTTGAGGCGGGCGTAATAGAGTGACAGTTTTCTGCAACCAAAGAACCGCTCCCTCACGGTCGCGGCTCGGTATGAGGCGGGGGTGGGAATGACGCGCGGGTCGGAACGAGGCACACAGCCGCAATGAGGAAGCTCGACTTCATTTTCTTCGACGCAGGGGGCGGCCACCGCGCCGCGGCCGACGCGTTGCGCCAGGTAATGGATCGACAGGGATGCCCCTTCGAAACGCGCCTGGTGAACCTCCAGGAGCTGCTCGATCCGATTGACATTTTCCGCAAAGTCACCGGACTGCGCATCCAGGACGCGTACAACGCGATGCTCAAGAGGGGCTGGACCCTCGGCTCGGCCCAGATCATTCCGATCCTGCAAGCGGCGATCCGCCTGTTCCACCGGCGACAAGTGCGGCTGCTCGAAAAACACTGGCGCTCCAGCCCGCCGGACATGGTGGCGTCGCTGGTTCCCCATTTCAACCGCGCGCTGGGGGACAGCCTGCGCCGCGCGCTGCCAGGCGTGCCGCTGGTCACCATCCTCACCGATCTGGCGGACTACCCTCCGCACTTCTGGATCGAGCGGCAAGACCAATATTTCATCTGCGGATCCGATTACGCCGTCTCGCAAGCGCTGGCCGCGGGCCATCCGGAAGGCAAGGTGCATCGCGCTTCGGGCATGATCCTGAACCCGCGCTTCCACGAAATCGAGCCGTTGAGCGGGGAAGAACGGGCCGAGGCGCGCGGCAGGCTGGGGTTCGATTCGGACCTTCCGGTGGGCCTGGTGCTGTTCGGCGGCCAGGGCGCGCGCGTGATGAAAGACATCGCCCGCCGCCTGCACGACCGCCAGCTTCTGCTGATCTGCGGGCACAACGAGAAGCTCCGGAAAGAGCTGGGAACGGCCCCGCACGGCGCGCCCATGTTCGTCGAGGGCTTCACGCGGGAGGTGCCGCGCTACATGCAACTGTCGGAGTACTTCATCGGCAAGCCCGGCCCCGGCAGCATCAGCGAGGCGGTAGCGATGCGGCTGCCGGTGATCGTGGAGCGCAACATCTGGACTCTCCCCCAGGAACGCTACAACACGGACTGGGTGCGGGAACAAGGTGTGGGAATCGTGCTGCCGAACTTCGGCGGAATCGACCGGGCGGTGGACGAGCTGCTGGAGCCCTCGGCCTACGGCCGGTTCCGCGCCGCCACCGGGCGGCAGCACAACCGGGCGGTCTACGAAATTCCGCAGATCCTGGAAAGCATTCTCGAGCAGCACCGGGCTTGAATCCGCAGGCCACGCCGGCCGAGACTATTGCGATCGAGGGAACTGACCCGCGGTGTCCGAGGCCTGTGCGGGAGGACTGTCATCAGGTTACCCGACACGTTCAGGAAAGAAGAAGGAATGACCAATCCAGCCAATTGCGCCCGGTGCGGAGGCGCCGGGCAACGAGTTGTCAGTGCGGCGAGGTTTCGCTGGAGGCCGAAGTCGGCCAATTGATCGATAAGATCATCCCGCAACACCCTCAGCCCAAGCGCTACCACCAGGCGCCGGTTTTCTCCCTGGCCGAATTCAGTTTGTGAATTGGGGATCCATGTGGCCGGCGCGCTGGATCATGGGCCGGAAACGACAGCGCGGCTACTGGCCCGAGAGGTTAGCCAGGGGGAAGCGGACGGTCGGGCTCACGTAAACATCCTGGGCGATCGTCAGCGTCGTCAACGGATCGGTCGGCATATCCGCATTGAGGTGCAGGATTACCTTGAAAGTACCCACGGATCCCTCGAGCAGGGTAGCCGAGATTACGTCCGCGGTTTTGCCTCCGGCGAGGGACGACACGGCGCTGGCGGGTGTGGTGACCGGTGCGCCCGCCGGATAGGCGAGACCGGTCGTCACGAAAGCCTTGTTCTGGTCGGTAAGGTTCGGCAATCCCAGGCCGGTGGCGTAGACGATGATGAACTCTCCCGGTATGGCCGGGTTATCGCTGGTGACCAGGGCATTCGCCACGTTGGCGCAGCACAGTTGCGCGGTAAAGGCCGTCATGATTTCCGTAGCCCCGGTGGAAGCGCTGGTGGCGTAGGGGATGTTGTTCCCCTCGGGGCCCTCGATTCTGGCCTTGACGACGATGCGCGTGTACTCGCCGGATGGCTCGGCCGAGACCAGCGGGTCCGTGTTGATGAGCGCGATAAGCGCGTCTCTCACAGTTTCCAAGGTGTCGCCGGATTGCACGGTGTAGTTATAGGCGCGGTCCTGGATGGTGGCGGTCACGGTGTCACTGGCGGTGACGGTCCCTTCCACGTCGATAATACCCAAGGCCTGGCTGGAGGCGTGCATGACCATCCCCAGGGTCGGATTGGTGCCGGGTTGTCCGAAGACAGCGGGATTCGCCGGCACGATGGTCACGGCGACCGGCGTGGTCGACACAATGGAGCCATCGGCCATCACCGATCGCACGTAGGCATTAATGCTGGTGGTATCGTTGACTTCCCACGGGACCTGCGCGGTGATCTGGGTGGGGGTCACGGAATAGAGCGGCGCCGGGATGCCGTTGAAATACACTTCCACGCCGCCCAGCCGTGTGGGCAACTGCGTCGCGTTGGGATCGGCCGAGGCGGACTGCGCGGCGATGGTGGTGCCTTCGGCCGCCAGGATCACCACGATGGTTCCGGGCGCGACCTTGGCGGCTCCGCCGCCGCCCGACAGATTCCCAGCGGCGGCGGTGGCGGTGATTTGGGCGCTGCTCGAGACCGTGGCCGAATAAGTGATGTTATTGGCATCGGGGCCCGGCACTCTGGCGGTCAACACCACCTGGTTGGTCGAGGTGTCGGCAGTGACGATCACGTTCGGGTCGCCCTGGCCGGAAAAGGCATTGGTGATCGAGTCCACGAGCCCCTGGACGACGGTGAGGATCGTATCGTCGGTCTTGACGGTATAGGTGTAGTCGATGCACGAGCCGTTGGCGGCGGGCAAAGGGCTGGCGGTAGCGGTGGCGGCCTGGGTGCAGGTGGAGGTGGTGCCGCTGGCCGTGGTGGTGGTAGTGGTGGTGGTAGTGACGGGCGCAGTGGTGGCAGTGCCGTAGCCGATCTCGATGGTGACGATGTCGCCGGCGTAGATGTTGCCTCCGATGGTAACCTGCCCGGTGGCCACCACGACCGGGGCAGCGGCATTGCGCACCGCCTGATACGGAAGCGCGGTCGGGGACGGCGAGTAAACCGTGATCCGCAGGTTGTAGGCATCGCTGACGTAGAGGTTGACGCCGTCCCAGGCGAGGGACATCGGGGTGCGCAGGGAATCGGCGGCATCGGTCGCCTGGTTGACGGTGCCGCCGAGCTGGCCGATGATCTCGTCCGCCGCCGCCCCGTTGGTGGTGGGAATATGCTCAAAAACCAGCACGCGGTCATTGCCGCCATCGGCCACGAAGAGCCGGCCGCCGCCCGCCAGCGCGAAGCGCGGGAAGTTCAGGGTCGAATTGCAGACTGTCGGGTAGGTAGTATTGCCGTTGGTGTCCACGCCGTTCGAAACGGTGCACAGCACGGGCGATTCGATGCCGGTGGTGGTATCGGGTATGGTGAAGGCGTTGTTGGGGGCGGAACTGACCAGGTCGGGCTGGCCGATCGCCACATCCGCCGCCGCGTCATTGGAAGTGGGAATCGTATTCCACACCAGGACGCGGTTGTAGCCCAGATCGGTCACGAAAAGCCGGAGGCCATCCGACGTCACGGAGACCGGGTTCAGCATGTTCTGGGCGGTAGCGCTGGTGGTCTGCTGGGTGAGGTCGGGCTGGACGAAGGTGGTGAAATCCGGTGCGCCCAGGACGAGATCGGCGGCCACGCCGTTGGACGTGGGAATCGAGTTATAAACCAGCACGCGGTTGTTCTGGGTGTCGGCCACGTACAGCTTGCCGTTTTGAATCCACACGCCCTGCGGACCGCGCATGGTTTTGGAGGTGGGGGTATTGGCGGATGGATTGGAGCCGCCGAAATCTGGCTGGCCCACCACCACATCGGCCGGCTGGTTGTTAACGGACGGAATCCGGTTCCAGATCAGGACGCGATTATGGTTGGTATCGGCGACCACAAGGTGCACGCCATCGGAAGCCACGGCGGTGGGCAGGCGCAGGTCGTTTTGCGTGGCGGGAATGTTCTCGGTGGTGGTGGTGAAATCCGGCTGTCCCAGCACCACGGTCGCCTGGCCCACGCACGCCGGACACTTGCGGTTGTAGGTCAGCTCGGAGGTGGGGCTGGGCAGCATGGAAGAAAGGCCCTGATACAGCAGCACCCGGTGGTTGGAGGGGGCGGCGCCCACCCGATTGGCATCCGCGACGAACAGGGTATCGGCGGCGTAGGCCAATCCGCTGGCGGCGCCGATCAAAGTATCGCTCGAATTCGGATCATCGCTGGTAAACGTAGATTGGCCGATCACCAACCGGGCGGCCTGCCCGGTGGTGAAGCCGGCGGTTGGTCCAGTGGGGTTGGCAGCCTGTGCGAACATGGCGGCCGCGCACAGAAAAAGAACGGCAATCGACTTCATGCGGTGTAACGAGACTCTTGTAATGTGGCTTTAACTCCCAAGTATAGCAAGGGCTTGAAGGCCCCGTCGCAAGGCCGATGACGCCCCAAAGTCACACTCGTGTGCGGATTCGGCACGAGGCCGGCTGGTAACCGGCAAGAGACGCAATCGGATGCGGGTTTAGGATGGGCCACGCGGAGATACCCATTGCACGCGCGATGCCAGGGGAATGCAGTTCGCCGGCGTCCGGTGGCGGCGCACCAGGCACGTGGTGTTAGCCTGTAGGTCGTGCGCAGCTTCTTCCTCTTTCTCTCGCGACGGAAACACTTGCGGAAGTGGATGGAAACGTCTCCGCTGGCCCAGCGGTTCGCCAGGCGCTTCGTGGCCGGCCCGAGTCTGGACCAGGCGCTGGCGGTGGGCCGCAAGCTGAACTCGGAAGGCATCACCATTACACTGGACCACCTGGGCGAAAGCGTCACCACGCTGGAGGAAGCCGCCGCGGCGCGCGACGTCTATCTGCAAACGCTCTCGGCGATCCACGATTCCGGCATCCGGGGCAACGTGTCGCTGAAGCTCACGCAGTTCGGCCTGGATTTCTCGAACGGCCAGTGCCGCGCCAACGTGGAGCTGCTCGTCCGGCGCGCCGTCGAGCTGGACAGCTTCGTGCGGGTGGATATGGAATCGAGCGATTACACCGGGCGCACGCTCGATCTGGTTACCGGTCTTCACACGCGCTACGGGAAGGTCGGCACGGTCATCCAGGCGTACCTGCGCCGCAGCAAGGCCGATATTGAAATGCTCTGCGATCGCCGGATTCGCGTCCGGCTGTGCAAGGGCGCTTACCTGGAGCCGCCCGGCGTGGCCTTCGCGGAGAAGTCCGAGGTGGACGCCAGTTTCGTGGAGCTGATGAAGCTCCTGCTGGATCGCGGCGAATATCCGGCCATCGCCACCCACGACGAGCGGATGATCGAGGAGACCAAAGCGCACGCCGCCTCGCGGAAACTCGCCCGCGACGCGTTCGAATTCCAGATGCTCTACGGGATTCGCCGCGACCTGCAACGAAAGCTCGTCGCGGACGGCTACCGGCTTCGGCTCTACGTACCCTTCGGCAACGCGTGGTACCCGTACTACATGCGCCGCCTGGCGGAACGGCCTGCCAACGTGCTCTTCATTCTGCGCAACGTGGTCCGGAAGTAAGCGGCGGACCAGGGAAATCGCTCAGAAAGTACTGGGAGTCCCGTACGGATCGTTATATATGACCGTACACCCGGGCCTGTCAAATCAACGCTTGCGCCCATATGCTTTGGTTTTAGTAAGGAAACCGGCGTTTGCGGCGAGAACGCCGCTGGCTCACATCATCCTGGCGAAGCCGTTCGCAGAGGGTGTGGCGCCAGTGGTGTAGAGACGGGTTTCCCCAAGCAGCCAACCCGCCGGCTCCAGCACAGTCCCGAAGAAACTGAGGAACCACGTGTGTCTAACGTGAAGCAATTGCTCTTGTGCCTGGCGCTGGTGGCTTTGCCCGCGCTATGTGAAAGCAGCCAGAGCGCCGCAGCCACGGCTGCCCCGCTCACGCTCTACACCGATTTCCAACAGGCAATACCCCAGGCGGTGGTGGAAGCGCTGCAAGACGAAGCCGATTCCATCATGTCGCCGATGGGCCTTCGATTCGAGTGGCGGCCGCTCTCGGACTTTCGCAGCGAGACGGTCTCCGCCAGGGTGGCAGTGGCGCATTTCGAGGCACGCTGCGACGTGGGCGGACTGGCGATGCGGGAAAACCAGCCGGGATCGCTGGGGTGGACGGAGATCAGCGATGGCACGATTCTTCCCTTCATCCACGTGGATTGCCAACGGGTTCGCACCTTTCTCCAGACCACTCTGCTGGGCTATAACCCAAAGGACCGGGAACGCGCATATGGGCGCGCGTTGGGCCGCGTGTTGGCGCACGAGTTGTATCACGTCTTCTTCGACACGGCCCAACACGCGGCCCGCGGCGTGGCCAAGGAGAAATACTCGGTTGAGGATCTGCTCGGCGCGCGTAACCGGAGTAACCGAAGGACGGAGGGTAGGATGCCTGTACGTAAGGCGGGCGTCATGAGGCCGCAAACGTAGTCCGGCCCTATTTGATGGTGAGCAAGATGGCTCGCCGCGTCTCGAAATCGGCAATCTGACGGCGCATGGCGGTGTAGGGCAGAACCGGCATTGGAGCGTCTCGCAGTGTCTCGGTGACGGCGCGGATCGAAGGCTCATACACCGACCGGAGACACTCGCCCTGGTCCGCGCCGGCGGCCTCTTGCAGTTTCTGGCTCAGGGTCGAGCGCAACTCGGCGGTGATCTCGTTCTTCTTTTTGCCTTCCGCCATTTCGCGTTTCATCAACGCGACAATCTCTTCCATGGCTGACAACATGTATTGGCGCCGCCGCTCGATGCGGGAGACCAGCGCGGGATCGCCGAAGGAGGATCCTCCGGCGAAGACGCCTGCCGCGACGGCCACGGTCGCGCCCGCGTCCGGCGTTGGGGGACCCAGGCAAGACAGCACTGCGGATCTGCCGCGCGGAACCGGCTCGAACTGGCCCATCGCCGCATCGCAGAACATCCACGCCGGGTCGAACGGATCGGCGGCGTTGCCCGATCCGTAAGCTAACGCAGTCAACGGAAAACCGCCGTGGTTGGTCACAGTGAGCACAGCCCGGCCGGGCGAGGCGGCGCGGATCCGGGCCGTGACCGGAGCGCGATCCTCGCCTTGCGGCCAGGAAGCCGCGGACAGGATCAGGAAGGCTGAAATGGTTCGCATACCTGCCACCTGAATGCCGCGCGCGGGACAATCCTTTCAGACCTTGGCGGTTAAGGGATGATTGCGGCGCCGGTGATGGGGCCCACAATTCTAACGGCAAAGCTCAGGGTGAGTTCGCCCTCGGAATCGATGTCGAACAGGGAGGCGTTGGAAGTCGTGCCGTCGCCGCCATCGATGACGCCGAGAAGGCTGCCCTGAACATCCAGGTCCGTCGGCGCTCCCCCGAGTTTGGCGACGGACGACTTATCGAAGAAGACGTTGCTGTCGCTCACCAGATATCGAAGCAGTTGTTTGCCGGGGCTGTCGGAGGCAAACAGAAACTGTCCGAAGAGAGCGTTCCAGCAGGGCGCGTGGGTGATATTGCCGGACTGGTCTTTGAAGGGCATCGGTCCGGCGGCGGTAGAGATGATCTGGCCGTTCACCACCAGCGCCTCCAGATCCGAATGTGCGATGGTGAGATACACGTTGGCTCCCCGGGCAACCATGCCGAAGGGGGTATCGTTGTTCGGAGCGGCTGGCAGAGGGACGGGGAGGCCCGGCCCGATTAAGCCCGCCATACCGAAGGTCAATTCGGTGACATCCCCGCTCTTCTCCGTATACACGGCCCCACCGTCGTAAGTGACGATCTGCGCCGCGCTCTTATCGCTTCTCAGGAGCTGAACAACGCCATCGTTATTGCTCCCCACCGTATCTCCGAACACGGGGAAAGATTCCGCGGTGGTGAGACCCAGGACGACCAGATGGCCGTGCCCGAAGGCAACCGACACCGGCTGCGAAGATGTCTTGATCATCTGAGCAGGTTCCATCGTGTTGGCGCGGCGAACGAAGATGGTGACGTTGGAAGAGCCGAAGTTGACGGCGGCCGCAAGCCTGCCTTCCACCGCGACGCCGCCCGCATTGCCGCTGGCGCCGCCGGTGCCGCCCGTCGGAACGAAGTCCATTTCTTTTGTCCGGGCATTGATTACCGCCAGGAAGTTGGGCGATCCGTTGGTCTCGGTCAGAAACAGCGGGGCCGGGTTACGGCCCTGGTTGTCTTGCGCCTGTAATGCGCCGGCGCCGAAGCCGGTTGACACCGCGACGGCGCAGATCAGCGGCAAGATTGCCGGCACCTGGCCGGCGCAATTCCTTTTCCTGAACATTCGTTTCTCCTTAAATGTGGCTGCGAACGGCGGCACGCGCGCAAGAGGCACGGAGTCTTGCCGCCGGAAGTTGATTCGCTGCAGGGCGGAAAAAAGTTACGGTACCGGCAGTGACAGCCACCGCGTAACTTTCCGGCGGCGTCCATCGTATCTTCCGTGGTGGGGTTTGCACGAAAAAATACGTTCTCACGGCGCGGGTCCGGCGCAGCCAGACGCGGAGCGCGAGTCCGGTGATCCTGGTAATAATCAGGTGAGCAGTTTCTTCTCCATGTCTCCGGACCGCGATCTGGAAATGTTGATGGCACGTTACCAACAGGGCGATTTCGCCGCGGCCACGGCCCTGATCCATCGCCTGAGCCCGCAGCTGCACAGGTTCTTCGTGGTCCAATCCGCGAGCCGGGGAGATGCCGACGACTTGCTGCAGGAGACCTGGCTGCGCATTCACGAGGTGCGGCACACCTACCGCGCCGGCGAGCCGGTGCTGCCGTGGCTGTACGCCATCGCCCGGCACATTCGCGTGGACCACTACCGAAAAACAAGCCGCGCGGCATCCCGCGAGCGGCGGTTGGAGGAAATGCCGGAGCCGGCGGCGGCACTCCCCGCGGGACCCGGCAGAATTCCGGATCTGGAAACGCTTCTGGCGCCCCTGCCGGAGAGCCAGCGCGAAGTCGTCGAGATGTTGAAGGTGGTGGGGATGTCGCTGGAGGAGGTGGCGCGCGCCACCTCGTCGAGCGTAGGGTCGGTGAAGCAGAAAGCCCACCGCGCCTACGAGAAGTTGAGGGAACGGCTGACCGGCATGGGGCTGAGCGCAGGGCGTACGGGAGGTCTTTCGTGAGGGATAGAGAGATCGACGAAATCCTGAAGCAGGCCGCTCAGGCTTCCCCTGACGTCGACCCGGGGCTGCTCGATCGCATCGCCGGATCTATCGGGCGATCGCCCGGTCCGGTCCGTCCGCTGCCGCCGGCATGGGTCCTGGAGGGCGGGCTGGTTTTGATCTGCGCGGCCGTGGCCCTGGCCGGCGCGGCGCGGCTGGGACTCTACGGCATTCGAGGACTGAGCGATCTGGAGCGCGCGCTGATTTTTTCCGCGCTGGGCGCCTTCATCTGGCTGACGGCCACGGCATGTGTCAGCGAGATGTCACCCGGAAGCCCGCGCCGCGTGGTCCCGGGGCTCCTGCTGGGGGCCGGCAGCCTGGCGTTGCTGGCGGTTTTCGCGGTCGTGTTCCACGACTACGGGACTGACCGCTTCGTGGCCCAAGGCATCGCCTGCCTGACCGCGGGCCTGCTCCACGCGATTCCGATGGCCCTCGCGAGCTGGCTGCTGCTACGGCGCGGATTTGCGGTGAATGCCGTTGCCGCAGGGCTCGCGGCGGGCACGCTTGCGGGCCTGGCCGGCGTGACCATGCTGGAGCTTCACTGCGCGAATTTCGAGGCCCCGCATGTCATGCTCTGGCATACCGCGGTGCTGCCGCTGAGCGCGGCGGCGGGAGCGTTACTGGGGTGGTATGCCCGTTCGCGGCGTGCACGGGCGCCCCGCTCCTGAGTCCCGGAGGCGGTGAGCGGCCGGATGGGAGCTACCGCCCCTGCTTGGGAATCAGCAGAATCTGGCCGGCGCACCCCCTATCGCCCAAATGAAACCCCTTCGGCCCGGCCAGCAGCTTGATCGATTCCGGAAACCCGCTGGCATAGGCCGCCACCTTGTAGTCCGCCGCTTCCAGTCCGTCGAAGATGAACCTTCCGAATGGGCCGGACGTGGTGTACCGCGATCCGCTGTCCGATTTCAGCTCCACCACCAGGCCTTCGGCCGGCAAGGCGATCTTATCGGGATCGTGCGGCCTGGCCTGCTGCACCTGGTATAGCGGATCGAACGTGGTGAAGCCTTCCAGACGTCCCGAAGCGTGCTCCTTGTCTTTGTAGAAGTACAGGTAAGCGAGGTCCGGTCCGGCATCCGAGAGCCTCTTGGTGCGCGTGCAACTGTCGGTCTCCATGATGCTGGTTTCTTCGTCGTTGCCGGCGTAGACCAGGTAGGTTTCGCCCAACTGGAAATCGTAGCCGCAGTCGCCAAACGGCGTCCACACTTCGAACACGGGGTCCTTGGCCGCGTCGTCATCGCCGTCGTCGTCGTCGCTCTTGCGGAAAACCGTCCTCACGCGCAACCGCACCCGCTTGCCGTGATCCAGCACGGAGGAGAAAAGCGCCGCCAGCGCCGGCTCGGTGCCGGCATTCTCCAGGCGGCGCCGCTGCTCTTCGGGAAGGTCCGGAAACACCTTGCGAAAGGCGTCCTTCAGGGCGGCGAGGCTGGCCGGCGAACCGTCTGCCAGGGCGCGCTCATTAGCCTGGTTGAGTTGATCCAGCGAAGCGCGCTGCGCCAGGTTCCAGCGGCTCAGAAAACCCGGCGAAATCGATTCCACCGTGCCGGCGAAGACCACGCCGCTGTAGGCCACTTCCTGGCACACCGGGAGCGACATCTCGCATTTGCACGCGAAAACGGGATGCGCGGCCACAGCGAAGAACCCCAGCAGCACGCTCCTCATTTGTTTCTCATGCTAGCACCAACTTCGTCCGCCGGGCCCGATCCGCGAGGCCGGTCCGCTAATATCATTAGGATGGGGTCGCGCGGAAGATGGGCGGTACTCGGCGGTTCTCTGCTCGTTCTTTTGGTATCCGCGGCGGTCTTGCGCGCGCAGCGTTCCACCGGCGAGATTCGCGTGGAGGTCAAGGACCCGTCGGGCGCCCCGATGGAGGCCTCGGGCAAGCTGGAGAGCCTCGCGGGCGGCATTACGCGGGAGTTCCAGATCGGTGCGCAGGGCAGGCAGGTGCTGGCAGGCCTGCCGTTCGGCGCGTATCGGCTGGAGATTTCGCGGCCTGGTTTTGCCAGCCAGTCGATGCGCATCGAAGTGCGGCCGGAGGCGCCCGTCTCGCGCACCGTGACCATGGCGCTCATCGCCCAAGCCACCAAGGTGGAGGTAGTCGGCACTACGCCGCTTCCGGGAACCGGCCTCTCGCTTCTGGAGATACCCTCACCGATCCAGGCCTCCACGCGGCTCGACATCGAAAACAGCGGCGCGCTCGACCTTTCCGATTTCATGAACCGGCGCCTCAACGGCGTGCACCTGAACGAAATACAGTCGAACCCTTTTCAGCCCGACCTGAATTACCGCGGCTACACCGCGTCGCCGCTGCTCGGCACGCCGCAGGGCGTGTCGGTTTACATGGACGGAGTCCGGCTCAACCAGCCGTTTGGCGACGTGGTGAGCTGGGACCTGATCCCGCTCGTGGCCATTGCCGAGACCGAGTTGATGTCGGGGTCGAACCCGCTGTTCGGGCTCAACACGCTGGGCGGCGCGCTGTCGATCCAGACCAAGGACGGCCGCAGCCAGCCGGGCACCGCGATCCAGGCGACCGGCGGCAGTTGGGGCCGGCGGGCGGTCGAGTTCGAGCATGGCGGCTCGAATTCCCGAGGACTGAATTGGTACATCGCCGGCAATCTGTTCCACGACGACGGGTGGCGCGAGTACTCGCCATCGGACGTCCGCCAATCGTTCGGCAAGCTCGGCTGGCAAGGCGCGAAGACCTCCCTGGGGCTCACCGTGGCCTATGCCGACAATACCCTGACCGGCAACGGCCTGCAGGATCAGCGATTCCTCAACCGCGACTACTCGAGTGTTTACAACTGGCCCGACATCACCGGCAACCGCTCCCCGTTCCTCAACCTTAGCGCGCGGCACAGCATCGGCGCCGCCCTGACTCTTTCGGGCAACGCCTATTTCCGATACATCCGCTCGGACACCTATAACGCCGACCTCAACGAGAATTCGCTCGACGAGCAGGTTTACCAGCCCAGCGCCGCCGATATTGCGGCCCTCACCGCCGCGGGGTACCAGGGCTTTCCCACCAGCGGCGCCAATGCTTCGAACACGCCCTTCCCGTACTGGCGCTGCATCGCGCAAGCCTTGCAACATGACGACGCGGCAGACAAGTGCGACGGCATCCTCACCAGCACGTACACCAAGCAGCACAACTACGGAGTGTCCGGCCAGGCGAGCTGGTCCGGCTCGCCGCGCGGCCATCGCAACCAGTTCACGGCGGGCGCGGCTTACGACCGCAGCAGCGTGGGCTTCCAGCAGTCGCAACAATTCGCCTACCTCAATCCCGACCTCAGCTTTACGCCGGTCAACGCGTTTGCCGACGGCACCACCATTTCCAACGGCGTTCCTTACGACACGCGCGTCGATCTCCACGGCCTGCTCGCCACTGGCAGCCTCTATGCCACCGACACGCTGTCGATCGGCAAAGCCTGGAATTTCACGCTGTCGGGGCGCTACAACCGGACCACCATCGACAACCTGGACCGCATCAACCCGGGCGGCGGGCCCGGCTCGCTCGACAGCCACAATCTTTTCGGCCGGTTCAACCCCGCGGCCGGAGTCACCTTCAGTCCTGCGCGTTTCCTGAACGCATATGCGAGCTACGGTGAGGGCAGCCGCGCTCCGACTTCCATCGAGCTTGGCTGCGCCGATCCGAGCCAGCCCTGCAAGCTGCCCAACGCGATGGCCGGCGACCCGCCGCTCGACCAGGTGGTCACACGCACCTGGGAGGCCGGCCTGCGCGGAGGCCAGGAAAGCAAGGTGAGTTGGAGCCTCGGCTGGTTCCGGGCGGAAAACCACAACGACATCTTATTCGTGGCTTCCGAGCAAACCGGCTACGGTTACTTCAAAAACTTCGGACAGACGCGGCGCCAGGGGATCGAATTCGACATAAACAGCCGGATCCGGCGAGTCACTCTCGGCGGCGGATACACCTTTCTCGATGCGACGTACCAAACCCGCGAGACAGTGGACGGCTCCGGCAACAGCGCCAACGACACCGCGGCATCGGGCGCCAGGGGACTCGACGGCGTCATCCAGATCCTGCCGGGCGACCGGATCCCGCTAATTCCCCGCCACATGCTGAAGGCCTTTGCCGACGTGCAGGCCACTTCGAAACTCTCGCTCGATCTCGGCATGGAAGCCCTGTCGAGTTCCTACGCGCGCGGAAACGAGAACAACCTGAGCCAGCCCGATGGCACGTACTACCTGGGGCCCGGAACGTCGCCCGGCTACGCCGTGGTGAACCTGGGGGCGCACTACCAGGTGAACCGGCGGATCGGCCTGTTCGCCGAGATCAACAATCTGCTCGACCGCCACTACTTCACCGCCGCGCAACTGGGGCCTACCGGGCTCACGGACCAGGGCACGTTCATCGCGCGGCCGTTTCCCGCGGTGAACGGCAATTACCCCATCCAGCACGCGACCTTCGACGCGCCGGGCGCCCCGAGGACGGTTTGGGGCGGAATGCGGTTCCGATTCTGATAGGGCACTTATCGCGTCCCGAAGACGAGCTATGCCGTGTGTCACGAGTGAGGGAGCCAACCTGACCAAGAGAGCCGGCACGCTCCCCTCCGAGTCCCTGCGTGAGGTCGAGGAACGGTGAAGGCGGCGATGGATTTCGATTGACCTTTCTCTCCTATCGCCTCAGAAGCTTGTCCACTGCCTTGGCCAGTTCGCGGAACTCCTCGCGGGCTGCCGAATCTGGCGCGTACTCGGCCACCGTCAACCCTCGGGCGACAGCTTCCGCCACTACCACGCGCTGCCCGATGGGAGGCAGAACCTTCTTTCCCAGATCCTTCAGCGAGGACGCCAACCCCCGCCCGAGGTTGGTCGTCATGACAACCTTCGAAGGCACGAACCGGATGCGCGGCTTTTTCGACCGCCGTTCCGCACGCGCCTTCAGCCCCAGCGACAGCGCTTCCTTTAATGCGAATAGATCCAGTGGCGACGCTCCGCACGGCAGCAGCAGGAGATCCGCTGCAAGCGCCGCCTGGTAGCCCACCTCCGGCATGCCCGGCGGGGTGTCGATCAGCACGATGTCGGCGTCTTTCTCGGCCTTGCGCGCTCGCGATCGCAACGTGCCGGCGCCATCGGCCACTTTCTGCACCGAGCGCGCCAGCATACCGTCGCCCTGCTCCGCCCACGCCATCAGGCTATGCTGCGGATCGGCATCGAGCACCGCCACGGTCAGTCCCATGGCGGCAAACTCGGCCGCCAGATTCCCGACAACGGTGGACTTTCCCACGCCGCCCTTCCGTCCAGCCACAGCGATGATGGCCATAGCAGTAATATACAGCGAAATTCGCCGTGACCAATCAGACAGACGGCGCCGCATTCATCCCAGGCCGGCGGCCCAAAGGGCTGGAATGTTAGACTGGCTATCAGCGCGCTTTTGAACTCATCCGGCTCGGAACACAGCAAAAATGGGACTATTCTCTCCGGCGCAGGTTGTCGGATACATCGCTCTTGCCCTTGGCATAACTGCTTTTCTTCAGAAAAGGGACGACCGCCTAAAGCTCTTCAATGCGGTTCAGGGCCTGGTCTACGCCCTGCATTTCATTTTGTTAGGAAATCTTCCCGCCTCCGCCAGTTCGCTAGTCTCGTCGTTGCGGTCGTTCCTGGCGCTGCGATATCGGTCATTGTTGCTTGGCGCGGTGATTGTCGTTGCGAACATCGGCCTGGGCGCGGCGTTCGCCAGAAACATAGCCGGCTGGTTGCCTGTAGTGGGCTCTTCGATTGCAACGGTTGCGATTTTTACGCTGAAAGGTATCCCGTTCCGATGTGTGTTATTGGCCAGCACCCTGCTGTGGTTAGCCAATAATGACCGGATCCATCGGCGGCACGTTGTTGGAATTGGCAAACGCGGCAATCAACATTTCGACGATGATCCGCATGGTCAGGTCGTCGCCGGGGACTCACTCGCAGTGTGCGGTTGCCGCCCGATCGGCGCAGCCGTAGCGCGCTACGCGACACCGCTCCAATCAATTCTTCGGCCCCGCGATCGGGTACCCGTGCCACAGATATTCCAGAGCCTCGGGCAGGGTTTGTTGTTTCACGGCGCGGTCGGTGTGCCCGGCGTTACGCGCAAATACAAACTGATAATGATAGCCCTTGGCGGCCAGCACCCTGGCCATATTCTCATTAGCGACGACCCAGTCGTGCATGTTGTCGCGCATGACATTCGCATTGAAATTGTCTCTGTCGCCGACTTCCATCCAGATGCGTATCGGCTTGGCCGGGCTGTTGGGGATGAGGTGTTCATGGAACTCCCACGCGCCGTGGGGGGTCTGGGGGTTCGACGGCCACTGCTGGTTCACGTAGGTGCCCGAGTAGGTGAGAACGCGGTGGTATAGCTCCGGGTGATACCACGCCATGATCAAGGCGCACGAGCCGCCGGAGCTGCCGCCCATGGTCGCCCGGCCCTCGGGATCTTTGGTCAGTCTCACGTTGTATTGCTTCTCTACGAGAGGCAGCACTTCTTTCTCGACGAACTCCGCGTAGAGGCCCGACATGGTGTCGTATTCCAGGCCGCGCTCGCTCCCCTGGGCGTCGCCGCTGCCGTTGCCAATGGAGATGGCAATCATCACGGGCACCCGATGCCGGGCGATCAGATTGTCCAGGGCCGTGAACAACGCCCGGTCGGGCCCGTCCGCCCCGACGATGAACGGCGCGGCCGTGCCGGGGACATATTGTTTGGGGACATACACAGCCACGCGGCGAGTGTAGGGAGCGGGATGGCTGGTGGTGACTACCATCTTGGCGGGGTCGGTGGGGTCTGCCGTGCCAAAGGTGTTGGCCTCGCGCGCGATGCCGGGATAGATCTTGCTGTCGGAAGATTCCATGGTGAAGTTGAAGACGTCTCCCTGCGGCACGCCTTCCTGCACGGCCATCTCCGGCGCGGGGTTGTGTGTGGGGCCGAGGATGAAGTTTCCGTCCTCGTCTGCCGGAGCGTTGGCGCCGTCGGGCAAGTCTTTCGCTGTGACATAACCGGGCGTGTGGGGATCGCGGGTCGGCGGCGCCGGGCGGGCCGGGCGTGCGGGAATTGCGGCCGGGGGCGGAGCTTGGGCTATTGCCGGATCTGAGCCAGCCGTCAGGCCGATCAAGAAGATCAAGAACGCGATGGACGGAAGACGGAACATCAGGGACTCCTTTTTCTCTGAGTGATGTCAATTCCCGCCGCAGCAACTCGGGGAAATCATCAACAATCTTATCTCAAGAGCCGATACGGCAAGACGGGCTCCGGGTCATCTTTGCCACGCGGGTGACCTTTTGAAAGGCGCCGATCAACTGGAGTATCATCTACGCAATGCCCAATTCTTCTCTCGCTCTTGATACGAAAATGATCGCGCCGCTGCTCTTCCTGCTGTTCGTGCAGCAGCCGGCGGTTCGAGCTCAGGGGAGGCAACCCCAGCAGCCGGCGCCGGCCCCTCAGACGACCACCACAACAACGCCGGGCGGTCGCGGGGGCCGCGGAGGCGTGGCCGGTCCTGGACCGGCCGTCGGCGGGGATATCGATGAGACCCCGGTCGTCACCAAGCACGCCACCACCGTCGGCGGCCAAAGCCTCAGCTACACGGCCACCGTGGCGCAGATGCCGCTGAAGGACGCCGCCGGCGACACGGAAGCGCACATCTTCTACATGGCATACACACTCGACGGCGTCACCGATGCCGCCAGGCGCCCGCTCACTTTCTGCTTCAACGGCGGACCGGGCTCGGCGTCGATGTGGGTTCACATGGGCGGGATGGGGCCGCGCAGTCCCAAGCTGATGCCTGATGGGGGCATGCCGCCTCCTCCGTACGAGATGAAAGACAACCAGGACACCTGGCTGGATAAGACCGACCTGGTGTTCATCGACCCGGTGGGCACGGGCTACAGCCGCGCCAAGAACGTCGAGGTGGCGCGGCGCATGAACGGCGTGCAGGGCGACATCCAGTCGGTCGGCGAGTTCATCCGCATGTACATTGTGCGCAACAATCGCGAGCTGTCTCCGCTGTTCATCGCCGGCGAGAGCTACGGCACCTTCCGCGCGGCCGGCCTGGCGGGCTACCTGATCGACCGCGGCATCGCCTTCAACGGCATCGTGCTTATCGGCACGACCCTCAACCTCGAGACCATCTGGAGCCGCAGCGACGACCTGGTCTACGAGCTGGAACTGCCCACCTACGCCGCCGACGCCTGGTATCACAAGAAGGCCGCCGCCGACCTGCAGCGCAAAGACCTGAAGACCTTCCTCAAGGAAGCGGAGAGTCTGGCGTCGGGCGAATATGCCCTGGCCCTCATGAAGGGCGACCAGCTCCCGGCGGCCGAGCGCAAGGCGGTCATCGACAAGCTGGTCCGCTACACCGGGCTGGACGCGCGCTACATCGACGAGAGCAACCTGCGGTTCGACGTCCAGCATTTCACGCGGCAGCTCCTGCGCGACCGGCACGAGACCATCGGGCGATACGACGGGCGCCTGGCCGGACCGTCGGCGCTGAATGTCGGCGAGACCAGCGAAGGCGATCCTTCGAGCAGCCTCATCACCCCGCCGTTCACCGCCATCGTGACCAACTACCTGCGGAACGAGCTGGGATACAAGACCGACATGTACTACTACCCGACCGGCGGCATCCAACCCTGGGATTACGGCGTGCAGAACGGCTTCGGCGACACCACCAGCCTGCTGCGCAACGCCATGAGCAAGAACCCCTACATGAAGGTGATGGTCGCCGCGGGCTACTTCGATCTGGCCACGCCTTACTTCGCGGTCGAGCACACCTTCAACCACATGGGACTGAGTCCGGAGATGCACAAGCAGATCACCTGGAATTACTACCAGTCCGGCCACATGCTGTACATCGACAGCGATTCCCACGGCAAACTGAAGCACGACTTCGCGGAGTTCCTGTCGAGCGCGCTGCCCAAGCCGGACACGCGGTAGGGCCCGCGCCACGTGCTACCCTTTCACGGGAAGGCGCGATGAAAATCAACGCATACCTGGCCAAGAGCGCACTGGTGGCGGCCCTGGGAGGGCTGCTCTTCGGATTCGATACGGCGGTGATTGCGGGCGCCACCGCGGCGTTGTCCGCCAAGTACGCGCTGACGCCGGCGACTCTGGGGTTCACCGTGGCGGCGGCCCTGTACGGCACCATCATCGGCGCGATGTTCGGCGGCATTCCGGGCGACAAGTGGGGGCGCCGCGCCAGCCTCCGGATCACCGGCGTGCTGTATCTCATTTCGGCGCTCGGCTGCGCCTTCGCGTTCGACTGGAATTCGTTCGTGGTGGCGCGCTTCGTCGGCGGGCTGGGCATCGGCGCATCTTCCGTGCTGGGTCCCATGTACATCGCCGAGATCGCTCCGTCCAAGCACCGCGGCCGCCTGGTGGGCGCCTTCCAGTTCAATATCGTCTTCGGCATTCTGCTGGCGTACTTCTCCAATTACGTGATCGGAACCTTCGGATTCGGCGACGCGGAATGGCGCTGGAAGCTGGGAGTCCCGGCCATTCCGGCGGCGCTCTTCTGCCTCGCGCTCTTCAGCATTCCGGAGAGCCCCCGCTGGCTGGCCAAGCGGGGACGGGTTTCCGAGGCCCTGGAAGTGCTGCGCGGCACGGGCGATCCCGACTACCGGCAGCACGTGGACGAGATCCTCGAATCCGTGGACGCCCGCCACGGCGCCCACGATGTGCCGCTGTTCACCGCCAGGTACCGCATGCCGATTTTCCTGGCGGTTTCCATCGGCATGTTCAACCAGCTCTCGGGCATCAACGCGGTGCTGTACTATCTGAACGACATTTTTGCGAAAGCCGGCTTCACCAAGGTGTCGGGCGATCTGCAAGCGGTCGCGGTGGGAGCCACCAACCTGATCTTCACCATCGTGGCCATGTCGGTGATCGACAAGATCGGGCGCAAGACGCTGCTACTGATCGGGTCGGTCGGCACCGCCGTGGCGCTGGCCGGAGTGGCCACCATTTTCATCCTCGACGCGCATCAAAACCTGCTGGTGTGGTGCCTGGTCGCCTTCATCGGCTTCTTTGCGTTTTCACAAGGCGCGGTGATCTGGGTTTACCTCAGCGAAGTCTTCCCCAACTTGGTGCGGGCCAAGGGTCAAAGCCTGGGCAGCTTCACGCACTGGATCATGAATGCCCTGATCTCGGGCATCTTTCCCGTGCTGGCGGCTTACTCCCGCGGGATCCCCTTCGTGTTTTTCGCGGCCATGATGGTGGTGCAGTTCTTCGTCGTGCTGGCCTTTTATCCGGAGACCAAGGGCTACTCGCTCGAAGAGATGCAGAAGAAACTGGGGATCCAGTAGGCCATGCCGGGAGCGCTCACCATCGGGGTGGATATCGGCGGCACCAAGGTGGCCGCCGGCCTGGTGGACTCGACGGGCGAGATCTCGCGCAAAACGCGTGTGCCCATGGTGACCACCGCGGATGCGGCCACCGGGTTCGCCGCGGTGCGGAGCGCCATCGAGGGCATCTTCACCCAGGCGCCCGAAGCGCGCGGCGCGGTGAAGGGAATCGGCATCTGCTCTCCGGGTCCGCTCGATCCCAGGACCGGGGTCGTGCTGAACCCTCCGAACGTGCCTTGCTGGCGCAACTTCCCGCTGGCCGATGAGACCCGGCGCGCCTTCGGCGTTCCGGCCCGCGTGGATAACGACGCCAACGCGGCGGGCCTGGCGGAAGCGTTGTGGGGCGCCGGCAGGGGTTACGCCAACGTCTTCTACGCCACGCTGGGCACGGGCGTCGGCGCGGGCATCGTGTTCAACAACCGCATCTACCACGGCCGCACGGGAAGCGCCGCGGAAGGCGGGCATGTCACCATCGACTATCGGGGTCCGGTGTGCGGCTGCGGCAAGCGCGGCTGCATCGAGGCGCTCTGCTCCGGTCCCGCCATCGCTGCGCGGGCGCGTGCCATGATGGGCGGAAACGCCGCCTCGCGGATATTGGAAATCGCCGGCAGCCTCGACGCGGTCAGGCCCGAGCACGTAGGCCAGGCCTATCGCGAAGGTGATGCCGTGGCCACGCGGGTTCTGGAGGAGACCGCGGACCTTTTGACCGTATGGTTGGGCAACATCGTGGACCTGCTGGAACCGGACGTGATGGTGGTCGGGGGCGGCATGGCCGAGATGATGAGCGCGTTCTTCGGGCGCATGTCGCGGAACCTGCCGCACTGGTCGATCAACCAGCGCGCCGGCGAGATCCCGCTGGTGATGGCGCGCTATGGCGCAGACGCGGGGATCGCCGGAGCGGCGTCGCTCTGCCGGGAGTAGGGCGCGCAACCGGTTCCGCCCCAGCATGTACGTCAGAATAGGGGGCCACTGCCGACAGTCGGTCTCGCAGTTGAGTTGCTCGGTGGCGACTTCCTCGACTGGCACGTCTACGCGTAGGGCGTTATGCCTCAACGTGTCGAAGCGAGGAATTGACGCAGCCATTGAGCCCGCATAGGCTTTGGATGCCATCACCTGGGCAAACCGCTACGATAGAAGTCCGGTGAGCAAGAAATTCAAGGGGAAGCTTTGCGCATATTGTTCGAAGACGAAGGCCACGACACGCGACCACGTCTTTGCACGGGAATTCTTCTTGGTTGAGGATCGACAGAATCTGCCGAAGGCACCTGCCTGCGGGATCTGCAATAACGAGAAGTCCAAGCTTGAGCACTACCTGACTGCCGTGCTGCCCTTTGGTGGGAGGCACCCGCAGGCGGTCACCGCCCTTCAAAGCGGCGTGCCGGGGCGGTTGGCGAAAAATCAGAAACTTAACAAAGCGTTGCTGGGCTCCATGGAACCAGCATGGTTACGGGAGGGCACAGGGCCATATCTGCAGACCAGCATCGTGGAGTTCGACAGTTCCAAACTGGAGGGCCTGCTCAAGTTCATCGGGCGTGGTCTCGCCTGGCACCATTGGAAAATATATCTCCGGCCTGCGGATGTTGTGAACGTGATGCTCATGACGGACACGGCCAGCGCCGTATTTGCGAGCATGACCAGCAGTTGGAGCAACGCGCAAAGAGTGGTAGAGAATTTGGGCAATGGCACTGTCCAATATGTCGGTTTACAGGCGCCAGATCCGCCCGAGCTTACGGTGTGGACCATTTCCATGTATGGCGGTCTTATCCTTTCAGACAAGAGGCGGAGGCGGGCCATGGAGTCCTGTAGCATGTGGTGGGTCATCACCGGGCCGCAGGAACTGGGCGAAACCATGGAGCGGTTGAAATGAGCGCCAAAGTCTAGCTCACTATCACGCGATTGGCGGCCTCCCGTACTTCTCAAACAAAGCCGTGCAAGATTACTCCCGATAAACGCCCCCAGGGGTCTGGCAATCCACTCGTCTGGTTTGTCGCCATCTGTTCCTTAGGGCCGTTCGGAAGCCACGCCACATGCCAGTGCGGTCACCACCGGCCCAGAAACTCCTCACGATTCCTCATGGCTTCGGCCGACAGGGATCCGATCAGACGCAGCAACCGCCGAAGCTGTTCTCCGGTCGAGTAGCGCTGTTGCTGTGTCAAAACGATGCCGCAGTGGGTGCGGCCGCTCGCTGTCCATGCGGTGTGGATCTCGTGGAAGTCTCCGACATTGAAGGAGTAGAGAGCCCGGCCTTGAGCGGTGGCCAAACTGAGGTGGTCTTCATCCTGTCGGCGGATCATGCCCGCGTCGGCGGCGGTGACTACATCAATCCCACGCGACCGAAGGCCCCTAACAACGTCGCCGTCCATCGCGTCCTCGTCTACGTACAAACGAAGGCGGCTCACAACCGTTATGCCCGCGCTAGAAAAATCTCTTCGACTGCGGCGTCCTCGGCAGCAATGTCACTGTCGATCTCGTCGCGGTTGGCGTGGTAGTAGGCCAGGGCGGCGTGAATCTGAGCCAGCGTGAGGTGCTCCATCTTGGCGGCGATTTCTTCGGGAGCAAGGCCCATGTTGTGCCACCCGGCAATACGCCGGACCGTAACACCGGTACCGGCAATGCAGGGCCGGCCTTTACGGATTTCCGGCGATCTCGCGATCAGGGTCCCAATATCCACGGTGGTTCGCATATTCATTCCAAGTATAGATCGCTTGGCCGGAATCCTGTTCGCCCATTCGAAATCACGTGGTCATCTGGGACCACCCCGCCGCGGCCCGGCCCCTCAATCGGGCCACTCACAGAGCCCCTCCACGTACGCCGCCGAGCCGTCGCGCAGCCAGCCGTCCAACTGTGCGACCTCTTTGAGCTGCTGGCCGCGCCGCCGCGGCACGGCCACGAAGCGGCACTTCAGCTCCGGCAGCGCGGTCATATCGCCCCAGAGCTTTTCGAACTGGGCGACCGGGAAGATATCTTCCTGCCCCTTGCCCCACCGCTTCTTCACGTCCTTCAACGTGATGTAAGTCGGCATGCGGGCGGCCACGCTGCGCACCGCCTCGTTCACGCGGTCCGGATTGGCGAGGTCGCCGCGCCCGAGTCCGAACACCGCCAGTAGCTGGCCGATATCCAGCCAGTAGGTGGCGCTGTTGTAGTACGAGAGCCGGGACTCGATCTCCTCGCTGGGAAGCGCCAGCCCTTCCACCAGGCGCACGCGGTTGTCGATTCGGGCGAGGCCGCCGCCGCGATCCTCGATGTGGCGCGGGATCACTTCGGTGGTCATCGCCGCTCCCTGCTCGATGTGTTGGCCGAGGAGCGCGGGGTCCACGTCGGCGCCCGCGGTGTCGATGTTGTGCACCATCAGGTACGCCAGGCGCGGCCGCTCCTCCAGCAGGCGAACGAGCGTGCCGTTGCGCAGCAGGTTGGGGATCTCGTACCAGTGGCCCACGGGATGCAGGCACTGCATGGGCAGGTTGTCGGTGTAGTCGGCGCCTTCTCCGGTGTGGCGCGCCCAGCCGATCAGCGTGGCGTGGAGGCTCTCGCGCACCTTCTGCGCCTGCTCGTCGAGCAGTTGCTGGGGCATCTCCTCCCAGGCGAAGCGCAAGTCCCGCTCCATGGGCACCAGCCGCAGGCCGATGGCGCGGCCGGGCGAAAGCAGCAGCGGGCCGGGATAGCCGTAGTTCTTCTCCGCGGCGAGGTATCGCTCGATGGCATCGTGCGTCAGATAGCTGGTGGTCAGAACGTGCGGCAGCATGACGCCCGAGGCGCGGCTCACGCGCAGGCTCTTCGCCAGGTGGACCTCGATGAAGCTGCGGTGCCGGCCGCCGAGCTTCGAGAACGGGTTGAGCGCCTTCACCACGCCGGCGCCCTTGGTCCAGCGGCTGCCCACGCCTCCCGCGAGCGAGACCACCGCCACCGCTCCCGCCGCCAGGGCGTCCATTCCGGTCTCGCGATAGTGCGCCGCCAGGCCGCGGCCGGCATCCACCAGGTCGTCCGGGCTGACGTCTTCAATGCGGCTGTTCACCGGCAGGCAGTTCTGCGCGAGGCCAATGCGGCCGTTGTGCAGGTCGCTGCGGATCTGCTCGTGGTGCGCGCGGTCGAACCCGTGGGCCTCGAGCAGCGCTCCGAGGCTCTGGGAGGCGGCGGCATCCCGCTCGGGAGCGCGCGGCAGCAGGTGCTCGAAGAGATGCTGCACCATGCCGGAGAATTCGCCGCTGTCCTGGCAGGCGGCGGTGAAGCGGTCGAGCTCGGCGCGGCGCGCACGGGAAAGCAGGTGCGACGGCGTGCGGATCAGCGGGGGCACGGCCAGCGTGTAATAGTCGGCGGGCATGAGCGCGCGGCCGCCTTCGAAAAGCTCGGCCTCGGTTCCCCGCTCGTTGATGGAGAAGTCATAAATCACCGGCTCCATGGCGAACGGCACGGCGTGCTCCATCCGCCGCTTGGTCTCGGCCATGATCGCCTGGAGACGTTCCTGGGCCTGCGGCTTGCGCTCGGGATTGAAGAGGAACCCCATGCCGCCTCCCGACATTCCGCCCAGCATCCAGAATCCCCAAAAATCCCGGCCCATCTCCGCGCGCACGCGCTGGATCAGGGTGGCGGTGTAAAGGTTTCCGGCCCACGGAATGATGGTCTGGATGGGGCCGTCGAAATTGCGCTGGGTCGCGCCGCCGATCGCGCGGACATCGCCCTGCTTCAGGTGGTCCACGACTTCGTCCAAAATGGCGATGGCTTCCTGCCGTCCGCGCCATTCGGTCTGAGAGCGCAGCAGGTATTTTTCGGTGACCATCTCGAGGATGGGGCCGACATCCTGGGCCATGCCTCCGTGCACCAGCACGAGGGACTGCTGGAGCTTGCCGCGGGTTTCCGGCGAGACTTCCGACGGACTGAACACCTGGTGATCAGGCAGGAGACGCCCGCGGCTGATGCCAAACTCCGGATCGGATTCGCCGGCGAGCACGCCGTGGATCAGCTTGACTCCCGGCCACACGCCGCCCGAATCCTGCCAGCCGCCTCCCGAGCCGCCGAGCCATTCGCCGAGGATGGCGCGCGCGGCCACCAGGCGCCGGTCGTGTTCTTCCAGGCCGCCGGTGAGCGCGTGGATCTGGCTGGTGGCGCGCATCGAGACCGCAATGAGGCAGGCCAGCAGGCTGGTGGATACGGCCAGGCGCGAGCCCTTCGGAATGTCGTTGACCTTGCTGACGATCTCGATGCCGTGGCCCGCGCGGCCGGTGAGCGCGGCGAGCAGCTCCGCCAGCGGCTGCGTGACACCTTCCATCCCGGGCGGCACGATGCCCGATGCGATCACCGCGGCTTTCAGCAAGCCCAGGTAGTCGCGCGCGAAATCGAAGACCTCGGCGAAGGAGGCGATTTCGGCGCTGGCTTTGAGATCGACGCTGACCAGCCGCAGGACCGGCTGGTCGATCACGCGGAAGTACGCCTCGACCGGCGGCTTGGGCTCCGCGCTCCGCCCGGCTCCGTGCACGCCGAGATCGATCGAGACATTCAGCACGCGCGCGCCTTCCGGGAAATCCATCCCCAGAAAGAAGATGTCGCTCCAGCCGCTGTGCGTCAGGTCCATGCGCACGGGAGTGGCCTCGCGCAGGATGGCGCCGTCCAGAAGCTCGGGGCGAATGCGCAGCGGGTAATCGGCGGGATGCGCGATGCGGAACATCCACTGGTTGCCGCGCACGGAGCGCACGCTGCGGCGCACCTGGTCGGCCAGAGTTTGAAAAGCCAGCGCGCGATAACCCGCGGCCAGCGCGCTGGAGATCGCGGTGCTGGGGCCGGCGGCGGCTTGCGCCGCGAGGAAAATGTCGATGGCCTCTTCGAAGCGGCGCTTCAGCAGCCCGGCGTATCCCGCAAACGGAATCAGCGCGCGCGTGCCGGCGGCGTCGCGCAGCGGGATTTGGAACCGGTGGATGGCGTACAGGAAAAACAGCGCGCGCACGCGTTCGTAGAGATTGTCGCTGTTCCGTCGAAAACGGTCGAGCGCTTCCGATTCCGCGAGCAGTTCCTCGAGACTCGCCCCCTGGCAGAGGCTTTCGAACGATTGATTGCGCGTTTCGAGATCGGCCGCCCGGATGACGCCGGCGAACCGGCTCACCGCTCGCCTCCGGCCGCCGCGGACGACATTTCGCGGTCGGCCAGCAGCTCCACGATGTTGGCCAGCACCTGGTTGCGGTCGCGGCCGTGCAGCGCCAGCGCCAGTTGCGCCGTCAGCAGGCCGTAGCGGGCGCCGATATCGTAGCGGCGGCCGTCTTCCTCCATGGCCAGGTATCGCTCGTGGCGGGCAAGCTCGGCCAGCGCCGCGGAAAGCGTGACGGGGCGTTCCGGCTGGCCGGCAAGCAAGCGTCCCAGCAGGTCCATTACGGCGGGCGTGAGGACGTGAATGCCGAAAAAGCAGAGATAGTAGCCGGCGCGGATTCCCGGCACGGCGAGGCGTTGCTCGGCTTCGGTGGGGGTGGGCTTCTCGATCACGGTCTCCACGCGGTACAGCCCCGGCCCGCCGGCCATGCGGCGTCCGGCCACGGCGCCAAACCGGGGCAGCAGGTTCTCGCGCGTGGGCTGCACTCCGGAGACGGAGCACTCCTCCATCGCGGCGACTTCCAGCAGGCGCTGGGCACAGGATTTCGAGGTCGCGCTTACATAAAGGTGGTCGCCCACCATGTGCAGGAAGGGATCGCCGCCGGTGAACTCGCGCGCGCAGAAGATGGCTTGCCCGTAGCCCAGCGGCTCCGGCTGCGAAACGAACCGCACGGCGCCGGCGTGGCGGCCCGCCGCTTGCGCGTAGCGCGCCGCATCGCCCGGCCACACCACCACGCAGATCTCCTGGATATTCGCCGTGAGGGCCTGCTCGATGAGAATTCCGAGAACGGATTTCTCCTGCCCGTCCTGGTCGATCAGCGTCTGCAGGGGAAGCGCGCGCTGGTTCTGCCCGGCAGCGGTGATGACCGCCTTCTGAATTCGCAAGTGAATGCTCCTGTATTGGAGTGTAACGTGCGGGTGGTTCAGTTAGAGGGGGCGTGCCGACCCTTCCTGGAACGCGGTTCGGCTACCCCCTTGGCTATTCCGTCCGGGTGGATTACCCGGAACCCACTCTCGGCCCAACGGATCGCTTTGTGGCGCAACCTGCGCCCGGCGGATCACACCGCCCACGCCCCCTGGGGAACTTGGAGTCGATCCGAATCTGCGTGCAAATTTGGCCGTTTCCTGCTCTGCGTTCACGGTAGCGGAATCCGATACAGGTTGCGGTGTACGCTCTCGCGAACAAAAGCGTAAATGTCGGCCGTCGGGCCAGATACGACGTCCCCCACCGGGATGATCCGCACTCCCGGCAGCTTTGCCAGTTCCGGGTCCGAGGGAAGATTCTTGCCAAGTGCGAAACTCGGCAACACCTCGCCTCGAGACAACGGCAAGACGTAGGCCTTCGCCCTGGTACCGTTCACGCCGACCAGAAATAAATGCTTCCCATCTCCGCTCCACCGCAGCCAGTCCGGGGGGTGGAGACGCGTCAAAAGCGGCGCGCCGCCCCCGGTCGGCAGGAGTACCTCACCTTCGCTTGACGCGCCGAGCAGAAGCCACTTGTGGTCCGGGTACACGCCGAACACATCGACGACCGGCGTTTCGAACACTTTTCGCAGCTCGCTGCCGTCCTCCCGCACGCTGTAGAGAAAGGCGGAGGGCCCTTCGATCCTGCGGAAGAAGACCTCGCCGCTCGGGCCGAATACCGGCTGTTCCCCTTCCACGCCCGGGATTTGCCGGGGAGGCGTGCGGCGGTCGAGCGGGGTGAGCCACAGCCGAAGCTTGCCCTCGCGGTCGCGGGAGAAGAACACCACCTGGCGGCCGTCCGGAGATATGTCGTAGCCCGCACTCCAGACTGCTCCCTGGCCCGCCGATACGCCGGCCGGAAAGCCCGGCAGCAAAGGCTCGGTGTGGTTCGACCCGAGTTCCGCCACCCACAACTCGCTGCCGCTTCCCGTTCGAACCCGGTACAACAGCTTCTTTGCGTCGGGCGTAAATTTCGGCTGGAAGGCCTGGCCCTCCACCGAGATCTGCCGGTCGCCCTGGCTGTCATGCACCCAAACGCTGCTCTGCCTTTCTCCGACAGCCGTAACGAACGAGCGGCCGTCGGCCGCCATCGCGATCCCCTCCTCTTCCGTCGGTCCCGAGGTGATCTGCTCCAGCGGGCCGTCGGGAAAACGCCGTCGCCACGTATGGAACACGCCGCCCGCATTGGAACTGAAATACATCCATTCCCCATGGGGCGACCATGCGGCAAACGTGCACTCCCCGTCGGGAGGGCCCACCTGCTTCCCCGGGGAGTTGCCCTCCGCGGGCAACAGGCGGCAGGGGTCGAAGTCGCCCCTTTCATTCATCTCCACCACCAGGATCGATTTACCGTCGGGCGAGAGATAAGATCGGTGCGCCATGCCGCGCTGGTGCGCCGGCAAATAGAGGTCGCGTTCCCCCGTCCGGTTCTCCGCGGCGGTCACCAGCCCCATGTGAAGAGGTTTCTCCTTGATCTCGGAAAACAGCAGCTTCGATCTGTCGCACCAAACCAGCCCGGCAGCGTTCGGAAGCCACACCCGGGGATCGCCTCCCAACACCGGTACGACCCACGTGTCCCAGCCCAGTGGGGGGGTGTTGGTCGAATACGCGATCCGCGATCCATCCGGTGAAAAAGCCGGGCTCATTTTATTCAGATCGTCGTGCGTGAGTTGCACCGGATCGCCGCTCGGCAACATCTTGATGTACACCTGACCCGGCCCGATGAACGTCTTTGGACCCCGAATAAAAGTCAGCATGCGGCCGTCCGGCGAGAGCGCCGGCTGGCTGACGGAATCGGCGAAATTCGTGATCTGCACCCACTCGGTGCCCGCCGGCGCGGAAGGACTACGCTTCATCCACAAGAAAGCTCCGGCGGCCGCGAGCAAAACGGCAGCCCCCGATAGGATCGCCGCGAGCGGAAAAGATCTGCGGGCAGGGGCCTGCGCGGCGGCAGACTGCGAAGCCGGCGAGAGCTTGCCGGACTCGGACTCCTCCCTCAGTTCCTCCAGCGCCAGCTTGATATCGCCGGCGTGCTGTGCGCGGCGCTCCGGATCCTTGCGCAGGCAGCGCGAGATGATCTTCTCGAGTTCAGCCGGCAGGTTCGGCGCGAGATCGACAAGCGGCTGCGGCTCCTTGTGCAGGATGGCCGAGAGCGTCGAGAGCTTGCTTCCGCCTTCGAATGCCCGGCGGCCGGTGACCATTTCGTACAGGACCGAGCCGAAAGAAAAAATATCGGAACGCGCATCCACCTTCTTGCCTTCGGCCTGCTCCGGCGACATATAGGCGATAGTGCCGACGATCGAACCCTCCTCCGTCTGAGGCGCGTCCGTAGCGGTCAGCGTCGCCGTCGCCCCCTCTGAATCGTCGGTGGGCTCGGTCAGCTTGGCCAGGCCGAAATCGAGCAATTTCACCCGCCCGTCCTCGCCGACGATAATGTTGGCGGGCTTGAGATCGCGATGGACGATTCCGGCCGAGTGGGCGCGCGCCAGGGCATCGGCAATCTGAATGGAATATTTCAGAGTGTTTTTCAGCGGCAGGCCGCTCTTCCCGATCAACTGGTCGAGCGTCTTGCCCGCGACGAACTCCATCGCAATGAAATCCGTGCCTTCGGAAGAACTGATGTCGTAGATGTGGATGATGTTGGGGTGATTCAGTGCCGAGGCGGCCTTGGCTTCCTGCACGAAGCGGCGCTTGCGCTCGGGGCTGCTGGTGGCATCGGCGCGCAGGATTTTGATGGCCACCGGCCGGTCCAGATGAGTATCAAACGCCCGGTAGACCAAACCCATGCCGCCCTCGCCGAGCTTTGCTTCAATCCGGTAGTGGCCCAGGGCCTGGCCGATCATTGGGTTCATGTCAGGACCTACCTCTTGACCGAGTCGCCGGAAAATGAGCGACGGACTGTTGCGGGCGCATGAGGCGACTTCAGGAATGGTATCATTTTCCGGCCAGCCGGAGGTTGGCGTTTCCGGTCAACCTGACGCGTAACGCCCTAACCGTTGAGTTGACGGCGCCGGGTTCTTGGCGCGAAATCCCCTTTCGCACGTGGCTGTCGATCATGAAGCGGCTTCGGCTGTTCTTTGGAGCCATTTCCGCCCTACGCCGGACCCTCGGGGTTTGCCGGAGGCGGCGTCAGCGCGCGCAAAACCCCAGACCTGAGCGGCGGAAGATCGTCCATGACCGTATTCCATACCGTTTCGACTTCCACTCTGTCGTAGCGATGCCGGAGCCAGTTGCCGATGCCACGGATGTTGTGCCACGGCAAGCCAGTTTGGCGATGATTGTGGACTTGTCCATGCTGCGATCCTACTTTATATTCTCCCTCACCTCATCATCCCGGCGGGCAGGCAACCGGGGTGCCACGCCCCACTCAGGGAGTCAGTGAGCAGCATCCGGACTAAGAAGGACTTGGCGAATCGAGGACCTCTCGCACTTTGAGTGCCAGGTCGGTCGGAGTAAAAGGCTTCTGCAGGAACGGCATCCCTGACTGGACACCTTCCTGCAGAACCACATCCGGGATGTGGCCGGACATGAACAGCACTTTCATATCGGGCCGCAGGACCAGGGCGCTCTCGGCAAGCTCGCGGCCCCCGAGTTCCGGCATCACGACATCGCTGAGAAGCAGGTCGATCCTCCCCTGGTGGGTTTGGCACACAGACAGCCCTTCGCGCCCATCGCGAGCTTCGACGACCACGTAGCCGCTGGCCTCCAGGACCCTTCGCGCCAGCTTGCGGACGATTTCTTCATCCTCGACCAGCAGGACAACTTCGGCGGAACCCTTGGGCGCCTCGGCGAGACCGCGAGCCGCATGCTCGACGCGGTCGGAAGCGCCTGCCACAGCCGGCAGGAGTACCCGGAACCTGCTGCCCTGCCCGAGTTCGGAGTCGCACCAGATCGCGCCGCCGCTCTGCTCGACGATGCCGAGCACCGTCGCCAGGCCCAGACCCGTTCCTTTGCCGGTCTCCTTGGTGGTGAAGAATGGCTCGAAGACCAGGGCCTGCATCTCGGGGCCCATGCCGATGCCGGTATCCGAAACAGCCAGCTCGACGTATCGGCCGGCCGCGAGGTGGCGCAGGTGAGCGTCCGCCTCGGCAAGGGTCGCATTTGCCGTCAGGATGGTCAGGGTGCCTCCCGTGGGCATGGCGTCCCGGGCGTTCAGGCAAAGGTTCATCACCACGCGCCCGATCTCGCCGGGGTCGGCCCTCACCAGCCAGAGGCCGGCAGCGGGACGGACGACGACCTTGATCTCCTCGCCCACCACGCGGCGCAGCATTCTCTCGAAATCCGCGACCACGACATTCATGTCGAATACCTTGGGTTGCAGGACTTTCCGCCGGCTAAAAGCAAGCAATTGATCGGTGAGAGCGGCCGCCCTTTCCCCGGCGGTTTCGATCTCATGCAGGTACTCCTTCGCCTGGTGATCACTATCGAGAGTATCGGCGAGGAGATGGGTGTAGCCGATGATGGCCGTCAGCAGGTTGTTGAAGTCATGCGCCACGCCGCCCGCGAGCCGGCCGATTGCCTCCATCTTCTGGGCCTGGCGAAGAGCTTCCTCGCCTTTGCGCAAAGTCTTCTCGGCCTCCTTGCGCGCGGTGACATCGTCAATCGCGAGGAGAATCATGTCGAGATGACCGAGGCGGCAGCCGCTGAGCATCAAGACCCGGTGCCCGATGCCCGGAAAGTCCAGCTCGAACTCAAAATCATCAAACGAGTTGTTGACCGGCAGGACGCGACCGAGCAGATCCCGGACAGCGGGAACGTCCCAACCACCGCCCGAAACCGAATTGAGGAGCTGACCTTCGGCCTCACGCGCCGATAGCTGAAATGTCTGCAAGAACGACTGGTTGGCGGTCCTGATCCGCAATTCGGAATCGAGCACCAGGAGGGGCTCCCTGACGGTCTCGACAATCGACATCGTGAGGTTGCCCGCCTCGCGGAGCGCGATGTTCTTGGACTCCAGCTCCTGGTTGATGGTGACCAGTTCCTCATTGGTGGATTGCAGCTCTTCCTTGGCCGTCTCCAGTTCCTCGTTGAGGCTTTGCAGCTCTTCGTTTGTCGAGAGCGCCTCTTCGGTAGCGTTTTGGCTCTCCGCGTTGGATGTCTGGTATTCCTCGATGACCGAGTGAAGCCGCCGGCGGGCCTCCGCCAGGTCTTGCTTCAGCTTGGCGATCTGGCGGTCCCTGCCGTCCGCAGATCCCTCGCGCCCGGGTAGCCCTTCCTGGGATTCCGCAACGGGTTCCGGCACGGCCACTGCCGGCTCGAAAAGGACCAGGGAGGCGCGTTTCTGCTTGCCGTATAACGGCGTCACCTCGATGTTCACTTCGCCGGAACGGCCGTCGCATTCGTGCCGTACACGCTCCCGGCGCACCGCCTCGCCACTTTCCGCCGCCTCGCGAGCGAGTTTCTCCACCTCGAGGAAGAGACCGGTATCCGGTAAGAGTTTCAACAAATGGAAGCTCACTTTTCCTGCCGGTAATCTGAGGTACGGAGTTGCGGGCCCCCGAATCTCGAGCACCTCCAGGTCTTCGTCCACTACAACGCCGGACGGGCCGTACTTCGACAGGAGTATGCGATCGACCTCTTTCCCCATGTCTACGCCGTCCCAGAGTCCGGCATTCGGCGCCCGAGCCGGCTCTTTGCGAGCTTCGGCGCCAGAACGGGAAGCGGCGGTGCGAGTGCGATACCGGTATACCCTTCTCCCGGTCTCCTTTTTCGAGTAGATTCTGTGTTCGCTGTCTACGATGGAGAACAGCTCGTCGGATGGACCCGCTTCGGAACGCCCCAGGATGAGGAATCCGCGCGGGTTGAGCGCGTAATGGAACATGGGGATGATTTCCCCTTGAACGGCTTCCAGGTAAATCAGCACGTTGCGGCAACTGATCAGGTCCAATTTCGAGAAAGGAGGGTCCCCGATCAGATTATGCCTGCTGAATACACACGTCTCACGCAAGGACTTGCTGATCTGATAGCCCCCTTGAATCCTCGTAAAGTGGCGATTCAATCGCTCCGGGCCGACATCCGCGGCGATACTCTCCAGGTACTGGCCGCCGCGGGCCTTCTCCAGGGCGGACTCGCTGATATCGGTAGCGAAGATCTGGACGCGGACGGAATCGTCTTGTTCATTCACGTGCTCCCGCAACGCTATGGCAATCGAGTAGGCCTCCTCTCCGGTGGCGCATCCGGGCACCCAGATCCGGATCGGCGTGTCGGCGGGCCGATCCTGAAGTATCTGGGGGAATACGTGCTTCTTCAACATCTCGAAGGAGTCCGGATCGCGGAAAAAGCCGGTGACGCTGATGAGGAGATCTCGCTGGAGCGCGCTGCGCTCGCCGGGATCGCGCTCCAGCTGAGAGAGGTACTCCTCGATGCCGGCTACGTTGCGCAAAGTCATGCGCCGCAGGATTCGGCGGTGGATCGTCGTTTTCCGGTAAAGCGAGAAATCCACGCCCGTCGCCTCCATCATCAAAGTGAAGATCGGGCGGAATTGATCTTCCGCCTCGCGGGGCGGGGTCTCCTGTTCCGCGCGTTCGGGAGCGGCGAAATAAGGACTCCGCGCGATCCGTACCAGCTCCGTGGCAATCCGCTCCGGGGACAAGACGAAATCGACGCGAGTGGCCGCCTTCGCCATCTGCGGCATGGTGGGGAACTCCGCGGTGGCCGGTTCCTGCACGAAGGTGACCCCGCCGGCCTCTTTCACCGCCTGCAGGCCGCCCGAGCCGTCGGTGCCGGTGCCGGAGAGAATCACGCCAATGGCCCCGCTGCCGCAGTCCCGCGCCAGGGATCGCAGAAAGTGGTCGATGGGCATGTGCGGTCCCGGCACTTGCCCGCGGGGCGTCAGCCTCAGGACTCGATTGGCGATCGCGAGTTCGGCGTTGGGCGGTATGACGTAGACATGGTTCGGTTCCGCCGGCGTGCCGTCGGCCGCCTCCCTGACGGGCATCTCGGTGGCACGCCCGAGGATGTCGCTCAGGCTGCTGTGGTGCGTGGGATCGAGGTGCTGGATGAGTACGACCGCAAAGCCCGTGTCGGGAGGCAGATGACTCAGCAGGAGCTTGAAGGCCTCCAGCCCGCCGGCTGAAGCTCCTATGCCAACTACGGGTATGCCAGCAGTTGTGTCGACACTACTCGGCTGCTTGTCGTGCATCGTTGGTTTCCAAACCTCCAGCTCCGCACAGACAGGCGGCCCAAACCTAATATTTTTGTATTGTACGTTAAATTACGTTGGCATGTCCAGGCATAGTTTACTGCGGCTCACCGGGTGTACTTCACCCAGATGGGACTAGACCACGCCATGTTGCGGTCGGCCTGAATGACGCGCACGTAATACCAGCTTTCCACGGGCGCGGAGGGCCCCGTGGTATCGGTGTAGTCGAACTCGGCCGACGCTGCATTCGGCTCGGTCTTGTAGATGAACTTGCCGTCCTTGACGATCTCGATGCTCTGGATCGGCCCCGTGCCGAGGGCCTTCACGTGCAGAATGGGGGCGGCGGCGGCCTCGAAGGCATCGCCCATCATCCACTCATGGCCTTGGCGGTCGCGCGCGCGATAATCCAGAACGATATTGTCCGTAGCTCCGTAGGCGTGGCGCTTGCGCATGCTCTCGACAATGTCCCGCCGCACCGTCGAAGGCGTGTAGATCATGGTATAAGACGAGTGAGTCGATATGTGGTCGGAGCTGGATTCCATCCCCAGCTTATAGCCTTTGGCCAGCGCGTTCCAAAAGAAACCCGCGGGACGGTAAGGGCCGTGCGAGGTGACGGTGTATCCTTCCGACTCGGCCCGCGGCGCGCCTTCGTACTCGTAGTTCGCGTGATAGCCCTGGTAGATCTCGACCAGCGGTTCGACCTCGGGATCATTGTCGCGGTAATCGCTCCCCTGGTCGGTGGCGAGCGAATGCAGCATGCAGATGCCGCGGTTCTGCTTGAGGTAGGGGTACAGGATCGGGCCGGAGTTCACCGTGTTCTGGTTCTCCGCCGGGGAGATGGGCAGCACCTTGACGCCGCGCTCGGCAAACACCACGTTGCGATGGCCGTTGGGGTAGGGCACGCTCCGCTCGTAGCCGAACAGCGGGGTGAACCCGCCGGGGATGTGGAACAGGTCGATGGCCTTTTCGGTGCGCCACCACGTGTACTCCTCGCTGCCCGCGTTGTGATCGGAGACGATGCCGGTGTCCATGCGGGCGGCGTCGATCATGTAGCGGAAGTAGTCTTCGAGCGAGCCGTCGCCCGGGCCGTCGGGCGAGATCTCGGTGTGGCGGTGGAAATCGCCGCGCAGGATGCGCAGTTCGCCGCCGCCGGCCTGCGCGCGGTAGTCGCGGGCACGGCGGACGTCGGCGGTTTCGTTGGCGTGGATGGCCGCGGCGGTCCCCGGTGTTTCGGCGTAGGCCTCGAACACGGAGGCGGGCGCCGGGTCCGCCTCGACGCGCGCGAACTCGATATCGTTGTGCCGCCGATTGGGCTGGCCGGCGGCAAACGGCAGTTGGCGATTGTCGTTGGTCCACACGGCATACGCGCCGGCCGCCGTCGGGGCAAATGCGAAGGGGCCGTCGGGGCGCGTGCTGGAGAGCGGAACCGGCGCGGCGGGACGCCAGCGGTCGCCCTCGTATGCCGTGAGGAAAAGCTCCCATCGGCCGTTGTTCGCCCAGAAATCCGAGCGGTTCATGGCCGTTGAGACGCGCACCTCGAGTGCCGCCCAGATGCGGCCCGAGCCGTCCGACACCAGCTTGGGCGTTTCCACGAACCGGTCGTAACGCGCCGGGAGAGCGGCCATCAGGTCGGCCACCGGCTCCGACCATTTCCCGTTTTCCAGCACCGCCACGCGCGGGTGGCGATCGGCGTACAAGGTGGTCCCGCGCCAGGTGTCGTCGCGCGCGTAATCCTTGCCCCAGTTCGCGCCGGATTCGTCCCAGGCGAGCCACACGCGGTCCGCGCCATCGACGGCCACCGAAGCGTGCGCCTGGAAGCGCGGCGATTTGGTCACCTGCTGGATCGCCCCGAGGCTTCCGTCGGCGCCGATGCGCCGCAGAAAGAGATCGTAGTTGCCGGTGCGGTAGCTGTCCCACGCGACGTAGAGGTTGCCCTGCGAATCGGCCGCCGCGTCGGGCATCCACGCGCTCGCGCCGCTGACTTCCTGCGCGGGACTCCAGGTGTCGCCAGCCAGCCTGCTCCACATTACGTGCGACTCGGCGTTGAGATGCGCGATCCACACCAGGTGCAGGTTGCCGCCGCGGTCGCGCACCAGCTTATGAAAGAAGTTCGGCCCGTTGCCGTTGGTCAGCTTGCGCGGCGCGCTCCACGCGCGGCCATCGTAGACTCGGGCGGCCAAGTCCCACGCTTCGCCCTGCCGCTCGGACCACACCGTCCAGATGCGCCCGCGCGCGTCCTCGGCGATAGCCGTGCGGTAGATGTCCTGGCCCGCGGCGGTCAGCGGTTCCGCGGCGGTCCATCCGCCCGCGGTGGAGTGCGAGACCAGCACGCGGTCGCCGCCATTTTCGTAGACCTGCCAGGCGATCCACGCGGCGCCGTCGCGGGCGATGGCCAGCGACGGGTAGTCGTGTTCCACCGTGGCATTGGCGGCGCGCGCGGAAGAGACTCGCGCGGGCGCGGGCACGGCCTGCACGGTGACGTCGCCGTTTTCGAAATCGAACAGGCGGCCGCTTCTCAAAGAGTCGAGATTGAATGTGTAGGTTCCGCGGCTGGTCTGGATGGAGACCTCGGTTCCCGGAGGCGCATCCACCATCGCGGTGACGCCCTTGGGCACGATGTTCTGGACCGCGCCCGGGGTGGAAATCGGCTGCGGCCGGTCCGGCTGGTTTTCCAGGTTCGCGCGGCGCGTGACCAGCTTCCAGCCGTTGTTGCCCTGGAGCTGATCGTCGCCGAAGAAGCGCCAGGGGATGAGTTCGGTGACTCGGCCGCCGGTGAGCGCGAGCGTCCCGGAGTAGTCCGTGGCGCGCTCCTGCTTTTCGCCGAAGGTGATGCGAAACGCGTTCCGCGCGGCGGGGGCGGCTGCGGCGTTTTGCGGACTGGGGCCGTTGCCCTGGCCCCGGTACGCGAGGAATGCAAGCACGGCGAGGGCCGTGAAGACCAGCGGAATCCATCGCTTCATTTGAGCGACAGTCTAACAGGTTGCGGGGCGTTTAGAGTGAGGGCGGCCGCTCCCTCATCGGCCCGCCGTCAGAAGCTCAAGTCCGGAACCCGGCGCCGGACGACTTGCTCGATGAGGGTGACCATACCGGCGGTCTTGGACATCAGCTTGGCCGCTCCATCGGCGCCGAGCGTGCGGGTGAGCACACTGCCGGAACTGAGTTAGTCGAGAATAACCGCCGAGGGAAGGCGAGTCAAGGAATTTTAAGGTGCGGGAGCGTGTTTTTGGCCTAGCCGGTCTATGCGGTCCCGTCCTGTCCAGATCTAAGGTTGCTTCACGGGCGGCGGATTCTCTCCCGTGAGCCCCTGGCCCGCGGCGGCGGGGTCGTACTTCGGATTCGGGGCGGGCATGGCGGCGTTCACCGATTCCCGCCACTTCTTCAGCATGTCGTGCAGGCGGGCGGCGCGCCGCGCATCGCTCTTCGCCAGGTCCTGGCTTTCGCGGATATCTTTCGCGACGTTGTACAACTCCAGCCGGCCGTCCTCGTAGAACTCGATCAGCTTGTAGTCGCCCGCGCGAACGGCGCCGCCGGGGACGCCGCCCTGATTGCTGTAGTGCGGATAGTGCCAGTAGATCGCATCGCGACGGAGCGGGCCGGTCCCCTTGAGCAGCGGTGTGAGGCTGCGGCCGTCCACGGGCCGGCCGGGATCCATGCGCGCCCCCGCGATCTCCAGGATGGTCGGGAAAAAGTCGATGCTCGAAACCGGGACGTCGCAGGTGCTGCCGGCCTTGGTGACGCCGGGCCAGCGGATCATCATCGGCTCGCGAATGCCGCCTTCGTACAGATGTCCCTTGCCGGCCCGCAGGGGCGCGTTCGAGGTCACCGGCACTTTGCGATTCCCCTCGTAGACCAGGCCGCCGTTGTCGGACATGAAGATCACTACCGTGTGCTCGGCGAGGCCCAGCGAGTCCAGCTTGCCGAGGATGCGCCCGACGTTCTCGTCGAGGCTCGAGATCATGGCCGCGTAAACCGGGTCGTGCTGCGGATTCTTCGGGTCGGCCTTGGCGCGGAAGCGATCGATGGTGGCGGCCTTCGCCTGCTCGGGAAGATGCACGGCGAACTCGGGCAGATAGAGGAAGAACGGCCGGCTGCGGTTCGCCTCGATGAACTTCTCGGCTTCCACGGTAAGGCGATCGGTGAGATATTCGTCCGGCGAGCCGCCTTCCAAATTGGGCAGGTGGAACGGGCCGAAGTAGGATTGCGGCTGGCCCCTCTCGGTGCCGGCCACGTTGAGATCGAAGCCGTGCTTGTCGGGATAAAACGGCGGCCCGCCGAGGTGCCATTTACCGATGCTGGCGGACGCGTAGCCGAGCGGCTTCAGCGCTTGGGGGATGGTCAGCTCATCGAGCGGCAGCTCCTGCTTAAATGCGGGAGTGAGCAGCCGCGCCGCCGGCCATTGCGCCCGGCCGGGGATCCAGTCGGTGAGGTGCAGCCGCGCGGGATAGCGGCCCGTGAGAATGCTGGCGCGCGTCGGCGAGCAGACCGGGCACGCCGCGTAGGCGTTGGTGAACCGCACTGACTGGCGCGCGAAACGGTCGATGTTGGGCGTTTCGTAAAAGGAGCTGCCGTAGCAGCCGAGGTCGCGCCAGCCCATATCGTCGATCAGGATGAAGAGAAAATTCGGCGGCCGGGATTGCGCCGCGCTGCTTCGTGCCAGGGCCAACGGCGCCACGGCGCTCGCCAGAAACCGCCGCCTGCTGAAAGACGTCATGACAGCACAGGCGTAACAGATCGCTCGCCTCAACGCAAGCTCGGGAAGGTGGGTTTACAATAGTGTGGCGCGGGCTTCGGACCGCGGGCCGCGGGGGAAAACGCAATGGATGACGAGCGCCGGGAAAGGATTCGCTACTACTCCTTTGCCGCGCTGGTCGGCGCGCTCCTGCTGCTGAACTGGCTGGGAATTTTCACGACGATCTTCGGGATCGACACCGCCATCCTGATCACCCTGCTGGCGGGCTACAAGACCTTCCACAATTCGGTTTCCGCGCTGCTCGAAAAACGCATCTCGGCCGATATCGCGCTGTGCATCGCGGTGATTGCCGCTCTTTCTGTCGGCCAGTACCTGGCTGCCGCCGAGGCCATGTTCATCGTGCTGGTGGGCGAGGGACTGGAATCCTACGCGGCGGGACGCACCGCCGCCGCCATCCACCGTTTCGTGGAGCAGATGCCGCGGCGGGCGCGCGTGCTGCGCGAGGGTCGAGAGGAAGAAGTCGATGCCGCGTCGCTAACCGCGGGCGAGCGCATCCTGGTGCGCGCGGGCGAGCGGGTCCCGGCCGATGGCGCCATCGAGACCGGCTATTCGACGCTGGACGAAAGCTCCGTCACGGGCGAGCCGCTGCCGCGCGAGAAACAGCCGGGCGACGAAGTGTTCTCGGGCTCGCTCAACGGCGGCGGGCTGCTCACCGTGCGCGTGTCGCGGGCCGGCTCGGACACCACGCTGGCACGGGTCGCGCGCCTGGTGGAAGAGGCCCAGGAACGGCGCGCCCCCGTCGAGCGGCTGGCCGACCGCGCGGCCAAATACTTCCTGCCCGCGCTGCTCGCGGCCGCCGCCCTCACCTTTTATTTCACGCGCGATTGGATGCGCACCGTGGCGGTGCTGATCGTGGCGTGCCCGTGCGCATTGATCCTGGCCACTCCCACCGCGATGGTGGCGGCCATCGGCGGGCTCGCGAGGCGCGGCATTCTGGTGCGCGGCGCCGCGGTTCTTCAGCGCGCGGCCAAGGTGGATACGGTGGTCTTCGACAAGACCGGCACCATTACCGAGGGCCGGTTCGAAGTCATCGAAGTCGTGGCGCTGGATCGCAGCCGCGACGAGTTGCTCGCGCTTGCCGCCGCCGCCGAGAAGGCTTCGGACCACCCGCTCGCCCGCGTCATCGTGGAAGAAGCTGCGCGCCGCGGCCTCGCCATCCCCGCCGCGGATGCGGCCCGCGTGCTGCCGGGACGCGGCGTCGAGTGCGACATCGCAGGCCGCACGGTTCGAGCCGGAAACGCGGCGTTCTTGGCCGCCCACGGCGTGGACGCCCGGCCCGTGGAGGAACAGGCGGACCGCGCCGGCGCCACCGCCGTTCTGGTCGCTTCGGGCTCCACGCTGGCCGGCGCAATCTACCTCCGCGACACTCTGCGGCAGGGCGTTCGCGAGGCGCTCGAGGGCATCGCGAAACTGGGCATCCCGCACCGCCTGATGCTCACCGGCGACCGCCGCAGCGCCGCCGAGGCCATCGCCCGCCAGGCCGGCATTCCCGAAGTCGAAGCCGGACTCCTTCCCGAACAGAAGGTGGACCGCATTCGCCAACTGGCCGCGCAGGGGCGCACCGTCGCCATGGTGGGGGACGGCATCAACGACGCGCCCGCCCTCGCCAGCGCCGACCTTGGCATCGCGGTCGCGGGCGCCGCCGATATCGCCGCGGAAGCGGCCGGCGTGGTCTACCTGCCGCACTCGCTCGAAACGCTGCCGCTGTTGTTCGTGGCCAGCCGGCGCGCGGTCGCCACCGCCTGGCAGAACATCATCCTCTTTGCCGGCGTGGTGAATCTGGCGGCGGTGCTCTGCGCCGCCACCGGCGTGGTCGGGCCGATCGGCGCCGCGCTCACCCACCAGCTCTCCTCGTTCCTGGTGATGATGAACTCGCTGCGCCTTCTGCGCACGCGGCAGGGCACGGTGGATCTCCGGCCGCTGGCACGTCGTGGAGTGGAAGCGCTGCGCGCCATCCCGCGCCGTCGCGAGTTGCTCAAGCCGGCCGCCGCGCTCGCGGTCCTGGCGATCGTGCTCAACGGCGCGTACATCATCGGCCCCGACGAGACCGGGATCGTGCAGCGCTTCGGAAAAAAGCTGGTGCCCTCGAGCGAGCCCGGCCTGCACTACAAGCTGCCGTGGCCGGTGGAAGTGCTGACCAGGGTCCGCGCTCACCAGGTGCGCGTCGTCGAGATCGGTTTCCGATCGACCGCCTCGTCGCCCGCCACCGAGCCCGCCGCCTACGAATGGAACGTGCAGCATCGCGGCGGCCGTTTTCAGAGCAGGCCCGAAGAGTCGCTGCGGCTCACCGGCGATCAGAACCTCATCGAGTTGAACGCCGCGGTGCACTACGATCTGCCGCGCCCCGATGAATTCCTCTTTCACCAGGCCGATGGCGAAGCCACCGTGCGCGCCGCCGCGGAGGCGGCGCTGCAGTCCGTGATCACCGCGACCCCGCTCGACGACGTCCTGACCACCGGCAGGGCCGCCATCGAGCAGAAGGTGCGGGAGGAGATGCAGGTGCGGCTCGACCGCTGCGGCGCCGGCGTGCGCGTGCTCGGCTTCCGCCTTCAGGACGTGCATCCTTCGCTCGAAGTGGTGGACGCCTTCCGCGAAGTCTCGGGCGCGTACGAGGAGAAGAATCGCCTGATCAACGAAGCCGAGGGCTACCGCAACGAACAGATTGCACTGGCTCGCGGGAACGCCCTGGCGCGCATGGAGCAGGCGCGCGCTTATACGCTGGGCCGCACCAACCGCGCGGAAGGGGATGCGGCGCGCTTCACCGGCCGCGAAGCCGCATACCGCACCGCGCCCGGTCCCACCGAGACGCGCCTGTATCTGGAAACCCTGGAGCAGGTTTTGCCCGGCAAGAAGAAACTGATTCTGGATCGAAGCAAAGCTCCGCGCCGCCTGTTTCTGATGGAGCGCGGGGTGGAGATCGGCGGTCCCGCGACCCAGCCGCTGTTTGCGCCCGAGGCGCCGCGGGCCCGTCCCGAAGAGCGATGAGGAATCCTATGCTGCGTTATCGAAAACATCTGATGATTGGTCTCCCGGCCGCGTTTCTGCTGTTTTTGTATCTGACGTTCTTTTCCGTGCGGGAGACCGAATTCGTCCTGGTCACGCAATTCGGACGGCCGGTGCGCACCGTGATGGAGGCCGGGCTGCACGCCAAGTGGGCGTTTCAAGCCGCCACCTATTTCGACCGGCGGCTGCGCATCTACAATCCGCGCCCCTCGGAATTCCTGACCCGCGACAAGAAGAACATCGTGGTGGACACTTATGTGGCATGGCGCATCCAGGATCCGGACCGGTTCCTGCAGACCGTGGGCGACCCGGTGGCCGCGGAAATGCGGCTGCACGACATCGTGTGGTCCGGCCTCTCGGCCGCGCTCGGCACGCACGATCTGGATTCGCTGGTCTCCACCGCGGCGCCCAATCCCGAAACCGGCCAACTGCTGGACCACCTGAGCGCGCTGACTGGCCGCGCCGCGCTCACCCAATACGGGATCACCGTGGTGGACGTGCGGATCAAGCGCCTCAACCTGCCGGAGCAGAACAAGCAGAGCGTGTACGCCAGGATGCGCGCGGAGCGCGAGCGCATCGCCCGCCAGTACCGCGCGGAAGGCGAAGAGCAGGCGCTCAGCATCCGCGCCGATGCGGACCGGCAGAAGGAAGAGATCCTCTCGGCGGCCTACAAGGAGGCGGAAAAGATCCGCGGCGAGGGCGATGCCCAATCCACGCGGATCTACGGGCAGGCGCATTCGAAGAACCCCCGCTTCTACAAACTGCTGCGCACGCTCGAAACCTACCAGAAGGTTCTCGACGACAAGACCACCGCGATTTTGGGCTCCGACTCCGAGCTGCTGAAGATCTTCATGCGCGGGGAGGTTGGCGCCAAGTGAGTTCCATCGCCGAACCGCGGGAGATCGCGCCGCCCATGCCCGATGGCGAGGCCGCGGAGCCGGGTCAACGCTGGACCCCGCGTCGGATCGCCGCCGCCATCGCGTTGGCCTGGCTCGCTACGGGCGTGTTTGCGGTAAGGCCGGACGAGCAGGCCGTCGTCACGCGGTTCGGCGCCGTGGTGGAGCCGCGCGTCTATCCCGGAATTCATTACGCCCTGCCATGGCCCATCGACCGCGCCGTCAAAGTGAAGGTCAACCAGTTGCAGCGCGTGGTGATCGGCGGGGAGGCCGCCGACCGCGTGCTGGGCCGCTCGGAGCCGCTGGCGGCGCAATTCCTTACCGGCGATCAGAACGTCATCAACCTGCGCGCGGTGGTGCAGTTTTCCGTGGGCGTTCCGGTGGACTACCTGTTCCACTCGGTGGATGTGGGCCAACTGGTTGCCGCGGCCGCCGAAGCGGAGCTGGCGCGGCGGGTGGCGGCGCGCGGCGTCGATGCGGTGCTGACCACCGAGCGGATCGCGATACAGGACGAGGTGCTCGGCGCCGCGCAGGTTCGCCTCAACGAGTACGGCGCGGGGGTGAAGCTCTCGACCGTGAACATCGAAATTGCGTCGCCCCCGCCCGAGGCGGCCGACGCGTTCCGCGACGTGGCCGGCGCGCGCGCCGATGCCGCGCGCATCATCGACGAAGCTCACGGCTACACCAACGGCCTGATTCCCCGCGCCCGCGGCGAAGCGGTGCAGTTGGCGCAGTCCGCCGAGGCCTACCGCCAGACCAAGGTGAACCAGTCGCTGGGCGATGCCGCGCGCTTCACAGCAATCGCGGCGGAATACGAAAAAGCCGCCGACGTCACCGGCCAGCGGCTGTACCTGGAGACCATGGAGCAGGTGCTGCCGAAGATTCGCAAGCTGATCGTGGATTCCGCCGGGAATGTGGACTTGTCGATCATCGGCAAGAGCGAGGCGAAGCCGTAGGGCGGCGCTAAACGCTCGTGATAGGCTGAAGGCATGTTTCGCGGACTCGCGCTTTTCGTGCCCCTGACGGCCGTTTCGATGTTCGGCGCGAATGTCCAATTGTTCTCCGCACTGCCAAACGCAGCGGCTTCCAGGGCCATACAACTCGACGCAGCGGGCAATATCTACGTCGCTGGATTTTTTACGCCTGCGAGCAAAGCCGTCCTGAGTATGACGTCGGCCTTTGTGGCAAAGCTCTCGGCCGATGGATCGACACTCATTTACTTTACTGTTCTGGCCGGCTCGGTCGACGACTTAGCCACCGCGATTGCGCTGGGCCCCGATGGGTCTGCCTACGTCACTGGTAATACGAACTCATCCGATTTTCCAGTGACTGCCGGGGCATTACAGCCCACTTATATCGGCGGAGGTCAAAATCAGGGGTTTCTGGTTAAAGTGAGTCCGGCCGGCCCGGTTGTTTATTCCACTTTCATCAATGGGACCGCATCCACGCAAATTACCGGAATTGCAATCGATGGCGCCGGTGAGGTCTTCCTCACTGGCATCGGCGGCCCTGGGTACTCCTTAACCGGCGAAGAACCGCTTCAGGGCTTTGTTCTGAAGCTGGATGCGGGGATGAGCAAAGTGCTGCTGTCGATCTATGGATACGGCGGCGGCTTGATCGCGCTGGACAGCCAGGCTGACATATATCTTGCAGGCAGCGCGCAGGCGAACGTAACTTACAACACGGGCCAGGTACTTACTCTTCCACCGTTCCCGGCCGGCGCGTTTCAGTCCACGCACGACGCCCGTTTCTGCTTTACCTTCGGTTCGGGCCCAGGCGGAATAGGGGCCGAGGAGTCCTGTGGTTACCAGTACGTCGCCAAGCTCGATGCAACGGGCACACTGCTCTGGGGCACGTATGTCACCGGCACTTACAGCGCCATCGCCGGGGGAATGGCCGTGGATAGTACGGGCAACGTCATCGTTGCCGGGACCACTTACTCGGACGACTACCCGGTTACAGCGGGAGCGTTCCAGACTGCCTACGCCGCCACCGCCCCTCCCTATCCGGTCGCTCCCGGGAATACGTATTCGGGCCCGCCTCCGGCCACGGGATACGTCACCAAGATCAACGCTAAAGGCACAGGCCTGATCTGGTCGACTTACTTCGGCGGTTCTTACTCCGACCAGATTACGGGCATGGCAGTTGGCCCGACCGGTGATATTCTTGTGTCGGGCCGCGCCGCTTCGAGCGATTTGCCGGCGCTCGAGGGGACTCCGGACGGCTGCCGCCCTTCGGCCGATCAGGAGCTTGGGTTCGTCGCCCGCCTCGCGCCCGACGGCGCGACGGCCGGGCCGGCTCAATTGGTCGAAGGCGCGCCCGATTGCCTGTACTTTTCCTGCTCTAATCTCTACGACGAATATCCTGACTATCAAGCCGGCTGGCCGCTGGCACTTCGTCCGGATGGAACGGCGCTGGCCGCAGGCACCAACAGCGCCTTGGCCTCTATCGATTTTTCGTCCAGCAGCCGCCTGGCGTGCGTGGCCGATCCGGCGGACAACGTGCAGCTTCGCACTGTGGCGCCCGGTCAACTCCTTTCGCTCTTCGGCGCGGACCTCGCGCCCGCGTCCCCGTTCCTTCCGCCCGGCGGCGTGGCGGCGTCATCGGCTACTTTCGGCGTGTTTTTCAATGGCATCCCGGCGCCGATCCTTTATTCTTCGGCCCAGCAGATCAACGTGCAGGTTCCTTACGAGATCGCCGGCCAGGCCACGGTGCAGCTGCAGGTAATCGACAAGCAGATTCCGCTTCCCGTGTCGGAGACCCGTACCCTGGGAGTGGTCGCGCGGCAGCCCGCTGTTTTTCTCTCGCCCGCCGCTTCCGGAAGCCCGTTTCCCGGGTATGCCGTGTGTGGCGCCATGGTGGCGATCGGCGAGCCCGCGGTCGCTCTGAACGCGGACGGCACGTTGAACGATTGCACCAACCCGGCGATTGCCGGCTCGGTAGTAACGATTTTCGTGGATGGTTTGGGGCCGGTGACACCGGCTCTGGCGACCGGCACAATCGCCCAGGCGCCGCCCGTGACACTCACTCCAGCCGTAGGCGCTCTTGACTCTAACCTCGCCCCGGTTATCACTACTACCAGCAGCCTTCCGGGATCGATCAGCGGCGTGGCTCAGGTGCAGTTTCAGGTGCCGCCCGGTTCGGGTCCGCTGGCGCCATTCATAGTGACACCCACGGTTGGGGGCAACACCTTGCGCGAGCGGCTGATTCTGATCTGGACGCGCTCCAACTGACAACGTCTATTCGTACCGCAAGGCTTCCATCGGATCCACGCGCGCCGCGCGGCGCGCCGGCACGTACGCCGCAACGAGCGCTACCGCAATCATCGCCACCGCGCCGAAGACGATCGGGATGGCGCTCTTTACCGGCAGGTCCTCGATCAAGCTCGCGGCGAACTTCCTGCCCCAGAGTGCCAGGGGCACCCCGATCGCCAAGCCCGCCGTGACCATTGCCAGCGCGTCTCCGAGCACCATCCGGGTCACATCGCCCTCGGTCGCGCCCAGCGCCATGCGGACGCCGATCTCGTTGACGCGGCGCGCTACCGTGTACGCCAGCAGTCCGTAGAGGCCGATGGCCGCGAGCAGCGAACCCAGCGCGCCGAACAGGCCGGAGAGCGTGGCGATGAGCCGCTCCGGAACGATGGAGGCATCCACTTGATCGGCCAGCGTGGTGACGCGCGTCACCGGCACCGTCTTCAGCAGGTCGCGCGCCGTGCGGCGCACTTCGGGACCCACGGCGGCCGGGTCCACGCTGGTGCGAAGCACGAACTGCGAGGACACGGTTCCCTCCCGGAAGGCGTTGAAGTAGATCGTGCGCGGCGGGGCTTCGCGGATCTCGTAATACTTCGCGTCGCCGGCCACGCCCACGATTTCGTAAGGCTGATCCGCGCCGAAGCCCTTCCAGTCGCGCTCCAGCGCGATGTGCTTTCCGATGGGGTCGCGGCTGCCGAAATAGTAGCGGGCCATGGCCTGATTGATGATCGCAATCCGCGGGCCACCCTGGTCCTGGAAGCTGAAGTCGCGCCCCGCCAGCAAAGGCATTCCGAGGGTCTCGAAGTATTTCGGCGCGATCCAGTCTATCGAAACGTAGCGGCGATCCTCGGGCTTTTCCTGGAAGCCTTCCGCGATTGCGAAACTGGAAGCGCCCGCGCCCGAGATGGGTGTATTGCCGAGCGTGGCCGAGCGCACGCCCGGGATCGCCTCCAGCCGCCCCAGCAGTTCCTGGTACGGGCGGGACAATTGCTCGCGCCGGTATCCGCTGCGCGACGGATCGAGAGTCACCAGCAGAACGTGGTCGCGCCGGAAGCCCATATCCAGGTTCTCGAGGTTCGACAGGTTAAGGACAAACAGGCCGGCGGCGCTCAGCAGCACCACCGACAGGGCCACCTGCGCCGCCACCAGGCTCTTACCGAAGAGCTTGCGGAAACGCGTTTCGCCGGCCCTCCCGGTTTGCCGCAAGGAAGACGAGGGGGCGGACCCGAACGCGTACAGGGCCGGAGCCAGGCCGAACAGCACGCCGGTCAGCAGCGCAATCCCGGCGGTGAAGAGCAGCATGTGCGCATCCGGCTGAACGGCAACGTCGAAGCGTTCGAGATCGCGGCCGCTGGCCATGATCCGGAGCAGCGAGCCGGTGGTCCAATACGCCACCGCGATCCCGAGCAGGCTGCCCGCCGCGGACAGCAACAGGGACTCGGTCAAGACCTGGCGCACCAGGCGAAACCGGCCGGCGCCCAGCGAAACTCGCACCGCCATTTCGCGCTGGCGTGCCGCCCCGCGCGCCAGCAGCATGCTGGCGATGTTGGCGCAGGCGATGAGCAGGAGCAGTCCCACCACGGCCATGAGCACGACGAGCGGCTTGCCGAAGCGGTCGCGCCAGTGCGACAGGCCGGCGCCCGCCGGCTCCACTTCCACTTTCATTTGGCGAACCAGCGAATCTTTCGTGGCGCCGGCTCTCTCCTCGATGGTGAAGCGGTACAGCACGGTCATTTCCGCGCGCGCCTGTTCGAGGGACACACCCGGCTTCAAGCGTCCCAGCAGGTTCATCGACGTGCGTGCGGAGGCCGGACGCGGCAGCCAGACGTCCGTCCGGGACCCCACCTGCAATCCGGTGTACGCGCGCGGTGCGACCCCGACCACCGTCACCGGCGCGTCCTGCACGATGAGCCGTTTGCCCACAATAGCCGGATCGAGGTTGAACCTGTTTTTCCAGACGGACCAGCTCACCACCGCTACCGCGGCGGCGGCGCCGCCAGGGTCGTCGTCCGGACCGATCAGACGGCCGATGGCGGGCTTGAGCCCGAGCACGGGGAAGAAGTTCGGGGCCACATACTCGCCGGTCACGGTCTCCGGTTCGAGACCCTCGCCGCGCACGGAGACACGGGTGTCCGTCGAAGTGCCGGTCAGGCTCGAGAAGACGTGGTTGTGATCGCGATAATGCTCGTAGCTCGGCCACGACCAGTAGCCGCCGCGCGGCTCGCCCGGATACTTTTGCAGGAGTTCCACGAGCTGCCCCGGTTCCCGCACCGGCAGCCTGCGCAGCATCAGGGTGTCGATCAGGCTGAAGATCGCCGTGTTGGCGCCGATGCCCAAAGCCAGCGACAGCAGCGCAACGGCCGTGAATCCGGGAGTGCGGCGCATCGTGCGCAGCGCATAGCGGATGTCCTGCCAGAGCGTTGCCAGTGAATTCCTCATGCCCTATTTTCTCCCCAGAACGGCTTCCTGACCTTGTAGCGGCAGCCCCGCCACTCGATCGTTCTTCCGAAGGCCGACGATACCAGTGTGACGAGCCACAGCCACGTGGCCAGCGGCGACCAGATGGCGTGCACCCAGGTGTGCCGTTTGAACCAGGGTTCGCATTCCGGAAGCGCCGCCTTGGCCAGGATGGCCCGGTTGAGCCCCTTCAACATGCCCGGCGACAACTGGGCGAGCAGCGCCCATTCGGCCAGCCGGTTGCCCCCCACCGACGCCGCGATCGATGCCGCCATTCCGCCGCAGTAGAACACGTGGGCGATCAACGCCGGCCACCACAGCCGCGGGCTGTAGATCCGGGTCAGCATCAACTGGCGCCGCATCCATCGCAAGGCATGCCGCGCGCCCGCGTGCTCGTAACACGGCGTCAACGCGCCCGGCGCAAACGCGATGGTCAACCCCGCGCCGTGCACCGCGGCGGCGAGGGCGTAGTCGTCGCTGATTGTGTCTTTCCAGTACTCCGGAACTCCCGCTTCGAAGAACGTCTCCTTGCGCACGGCCATGGCGCCGCCCCACGCGAAGGCGTTGTCGCCAGGGCCCAGCCTGCCGAAGATCACGGCGTCCCACACTCCGCGCAACAGGCTCCAAAAAGTCGGCGGCACGGGTGTGAACCAGCGGTAGCCGGTTGCCGCGCCCACGCCAGGTTCGCTCAAAGGAGCCACCAGCGCCCGCAGCCAGCCGCGGGCCGGGCGTCCGTCGGAATCGGCGAACGCCAGAATCTCGCTGCGCTTGCGCGCCGCCCGTGCCGCGGCTTGCAGGTTCTGCACTTTCTCGCCTGCGCCTTCTTCGGGGCCGCGCGCCAGGACAATTCTCACGCGACGGGGAAGAACTCCCGGGGGAATGTCGGCGGCCGTCCGCGCCACCACGATCAGCTCGTAATCGGGATAATCCTGCGCGGCCAGCGCCGCCAGGTTCTCGCGCAGCCCCTCGTCCTCACCCTTCACGGGCACCAGGACACTCGCCGGCGGCAGGCGCCCGGGAACTTCGGACAACCGGCGCGCCACGTAGGCCGCGCGCCGGCGCTCGCCGCGTAGCGAGAGAAAGGCCAGCAGTATCGCGGGTCCCGCGAAAAACCAGTACCAGAACACCAGTCGTAAGGATATCAGGCAGAGCGCGTGCCGCCGCTATTTCGCCTTGATGGCGAAATCGTGCACCTGTATGTTCAGCTTGCCTTCGGTGTACTCCACCACCGCATATTCGCCCGGTGCCAGCGGCTCCTTGGGCCAGATCTTGTAGAGCCCTTCTCCGTCATCGGAGAGCTGCGTCCGAAATATGTCCACCATCTCGGGCTCCTCCACGACCTCTTTCGTGATCGGCATGAACGTCAGGTTCTCGACGATCCGCACGGTCCCCTTGGGCGTGAGCCTGACGATGCCGAAGCGCTCGGTTTTGGCAAGCTGGAAATAGAACTCCTGCTCCGGGTTGGTGAACACGTTCGCCGAATGTTCCCCCTGCACCTCCAGCGTCCCTTTGCCGGAGACCGCCGGGATGGGAGACAGTTTCGCCAGGATCGACCGTCCCTTCCTGGTGTGCACGGCGGCTTCGGCCTCCTTCAGGATTTTGGTCTCGCCGCCCTCCATCCAATACACGCCCGGATCCTGGGGAATTTTCGTCACTTCCTTGCGCAGATCGCGCTCCACCTTCTCCTCTTCGGAGAGCACCTTGGCGTCTTTTTCCATCTCGGCCTGACGGCTGGCGGCTTCCGATCTGGTGCGCTCGAGGTCCACCAGCTCCAGCGGCATCTCTTCCCAGTCGCCGCGTTCCAGGCTGTAGAAGCGGACGCGGCCGGCCTCCACTTTATACTCGCTGACAAGGTGATAGCCGCCGTCTTTCAAGTACAACTTGATATTTGCCGCCCATGCCGCGAACGCCAGCGCCAGCAGTGCCAACAGAAGCCTGCGCATATCCTTATTGACTACTGTACCGCCGCTCGTGGTTTCGGCGTGCGCTGCTAATTTCCGGCGATTTCCGCCGTCTTAAAATGTGAACTTCCGCTGTCGTCGAGCCGTATATCCGAAAGGCGGGGTGACCCGGTCTGCCCCGCCTTTGGTTTGCGGCGATAATGGGATTTTGAGGTTTCAGCCACCTATGTCTTTCACCAGATCTTTCGTTGCGGTACTGCTCTGCTATGCGATCGCCCTTCCGGGCTTCGCCCAGACCCCCGAGGTCACCCGCGGCCCCGGCCACGGCATCTTCGGCTGGCTTACGAACAATTACACGGCCCACGCGCTGCCCAGGGTCAGCTTCGAAGACTCGCCGCGCCTGGAAAAGCTGATGCGCGCCGGCAACATCTATCTTTCGCTCCGCGACGCCATCGCTTTGGCCCTGGAGAACAACCTCGACCTGGAATACGCCCGCTACAATCCCAAGCTGCAGGACGCCAACCTGCTGCGCGTCAGCGCGGGCGCGCTGCTGCGCAATGTGTCGACCAGCATCAGCAGCGGTCCGACATCGGCTTCGCTGGGGGTGCTGGCCCAGACTTCCGTCGGGTCCGGCGGCATCAGCAGCGGCGTCGGCAGCGGCCAGGGCGGTGTGCTGAGCGGATTGAATATCCAGTTGCAGGGCACCGCGGTTCCCAACCTCGATCCCGTTTTCTTCGCCAGCGGACAGTTCATCCACCAGACGCAGATCGAGACGGCCACCAACATCAGCGGCACGAACTACCTGGTCTCGCAGTACAAACAGTCCACCGTTGGGGTCCAGGAGGGATGGCTGACCGGCACCATCCTCCAGTTGGGCATGAGCAACACTCTGGGCTACACGCAGAACTCGCCCTACAGCATGTTCAGCCCGTTCAGCACGGCAACGCTCTCGCTCGGGATTCAGCAGAACCTGTTGCAGGGCTTCCGGCCCTCGGTCAACAACCGCTATATTCGCGTCGCCAAGAACAGCCTGCGCATTTCCGACCTCACCTTCAAGAACCAGGTGATGACCACCGTGGTGTCCGTGGTGAACCTTTACTGGGATCTGGTTTCCGACATCGACTCCCTGAAGGTCAAGCAGCAAACGCTGGAGCTGGACAACAAGCTCTACAACGACAACAAGCGGCGCGCCGAGCTGGGCGCCATCGCCCCCATCGACATCATCCAGGCGGAAGGCGAAGCCAAAGCCGCCCAGCAGGATGTCATCACGGCCATCGCGCAGGTTTACAACCAGGAGACCATCCTGAAGGCCTACCTCACGCGCAGCGGGATGGACAATCTGGAGGTGATCGCGGCCCACATCGTGCCCACCGATCATTTCGACGTCCCCGCGCAGGAATCCGTGCGGCCGATTCAGGACCTGATCACGGAAGCCCTGGCCAACCGGCCGGACGTGGAACAGAGCCAGATCGGCATGGAGAACACCCGGATCACCACGCTTGGCGTCAAGGACGCGATGCTGCCGCAGCTCACCGCGAACGCCAGCACGTCGAACACCGGCCTGGCGGGCCAGGTGAACGCGGTGCCGGTTCCGGTCACGCTGCCCGACGGCACCACGCAACTCCTGACGCGAACTGCCGCGGACGTGAACCAATACTTCCTGGGCGGCTACGGGACGGTGCTGGGGCAGGTGTTCGGCCGCAATTTCCCGAACTACAGCGCGGGCATAAGCCTTACCATCACGCTGCGCAACCGCTCCAACCAGGCGGATTACATCACCGACCAGTTGAATTACCGCCAGCAACAGATCCAGGACCGGCAGCTTAGAAACAGCATCAAGCAGAACGTCATCAACACGCGGACCTCGCTGGAGCAGGCGCGCTCCGCGTACCAGACCAGCGTAGAGGCGCGCCAGTTGGCCGAGCAGACGCTCACCGGCACGCGCCGCAAGTACGAGTTGGGCACCGCCACCATCACCGAGGTGGTGATCGCCCAGCGCGATGCCACTACCCGCGAGCTGGCCGAGGTGGATGCCCGCAGCCAGTACATCCACGGGCGGGTGAACCTGGAGAACGTGCTGGGGCGCGTCCTGCAAGCCTGGGAAGTGAATATCGACGACGCCAAGACCGGCGTGGTTGGCCGTCCGCCGGACCTGATTCCGGTGGCGGCGCAACAGCGGTAGGAATCCCTCGAAGTCGAGCTTCTGCGAAGCGGCTCGGGTTCCAAACCGCGGCGGGAACCCAGGGAAACGTCCGATCCTGCGGGCAGCCACAGCGCGAAAAACTCCTGTCATCCCTGTCATCCTGTCACGGCGGTCCGGGGATAAGCTACCCGGACCGATTGGGGGTGCATTTCGCCCGCAAACGGGGGTAAAGAACCTGTCATGCACGTGAAACCTCCTGTCATCCTGTCATCCCGTCAGGCTACGGCGCTGTTTTCCGACTACCTTGGGCTCGAATTTTGACGAGCAAAGCCAAATTCCGCGGGGCGACTCCTGTTCCCTTAATCCCAGGTTAGACCCGGGGAAGCCGGCCCATAGGCAGTTTCGCGACGGCGGGCTGGAATAAGCCTTTTGTTTTCAATGCCGGGATGTCCGAAATAAACATCGAACTGCGGTGACTGGGATTTTTGGGGGACGCGGATTTGGGGCTGTTCAGAATAAGGGTATTGCAATCAGTGAGTTGGGGGATTTACCCAGGCCATGGTATTGGGCGAGAGCGCGGAAGCAGGTTTCGAATCAGCACCACGTCGCTGCTGGTGGTGCCGCGCGCCGGCGCGAGCCTCTTGCCGTCGCGGGATACGGCGAAGCTGGTGATCCGCTGAGTCGCGAAGGCGGTCAGTTGTCTCGGTTCGCCGCCATCCAGGGGGAGCCGCCAGATGTTGGACACCCCGCCCACGGTCTTCAATGCAAGACTTTTGCAACACGGTGAAGAGGTGTGACAGTGAAGATCGGCGGTTTTCGCCGGCATCGCAGAGTTCGAGCGGGACTTAATTCGCGAGCGCACCGGGGCCGGCCGGGAAGCGGCAAAACAGCGTGGCGTGCGCTCCGGCCGGCCGCGGAAACTCAATCCGGATTTGGCTGCTGCTTCGTGACTTTGGTTTCCGCTAACCCGCTTAATTGCCACGCATCGCGCATGCCACGCCAAGGCACCTGTCCGGCATTCCGGATAATAGGAATGCATGGACCCTATCAAGACGGCGTCACTGCGGGAACGGCCCGAAGGGTCTAAAATACAATGACAGACGCCCCCGAGAATCATGACACCGGATCGTCGGCAAAGGATCGAGCTTCTGTACCATTCGGCCCTTGAACGAGATCCGGGGCAACGCAGAGCGTTTTTAGCCGACGCCTGTCAGTGCGACGAGGAGTTGCGGCGTGCAGTGGAACTCCTGCTGGGCCAAGCCAAAAGGATTCGCTTCTCGACCACCCGGCTTGGGAGGCGGCTCCCAGCTTGATCGAAGATTCCACTCTCCTCCCGCTGGGTCCCGGCGCGCAACTCGGACCGTACCGCATTGAAGCGCCCCTCGGATCGGGCGGCATGGGCGAAGTGTATCGCGCCAGCGATCCCCGGCTGCGCCGCGCCGTGGCTCTCAAGGTCGCGTTCGCCCGGTTCAACGAACGCTCCGTGCGGGAGGCTCGCGTGGTCGCGGCGCTCAACCACCCCAACATCTGCCACATCTATGACGTCGGCCCCAATTACCTGGTGATGGAACTGGTGGAAGGACCGACGCTGGCCGAGCGCCTCCGCCAGGGTCCGTTGTCTCTCGATGAAGCGTTGGCCATCGCCCGGCAGATCGGCGACGCGCTCGAAGCCGCGCATGAAAAAGGCATCGTCCATCGCGATCTCAAACCGGGCAACATCAAGATCCGGCCCGACGGAACCGTGAAGGTGCTCGACTTCGGCCTGGCGAAGGTCACCGAGGGAGCGCTGGCGGCCGGTAACCCGGAGAACTCCCCCACCGTGACCATCGAGCAGGAAACGCGCCCCGGCTCAGTCCTGGGCACGGCGGCCTACATGGCGCCGGAACAGGCGCGCGGCCAGGCGGTCGACAAGCGCGCCGATATCTGGGCCTTCGGCGTGGTGCTGTACGAGATGCTCGCGGGGCAGCGCCTCTTCCAGGGAGACACCGTGACAGACATTCTCGCCGCGGTCCTGACCCGGGAACCCGAATGGAACCGCGTTCCGCCGGTCGCGCAGCGATTGCTGCGCCTCTGCCTGGAGAGAGAGCCGAGACAGCGGCTGCGCGATATCGGCGACGCCCGATTTCTGCTGGAAGCCGGTGCGCAGACAGCCGTCCCGCCGCCCGCACGGAACTTGCCGTGGAAGGTCGCCACCGCGGCGCTGGCCATCGTAGTGGTCGTCGCGTTGGCTTCCTTATGGCTGTCCACACGCCGCGCCGCGCCCCCGGTTCTGAGACTCAGCGTCGACCTCGGCGAAGATGCGGCGCTGTCGCCCGTGGAAAGTGCATCCATGGCGCTGTCTCCAGATGGCTCGCGGATCGTATTTGTGGTTGGACAGCAGCAGCTTCGGAGTTCACAACTCGCCCTGCGCCGGCTGGATCAGTCGACGGCCACGCCGTTGGCGGGGACGGACGGGGCCCGGTCTCCCTTCTTTTCCCCGGACGGAAAGTCCATCGCCTTCTTCGCCGATGGAAAGCTCAAGAAAACGGATGCCGCGGGTGGCGCAGCCGTCACGCTGTGCGACGCTCCCAGTCCGCGGGAAGGAAGCTGGGGCGAGGACGACGCCATCATCTTCGCGGCGAGCAACAAAGGTGGCCTGTGGCGCGTGCCTTCGAGCGGCGGCGCGCCGCAGGAAGTCACGAAGCTCGATCCACAGAATCGCGAGTATTCCCACCGCTACCCGCAGGTGCTGCCGGGCGCCCACGCGGTGTTGTTCATGAACAGCGTCGACGCCGCGGGCGAGGGCCCCATCGAGGTGTACTCGTTTCAAACCGGCAAGCGCAAAACTCTGGTGCAGGCCGGCGGCTACGGACACTATCTGCCCAGCGGACACCTGGTCTACATGCACCAGGGCACTCTGTTCGCGGCGCCCATGGATGCCGGCCGCCTCGAAGTAACCGGTCCCCCCGTGCCGGTGCTGGAGGACGTCAGTTTCCACCCCACCACCGGGGCGGCGGGATTCACGTTCTCACAGTCGGGAATGTTCGTCTATGTGGCCACCAGCCCGGAAGATCAGAAACGGCCCATCAGCCTGATGGATGAGAAAGGGAACGTCGAACTGCTGCCGGTCCCGGGGGGATTGTACTCCCGGCCTCGCATTTCGCCGGACGGATCGCGTCTGGCGGTCGCGGGTAAGGAAGGCACAGCCACCCACATCTGGATCTATGAGTGGGCCACCCGGCGGTTCGCCCGCCTGGCATTCGATAGCGGCAACTCGGCATTCCCGGTCTGGACACCAGACGGAAAATATCTGGCGTTCTCCACCGATTCGCAGACGCCCGGTCCAGGAATCTATTGGATGCGAGCCGATGGCGCAGGCGCACCGCAGTGTCTGTTGGAGGGGCAGCACCTGGTGCCGGCTTCTTTCTCCCCAGCCAAACCGCAGCTTCTCTATGAAGTGCGCGGAGGACCGAACGAGGGTCTCTGGATACTGCCCCTGGACTGGCGCGATCCCGCTCATCTGAAGCCGGGCGTTGCCCAGCGCGTATCCCAGCCAACGATGGAGAGCCCCGCCGAGTTCTCGCCGGACGGCCGGTGGATCGTCTACGGCGGCGGGCAGGCAGGCAGACCGGAAGTCTTCGTAGTGCCGTCCTCCGGCCCGGGTGGCCCGTGGCAGATTTCCGAAGGGGGAGTCACCGCAGCCTGGTCGCGTGACGGCCGCCAGTTGTTCTATCAAGGCGTACCGGAGACCCAAATCATGGTTACTCCTTACTCCGTTGCCGGAGATTCGTTCTCTCCGGCACGGCCTCACCCATGGAACGACACGAAAGTGAAAAGCTTCGACCTGATGCCCGACGGCAAGCGCGTCCTAATGGTCCCTGCCGCCGAACAAAAAGAGGCGACCCACGCCGTCTTCCTGCTGAACTTCACGGACACCCTGCGGCAGCGTATGCCCGCTGGAAAATAACCTGCCCTGCAAAGTCAGGTTGACCTCAACCCGGTTTTCCGTTCCATTGATCCCCAACACCCGGGTATGAGCGAGGAGGAGACCGCCGAAGTGTTGAAGAGTTCTCCGCGAACGGTCAGGCGGGACTGGCAGTTCGCAAGAGCATGGCTCCAGCGGGAGTTAGGCGGCGCGTAGCGAGAGACTGGGGAACGGGGGCAGGGTTACGATATCCTGGGAATTGGCCCGAATCTTTCCGTTCCAACCGCTCCGTTACACGGGGAAGGCCGGTCCGCTGGGGAATCTCGTCACGCAGCCTTACGACAAGATCTCTCCGGCGATGCAGGCCCGATATCTCTCGCTCAGCCCGTACAACCTCGTCCGCGTGATTCTGGGCGAGCGCCGCGCGGGCGATGGCGGCTCCGACAATGTCTACACCCGCGCCGCGCGGCATCTGAACGACTGGACCGCCGGCGGCATCCTGGCGCGCGATCCCGAGCCGGGCATCTTTCCGTATTTCCAGGAGTTCACCGATCCCGATTCGGGCGACCGCCTGGTGCGCAAAGGATTCATCGCGCTCAGCGCGGTGGAGGATTACAGCGCCGGCATCGTGCACCGTCACGAGCAGACACTCTCCGGCCCCAAGAAGGACCGCCTCGAGCTGCTGCGCCACACGCACGCGCACTTCGGCCAGATTTTCATGCTCTACCCCGACGCGGCCGGCGCCATCGACGCGCTGCTCGACCAAGCCTCCGCCGCCCGGCCGCTGGCCGAGGTCACCGACGAGTACGGCGCCGTACACCGCCTCTGGAAGACCGGCGACGCCCAACGCGTGGAGCAACTGATGTCCGGCAAGAAACTGCTCATCGCCGACGGCCACCACCGCTACGAAACCGCGCTGGCCTTCCGCGACGAAAACCCAGGGCTCCCCGGCGCGGACCGTGTCATGATGACGTTCGTCAACATGCACTCGCCAGGCCTCCGGATCCTGGCCACGCACCGCCTGGTCAGCGGCATCCCGATGGAAGGCTTCCCCGCCCGGTTCCGCGCCGGTTTCGAGGTGGAGGAGATCGATTCGCTCGACCGCCTGAAGCGCGCCTGGCAGGAGCCGGGCGACCGCACCATCATCGGCGCCGCGATGGGGAATCGCCTGTTCCGCCTGGAATGGCGCGGCGCGCGCGGCGATCCGGACGTGCGGGTTCTCCACGAACGCCTGTTGTGCGAAGCGCTGGGCATCGGCGAGGAAGCCGTCCGCGACGAGCGGCACCTGCGCTATATCCGCGGCATCGACGCCGCCGTGGAAGAGGCCCGCAAAGGCGCCGCGCAGATCGCTTTCCTGCTGAAGCCCACCTCGATTCAGCAGGTGGCGGACACATCCTTCGCCGGCGGCGTGATGCCGCAGAAGTCCACCGACTTCTATCCCAAGCTGCTCTCGGGCCTTACCATCTACAAGCTGGGTTAACACTCCGCGCCGCCCGGCCGTCCTTCTGGCAGAAACAACCTCAGAAGGAGGACAGACGATGCGAAACATACGAATACTCGGACTTCTGGCTCTTGGCAGCCAGTTGTTCGCCGGCGGCTTCTGGCTGCAGTTGGGAAACCCGGAAGCCAACCCCGAAGCACGCAAGCATAACGCCGTCGTGGTCATCAAGGCCACCGGCTGTCACGATCCGGCGACCGCGCAGGTGATTGCCACGGCCATCGGCATAGTGGATGGGCAGCGGAAGACCATCGCGCTGAAGGTGACGCCGCTCTCCGAGGAGGGGACCTTCGCGCTCTCGCAGCAGTGGCCGGCAAGCGGCCATTGGGTCATCCAACTGGTCGGCAGGAATGGCGAGCAGTTCACCAACACGCTGATCAGCGCCGGCCCGCAAGGGCTGGATCGCCTGCATGCCAGGTCGGACATGAAGCAGTTCCGCGATGCCGACGTGGAGGCGATGCTGAGCAGCAATTAGATGTGGGGCGGACAATCCTGCCCGCGGGCGGCCTTCAGCCGGCTGGACCCGCTGGAAAGCGGGTCCGCAGCCGAGAACGGCTGCCCCACATCGAGCCTCGATATGATGACCCTAGTGGCAACGGCTGTGGAAGAGGACGACGGCCTCATCGCGGCGGCGGCCGAGGGCGACCGCGGCGCCTTCGGCGAGTTGTACGTCCGGTACGCGCGCATGGTGCACTCCATTCTCCTGGCGCGCGTGCCGGCGGGCGACGCCGAAGACCTGGTGCAGGACGTCTTCGTCTCGGCCATGAAGCAGCTTCGCGGGCTGCGCACGGCGGCGGCGTTTCGCGGCTGGTTGGGTGCGATCGCGCGCAATCGCGCCATGGATTATTTCCGCGACGCGCGGCGCCGCGAGCCGCTGGATGAAGCCGCCGTTCGAGAGCGCGGCGCCCCCGGCACGCAGGGTGCTTTTGTGGTCCTGGACGCGATCCGCCGGCTGCCGGAAGCGTATCGCGAAACCCTCATCATGCGGCTGGTGGAGGGCATGACGGGTCCGGAAATCGCCGAACGAACGGGCCTCACGCCGGAGTCCGTGCGGGTGAACCTGTGCCGGGGCACGAAGATGCTGCGCCAACTGTTGGGAGGAGTGGAAACAAAATGAGTGACGATTACCTTTGGGACCGCTCCGGACCGCCCGATCCGGAAATCGAGCGCCTGGAGCGGACGCTCGCGCCGCTGCGCTATCGCCATCGCGCGGACCTGGCGCAGTTGCCGCGCCGCCCGCGCGTGTGGTGGGCCGCCGCCGCCGCGGTCTTCCTGGGCGCTCTCGCCACCTGGCAACTGCGGGTGCCGCCCGCCCAGGCTACTTCCTGGCAAGTCGCGAGCCTGGAAGGCGCCGCGCATCTCGGCAGCCGCAACGCCGAGGTCTCCATGTCCGTCGGCGCCGGCCAGATGGTCCGCACGGGAAGCGGGTCGCAACTCAGGCTCCAGGCCGACGAAGTGGGCCGGGTGGATCTCGGACCCGACTCGGAGCTGCGCGCCGCCAGCAGCAGCCGGATGGCCTTGAACCGCGGGCAGCTTCACGCATTCATCTGGGCGCGGCCGCGGGAATTCGTGGTGGACACGCCGTCGGCCCGCGCGGTGGACCTGGGCTGCGAATACACCGTCAACGTGGACGAAACCGGCAACGGCCTGCTGCGCGTCGCCATGGGCTGGGTGGCGTTTCAATTCGCCGGCCACGAAGCCTTCATCCCCGCCGGCGCGGCGTGCGTCACCCGCAAGCGGGAAGGCCCCGGCATTCCGTACTACGAGGACGCGCCCGAAACGTGGCGCCAGGCGCTGGCCGCTTATGAAAGAGGCGACGCGGCGGCGCTCGATCCCCTGCTGGCCTCGGCGCGCCCGCGCGACGGCCTCACGCTCTGGCACCTGCTGACGCGCGTTTCGGACCGCGAGCGCCCGGCGGTCTACGATCGATTCGCACAGCTCGTAACGCTGCCGCCGGAGGTCGCGCGCGAGGGCGTGTTGCGCCAGGACCCGCGCATGATCGATCTCTGCTGGAACGCCCTGAACCTGGAGAACACCAGTTGGTGGCGCGGTTGGGAGCGCAAGTGGTGATTCACGGCGCGTAAGACCAGATGTTCTCGACGGCCATCCGCAGGCCCGCTTCCAAGGCTTCCGGCGTGATCCCGGCGCAGTGCGGCGTGAGCGCGACGTTCGGCAATTTCGTCAGCGGGTGGCCCGGCGGCAGCGGCTCCACGGTGAACACGTCCAGCCCCGCACCGGCAATCCGGCCGCTCTCCAGCGCCTCGAGCAGGGCCGCCTCATCGACAATCGCGCCGCGCGCGGTATTGATCAGAATCGCGCCCGGCTTCATGAGGCCGAACTGGCGCATTCCGATGAAGCCCTCGGTTTCGCGCGACAGGCGCAGGTGGACGCTCACCACATCGCTTTCGCGATAGAGGGTGTCCAGTTCCAACAACTCGACGGCCGGGATCGGCTTCGGATGCATGGTCCAGGCGACGACACGCATGCCGATGGCCGCCGCGAGCCGCGCGAACTGGCGGCCGACGGCGCCGAGCCCGATGATGCCGCAGGTCTTGCCGTGCAACTCCACGGATTGGCCGCGCGGCCACTCGCCGCGCCGCGTGGCCGCGTCCATTTGCGGGATGCGGCGCGCCACGGCCAGCAGCAAGGCCAGCGCATGCTCGGCGATCGAAACGGCGGAGACGCCGGGAGTGTTGGTCACGGTGACGCCGTGGCGCGCGGCGGCCTCGAGGTCCACGTGATCGGTTCCGGTGCCCCAGACCGAGAGCAGGCGCAAGCGCGGGCAGGCGGCGAAGACGCGAGCGGTGAACCGGGAAGACGAGCGGATGTTCAGCACGATCTCCGCCGTGCCGATGCGCTCGATCAGGCGCTCCTCGCTGCCGGGCAGGGTATCGTGATAACGGAGCGTGGCGCGCGCCGCCAGGTCGGGCCATACGGCGCTCCGGGCGAGCACCGGAGGCGCATCGTCGGGGATCGAGATCTCAGGCAGGACGGCAGCCATTCGTCCAATATAACGCCGCGGCTGCTATACTCCAGAAATCCCGTGACTCCACCGAACGAGGGCACATTTCATGCGGCCGGCAGGCCCTACCGGTTCACCATCCTGGCCTTTGCCGCGCTGATGGCCTTCGGAAGCTACTTCGCATACGACAGCGTGGGCGCCATCGAGACCACGCTGATCCAGGCGTTCCATACCGACCGCGCGGGTATCGGAGCGATGTACTCGATGTACAGCGCGGCAGCGGTGCTGGCGGTGCTGGCGGCGGGTGTGCTGATCGACCGCCTGGGCGTGCGGCGCGCCAGCATGATCTGCTCGACCTTCGTGGTGGTGGGCGCCGCCATGGTGGCGAGCGCACCCAGTCTTCCGGTAATGTACGCGGGACGGCTGCTGTTCGGCATCGGGTCGGAATCGATGATCGTGGCGCAGAGTGCCATCACCGCGCGCTGGTTCACCGGGAAAGAACTGGCCATGGCGTTCGGCATCACCCTGACGGTGAGCCGCCTCGGCACGCTGTTTTCCTTCAATACGGAAGAGCTGCTGGCCACGCGCTACGGATTTCGGGGCGCGTTGTGGATCGCCGCGGTGCTGTGCCTGCTGAGCCTGGCGGCCAACTGGATCTACACGCTGATGGACCGCCACGCCGAGCCGATACTGCGGCTGCCCGAAGCCGGCTCCGGCGACAAGATCGCGTGGGGCGACATCGGCAAGTTTCGTCCGTCGTACTGGTTTGCGGTGATGATCTGCGTGACGTTCTACTCGGCGATTTTTCCGTTCACCGCGCTGGCGACGGACTTCTTCCACGACAAGTGGGGCATGCGGATGGCGTCGGGCGAAGGGCTCGGGTTCCTGGGGGGCGTGTTCTACAACCTGACCCACATGTTCACGACGGCACAGGGCACGACGTCGATCATCATCGCGGCGTCGATGGTGCTGGCGCCGTTCGCCGGCAGGCTGGTGGACCGCATCGGGCGCCGCGCGACGCTGATGGTAATCGGATCGCTGCTGATGGTTCCGGCGCACCTGGCGATGGGGCTGACGGCGATCCAGCCGGTATTTCCGATGATCGTGCTGGGCGCCGCGTTCGTGCTGGTGCCCGCCTGCATCTGGCCATCGGTGCCGCTGATTGTGGACGAGCGGCGGGTGGGGACGGCTTTCGGGCTGATGACGGCGATCCAGAATCTCGGGCTGCTGGCGTTTCCGTGGGTGAACGGCGCGCTGCGGGACGCGACCCACGGGTACACGGCGAGCCAGGTGATGTTCGCCGGGCTGGGGTTGCTGGGACTGCTATTCTCCTGGCTGCTGTTGCGCGCGGACCATCGGGAAGGGGGGCGGCTGGAGCGGGCGAGGTGAAATCCGCAGCTTTAGTTGCGTTTTCTGTGAAGAAAACAAAGGAATCTGGGCCTTTTTTCCGCAAGTTTCTTTGCGTTTTTGGAACCGTTCGCCGGTTGTGGCGCCAGGACTGGAGGCGCTGGAATCCTTTTACGCCATCATGCTAGCACGCGGGTCAAGGCTTGGAAGGTTAAGTTGTTGAATCTATAGAGCAATATTGTTGTGACTGGGTTTTCAGGCGGGGGGATCAATTGTGCCGGCCCGTCTGGAATTTGAGGTTAAGCGGCTTAATTTCAGTAGGTTGTACGTTTCGCACTGAGGCAGTTTGATGATCTCCTGTGCTACCCAGTAATGCCAGTCGCCTATGGCTTCCATGGTTGACTCGCCTGGATCGATGGCGTCCAGTAGCGAGCGAGGAACGGCCATCTTCCGCCGCTGCCATCGGGCCAAGACTGGCAGATGTCGTGCAAGCAGACGTCGTCCGGTTCTAGTTTTACCTAGCCGCCTTAGTTTAGTTCTCGGTGGGAGTCTTCTCGATATGATCGATGACGATCAGCTCCACGGGGCCTTTTTTCGGCTCCAACGTGAGTCCGAGCTGCTCCCTTAATGCGCTGAAGATATCGGGGGGAGGAGTATCCGCGTCGGGCAAGATTGCCGGCTCCGCTCCTCCACCTCCGCCAGAAGGCGCTGGGGGCGCCACGGACGCCATCACTCCTCCAGCGCCCTGGCCCATCGGACCCGTCGGCGCCATTGCCTCCGTTGAAAAAGTCAGCGTGAAATCATATTTCGCAGTGAGCCCGGTCACGTCGCTTACCGGGCGGCTCAATAGCGTCGTGAGCCGATTGGCGAGATCGAGCGCCTTCGTCTTGGGCCAGCGGAACTGGTTCGGACTCCTTCATCTTTGGCCCATTCCTGGCGACCGCCAACGAGTACATCGGAAGCTCTTTAGTTTCCCGATGGATGGTCAATTTGAAGCGTTCCGCAAGCAAATTCTGAAGCATCACGCGGAATTGCTCCTTGGTAGTTTCCGGCGGCATGGTGGCGCTCAGATCGAACCTCTGCGAATCCAGCCAGGCAGGGCCCTGGATCTGCAAGCTCTTCACGTCGTAGGCGTCCATCAGGAGATTCTTCAAGCTTACGTACGGATAGCGAACCCGGCCAGGATCTTTGCTGCCGGGGCCTCCAGTCGGTCCCGCCATCATAATTCTGCCGCGCCCGTCGGGCGCCGGCAGGTTTGCCGGCTTCACGGATGCTGCATCGAAGCTAATCGCCTTGTCGGGAGCTTGGCCATAGCACAAGCAAAAAGCCAAAAATACCCAACCGCTCCGTATCATTGGATTGAGCATGATTCCTCTCCTTTGGGCCCGTCGGGCGTCGGTTCACCTATTCGTTTCGCAAAGCGACGCACGGATCGGCGCGCGTGGCGCGCACCGCGGGCGCGGCGCCGGCCAACAGGGCGACCATCATCAGCACAATCCAACTCAAAGCAAAAGTGGTGAAATCGTGCGCCTTCACACCGTACAGCAGGCTCGACATGACGCCGCTCAACGCGAACGCCAGAGCCAGGCCCGCCGCGCTGCCCAGCAGGATCAGCCGCGCCTGCTGCCCCAAGACTAGCCGCAGCACACCTCGCCGCGTCGCTCCCATCGCCACACGGATGCCGATCTCCTGCGTACGCCGCACCACGGCATAGGAGATCACGCCGTAAACTCCGACGGCTGCCAGCAGCAGCGCCAGTGTGGCAAACGCGCTCAGCAGAAACATGGTTAACCGCCGCTGCGCCAGCGATTCGGACAGCCGCTGCTCCAGCGTTGCGATGTCATACACGGGGACCTGATGGTCTAACGCGAAAATCGTCGAGCGCAAGGGGGCGGACAGCACGCCCGGATTTCCGTTAGTAGCAAGCACGACATGGAAGTTGGCCCGCGGCGCCTGCGCGAACGGCACATATATTTCCGGCTCCGCGGGGCGTTCGACGCCTTGTTGATGCACGTCAACGACGATCCCCACCACCAGCAGGTCGGTGGGTTTGCCCGGCGCGCAACTGGCGCAATGCTCGGAAGCCATCGAGTGAAACCGCTTGCCCAACGCATCGCCGGAAAAGAACTGCCGGGCAAAAGCGCGGTTCACAATCGCCACCCCAGGCGACCTCTCGTCGTCGTCGTCGTTAAACGTCCGCCCTCGGACAATTGGGGTGCCCATGGCGCGGAAGAAATCCGGGGTCACGCCGACCAGCGGCGTCCGAAGCTTCAGCCAAGTCTCGCGCGGCGGCAGTGCTGGTCCGAACCACACCAGGGTAAGCGACGAATGATTCTGCTCGACAGGCAGCCGCTGTGCCAGCGCGGCGTACCGTACAGAGGGCAAGGCCCTCAGCTCTGGCAGCGCTCGGGACGCGAAGGCCAGGATCGGCCTATAGTCGTTGGACGCGCCCGCGGGGCCGGCGAACTCCTCCAATGGCAACTGTACGCTGGCGGTAAGCACGTTTTGCGGGTCGTAGCCAGGGTCGACGCGCATGATGTCGAGGAAACTTCGCACGAGCAGGCCAGAGGCGATAAGCAGCACCAACGCCAGCGCAACCTCTCCGCCCACCAGCGTGTTCCGCAGCGGTCCTTGATGGCGCAGGCCCGACAATGTCGATGTCTTCATCGCGTCCATCAGATTCGCGCGCGAGCCGACGATGGCCGGCGCGGCTCCAAACAGCACCGCGGCGACAACTGCGACGCCCATGGTGAACCCAAAGACATACGGATCAAGACCGACGCTTGCGAGCCACGGCAGCGCCGGCGACCGGCACCCGCGAATCAGATCGATGGCGAAAGCCCCGATCGCCAGACCAGCGGCGGCTGCAAATGCGGAAAGCAACATGCTTTCGGTGAGGGACTGCCGCGCCAGACGCATTCGGGTCCCACCCAACGCGCCCCGGACCGCTACTTCGTGGCGGCGCGCCGCGGCCCGCACCAGTTGCAGGTTAGCGATATTGGCGCAGGC
>DASQZT010000202.1:0-2316 GCA_035638575.1 Bryobacteraceae bacterium
GTCATCGCGCCTCCGGGGCTTCCGTGTACGACGCCGGCGGCCTGGTGCTGCGGCGGGGACGCAGGATGTAGAACAACCGCACCAGCACGCCGGACAGCATGTAGGTGAGCGCAATCACGAACAGCGCGTAACGCGAGAACAGGGCGATCGACGCGATCAGCCCTCCCACCAGCACGATGACGGTGAAGGGATGGCGCGAACGCAGGTCCAGTTCCTTGAAGCTGTAGAAGCGCCAGGTGCTGACCATCAGGAAACCGGCGGCCAGCAGCAGCAGCAGCCACACCGCCGAAAGCCACCAGGTGAACAGCGGATCGCCTTTGGAGAAGTGGACGACGGCGGCGATCACGCCCGCGCCCGCCGGGATCGGCATGCCGACGAAGTACTTTTTCCCGGGGCGGCCGGGATTGGATGGTTGCGGGTTGACCTGAATGTTGAAGCGCGCCAGGCGCGCCGCCCCAGTGATCAGGAAAACGAAGCTGGCGACAAATCCCAGGCGGACGAGATGGAAGCGCAGATCGGTGTAGGCGCCGACCTGCAGCATGCGGAAACCCCAGACCCAGGCCAGCAGCGCGGGTGCGACCCCGAAACTGATCACGTCGGCGAGGGAGTCCAGCTCGCGGCCGAAATCGCTGGTGGTCTGCGTCAGCCGCGCCAGCCGGCCGTCCAGCATGTCGAGGAGAATGGCCCAGCCGATGGCCTTGGCGGCGTTGTCGAAGTGCCAGAACTCGGCGGCGGTGCCCTGCAGGGTCTGCGCGATGGCAATGTATCCCAGCAGGATGCTGCCCATGGTGAACATCGAGGGCAGCAGGTAAATGCGTTTGCGCAGGCGGCGGCGCCGGAGCAGCGGTTCCACCGGAAGCTGGAGTTGCTCGTCGCTCATCGTGCTCCCTCTCCGCGCCGCGCGCCGGCGGCGGCCAGACCGGCGGGCTCCGCGGGCGGCAGATACGCCAGCACGGTGGCGCCACCGCGGACGCGGTCGCCGACGGCGATACGAACATCGGCCGCGGGATCGAGCAGCACATCCGTCCGCGAGCCGAACTTGATCAGCCCCACGCGCTCGCCGCGCGCGACGCGATCTCCCAGCTTCTTGGCGAACACGATGCGGCGAGCCAGCACTCCGGCGATCTGCTTGAAGATCACGCTGTGGCCGTCGCCCTCGACGGTCACGATGTTCTGCTCGTTCTCCGCCGCGGAAGCCGCGCTCATGGCGTTGCGGAATCGCCCCTGCCGGTACTCGACCTTGGTGATCACCCCGGCAACCGGCGAGCGGTTCACGTGCACGTCGAAGACGCTGAGGAAGATGCTGATGCGCGTGCGCGGCCGGCCATTCACTTCGATGCTCGAAACATCGGTTACCTTGCCGTCCGCCGGGGAGACCACCGCGCCGGCCTCGGTCGGGATCACCCGCTCAGGATCGCGGAAGAACCAAAGAAAGAACGCCGCCAGAACCAACGGCACGACGATGTAGGGCGGGCCGGCCAGCCATCCCACCACCGCGGCCACCACGGCCAGTCCCAGCGCGTAATAGAAGCCATCACGAACCATGGGGAGGTAGCTTGATTATATCGAGGTTCGCAAAAAACGGCAGGAATGCAAGAGATTCGAGGTACAGGGATTCCCTGTGACGGCGGTTGCCGTTACAATTTCGTGAAAATTAGGCGACCTGGTGGGTCTGCCGGAACTGCCGCTCGATCGACTCCATCTGATCCTTGAGCCGCAGCTTCAGCTTCTTCAGACGGACTTCTTCCAGCTTCTCGTCTTCCGAAAGGAAGCGCTTCTGGGTCAGAGATTCAAGTCTTTGTGAGTATTGGGTGTGTTCTACAACTAACTGGCGAAACTCCTCATGATTGGCCATGAGGTGGTCACGGACCTGAGTGGACATTCAATGGACCTCCTGCCCGGTCTCGACAAGCCCACGCTATCACACCCTTTTTCCGCCTTCAACAGCTTTCCCGGTTACCTGGGGAAACAATTTTTTGCAGACCAGGGCATCCTCTTCGGGATTCCGGTAATAGGACTTGCGGCGGCCGGTCTGGACGAATCCCGATTTGGAATAGAGGGCGCGAGCCGCCCTATTCGATTCACGCACTTCCAGAAAGACCGCCTGCGCGCCGCGGCTGCGGGCGAGGTCGAGCAATTTCTGTACCAGTCGCGTGCCCAAGCCGCGGCGCTGCACCGAGCTGGCAACCACGATGTTCTCAATCTCCCATTCCGGTCCCAGGTCTCGGCCAACGATGAAGCCTTGCACCGAGGTTTCCTCGATCACCAGGACGGCGCGCCCGGCTTCAGCGAAGAGCCGGCGGTACTCGGCTTCGC
>DASQZT010000203.1:0-11733 GCA_035638575.1 Bryobacteraceae bacterium
ATGGAGGATACCCACGTCTGGCTGATCGGCGCCGATGGAAAAAATCGCCGTGAACTCGGCGCGGCCATTGACAATCGCCAAGGCGAGCCGGGCTGGTCGAGCGACGGGGGCTCGCTGCTCTTCACCGTGCTCGAGCGCGGCAGCGTCCGGCTCTATCGCGTCTCTCCGGATGGAGGTAAGCCATCGCTGGTGGTGGCAGAAGCCGGCAGCGTGGGAGCGTGGTCCGAGCGCGGCAATCAGATCGCGTATGCCTTCTCGACCGTGGGCGATCTTCCGCAGCTCTATCTGAAAACCGGAGACGCGCCGCCGCGGAAGCTCACCGACCTGAACCGCGAGGCCCTGGCCGGCAAACGCGCCGAACCAGTGGAATCGTTCACCTTCATCAGCAACGACAACAAGTGGACCATCGAAGCCTTCCTGACTTATCCGGCTGATTTTCAAGCAGACCGCAAGTATCCCCTCGTCGTCCAGATTCACGGCGGGCCGCACGGACAGCAGGGGCCGCAGTTCAATTTCAAGGCGCAGGTCTACGCGTCGCGCGGTTGGGCAAGTCTGATGGTGAACTACCGTGGCTCCACTGGCTACGGGCAGGCCTTCACCGATGCCATCTTCGCCGACCAGAACGGCAACGAGGCGCAGGACGTGCTCTACGGCGTGAGCGCGGCCTTGAGGCGCAATCTATGGATCGACCGCGACCGCCTGGGCCTGGAAGGTACCAGCTACGGCGGCCAATTGAGCGACTGGCTGATCACCCAGACGAACATCTTCAAGGCGGCTATCCCCACGGCCGGTATCAGCAACCTGATCAGCTACAACTACATGACCTATTACAACCAATACGAGCAGATGGAATGGGGCGCCTTCCCCCACCAGGGCAACCTGATGGATGTGTTGTGGGAGCGCTCCGCGCTGAAGCACGTGGCAAACGCCAGGACTCCCACCATGCTGGTGCACGGAGAAAACGACAACGACGTCCCCATTGCCGAAGACGAGCAATACTACATCGCTCTGCGGGATGTAGGTGTGGATGCCGTGATGGTGCGTTATCCGCGCGAAGGCCATGGCGTCAGCGAGCCCAAGCACGTGGTGGACTGGATCGACCGCTCCATTCGGTGGTACGAGAAGTATTTCAAACTGCCTTCCGCCGGCTGACCGCGGCCACCCAGCAATCCACCGTGCCGCCAGAACATGCTTCCAGAAATGGCCGGCGCCCCGGCTATTCCAGCCGAATCACCGCAGCGTTTCGGTCCCCAACGGTAGTGGTTAGCGTGTTCCCGCTAACCGTCGGGCGGCCGGATTCCTGCCAGAGTTCTGCTGCCCGTTGAAACGTGGAAGGCAGTGAGATCCTTACGGTCCGTGAGGTGCGCGTGGGATTGACAACCCAGAGGTAGGTGCCGCCCGCTCCCTTATGAAGCCGGGCTTTCACTTCCGGGTCGCTGGACTGTACCTGCTGGTGGACGCCCGCCCAGGCGAGAAGACCGGCGAAGAACTCGCGCGCTGCAGGCGTGTGACTCCGGAAGTAGGCCCCGCCGGGGAATGTGCCGATCAGCAGCGTCTTTCCGGCGCCGGAGGTGTTTTCGATAGCGGCGATGTGGCCATTGGCGTACTGGCCCGCGGCCTGGCCCCCCGCCGGCTTATACTCCTGCAAAAAGTACTGGCCGCCGATCTCCTTACCCTTCACAGTCAGTGTGAGCTTGCCCAGCAGGTCCGGAGTGAACTGGACATAAGTCTCGCGGGCTCCGAATAACTGGTCCAGACCGAGATTCGGCTGGACGGTGCCGGCCGTGCCACCGTCGCCGAAATACCCGGGGCAGCCTTCACTGACTAACTTGCCGCCCTTCGCGACATAGTCGCGGAGCTTGTCGGCAGTAGATTTCTTGAGCATCTCTGGGTACGCGAGATAGATCATCGGGTATTCCCCAATGTCGTCGATACTCACGAAATCGGCCTGGATATTCGAGTCGAAGAAAGCCTGGTAGGCCCCCTGTACGGATTGGGAGTAGGCGCCAGCCGCCGTTCCTCCGCCAGCCGCCGTTCCTCCGCGGCCGCCACGGCCGGCGCCGGCTCCGCCGCCAGCCGAACTGCTGCTCTGGATGGAGTTGAAATCGTCGGACTCCTGCACGAACACGATACCCACGTCGCCCTTGACCGGCCGTGACTTCCAAATGTCCGCGTGCGAGTTGGTCCAGCGTGCCAACTGGCTGGCCATCTCCGCTCGCGGCGTGACCGACCCGTCCATCCCCATGGGACCGAACGCTCCGAACAACGGACCGTCGAGCAGCGGGCGCCAGCGCGTGAAGAGGATGCCGGTGGCGCCGGCCGCCATGTCGATCAGGCTCCACACCCGGACATCCTTGTCGTCCGAGCTGCGGCCATCTTCGAGGGGCCGGTTCATGACCTGCGGCTGCATCCACAGGGGTCCACCCGTCGCTTCCGCGTGCCAGAAGGGCTTGCCGCGCGAGGCGCCGCGCACCAGGTCCACTGCCTGAAACTGCATCCAGGGATCGTTGCCATGGCGCGAGGCCACCCACGTGTAGCCATACGAATCCACGTCGGCTACCGTCCGCCACTCAATCTCGGTGAGGAGGCCCGTGCCGTGCGCGGTGATCTTGTTTCGCTTGTCGAGCCGGCGAATCAGCTCCGTGCGCCAGCGCAGGAGACGAATGGCGTCGTCCCGGCGGAACGCCAGCCAGTCGAGCGAATCGGGGTAGCCGCCCGTGCCGCGTGGCGGGTGTACCGATTCCCAGTCGCCGAAGCTGTAACGGTGCCAGGCGCGGCCGAGCGCCTCGATCGTGCCGTATTTTGCTTTCAGCCACTCGCGGAACTTGGCTTGGGTGGCTGGGCAATAGCATTCTTGCACTCCCCCCTCGTTCCACACATCGTAGCCCAACGTGGCGGGACTGTCGCGATAGCGCTCGACCAGCGCGGTCAGGAACTTTTCGGCCTGGCCGCGGACATCTTCATTATCCAGACAAAGAGGCGCACTGCTGGTGGCGCTGCTCCCACCAACGGCGGGATAGCTCTCGGAACCGTCGCTCGCAATGTGACGTGCCTGGGGGCATCGGTCCCACATCCACTCGGGCGCGCCGTTGATGATTTCGGCAATGACCACCTTGATGTGGTTTTGACCTTCGAGCTCCACCATGCGGTCATAGTCGCGCCAGTCATACCTGCCCGGCGAGTTCTCGATGGAGGCCCACATGAACCAGTGACGGAAGATGTTGACGCCCATTTGAGCGGCGGTCTTGTGGTCGCGTTCCCAATCCTGTTCCGGCGGGTTCGATTTGCGGAAATACACCGCACCAAAAGGGTACACGGGATCCGGTAAAGGCTTCTCTTGGGCCTCCACACATAGCGTCAATACAAATGCGGCGGACACCATGCCCGCGCAGGCCAGTTTGATTCTTGTCATGGCAGCCGATGCCTTTCGCTAAAAATAGTACTTCAAGCCGAACTGAATCTGCCGCCCGGTAGCGGTTCCGTCCGATAGTTTTCCAAAACTTGGATTCCCGGCGTTACACGGACGTCCCGCCGGCCCTTCGCAGGTGAGCTCGGGGTCGCTGGCGGCCGGCAGGAAGAATGTCGGTGTGTTGGTGGCGTTGAAGAACTCTGCTCGAAATTGCAGATAATGCCGTTCGGTGAAGCGGAAGTTCTTGAAGAGGGACGCGTCCAGATTCACCGAGCCGGGCCCGCGCGCCGCCCGCTGCGCGGCCGTTCCGAATAGTTGAATGGGAGCGCCGGTCACGCTCGGGGTCGTGCCCGGCACGGTCCAGGCGGCGGGATTGAAATAGCCGTCGACGCTGTGATTGCTCAACACCAGGGGCTGGCCCGCCACCGCGTCCGGTACGTTGAAGGTATTGAAAATGGGAGGAATCACGTTCGTACGAATGTTCGTGGGAAAGCCTCCCCGCATTGTCATAATGCCGTTCAAGTCCCAGCCGCCGATCAGTTTTCCGGCGAGACCATGGGAAAGCCAGGCCCGTCCCAGTCCGAATGGCAGCGCGTAACCGGCGCTCGTGGAGAAGATCTGCGGTACGTCGATCGGCGCTACGCTTTTTTCCCGCGAGAGGTTATACGTGTCCATGGCGATGCTGGTCCCGTTTTGCGTGTAAGAATCCGGTCCCGAGCCTTCGGCTTCCATGTTCTTCTGAATCGTATAGTTCGCCAGCAGCGTCAGGCCCTTCGAAAAGCGCTTGTCGATGCGGACATTGAATGAATTGTAGTTGTTGCGCCCGGTCGAAAAAGTCGGGATCACCGTCCCGTTGATGTTCGCAAACGGCCGGTTGGCCTGCGTGTTTTTTCCCGACAGCGCCGCCGAGAACGGAAGCTGATTTTCGTTGATGAACATGCTCGAGAGGTCGCGGCCGAGCAATCCGCTGTAGGACGTCGCCAGCAACCACGAGTCGGTGAGCTGATATTCGATATTGAAGTTAAACTGGTGCACCATAGGATCGGCGGCCTGGTCAAACCCCTGCGAACGGAGGGTCCCGACAAAGGGTAAGCTGGGCGAGAACCCCGCCAGCGATGCACTGGTGGCCACGATCGGAACAGGCGTGTTGATCGTATATGGTGGGTTCACGGTGTTCGTCGCCGTGATCGTCGGGTACGCAACCGCGTACACATTCGGATAGTTCCCGGAAAATTGCGTGACCTGCTGATTCTGGTCGCGCTCCCCGTAGAACAGTCCATATCCGCCGCGCAGCACCAACTTCTTCGCAACCTGCCACGCAAAGCCCGCGCGCGGGCCGAAGTTATTGTGGTCGCCGTTCACAATCGCGCGGCTGTAACCGTCTTTGCCCGGCAGCGCGAATTGTCCGGTCTGGATGTTGAAGAGGCTGCCTAGATTGCGGGCGTCGACTGGCTGCGTGAACAACTCGTAGCGGAGGCCGAGATTCAAGGTGAGTCTGCTGGTGACTTTCCAGTCGTCCTGGACGAAGCCGCCAGCGTAAATCGAGCGCTGGCGGCCCCAATCCAGCATGGCGGTCACGTTCGATGCCTCGCTGGTAGGGTATCCGTACAGGAAATCGGCGTAAGGCAATCCCGACCCGGGCGCATCCGAGCTCGAAGTGAAGGTTGAAGCGAAAACATAACTTCCAACACTGCCTCTCAAGGTGTCGAAACGATCGCGGCGAAGGTCGGCGCCCGTCTTCACCGTGTGCCGGCCGTGGGTCCAGCTCAGATTCTCGGCCCACTGAAACCGGTTTTCGACGTTCAGATTGGGATCGCCGCCTCCCCATCCGCTGAATTCCGCCGAGCCCGACACGGTTCCGGCATAAATGAAGGATAGGCCCGGGAAGCCAGGCTCCGGCGACGGCAGTTCCGCCAGATTGTGCTGTGCGGCAAAGGCGCGCCCCGCTCCCGTGTTTCCGAAAGAACTGCCGTTGTGGCGGATAAAGCCGAACCGGGCTTCGTTGACCAGCGTCGGAGTAAAGATGTGGATATAGGATATGACCGCCTGTTCACTGTTGTTGATGGAATCTGAACCGCCTCCGACGAACCCCGGGAAGCTGCCCACCCCCGGGGTGAAAGTGTCGGAGATGGAGAATCGGGCGTACACATTGTCCTTGGCCGAGACGACTTGGTCTACGCGGATATCGCCCTGGTCGGTGTTTACGGAATGCGCGGGCGCATAGAAGTAGTTCCGCGAGAGCGCGCCGGGCGCTCCAAAATCAGGCAGCGGAATAAGTCCTTCGACGGCTACCGAACTGGGATTCATTTCACTCGACGGAATGATGTTGCCGGGTAGGGGATTTGCGATGACCAGCCCGGTTGAACCGATCCGGCGCGAGGCGGGGTCGTAAATGACCACACCCGCTTTGGAAAAGTCGCCCGTGCGGAAAGCGGCCGGAGGTATGTTGGCGATCGAACTGCCTCCCGCGTAGGCCTGCCGGGTACCCTGGTAATCCGCGAAGTAGAAAGTCCGGTTGTGAACGATCGGTCCGCCCAGGACGCCGCCGAACTGGTTCTGATGAAAAGGCGGTTTTGGCGACCCCGCCGCATTGGTGAAGAAATTGTTTGCATCCAGGTTGTCATTGCGCAGGAACTCGAATGCCGTGCCGTGGAGTTGGTTGGTTCCGCTCTTGATCGTGGCATTGACCACCGCGCCCGCCGCGTGGCCGAATTCCGCCGAAAAGGTGCTGGTCTTGACTTTGAATTCCTGCACCGCGTCCACCGAGGGCATAACCGCGATGCCGTTCCGTCCGATATTGCCTGCGTTGGACACTGTATTGTCATCGACTCCGTCCAGCGTGACCTCGTTCGCGGAGAAGCGGCCCCCACCCGCGATGAAGGGGAGATTCGATGCCATGCCGAACATGGGTGTCGTGTTGCCGGCGAGGAGACCTAGTGCGAAGGGCTCCCGGCCGTTCAGTGGCATTTCCAGGATCTTCCTGTTCTCGATCACCTGGCCCAGCGACGATGTTTCGGCCTCCAGCGACGCAGCCACTTCTTTGACTTCGATCGTCTCGCGGACCTCCCCTAGCTGCAACGTCACATGGATTGCCGCAGTCTGGTCGACCTGAAGCACCACCTGGTCGATGGTGGTTGTCTTGAATCCGGCGGCTTCCACGCTGATCGAGTACTGGCCGACGGAAAGGTATGCAATGCTCAATTCACCGCGCTCATTCGCGGTTCCCGCCCGTGCCAGGCCGGTGCCGTTATTGGTAACCTTGATGGCAGCTCGGGGCACCATGGCCCCGGTGTTGTCAGCCACCGTGATATCGATCGTGCCGGTGGCCACTTGTGCCTTCACAGGGACTGAACAGAAAACGGAAAGCACGAATAGTAAAGCGCAAGTGCTCGCAGGTCTCATTTGTGAACTCCTGGCCGTCCAGGAGGCGTCAATTTGGGCGTTCGGCCAACTTGACGCTGAACCCCTGGCCCCTCTTGAAAGATCCCGATTCCCCAAACGAGTATACAGCCATTTGCCTCGGGTCGAACTTTTTTCCACCCGGAGTATCCTTAGGTCCCGGGTGCGGTATCATACGGGAACTCCTGCTGAGGCCGACAGGCATAATCGAATCGGAAAGACCATGAGCCAGACGTTTGGCAGATACACGGTGGTGGGCCAACTGGGACGAGGCGCCATGGGTGTGGTTTACCTCGCCTCCGACCCGGTGCTGAACCGCCAGGTAGCCGTCAAGACCGTAGACCTCGGCGTGGACGATCCCCAAGAACGCGAGTTTTTGCGCAGCCGTTTGCTGCGCGATGCCCGCGCCGCTGCCGTGCTCAAACATCCCAACATTGTCGCCGTCTATGACGTTTTCGAAGAAGGCGGACGGGCCTATGTGGTGATGGAGTACGTCGAAGGCGACAGCCTGTCGGCGCGGCTCAAGGCCAATCCGCTGCCCGAGGCGGCAATCATCCTCGAGGTGCTGCGCCAGATGGCGGATGCGCTCGACTATACTCACGCCCGCGGCGTGATCCATCGCGACATCAAACCCGCCAACGTCATGATCGACGCCGCCGGAACTGCCAAGATCATGGATTTCGGCATCGCGCGGATCACAGATACACGTACCTCTACGCCCACCGGCATGGTCATGGGAACCGTCGAGTACATGGCGCCTGAACAAATCCGCGGCGAGACGGTGGACGGGCGGGCGGATCAATTCGCCCTCGCCGTGGTGGCGTACCAGATGATGACCGGCAGTACGCTTTTCGGTCCTCATGCCATAGCCACCCTGGCCTACAAGATCGTCAACGAGATGCCGCCGCCGCCATGCACGAGAAATGCCGCCCTTCCCCGAGGGGTGGACGCCGTTCTGGCGAAGGCCCTTGCCAAGAGACCTTCCGAACGTTTCACCAATTGTTGCGAGTTCGTGGGTGCGCTCGCACAGGCCTTCTCCGGCGCGCCCACAGCCACGCTTGCCCCGGCGCCCGTGATCGTGGCTCGGCCCACCCAGCCCTTGATACCCGTTCCCGAACCTGCCAGGCTCGCCAGGCGTTCCCGGTCGGCTGTGCTGGCTGCCGGGGTCACGGTGCTGGGTTTGGGCGTTGCTCTGGCCGTCTGGAAGCCGTGGAGTCGCACTGCGCCGCCGCCCAACCCGGTGGCCGCCGTCAGGCCCGCACCCGCAACTCCGGCCCCCAATCGCGAACCAGTGGCCCCACGCCCGGTTGCCCCGCCCTCGCATGCCCCGCCAAAGCCGGGTCCTAACCATGCCAATCCAGTCAAGACCGCGGGAGTTCCGCCGAAAGTGACTCCCCCGCCCATAGCTGCGAAGCCTGTCGAGCGACCCCAACCAATGGAAGAAGTGGAACTACCACCCCCGCCGCCGGTGAGCAAGACCGGCACTAATCCAACGCCGTTTGAAACGGCCATGCAGCGCGGCCATCAGCAATTGAAGGACAGGGACTATCCCGGCGCCATCCAATCCTTTACGAAAGCCGTCGCACTCCGTCCCAATTTCGCCCCGGCCTACTACAACCTCGGGGTGGCCCACCAAAACCTGGAGGACAATGAGGTAGCCATCCGGAATTATTCGGAGGCCCTTCGTCTCGCCCCGGATATGGCCCTCGCCTATGCTGCACGCGGCGTCTGCCGGGTTCGTCTTCACGGGGACCGGGAGGCATTGATGGATTTCCAGCGGGCGTTGGAATTGCAGCCAAACCTGGCGTTTGCCTTGAACGGGCGCGGTGGCGTCTATTTCCGCCGCAAGCAATATCGTATGGCCCTGGCCGACTACGACGCGGCCATCAAAAACAATCCTCGTTTCGCCCAGGCATACCTGAATCGCGCCCGCGCCAGAGAAGCCGTAGGCGATTTCCGCGGCGCCGCCGCCGACAGGCAGCGCGAAACAGAGTTGCGCAAGCCGTAGCGCCTTACCGCGCCCCTACCCGGGCCGGACCCCAAAATTGCCCGGGACACGGCTTCAAGAATGCAGGTCAAAGTTCGAGATGCAATCTCCTGGTCAGTCCGCGCATGGAATTTGGGGGCGCATAAGATGCATGGTAAGACGTCAGAACTCTGAGTTCTGACTTACATGCCCATGGAGACGATTCACAATGCCTCCCGAAATCGCGCCGTGCGCAGGTTCTGCAAGAGCCGGTTCATATGAACCTTCCCGTACTCCAGCTTCCTTTCGTCGTTGGCCAGATTGACTCCGCCCGCCCAGATGCGGTTATGGAAGTCTCGGAAACCCGGCGCCTTCGTATTTGGTTCAATCGCATTGCCTCCAGAGCCCAACCGCATGAAGACTATAGCGTAGGCCATGGGAGCGATTTGACGCATGAGATAAAACCGCGCGAGCCAGTATTCACCCCGCTTCTCCGAAATACGTCCGAAGATAAGCCTCTGCCTCCGCGTCATTCCGAAAGGGCGGCAGCGCGTGCAACCTCTGAAGCGTACCAGCTAACCGGGCAGTAGCCTCGGTTCGTGGTAACGGTCATGTCGCCCGCAAACGCACGCCATCAAATCCGGCCACCCTGGGCCGAATCGAGTTCCCGTTGCCTGGCAATCGGCGGTGAAGTCTGATTCGAGGGCGAGAAGCGGCCTTACAGCGCTCGTGCGCTCCGCCCCGGAGCCGCCACACCTCGGAGTAGACCCTTCCGGCTCGACCCGAACAAGACCGTTCCCGTCCTGAGTCCGGTTCGCACCGGCAAGCGGGCGGGCCCGCACCGGTGTGGCACGATGCCCCGGGCTCTACTTTTCGCCGAATTCCTTCTTGGCTTTCTCGGTGATGGTCCAGAGGTATACGACGCGCCAGTCTATATTCACCTTCTTGTCGGGCTGCCACTCCCCCATGTCAAACTGGTGGGAGACTATGCGGGAACCCACTTTCAGGTCCTTGAGTAGCTTGGGGCGCAGCTTGAGGTTGACTTCCGGCAGAAGGTAGAGCGTCACGACGGTGGCATCGTGAACGTCGGCATCGAACAGGTTCTTCTCCAGGAACCGCACGCGGTCGGTGACGCCGGCCTGCCGTGCATTCTCCTGGGCTTCTTTGATTCGGTCGGGGTCGATGTCGATGCCGGTGCCGCGGGCGATGCCGAACCTCTGGGCGGCCATGACCACGATGCGGCCGTCACCGCAGCCGAGGTCGTACAGGATGTCGCCTTTCGTGACTCCGCCGAGCTTGAGCATGGTCTCCACCACCTCGGGGGGCGTGGGAACGTAGGGGACGTCTTTGTGGACGGCTTCCTGGGCAATCGCCGGCGGGCCCAAAAGCAGGAGCAGGCTGTACACAACCGGCGCCAGACAGGCGCACCGGCGGTGCGCCGCAAAAGCGGACAGGCTGGTCATTTTCATCCTGAAGAGTCTACCACGACCCGATGTACCGCATCGCGGCTACAATTCGAGGCAAGCTACGGGTCTCGGAGAGAGCGGCCCGGAACGGCCCTCCAGGGGAGCGGCATCCGGGTTTTGTCCGAGTGGCCGGCGGCCCCGCCGAAGTGCCGTGCACGCTTCCCAAACGCCGCTTCAGGAACGGAATGCCGGCGTGCGATATACTCAACCAGTGCGGATGCGGAAGCGGCACCCTTCTCGCGATACTTCTCGGGATCGTCATTTGGTTGGGCGTGCTCGTGACGATTCCGCGGGCCTTCCATATCGATGGGCGCTCCACACCGCTGCTGACCTGGCGGGGAATCGGCAAGCTGCATGCGAAGGGTGGCATTGAGTATCCGCTATTCGCTCCTCATTCTTCCGAGAGCCGCATGGATGGCCTGCGTGCCACCAGCGGTGTGCGAGGCAACGGCATCTCGCCGGGTGTGACACAACCTCTCGAGCTGGACGGAGCTGCACGCTTACTTCATCAGCCTTTACAGCAGCCAACTGTCCAACCCGGCGGTCTCGGGGCTGGCGTTCGGAATGGGCTGGAGCACACTCAATCCGAGTTCCCAATCCAGCGCCCAGCCTTACGATTGGAGCTATATGGACGACGCCTTCTCCAGCGTGAGCGCTTGGAACGCGGCAAATCCCACCCAGGCGCCGAAGACCATCCAGGTCCAGGTGTCGGCGGGCTTTTATACGGAACTCGCGCTGGCAGGCAGTGGGAACGGTCTCGGTGCCGTAGCAAGAGCTTTGGTGGCTTTTTCCCAATTGCGAAATCGATTAATCTCCCGGCGCCGTTTTTCGCCCCTCTGTTCGCAACGGAGACTCTCTCACGATGCCAGGAAAACACCATCGGCGGGCTCTCCTTCGGCGGATTCGGCGCCGACGAAACCTCCGATGGCGGCTTCGAGATCGGCTTCTGGATGCCGGAACCACCGCCACGATCGCCGGAGCGGGCCGTGGCGCCCGAGCTTCTTCGGCGCCAACGGTGGCCCGGCGCAAGTCCCGGGACGCCCCGTCCCGCACCGCCGCAGCCGGCGCAAACGGCCACCTCGCCGTCGCTTACTCAGACGACGGCTTGGCGGTCGCGACGGGCGCGACGGGCGGCTCGGGCGGAAACGAAGGAGCGCCAGTTTCTTCGTCCCGCGAGTTGTAAAGACATCCTGGGAGATCGTCTCCGACTACTTACCGCGTTCGGCGCCTTCAACCATACCCCCGGATCCTTTTCCGGCATCGGGCCCCGCCGCTGGCACGCAATCCTGGCCTTCCGGCTGGTGTCGTAGTGGCGAAATTGAGAGAATAGGTTGACAGGGAGGTGACCTTGGAACGTCGAGACCTTTCTCGCCGGCAAGTGCTTGGCTTGGCCGGAACCGCGGCAGTGCTTGGCGCCGCCCCAGCCCCCTCGAGCGAACCGGCTGAATATCCGCTATACCGGGCGCGCGGCACTCATCGGGAACTGGGGCGGC
>DASQZT010000204.1:0-71986 GCA_035638575.1 Bryobacteraceae bacterium
AGTGCGCTCCATTGCCTGTCGGATCCCGCAGGATGAAAGCGGATAGGGAGCTGCCTTGGTGGATCCGCACAGGGCGTAAGGGACGGTCTGATTTCGGGTGGAATTCAGCCGCCGGCCGATATCGCCCGGTTAATCGGCCGGAGGCAGAGTGAAATAGAATGTCGAACCCGCCCCTGGCGTCGACTCCATCCACATTCGACCGCCCTGCCACTCAATGGCTTTCTTGCAGAATGCGAGTCCAAGCCCGCTCCCTGGGTGTTCGTTCCCGTGCAGGCGCTTGAACACCCCGAATATGCGATCCTGGAACGCCAGGTCTATGCCGGGGCCGTTGTCTGCGACGGAGAATACCCAGTCCCCGTCCACCCGTTTGGATGACAAGTGAACGCGCGGACCGGGCGCGCCGCCATATTCGACGGCGTTTCGAATCAGGTGCCGCAAAACCTTGGTCAGTATTTCGAAATCGCCCATCACAGCGGGCAAAGGGTCATGGGTGACCGTTGCGCCCGGCCCTGCAATCTGCTTGTCGGTCGAAAGGAGCGCCTGGCAAAGGACCGCCTCCATGTCCGTCCGCGACGACTGCCGTCCGCCAGTACCCGCGGCCGAGTAGTCCACCATGTCGGCGAGCAGAGACTGCATTCTTGCCGCCCCTTCCCGGATCCGTTCCAGGCACAGGCCGGCATCGGAATCGAGGCGGCCGGCATGGTTCTCGGCCATCAGTTGACTGAAGGAAGCCACGTCTCGGAGAGACTCGCGCAGGTTGTGCGCCGCCGTCGATACAAACTCTTCAAATTCTGCGCCCGCCCGGTCCAACTGTTCCTGGAGCTCGAGGCGGTGCTGCATTTCCGCGTCGAGCGCCTTGCGTAAGCGCTCGATTTCGTCTTCCGTGCGGGCTTGGCCGGAGTTGCCCATTTTCAGTCCGTGCGTCGCGGCTCGGACTCCGGGCGGCCATTGGGAATGGTGAACTTGAACGTAGCGCCCCGCCCGGCTTCCGATTCCACCCAGATCCGCCCGCCCTTGCGTTCAACAACCTTCTTACAAAGCGCAAGACCGATGCCGGTCCCGGGAATTTCTCTTCCATGCAGGCGTTTGAACATGCCGAACACCCGGTCGGCGTCATGCGGATCGATACCGATTCCGTTGTCCCGCACTGAAAATAACCATCCTTCCGCAATTCTCTCCACTGAGACGTGGATTCTCGGCGTTTCCGTGCCTCTGAACTTGATCGAATTGGAAATGAGGTTCTGGAAAAGCTGAGTCAGCATCACTTCCTCGGCTACCACAGTTGGAAGAGGATCGGAGGTTACGATGGCGCCACTCTCCGCAATTGCCGCCTGGAGGTTCATCAGCGCATTGGCGAGAACAGCGCCACAATCCGTCGAGGCGAAGCCGTCGCGTCCCCGCTCGGTAACCTCCCAATAGGCAAGCAGGGCCTTCAGCAAGGCCTCGATTCTCAGGGCCCCCTCCACCGAATAGGAGATGAATTTGTCCGCGTCTTCGCCCAGCTTCCCTTGGCATTCCAGCGCCAGGAGTTGACTGAAGTTCACTACCATCCGAATGGGTTCCTGCAAGTCGTGCGTGAGCGCATAGGCAAAATGCTGCAGTTCGGCATTGGTCGTTTTGAGCTTTTCTTCAGCCTGCTTGCGGTCGGTCACGTCTTCAATCGCGAGGAGGATCGCCCGCGCTTGCGCATTCGGATTGAAAATCTCGCTCGCATTGAGCAGCATCACTTTGTGTCCGACATGTTCAAATTCGTGTGTCACCTCGAAGTCCCGGAACGTCGCGTGCGCGGGCAGAATATTCTCCAGCAGATCGCGCAGTTTCGGGATGTTCCACTGTCCGTTCCCAAGGTCGTAGATAAGATGCTCCTCGGTCTCCTCCCGCACGGCATGGAACGTCTCGTAGAACGCCTTGTTGGCCTTCACGACCTGCAGGTTCTGGTTCAGGATCACCAATGGCTCCCGCACCGTTTCGACAATAGCTTCGGCGAAGTCGAGACCGCGCTTGGCGGCATCGATATCGATCAACATCAACACGGCGCCGTCGGTCTTGCCATCCGGTCCCACGGACGGCAGGATGCGTAGGGAATACCAATGGCCGTGCGCGTCGCGGATGTCGCGCGGTTTCCGATCGCCGCCCTCCATTGCATCCAAAAGCAACCGCCGCAGGTCGGGTAGTTCCATCTGAGGCTGAAGATCGGTTATCGACCGCCCGACATCGGAGGCAATCAGATTCAACATCGGTTCAATGGCGCGGGTAAAGCGGCGGATGCGCAGGTCTCGCCCCACCATCACGAGGGGTATGCTGATGCTTTCGAGCAGATTGGCCAGATCGCGGTTGACTTTGCTGAACTCCACGTTGCTGATCTTCAGCTCTTCGTTAAGCGTGTTCAATTCTTCGTTGGCTGATTCCAGCTCTTCCTGCGCGGTTTCCAGCTCCTCGTTGCCCGCCTGCGCCTCTTCGTTCGCTGCCCTGAGTTCTTCCAGGGTGGTTGCATTATCCTCGACGATGGATTGCAGATACTCCTTGGTTGCCACAAGTTCGCGCCGCAGCCGGGCGCTTCCCTCGTTGTCCTGTATCACGGGCTTGTGGATCGCCCTCAGGTCGCCATTCGGCTCGGCATCCTGGAACAGGACCAGGAAATAGCGTTCTTTGGACGCGGACGAGCCCCTGAACGGGGTTACCTTGATGGTGATTTCCTTCAACTGCCCACCGTCTTCAATCCGAAAGCCGTCTTCTACGGCCACGGCGTTCCTGTGCCTGGCACTCCGGATCGCCTTACCCAGACCCGCAATCAAGCCTTCGCGCGCCAGTTTCAGGAGATTCTGGGTCGGCTCACCCGGCGAAAGCTCGAGGTACGGCGCTGTGCGGCCCCGGACCTGAACGATGTTCATGTCATCGTCAATGATGGCGCCGGCGGGCGCATGCTCGGCCAGCACCAACCGGTCGGCTTCCCGTAGCACATCGGGCCCCGCCCGGCCCTCGGCAATTCTCTGCCGGACATCCACCCGGCCTTCGGCGCGGCGACCTTCACTCAGGCTTGCCGCCGGCTTGTCCGCAGCCGGGCGCAGGCAATAGATCTTGTGGGTCTTCTCCACTTGATGAAACGACTCGGAAAGAGTGCCGATGCTTTCCGATGGACCGAGCACCAGGAAGCCCGTTGGCTTGAGGGCGTAATGCAAGATCGACAACACTTTGCGCTGTAACAGGGCTCCAAGGTAGATCAGCACGTTACAGCAACTGATGAGGTCCAGCCTGGAGAAAGGCGGATCCTGCGCCGCGTTGTGCCTGGCAAAAACGCAAACGTCACGGATGATCTTCGCGATCCGGTGCCCGCGTTCCGTTCTGGTGAAGAACCGGGCCAACCGCTGCGGAGAGACATGGGCCAACGCGGAGTCCTTGTAAGTGCCTGCGCGGGCTTCTTCAATGGCCGTTTCGCTGATATCGGTGGCGAAGATCTCGAACGGAACGCTTGCCTTCTTGTCTTCCAGGAATTCCATCAGGCAGATAGCGATCGAATAAGCTTCCTCGCCCGTGGCGCACCCAGGCACCCAGATCCGGATCGGATCCCCGGGCGCTCTCTTCTCGAGCAGAGCCGGGAACACTCTCGTCTTCAGCTCCTCGAAGACCGCGGGTTCTCGAAAGAATGCAGTGACCGTGACAAAAAAGTTCTCGCACAACGCGTTTGCTTCCTCGCGATTCTGCTCGAGATCCCGGCCGTAGTCCTCCAGCCTTTCGAATCCGCGGAGGGCCATGCGCCGCTTGATGCGCCGCGCCAGAGTGCTGTGCTTGTAGTGGGTGAAGTCCACTCCCGTGGCGCTCCGCACCAGCCGGAGTATTTTGGCCAACTCCGCATCCCCTGCCTCGTCCGGCTCCGGCGGCTGGACAAGAACCTGAGAAGCCCGCGCGATAGCAGCCAATTGGCGGGCGATTCCGGCCGGCGGCAGGACATAATCCACCACAGCGGCGGCGATGGCGCTTCTCGGCATGCCCTCGTACTTTGCGGTTCGCACTTCCTGGGCGAAGGTAATACCGCCCGCGGCCTTGATCGCCTGGAGGCCGAGGGTCCCGTCTGATGCCGTTCCCGACAGAACAACGCCGAGCGCTTTACTGCCCTGGTCTGCCGCCAGAGCGCGGAGAAAAGAGTCGATCGGCATGTTGCGGCCGCTGTCCGGCCGGGGCGAGGTACGAAGGACTCCCCGGGAAAAACCCAAATTGCATCGCGGCGGAATCACGTAAACATGATTGGCCTCGGCGCGGGTTTCGCCCTTCGCCTCGGAGACAGGCATCTTGCTGGCTTTGGAAAGCAACTCAGCCAGATGGCTCTCGTGGCTCGGATCGAGGTGCTGAATCAGCACGAAGGCCATGCCGGTATCGCCCGGCAGATGGCTGAGCAACTCCGTGAATGCTTCCAGTCCGCCGGCGGAGGCGCCGACGCCGACAACCATGGGCAGCGAACTGCCATCGACGTGCTCTTCGGCGGATGGGTGTATGATCGCTGCTGAGGAGACAGGACTTACGGCTGCTGTGGAGGTCTTCCCCGGCGGGGTGGTACGTCGCTTTGGGCGGAGTGATTCAGGCACGCGCACAGTACCCGCGATCCCGCCCGGCCGCCGATTGCCGGTCTTCTTTACCACACGCCACCATTACCTTTCTCGCCGGTACGAACGGGCGCCGCTGGACTAGGAACGCCACCACAGTGCACGTGCAGTGCCAATCTCACGCCGGTGTCTGGTCCAAGCGGTGGCGCCCAGCCAACTGACCGAATTGTAACCTGTCTCCCGGGGCACGGCAGGCTTCCAACCTCCGTCATCCGGCCAGGGGACCTGCGAGCAGATCCTTGATGATCTTGCCGATCTCCATGAATTGATTCAAACCGGAAGGCTTGGTGATGAATTGGGAAACTCCGAGGTCCTTCAACAGGGCCTCGTCTCGCCGCGACCGGGAAGAACTCCACACGCACACGGGAACACCGCCGAGGTGTCTGGCGCTTCGGATCTCGCGCAAGATGTCTTCGCCGGTATACTTGGACAGGTTTAAGTCCACCAGGATCAGGTTTGGAATTGCCGCATCCGTATAGGTCCCCTGCCTGCGGATGAAAGCGAGGGCTTCGCCTCCGCTCAGCAGGTGAAGCAGCTCAAATCGGAGATCTTGCTTCTTCAGCGCCCGCTCGAGAAGGAAGACGTCCGAGCCGTTGTCTTCAATGACAAGAATCCGGGCTGCGGGAACCACCGACGCATCTTTCAAGCTCACTCCCCGTTTCATCATTCCACAGTTGATGGCGGCGCCGTTTGCGGTGACACCTGCCGGGCCCTCACGACAAACCGCTTGGGCGCGGCTCCCACATAGGAAAAGGGATAACAGGTCACCAGCGTCAGCACGTTCTCCAAAGAGGGGGCGAGTACCCCTACATCGTCCGGCTCGACGATACTGAGCGATTCGACGACGTATGTGAAATCCCCGCTCAACGTCGAGAACTGAATCTCGTCCTTGGTCCTCAGATCCTTTAGCCCGTGAAAGAAGGTATCGCGGTGACCCGCCACGCCCACGTTTCCGGCGTGGCCGGGCAGCGCCGTTGCCGGAATGTGGCCTATGGCGAGTTGCAAGGTGTTTCGGTCGATGCCTTCCCGCACCATTGCAGACAAATGGAGTCTGGGCACCGAGAGTCGTCCGATGAGCGCGGTTGGAGACGATTTTCGGGACGAGCGCCTGGCGCGGACTCTCGGCGTGATTTCGGCATTAGCAGCGGCGGAGGCAGCGGCACTGCGGTCCGGGGTCCGGTCGAATTCCCGGCTTTCGTAGGTTTGGTACACGACCCGCTCGAGATGTGCGTATCCGTAGGCCCCGAGGCAGGCGATTGCGACAACCAGGAAAAAGTATCGGATGATGATACGAAGTCTCACAGGCTTCGCTTCCGGTTCCGCTCGCCACCCTGATCGACCAATGGGCGTGCGGGCGGAAGAACATAGCTTGTGCGCGTGTGCACTACCAGCTTGTGCCCGCCGGGCGTGGCCGCGATCACCTTGATGTTCCGCGACGAACCTTGTTCGCCGGAGCGAACCGGAACGTAGCCGATTGTGTACCGCGTGCGAATGTCGCTGGCAATCTGCCGGCAGATGCCAATAACTTCGGAAAGCTCCTTGGGAAAGAAGGACTCCCCGCCGCTTACTTGGGCAAGCCGCCGAAGCACCGCCGGGTTCCGATCCAGATCGTTCGTGTCGAAAATCCCAATCGTGTAGATCGTCGCGCGGGACTCTCGAACCATTCGCATGAGCTCATCCGACCCATGGACGCTGCTGTTGTCGCCTCCGTCGCTGACGAGCATCAAGGTCTTCTTCTCGCACTTGCCCTTCTCGAGATGATGCAGGGAGAACAGAATCGCGTCGTAGAGAGCTGTCCGGCCCGCGGGCACCCCAAACGACAGGGCCGTGCGCAGTTGCCCAACGTTGGCCGTGAAGGGAACGCCGTCCGGGAGGCCGCTGTGGACGCTGTCGCCAAAATTCACGACGAACACTTCATCTTTCCGATTGCTCGCCTGGATGAACGACAGCGCAGCCGTTACGACATGGCTGTACTTCGAGCGCATACTTCCGCTTGTGTCGATAACCAGGCCAACCGTGACCGGGACATCCTCGTTCGCAAAGTGTGTTATGTTCTGAAGCTTCCCGTCCTCGAACACTCTGAAGTTGTCCTTGCCCAGATTCGAGACGTGCTCGCCCGCCGTGTCTGTGGCGCTTACATCCAAGAGCACGAGTTCGGCCGTCGCGCTGAGCTTGAAAGGTTGCTCGGATGGCTCAACCGCGGGGACCTGCGCAGGGAGCGCCCGCACGATCATTGCCAACCCGAGGATGAGAATGTTTCTTAGCACTGTCGCTCCCTCGCCGTGGCCTGCTTGAAGGCGACCACGGCGGACTGCAGGCGCCCGGCCCTAGGCCTTGCAGAGACGTCGGCGCCGGGAGAAAAGTCCAAGAGCGGCAAACACGGCTAACGACACGAGTCCGACCACGCCGAGTAGCGGCATAGCGCTCGCGGTATGAGGCAGCTCCTGCAGCGGCGCGGGTGCTTCGGCCTCAACGATCCGATCAGCCGTCTGCATCGGAACCGGCTGCACTTCAACCGCGGCTTGCAATGTAGGCTCCGGCGTGGACTGCAGTGTGGGCTGCAGGGAGGTTTCTGGAGACTGAATAGGCAAAGTCACGGCCAATTCGGTGGTCTTGCCGCTTTCGTCAACTGCCACAACCGGCACCGTCTTCAGATCCTCTACGGCACTCGTTTCCACTTCGATTGCGGGAACGGGCGCCTTCACAAAGGCGGCAATCTGCGCGGCTGTTTGTTTCGGGTATACGAACTCCTGCCCGAAGTTGTCACCGGGGTAGAACCAAGCCCGAAGGGCTCTGGGCTGCCCCGCGGGGACTTCCCAATACTGGAGCACGGTATTTCCTGTCGGCTGCAGGCGATAGTTCGGTATCGCCAGGACCGTCGTCATGACGTGCTGCTGATCTTTGTCGAAGATCCGGACGATGTGACGGTCTGAGAGAGAGTCTACCAGCACCAAGACATATTCGCCCGGTTGAAGCGTTACCGTGTGGCCGGGCGCGCAGCAGGACGGCACCTCGATCGCTTCATTGACGGTCAGCGTGGTCTTCTTGTTCCAATTTTGCCCCTGGAGGCTTGGTATCATCGCAAGGCCGATACAACCCGTGAAGGCCGCGAATGCAATGCTTCGGAAATGTTTCATAGAATTATTCACCGATCTCCTTTTCGATGTTCAATTTGTCTCTAAGGCAGATTAGGCACCAACGCGGAAAGCCCCTGGAATCGGGCGTTTCATGACTCATCTGCCGCAACCTGATGCAATTGTTGCCGCCGGTCATGCAGGATTCGCTATGAAGGACCCTATAAAGGATTCAGCCGTCAACGGGCTTCCCAATGGCCGGCGAATCTGGCTTGATGCCGTGTGCGGAGTAAGCTTCTCCGCGGCTACCGTTCGATGATGACCTTGAGCGCCTGGGTGCTGGCTGCCCGCTCGAACGTGCCGTAAGCGTCGAGGATGCGGTCGAGTTTGAAGCGGTGAGTGATCAAGAGCTTGGGATCGATCTTGCCGGATTGCACGGTCTTGAGCAGCATGGGCATCGTGACAGTGTCCACCAGCCGGGTGGTTATCGTGATGTTCCGCGACCACAAGCGTTCCAGGTGAAGATCCACTTTCACGCCATGCACGCCGACATTAGCGATGGTGCCGCCCGGGGCCACAATGTCCTCGCAGGTGTTGAAGGACGCCGGCACGCCCACTGCTTCGATGGCGGTATCGACACTTCGGCCGCCAGTCATCTGCATCACCGTCTCCGCGACCCTGCCGCTGGCGGCGTTGATCGTCGCCGTCGCACCGAGGCGCGTGGATACCTGCAGACGATGATCATCGAAGTCGATCATAATGATCTCGGCGGGCGAGTAGAACTGCGCTGTCAAGAGCACCGCAAGGCCGACCGGGCCGGCGCCAACGATAGCGACCGAGTTGCCCGGCTGGACCTTGCCGTTGAGCACGCCGCACTCGAAGCCGGTGGGCAGAATGTCGCTCAACATGACCAGGGCTTCTTCGTCGACGCCTTCCGGGATCCGATAAAGGCTCGTGTCGGCGTGCGGGATGCGCACATATTCGGCCTGAGTTCCGTCGATCTGGTTGCCGAGTATCCAGCCGCCCGTGGTGCAATGGGAATACATGCCGCGCCGGCAATATTCGCATCTGCCGCAAGCGGAGATGCACGAGATCAGCACGGAGTCTCCTGGATGGAAAGCCGTGACACCGGGCCCTGTCTTCTCGACCACGCCCACGCCCACGCCTTCGTGCCCCAGGATACGCCCGGGGCCGCACGTCGGAACGTCGCCCTTGAGGATGTGCAAGTCGGTGCCGCAGATCGTCGTTTTGGCAATCTTCACGATTGCGTCCGTGGGAGCTTGGATTTCAGGGACGGGGCGCTCCGTCAGCACCTTTTTACCTCGCCCTTGATAGACGAGAGCTTGCATCATCATCCGATTCTTTCGGTCTTCGCCCGGCTCGGACACCGTTGTTGTCACTGACACTGGATCCTCGATTCAGGTGTCCGTGCCAAGCCGTTCTGGGCCTGCGCGTCGCGCGGCACTACGAGCAGGCGCGGCGCACCCGGCGCAGGTTGCTCCCAGCGCACCGGATGCCGCCGCCCGCACGTCCGGCACTCGTACTGGCCGTGCGAGGGCCACATTGGCTCCGTGTGCATCAGCCTGCACCAGAGATGCGCGAGTCGCCCTTGTGGTGGTTTCATCGATTTCCGAGGCGTGACTTCTAAAGGCGAGTGGCAGCGTGACTTTCGCGCTCGCGCTCAAAGCCGGCGAATCGCTTCCACTCGCCTTCGATTTGGTCCCAATTCATGATTCCTCCTGCTTCCTTGCCGGTTTCCAGGGCGTAACTTAGCCGTGGCACGTTTGCCGCCGTTCGAATTTCAACGAGCCTCATGGGGACGAGGTGGCGGCGATGCCGCGGCCGGCCGCAGTCAAATGTGCATTCCTGTAGGCAGATTCTGCACTTGCCCGTGCTGCCTTGCTCCGTATCCCGGCACTCCGCCGCCCTGCGGCGCTTGGCCCGACTCGTGCACAGACACCAAGACGACAGGTCTAAAAGGAAGGGCCACTACATGACAAGAAATACATCGGTGATGGGAATCTATTCGGATCGCACAACCGTTTCGGAAGCCATCAACGTCCTGCATAAAGCGGGATATCGGGCGACGGACATCTCGGTCCTGGCGTCCGACAACCAAGGCTCAAAGGATTTCGCGCATGAGAAACGTACTAAAGCACTGGAGGGCGCGGCTGCGGGGGCGGCTGCGGGAGCGGTGGTTGGCGCTGCATTGGCCTGGCTCGTTTCCATCCAGACTGTGACCATCGCCGTGTTGGCGCCGCTGGTCCCGGCGGGACCCGTGCTGGCCGCCTTCGCCGGCGCCGGCGCTGGAGGGGCGCTGGGTTGGATGGTCGGATTGCTGGCTGGCGGGCGCCTGTCCGAATACGTGGCCAAGAGGTACGCGGGCAGAATCAGGCGTGGAGGCATCCTTCTGTCCGTTCACTGCGACAGTCCGGAATGGTGTGGCCGGGCGAAGAAAACCCTCAAAGACACTGGCGCCCAGAGCATCTCCTCCGGTTCTGAGTCTGCCGCCGACTACGGGACGACGGACAAGCCGACCGAGAGGGCGCCCGCTGCCGTCGTCGTCACGGATCGCGTCGAAACGCCTGTCCCACAGACGGTCGAATGCGCCGTTCAAGAAGTCAGGAAATGATGTGTCGCTACCCGCTTGGCATCATACTGATTGTGCTTGGCCTAGCCGGTCTTGTGTGGGGCGGGCTTTCGTACACAACCAATGAAAAGCTCGTGGACATCGGACCGATTCACGCGACTCGAGAAAAGACACACAACATACCGCTGGCGCCCCTTGGGGGCGCGCTGGCGCTGACCGGCGGTATTTTGATCCTGGTGGCAGGCAGGAAGCAAATAGCTTAGCTTCCGCCAGTTCGGCAGTGAGGCTGAGGATTGGAAAAGAAAGGACAAGCACATGTTGCTACTGATTATCATTCTGTTACTGGTTTTGGGCGGCGGCGGAGGGTACTACGGGCATAGCCGGTGGGGTTATGGCGGCGGTGCGGGCGTGGGATTAGGCACCATACTCATCGTTCTCCTCGTAATCTATCTGTTAGGGTTCCTGCACTAAGGCCAGGCCGGCACTCAACATCGCGACGACCACCACTAACTTGCACTCGCCTCCTGCCAGCGTCGCGGGCAGAGGTGCCGGATTGATCTTTGTGCATACTCAATAGCGACCTTAACGGAGACGATTACTATGAAACTTGTTCGAGCTACCAGTACCACTGCCCTGTTTCTGCTTTTCGGGACGATTGTCCCTGCGTACGCGCAGCACGACCAGCAGAAAGAAAATCAGGGCAAGCCTGAAAAGCAGGAGGCCAGGCAACCGCAAGGCGCGCCGCCGGCCGCACAACAGCAGCGTCCCGCGCAACCGCAGGCGCGCGGACAGCAACAGCAGAGCCAACCACAACAGCAGCACGCGCAACCCGCTCATCAACCGCAGCAGCAGCGGGCCCAACAGCCTCCGCAACAACAACCGCAGCAGCAGCAGCAGCGACAACGTCCGCAGCAGGCCCAGCAACAGCCGCAGCAGCGTACGCAATCCGCTCGACAGCCGAACCAACCGCAGCCCCAGCGCGCGCAACCGGCTCAACAGCCGCCGCCGCAGCGGACTCAACAGACGCGGCCGCAACAAGCGCAACAGCAGGGACAACGACAGCAACAGCCGAACCAGCCGCAGCAGCAGCGCGTCCAACCCGCTCAACAACCGCAGCAACAGCGGGCCCAACAGCAGGGACAACGCTCCCAGCAAGCTCGGCAACAACCGCAGCCACAGCGTACCGAGCAGCAGGCAGTCGCGTGGCAGCAGCAGCGGGGATGGCTAAAGCAGGGCGGCTGGCAGGGGCATAGTACATTTCAGCAGGATCGTGCTCAACACTGGGCCAGCGATCATCGCACTTGGGCGCAGCGTGGAGGCTATGGCGGTTACTACATTCCTCAGGACCGCTTCAGTCTCTATTTCGGGAGTCAACACGAGTTCCGGATGCACAATCTCCCCACGATCTACATGGGGTATCCTCGTTTCGAGTACGGCGGCTTTTCGTTCCTGCTCGTCGATCCCTGGCCGGAAAACTGGGCAGCGAACTGGTACGACACCGACGACCTTTACATTGATTATGACGGCGGATACTACCTTTACGACCGCAGGTATCCGAGCGTCAGAATGGCGATCACTGTCGAGATGTAGCCGACGACGGCGGCTCCACAGTATGCCACGAATGCCTGCACGCCAAACGGAACGACACCGCACCGGACGCGTTGGTTGGCTCCGAGCTGCGGTATTGGGCGCGAACGACGGGATTCTTTCAACAGCCAGTCTGGTGCTCGGAGTGGCAGCCGCGCATGCGACTCACAGCAACGTTGTGGTCGCGGGGGTCGCCGGCCTGGTCGCCGGCGGGATGTCGATGGCGGCAGGTGAATACGTGTCCGTGCACTCACAGGCGGACACCGAAAAGGCCGACCTCAAGCTGGAACGTACGGAACTGAAAACAGACTATGAGGGCGAGCGCAAGGAACTGATGGCGATCTACGTCGCGCGCGGGCTCGACCCCAAACTCGCCAAGCAGGTTGCCGACCAACTGATGTCCCATGACGCCTTGGGCGCGCATGCCCGCGACGAACTCGGCATCTCCTCGTCTTTCAGTGCGCGTCCGATTCAGGCCGCGTTGGCGTCGGCCGGCAGCTTCGCCGGCGGAGCGGCGATGCCTCTCGTGGTCGCAGCCATAGCCCCGCAAGCGGCGTTGATCCCGCTTGTCTCCGGAACTTCACTGTTCTTCCTGGCGCTTCTGGGGGGGGTGGCGGCGCGCGTCGGGGGCGCAGGCGTGGCGGTGGGAGCAATGCGCGTCACGTTTTGGGGTGCCCTGGCAATGGCAGCGACCGCGGGCGTCGGGGCGCTGTTCGGAACCGCCGCAACCGGGACTTGAATTGCCGCCAATGCCATCCGGACCCGGAACAGAGAAAAACAGCCTGCGGTCAGTTGCGCTATTTGTGCTGGAAGACGAGGGTGATCGGCTTGTGATCCGGTCTCTCGACGCTCACCATCATGGTGCCATCCGCGGCAAGAGTGTAGCTTTCGAGAGTTATCGCGCCGGATTGGGTGGTGGTCACCTTCAACACGTCGTGATCCCACCGAGTCTTGCTCTTGAGATCCTTAGCGGTGTGAATCGTGGCACTGTGCTCGCTGTCGGTGATGTCGCTGTAGAAAAAGGTCTCGGCGGCCCCTTCATACACGAAACTGCGAGAGACAGCGATGTTACCCTGCCGATCGTTGATGGTCACCGTGCCGGTTTGGACGACGGACTGGCCGGCAAAATCGCTCTTGGCGGGCACCAGGGTCCAGGTGCCGTTCAGGGCGCTGTGGTCGCGAGCGAATCCTGACAACGCGAAGAGGAGAGTCGTTAAGACGGATCCTGTAATTCTTGCAGATGAATATGTCCTCATGATCTCCTTCCAGGGGCTACCGGTTTCAACGGAATTACAAAGCGCAGGAATTGTTAGAGCACGCGCGCTACCGTTCTGGTCATAACAAAGCATGCCGTCGATAGAACCAGGTCTTTACCGCTTGCACCAGAAACAGGTAGGTCAGGGCAAGCAGTGAAATCGCACCCAGCAACGAGAGCGGTAATGGAGTAAATCCAAGCAAGACGCCGAGGCGTGTGTACGGCAACACGACGCCGGCGGCGGAGACGGCGACAACCCCGATTAACAACCGGCCGCTCGGACGGCTCTTGAACGGGTTGCCCGCGGTCCGGATCACAAACACTACCAGCGTCTGCGTAGCGAGAGATTCCACGAACCAGCCGGTGCGGAACAGCGGCGCGTTGGTGGAAGCGTGGAACATCCACAGGAGCACTCCGAAGGTGAGGAAATCGTAGATGGAGCTGATCGGGCCGATGATCGTCATGAACTGGCGAATGAACCCGATTTGCCACCGCTTGGGCCGGTGCAGCAGGGCCGGATCGACATTATCGCCGGGAACGGCGACCTGGGAAGTGTCGTAGAGAAAGTTGTTCAGCAGGATTTGAGTCGGCAACATCGGCAGGAAGGGCAGAAAAAGCGATGCCGCGGCCATACTGAACATATTGCCGAAGTTGGAGCTGGTGCTCATGATGATGTACTTCATGATGTTGGCGAAGCACCGCCGTCCTTCGACGACCCCCTCGTTCAATACCGCAAGGTCTTTCTCCAACAGGATGATTTTCGCAGCATCCTTGGCCACATCCACGCCATTCATTACGGAAATGCCGACGTCCGCGGTGTGCAGCGACGGAGCATCGTTGATGCCGTCACCGATGTACCCGACGACGCGCCCGCGCGCCTTCAGCCCCAAAATCACCCGGTTCTTTTGTTCCGGAGACACGCGCGCGAAGATGGCGCCGTGTTCCGCCTGGTAAGCCAGGGCGGCGTCGTCCATTGTGTCGATCTGGCTCCCGGTGACAATGCAGTCGGCAGCGAGCCCCACATCGTGGGCTACCTTCTGCGTCACGTACTGATTGTCGCCGGTCATGATGACCACGGAAACGCCGTTCTTCTTCAGCGCTTCGAGGACCGCGGGAATTCCTTCCTTGGGCGGGTCGAGGAATGCCGCAAAGCCGGCCAGAGTCATCTCCTGCTCGGCCGCCAGCGCATACGCATCCTGCTGCTCCACCTTTCGTATCGCGACTCCGAGGGTACGGAATCCGTCGGCGCTCAATTTCTTGAAGGTCTCCGCCGCCTGGGCTCGCCAGCTTTCATCGAACGGTTGGGGAGCGCCGCCGATGATAACCGTCCCGCAGATGGCAAAGACGCTCTCCGCCTCGCCCTTGGTGATGAGGAGGCGCTCGCCGCCATGACGCACCACCACGGAGAGGCGCTTGCGGTTGAAGTCGAAAGGAATCTCGTCCACCTTCTGATACTCCACAATGGCGGGGTGCTCGTGCTTCAGGATGGCGTCGTCCAGCGGGCTCCTGATGCCGGCTTGAAAGTAACTGTTCAGATACACATACCGAAGGACGTCTTCGTTGTCCTGCCCGTGAACGTCAACGTGCCGGTCCAGCACGATCTCGCCTTCGGTCAGCGTCCCGGTTTTATCGCTGCAAAGAATCTCCACGCTGCCGAAATCTTCGATCGCCGAAAGCTGCTTGACCAGAACCTTTTTCCTGGCCATCCGCCGAGCGCCCTGCGCCAGCGTGATCGTGATGATCATCGGCATCATCTCGGGCGTCATCCCCACGGCAAGCGCGACCGAGAACAAGAACGATTCCAGCAACGGACGATGTAAGACGATGTTCACCAGCAGGACGAAGAGCACCAGCAGCATGATCACGCGAGTGATCATCAACCCGAAATGGCGTATGCCACGGCCGAATTCGGTCTCCGGCGGCCGCATGGCCAGCCTTTGGGCAATCTCGCCGAAGGCGGTGTCTCTGCCGGTGCGAACGATGACCGCGGTGCCGATTCCCGTCTGAACCGCAGTCCCCAGGAAAACGCTGTTGCCGGCGTCGGCGATGCCGTGTTGCCCCGCCGGAAGATCATTCGCCGCCTTGTCGACCGGCAAAGATTCTCCCGTGAGCGCGGACTCGCGCACGTGCAGGTCCTTGGAGTCCAGTAAACGGGCATCGGCTGGCGCCAAGTCCCCGCAATTGAGCCGGACGATATCCCCGGGCACCAGCTCTGCGACCGGCAGTTCCAGTTCGTGTCCATCGCGCATAACCGCGGCGGTTCTGGCAACCTGCTTCCGAATGTCCTCCACCGCATGCCGGGCTTGAAACTCCACGTAGAAGTTCACGACCACGCTGAGCAGCACGATGGCGATGATAATCGCGCCGCCGACCGGATCACCCAGCACGATCGAGATGACACTGGCCGCCAGGAGAATCAGGACAAGGGGATTGGCAAAGAAGCCCAGAAAACTGATCAGTGCGGCGAATCGAGATTCCCCTATCAGGCTGTTGGGACCATGCGCCCGCAGCCGCTGTTTCGCCTCGTCGGAAGTCAGTCCGGCTGATGTTGCGTGCAGCAGTTCGAGCAGGTCCCGCTGCGGCATATCCCAGAAGCGGTCCAGCGTCTTGTCTGGTTTGCTCATGCGCAGCCTCTCCCTGAATTCTATATGCTGTCCGGGCTCGGCACCCCTACTCGCAGGGTGTTGGGCGGCCTCGGGCCTGTTTGCACGGCTGGTGCCAAGTGCGCGGACACCGGATCCTTGGCAGATGCATCGTCGCAGCGGAACGCTTGACCTGCAGCAAATGCCGGGTTGGGTGCAGCTTCTGCACCTTGCGACAGGGAATTCCCCGTCCGGCAGTTGGCCCGTCTGACCCGCAGCCCCCCAATATAGCCCACCGCGACGCTTTGGGCCCGCGCCTGCAATCATGCATCGCGAAGGAGCAAATAAGATGCTTTGGACGATCTGCGTAATCCTGTTGGTTCTGTGGGCGTTGGGAATGGCAACTTCTTATACCGCCGGCGGGCTGATTCACATCCTGTTGGTCGTTGGCTTGATAATGCTGGTGTTTCGTTTGATTCAAGGACGTAGAGTCCTCGGTTAGCACGCACCTGCACCAGCCGGCGACTGGGCAGCGGATTGCTACTCAATAAGTCAGGAGCGTAAAAGAAAATGCCGTTGATAAACATCGTCATCGCGCTGATCGTCGTAGGCGTCGCATTGTGGCTGATCAACAACTTCATCCCCATGGCCTCCAGCATCAAGACCATTCTGAATGTAGTGGTCGTGGTTGCGGTTGCAATTTGGGTCCTGCAGGCGGTCGGGATGTGGGGACGTATAACCAGTTATAAGTTCACGCAATGAGTCGGTGCAGTTTGACTGGCGCCCCAAAATGACAGTGCTAAGCGTGGTTCTGCTGTGTGCCGTTCCGGTTGTCGCCCTGGCGCAGCCCGTGGATTCGCTTGATCTGAGCGGCAAACTGCGCTTTCATGTCGAGACCCTTTATAGCCCATTGTCGATGGCGGGATCCGCTGCATACGCGGGAATCCTCCAGGGGATCGGCACGCCGGAAGAGTGGGGACAGGGCGCCGGCGCCTACGGGAAGCGTTTCGCTTCAACGGTGGGATGCACGGCGATCTATGAGGTTCTTGCTTTCGGCCTGGACTCGACGCTGCACCAGGACCCCCGCTATTTTCGATCTAGCAGCACGGGATTCTGGCGCAGGACGGCACATGCGCTCCGCGGAACCATACTGACGCGCACCGACCACGGCGGCGAAACACTTTCCATCTGGCGTCTGGGCAGTTCATACGGCGCCGCCTATCTTTCCAACCAGTGGTATCCGGACCGGCTGAATACCGTGCGCCTCGACGTATTGCAGGGATCCCTCGGGCTCGGGTTCGGTTTCGCCAGCAACCTCGGCGCCGAGTTCTGGCCGGATCTCAAACGCAAGATACTGCGCCGAAGGCAATGAGGGCGCCCCAATCTCCGCCGGAAAGGGTTCTACCATGAGCCTGCACATCGAGCAGCGGGAATGCGAAGGCATCATCATTCTTGACCTGAAGGGCCCGCTTACTCTAGGTCATGGAGACGTGGAACTGCGTGACCGGCTGCCTGCGCTCGATCAATCCGGCAAGGTCAATATCGTGCTGAATCTCGAAGACGTCAGCGAAATTGACAGCACGGGACTGGGAACTTTGGTTGTTGGACTCGCTAGGCTGCGCAGGTCCGGCGGGGGGCTGGCGCTGCTGAACCTCAATCGGTCGCACCTGAAACTCTTCTTGTTGACCAGGCTGGCCATCGCCTTTGAGTTCTTCGACGATGAGCAGGAAGCGGTGAACAGCTTCTTTCCGGATCGGGCGGTGAGGCGCTTCGACATCCTCAACTTCGTTCAACACGGTGGCGCTACTGTTTCCGTTCCCGGGCCGTCCGCGGCGGCTTGCTAGAATAGGAGGCGATGCCCCGATTGCCTTCAGTTTCGGGCCGGATCCTCATCGTCGACGATGACGAGCGCCAGCGCCACGCTTTGGCTGCCATACTTTCCGATTCCGACTTTGAAACGCAACTCGCGGGCGATGGGCAGGAAGCGCTGGAACGGCTCACCGCCTTCAACGCCGACGTCATCGTTGCGGATTTGGTCATGCCGCGCATGGACGGCTTTGAACTGCTCCGGCACCTGAAGGAACAGGGCGACCTCACTCCGGCGATCGCGCTCACCGGCTTCGGCAGCATGGAAAAGGCCTTGTCCGTTGTTCATGACCTCAAGGCTTTCTGGTTCCTGGAGAAGCCGGTCGAACCGCGCGCCTTCAGGACCCTCCTGGAACGGGCGATCCGCTTCAAAAGAAGTCTGCAAAAAAACAGCGAGCTCACGCGGGACCTGAGCCTTCGCGGCGTGCTCGGAGACCTGGTGGGAACCTCCCAGGCGATGCAGCGGATCTTCTCGCTCATCAGGCAGGTAGCGCCCACTACAGCGCCTGTATTGATCCGTGGAGAGAGCGGCACTGGGAAGGAACTGGTCGCACGGGAGATCCATAAGTGCAGCCCCCGGGGTGATGGGCCTTTTGTCGCGATCAATGCAGCCGCCTTACCCGAGACTCTGGTTGAGAGCGAGTTGTTCGGCCACGAGAGGGGCGCGTTTACGGGAGCCATGGAGCGTTCGGCCGGTTGCTTTGAGCAGGCTCACGGGGGTACTTTGTTTCTCGACGAGATCGGCGAGATGCCGGCGTCCACGCAGCCAAAGCTGCTGCGCGTTCTCGAGGACCTGCGGGTGCGGCGCCTGGGCGGTAAGCATGAGATCGCGGTAGACGCCCGGGTGCTTGCCGCGACCAGTCAGGAGCTCGGAACGCATTTGCGCGAAGAGCTTTATTATCGGTTGAGTGTATTCCAGATCGTGGTTCCGCCGCTGCGCGAACATAAAGAAGATATCCCCCCGATCGCCGATGTCATGCTGCAGAACCTGAACAAGAAGCACGGCACGCGAGTCACAGGCGTGGATGCCCAAGTGCTCGATCTTCTTCAACGCTACGATTGGCCCGGTAATGTGCGGGAGCTACGGAATGTCCTCGAGCGAGCCGCCATCATTGCAGGCGAGGGTGTGATCCGGCTGGCGAACCTTCCTTTCCCTGAGTTCGGCGTAAGCCCCGGCCCTTATGCGCGGTCATCATCTGGCTATGAGGGCCCTATAATGCTCCAGGCTGGCCAGCCCCTCATGAAACTCGAGGAAGCCTACATCAAACTCACCCTCGAGCACGTGGGCGGCAATCGCAAGCGCGCCGCGGAGATGTTGGGGATCAGCCTGCGGACGCTGCAGAACCGGATCGCTGCACTGCGCGGAGAGGCGAAGGTGACAACTCCCGGCCCGTGAGCTGTTCGCCTCGGTGCGGCCCTGATCCGGTTCTGCCCGCCGCGCTGCGTGCCATCGGCTGGGTGCGGCCCGACTTGGGTCTGAGATGGGCGGAGAGATAAAACGACCGCGGCCAAACCCCATTGGCCGCACCAGCGGATCCTCGTGGCTTCTGCTCGAGGCGCTGCCGCGAGTGTTCAGGCAGGCATCCACCGAATGGTTTAACGATAATGCCCCGCGCCTCGGCGCCGCCGTCGCTTTTTATAGCCTGCTGTCACTGGCTCCCGTGATTGTTATAGCCGTCGCTGTGGCCGCTGTTGTTTACGGGCAGGAGGCCGCCGAGGGGCGGCTGGCATCGGAAATCCAGGGGATTGCCGGACCTGACGTAGCACGGACAATTCAGGAAATCATCATACGCGCCTACCAGCCCCGGACAGGCGCGATTGCGACCTTGCTCGGCCTGGCGACCTTGGCATTTGGCGCCTCTTCCATTTTTGTGGAGTTGCACGACGCGATGAACACAATCTGGCATGTCTCACTTCCCCCCGACCGAACCAATGCCGCTACAGTCATTCGTCTGATCAAGGATCGCTTCTATTCGTTCGCGACGGTGCTGGGCATAGGTTTCCTGCTACTGGTATCTCTGGTGTTGAACGCCTGGATCGTGGCAATGAGGATCTCCGTGCCGCGGGCTGCCACGTTCATGATGTCATATCTGGTAATCGCTGTGCTGTTTGCAGCCCTCTACAAGATCGTTCCAGACGTTAGATTGAAGTGGGGCGATGTTGCTCCCGGTGCCATGATCACCTCATTGCTGTTCATGATCGGCAACCAATTCATGGGGCTGTACTTCGCGAACACCGGCTTCGGATCGACGTACGGTGCTGCCGGTTCGCCGCTTGTCGTGTTGCTGTGGGTGTACTACTCGGCGCAGCTATTCTTTTGGGGTGCTGAGTTCAGTAAGGTGTACACGAAGACCGTGGGGTCCCAACGCGATCGGCAGTATTGAGGGCACCCGAGGCCGGATCAGTTGGCAATATGCCATCATGCAACCACTCCTGTCCAAAACAGGACAGACCTGTAGCTTGGTCTGCTGAAAACACGCGTCTTGGAGGGAATCCGGTGGGCTATTCGGGTTGAGGTCTCCGGTTTGAAGTGTCGCGGCCTGTCCAAGTCATGCCAACGCCAACGTAAGTTGTTCGGCAGCCGGGATCAGTGGTGGGGTGCCCATGTCAATACCGGGTTGAAATTTCCCCATAGTTCCGGTCGAAAATTCCCCACCCGGATCACACCGCTGCCTCCTCTTGGCTGTGGCTTGGATTCAGTAAGGCCGCGATCTCCGGCTGGCTCATCTGGTCCGGTTGCTGGCCAAGGGGCACTCGGACGAGTTGGAAGGAGAGTTTTCCCGCCAACTGAGCGGCGATCGTTTCAGCCGCTCTCCGGCCGCTGTCGTCGCCGTCCAGCATCCGGACGATTCGCTGAAATCGCCCTCGCAGGAGTGCCTCTTGCTGGCTCGATCGTGGCGCGCCCATCAACGCCACCACCGACGGAAAGCCCGCCTGGTGGACCTTGAGACAATCGAAATATCCTTCCACCACAACCACCGCGGTGGCCTCCTACGCGGCCGCCCGATGGAAGTTGAACAACACTTCCGACTTCCGAAAGCCGGCTGGCAGCCGGTACTTGGGCGACGCCCCATCGAGCGAGCGCCCGGCATACCCCACCAGTTGCCCGTAGCGAATCGTGAATCGGGATCACCACCCGCCCGCTCATCAGGCCGCGGCCAGCATAGAAACCCACCCCAAACCGAGCGGCCGTCTCCGGAAAAATCCCCCAGGCCCGCAGGTACGAGTGCGTCCCATCGACTCCTCGAAGAGTAAAGGAAAGAGGTTGATTGTGCCCCTTCTTTTTCCCTAACCAGTTCGGGTTATCCGCCGGCCCACCCAAAACGGGAGGTGGCCCGCTGGCGGGCACGGGAAATCTCTGCGTTAACCGTCGCGCCGCCTCGCGCACCGAACATCGTTCCATCGCGGCCACAAAGTCCAGCACGTTGCCGCGGACCTGGCAGGCAAAGCACTGAAAGGCGTTCTTACTCAAACTGACATGAAAGGCATCGATCCTTCCGCCGCGGTGAATCGGGCAGGGGCCCTCCAGTTGTCCCGGCCGTCGGCCTCGCAGCCACTCCACCCCATAGTAGCGCAGCACTTCGGCGAAACTCACCGTCGCTTTCACCGCCCCGAAGTCCCCCCACTGGCTCTCCATGCTCAAACCCCTTTCCGCACGCCCGAGCCGCGTGGTTTGGCCGGAGTCCCGTCCGCAGCGGCGCCGGTGCCCGGCGCGTCCTCCTGCTCCCGCGAGATCAACAATCCCGCCCGCCGCCGGTCCTTCAGCCGGTAGCTCTCGCCGCGGATGTTGATCGTCGTCGAGTGGTGTAACAGCCGGTCCAGGATCGCCGTGGCGATGATCGGGTCGCCGAAAATCGTGCCCCAGTCCACGGCGTCGCGGTTTCTCTCTTGACAACTTAATTTGTCAATGTTCTAATATTCTCGTGCTGGATGTCGAGGTCATACAGTCTCCGCAGGCCGCCGCCGCCGCGCTCGACCCTGTCCGCGCGCGGCTCCTGGCCGAATTGTCGGAGCCCGCGTCGGCGGCCACCCTGGCCGCACGCCTCTCCCTTCCACGCCAAAAAGTGAACTACCACTTGCGCGCCCTGGAGAGCCACCACCTCGTGCGCCCAACCAGCGAACGCAAGTGGGGCGGCATCACAGAGCGCCTGGTGGAAGCCACCGCGTCGTCTTACGTAGTGTCGCCCGCCGCCATGGGCCCCGCGGCGTCCGACCCTGGGCGCAGCCGCGACCGCCTGTCGGCGGGCTATCTGATCGCGCTGGCGGCCCGTGTCGTCCGCGAAGTCAGCGAACTCGCCACCCGCGCACGCGAAACCGGCAAGCGCCTCGCCACGCTCTCGATCGACACGGAGATCCGCTTCCGCTCGGCCGCCGAGCGCGCGCAATTCAGCAGCGAACTCACCGCCGCGATCACTCAGCTCGCGGCGCGTTATCATGACGCTTCCGCCCTGGGCGGACGCACGCACCGCCTCGTTCTGGTGGCGCACCCGTTACCCCAAAAAAACAAGGAGACTGCAGTATGAGCGTAAAGAAAGAAGCGAACGGACGCCGTTCGGTGCAGGTGGAAGTGGAAGTACCGGGCACCCCGGAACAGGTGTGGCAAGCAATCGCCACCGGTCCGGGCGTGGGCGCATGGTTTGTGCCCACCGAGGTCGATGGCCGCATCGGCGGCACCGTCACTTCCCACTTCGGAGGGGGCATGGACTCCGTCGCCACGATCACCGAATGGGACGCGCCGCATCGCTTCACGAAGGAAGGGTCCTGGGGGCCGAACGCGCCCACCGTGGCCACCGAATGGATTGTGGAGGCCCGCGGCGGTGGCACGTGCATAGTGCGCGTGGTGCACAGCCTCTTCGCCGAAACCGATGATTGGGACGATCAACTGACCGGTATTGAATCCGGCTGGCCCTCATTCTTCAGCATTCTGCGGCTGTATCTGGAGCACTTCGCCGGCCAGCCGAGTTCGCAAATCCAACTCTTAGCGATGCCGGCGGCCTCGGGCGCATGGGAGAAGCTCGCGGGTGCCCTGAATCTCGCGGGGGCAGCGCCGGGCGAGCGGCGCCATGCGGGCGGCGGTGCCCCTCCATTGAGCGGCATCGTGGAGTCAGTCAATACTGCCGGGAATCCACACACGCTGTTACGCGTCGATCTGCCCGCTCCGGGTGCGGTGTTTGCCACCGCGTGCCCCGCCGGCGAGAAAGCATTCGTCACAGTGAGCTTCTATCTCTACGGCGACACGGCAGCGGCCGTCGTGGCGCGCGACCAGTCCGCCTGGACTGCGTGGATGACGAATCTCTTCCCGGCGTAAACCCGGAGGAACCTCATTGGCTGAGCTTTGCACGCCTTGTGGTGCGGAGCTTCAGCCCCCACGGCGTCGGGTTGAGAATTCGAGATGACGTATGCAAGATTGATGAAAACCTCACCGGCATACAAGGCAGGTTGAACGTAACCGGAGAGGAGCTTGCCCCTCCGTTTCCTCCCTTCTGCCCCCGGCCGGCAGCGGCAGGTTCACCCTTACATGCCTTGATGGAGGCCACTTCGAATCTCGGCGTGAAAGCGGATGGAGCAGGAGGGGAGGATTGAGCCCGGACCGCAGGCGTATTGGTGATGCCAACGACGATAGGAGGTCACAACGACCGCTATCGCGGCATCCGCCAGGATCGCCTTCTTTGCGTAATTCAGTCTGTGTGCCGCGCGATTGCTCATAATCGCTTCGATTCGTCTCTTCAGATCACCGCCCGTCACCCCCGCTACGCAAGCGAGCGGCGAAGCCAGATACAACTCGCAGATCTTGAGGATGCCTTCGGTGTATGCGCGCGGCTCGCCGCCGTTTCGCAGCACCTCTTCATCACAGGCCCGTTCGCGCTCTCCGATCAGGCGTGCTCCTAGCCACCACACCAGGGGATGAAACCAGAACACCACCTCGACTGCCATGTGGATCACGGTGGCGAGATTGTCACGGCGCCGGACGTAGCAGAGCTCGTGCGCCACGATCGATTCCATCTCCCGCGCTGTGAGGCAATCCAGAATCTTGTCAGGCAGCAGAAGAACCGGCCGCAGAGGGCATTAATGTCGCGACACCGATCGCCAGGAGAGGCACGATCAGGGAGATCATGTTGTTCATGCCGGTACGCCGTGCTTCAGCCGAAGGTGTGGTCATTCAATTTTGTCCTTTGCCTTCGTGTCCGCTGTGGTCTGCCGTTGCATATTGCTCGGCACATCCGGGCCGCCATGTTTTAAGGCGATGATGTGATCCACCACGTAGCCGGGACAGGCCCCCCATTTCTCTCCGGGTTGACGCTGCGCAGCCGGCGCGGTGCTCGGCGACACTCCGCCGTACGATCGCGCTTGGCCCGCGGACCCTGCTATGGACCCATGACCCGCAAACTTCGGGCGAACGTGGCGCGGCGTTCGCCTTCGGCGCCTTCCTCCACGTGATCGCGCAATGGCGCACCGAACTCAAACCGCGCCCGCTCTCGCCTGCGTAGCCTGCGGTCGATTCCGGCGCCTTCCGCCCGCGTTCGCGCGATTGTCCCGGGAACGCGTTAGGCTCGTGAGCCGCAACATCGGTCGACGCCGCCCGGCTTCTCATACGAGTCGGCCACCGCGGAATCTCGTCCCGGGCGCCTTCCGCCGCGCGCTTGCTCGATTGGCCCGCGGGCGCGCCGGGCTCGTGGAGCGTGACCGGCCGTGAAGGGCTGATTCGGGGACTCCGGGAAGGGAACCGGGGCCCCCTCGTTTTCACGAATTTACGCAACGAAAAGACGCGGTGAGCCCGTGTTTCACCCACCATTAAGTACCATCGTCATCGCCGCCGATCGGGCCGTCCGGGGACCAAGCGGACTGTAGTCGTCTTCGGATCAATAGTCGACGCCGAAGCAGTAACTCTCGTTCGAATTCATGGGGCTAACCGCGTATTCGCCCGGATAGAGGGGGCGCGCGGGAGTAATTTCGTAAACCGAGACGCCGATTTTATTGATGGTAACCGGCAGCGCCGGCGGAGTTCCGCCCATAGTCGGTTGGGTTTGCCGGTAACCCATTCTCGATTCCAGACGGTAGAGTTGGAATTGACGCGGGTCGCCGCCAGCGTTCAATCGCACGACGAATACCAGCCGGTCTCCTTGCTGGACCCGCACGGGCGAGCGCGGACCTTGAATGCGGTAGACGGTTGCCCCCATGCCATACATTCCGCCGCCGCGCGACATCATCCCGATCTCTCTTTCGAGCGGGATGTACCCGGATGAACCGCGCAAAAATGGCGCGCCGGCAATGTCGGGCACCATATCAATCTTGGGCGTCTCGGGACTGGCGGAGGGCGTAGTGTCCGAATTGAAGACTATCTCCGCCACTTCGGCGCGTGCATAGTGCTGCACGTCGTCGTTTACCAGGAAGCGAATGTCGTCCGCCGTGCCGCCCAAGAAGCTTCCGTTTACTATGGACCCGCTGCGCAGACGCAGCGTATCAGCGCGGCTCGACATCGCGAGAACCACCGCAACTATTGTGAATCGCCCGATCATAACTGCTCCATCAGTCGGGGTGCTCTGCGGATCGATGCTGCCAGCAGGCTTCGTTCGAACCCGAGCGAAGAAACATATATTCGCCCATTGTTATTGTCCCACCGGCGCCCACAGGAATCGAGGTGGCGCGGCACGCTTCGCCGCCAATCCATCGCTTTCTGCGTGTTTTCAATGTGTTAGTGGGCACTGTACCGAAAAGGTGTTTTTTTGGAACATTCCCTGTACCAAAACCCCTCTTTGTTGTACACTCGCGCGCTTCTTGGCGTGTAGTCCGGCAGCGCGAGGAATCTCGACTCGGGCGCCTCCCTCCGCGTGGTCGCACGATGGCGCGCCGCGCCTCGCCGACGTCAAACGCGCTCTCGGCGCTGGCAAGCGCCCGCGGTTGGGACACGCCGAACCAGAACCGTGACTGCCCGCCGCGGACCGCTCGATCCTGCGCAACCGGCGCGGCGGTCGATCCCGTCGCCCTTCCAACGCGCGATCGCGCGATTGGCCCGCAGGCACGATGGGCTTCTCGAGCCTGGTGGCGCACGCTTCGCCGCCGGCGTTTACTCCGCATGATCGCGCGATGTCACGCCGCGCGCCGCCGGCGTCAAACGCGCTCTGGGCGCCGGCAAGCGCCCGCGGCTGGGACGCGTCGAATCGAACCCGCGCCAGCCCGGCGCGCGCCCTTCGCCTGTGGGCGGAAACCCGCTCGCGGTTTGAGGGGAAATACTGAAGCCGGCCTGCGCCTTCCTGATCCGGCAAATGTGGGTAGCTGGCTGATGCTCATCAAAGCGACCGGCGTGGCCTCGCCTTGCGCCGCCGCAATGTCAGACCTGAATTCCCAATTTGACTCCGATTCGAGGTGGGCTTGATCCATTCGCGAAGTACGGAAGCAATCAGATGCGCACGTATTTGTTGAACCAATCAATTGTGCGCTGCCAGGCTAGGTCCGCCGCGGCTTTGTTGTAGCGTTCAGGCGTCGCATCACAATTAAAGCCGTGAACAGCGCCAGGATAGATATAGCCTTCGTGCGGAACGTTTGCTTCTTTTAAGGCCATGTCGTAAGCCGGCCACGTCGCTGCCAGTCGCGTATCGAGTTCCCCGTGATGGACCAGAATCGCCGCCTTGATCTTCGGAATGTCTTCCTTGGCGGGAACGGCGCCGTAGAACGGCGCAGCTGCCGCAATATCGGCTCCCAGTCGGACGGTCAACGTATTAGCAACGCCGCCCCCGTAACAGAAACCGGTAGCTCCGATCTTGCCAGTGCAGTCGGCGCGCGATTTCAGCCACACCGCGGCGGCCACGAAATCTTCGCCCATCTTTTTGCTATCGACCTTGCTGAACAACTGGCCGCCGTGGTAGTCGTCACCGGGAAAGCCGCCAGCAGAGGTGAGCCCATCCGGGGCAAACGCCATGAAGTTGGCGAGAGCGAGCCGCCGCGCGATGTCCTCGATATGAGGATTCAGACCTCGATTCTCGTGGACGATCAGAATACCGGGCAGTTTCGCAGGGGTCGCTGCTCGGGTGTCGGCACTGACAGGCCGAACGAGATATCCTTTGATGCTGCCGTTGCCTTCGGGCGACGCGACAGTCTCGTATGTTGCCTTGATCCGGTCATCGGTCTTGGACACCTGCTGCCCCAGAGCATAGTTCGGCATCAACGCTTCGATAATCGTTGTCGCCGCCAGGCCACCCACCGCAAATCGCTGCACACGGTCCATAAAGTCGCGGCGACTGATCTCGCCGTGAATAAAGAGGTTATAGAGTTCTATGGCTTCGCGTGGGAGTTTAGGTCTCATTGGCTCCATCGGCAGACTCCTTCCCAGAGAATATATCACCTCCCGCGGCGTGTTTAGCGAGAGCAGTGGCCGGCCTGGATCGGCGCCACCCCGGAAGGACCGCTCGGCGGCGCGCCTGACGATCGCGGTCGACGCCCTCCACCGATTTGATGAGCGCCGGGCTCAACAATCCCACGCACCCTCACAAATAGCCAGTTCACAGCTCAGACGCGCTCGCGCTCTTATGACAAGCAGCCACACTGCAATTCCACGTCCTCTCTTCATTGCTTCCACGTCCTTGACGTTGTCGATCCTCCTGCGGTCTCCCGTCCGGCATTAAGCTTCCCGGTTAGGGTGGCCCAAGAAAAAGGCGAAACCGCACCCGCGATCTCAGCTCTGACATATCACTTCGGGAACCACAATCGGGCCGCGTGACGGTGAATGTCAAGAAAAACTCGGCATTAACGGTCTCTTGCCCCCCCGGTCCACGCCGCGAGGTGCGCCTCGGCGGCGGTTTCCCTCGGCGCCAGTGGTTCACGCGGTGGAGGAAATTCATGCCGCCGCCAAAGTGATTCCCTGCGCATCGGCATGCGCGCACGTTTGCAAGCCTCTCAATTGGCTGGTGAAACCGTCCGGCTTCCCCCGCCGTGAGCGAGCGATTAGGCCCCTATTGACAGCTTGTGCGAATCGGATTAAGATCACTGCGATATCAGATAAACTGGTAAAGTGTTGCCGCTGGCCATAGAGCCAGGGTAAACGCGGCAGGAGAAGCAAACGTGGACAGAAGACAATTCATCAGAAACTCGACCGTGGCGCTAACTTCCTTGACGTCTGCCGAAGCGGCGCGCGCGGTGACCGAGCAGCAGGAGACCGCCGCCGGCGGGAGTGCGTCGGGCGCTGTCGGGCGGCCGGTTCGAGCGGTGAGCATCGGGTTCACACCGGGCCCTTCGCTCGAACGGATCGCGGGCCTGGTCGATAAAGAGGGGGCGCGCGGCGCCGACCTCATCGCTCTGCCGGAGACCTTCCGGGGGCAGGACGACAGAACACCGGAAACGCTGGATGGTCCCACGATTTCCGCGCTCGCTCGTTTGGCCGAAAAACACCGGACGTACATCGTCGCTCCGATCGACCGGCAAGACGGCGATCGGCGGCTGAACTCCGCCGTCATCCTGGACCGCCGTGGGCGAATCGCCGGCGTCTACGACAAGTTGTACCCGTTCTGGGTCGACGAGTTCACGCGGCATCCGACGGTCCAACCGGGCCAAAACGTCACGGTGATCTCAACCGACTTCGGCCGCCTGGGGGTCGCCATCTGCTTCGACGTGAATTGGGCGCCCCTCTGGCAGCGCCTGTCCGATTTTGGGGCAGAACTGGTGATCTGGCCCAGCGCTTATTCGGCGGGGAGGACGCTGCAGGCCCGCGCCATCGACTTCAGCTACTATGTCATGAGCGCAACCTGGGTGCCCGACTGCCTGGTATTCGACATCGATGGCGAGCAGCTTGTACACGAAAAGGCCAACTCGGGAGACTTCAACATCACGCGTTTCGTGTTTGACTTGGATCGCTGCATCTTTCACCAGGATCTCAACCGTCCTGCCCGGATCGCCAAGTTGCTCAAAGAGCGCGGCGACGACGTCGAGGAGGAGAAATGGCTGCCGATGGAAGGATGCTTCGTACTCAAAGCCAAGCGTCCCGGAGTCAGCGCGCGTGCGCTGTCCCGGCAGTACGGCATGGAAGAGCGAAGGCCGTACTTGAACAGGAGCCGCACCGAGGTTGATAAAGCACGCGGCTGGCAGTTCTCCTGATCGTCGCGCGGAGCTTGTTGCCAGCCCAAACTCGACCGTACAGACAGTCGATAAGGAGGTTGTGTGTCCAAGGTCTGTAAAAACGCCGGCGTTATCGTCTTTGCAGTAACCTGTATCGCGAAGTGCCTCGAGGCCGCGCCGGGAGCCATCGCGCTCGGCGAGAAAGAATACTTCGAAGCGCCCGGATTCGCCTTCCTCGTATACCACAACGCCGGCTCGCTGACCCGCGGTGGGCTCCAGATGATGCAAAACGGCGAGTGGCTGCTGGCTTCCGACGACCTGCAGGTCACCGGCCGGGACTCCTCCACCCGGCTATCTGCCCGCATCGTGCGCCGCGTGGTGGACCGGGAGCGGAAAACGGCTACCATCATCGGGGAGGTGTCCGGCCTGGGCCTGGGTTACCAGTTGATATGCCGCACCGATGGCGATCGCATGTTCGTCACGGTGAAGTTCGACCGGCCACTGGATGCGAGCAAGATTCGGCAAGCCTCATTCCGCATGTCCCTGTACCCTCCCGCGTACTTCATGAAATCGTTCCAGGGCGACTCCATGACCGGCATGTTTCCGCGGCAGTATAGCGGTCGGCGGACGCTTCTGAAGTCCACGCGGGTTTTGCGATTGGCGCAGGAAGACCCGTCCCACACCCTGATGTTCGAGCGGCGCGACGGCGTGCTCGAGCTTGGCGACGAGCGCGGCAACCACCCGACCGGCTGGTTTTCGGTGACCGCCGCCATCGAGCCGGGCTCGAGCGACACCGGGATGGAACTGGAGATCCGTCCCTCGATCGATCCGCAGTGGCGGCGCCCGCCGGTCATTGGCATCTCGCAGGTGGGATACCATCCCAAGCAGCCCAAGCGGGCAGTGCTGGAGCTCGATCCGCGCGATGCTGCCGGAGGAAGCGTAAACCTGTTCAAGCTGTCCCTCACCGGCGACAGGCAACTCGTCAAGTCCGGTGCGGCGAAGCCTTGGGGACCGTTTCTGAACTATCGGTACGCCATATTCGATTTCACCGATGTCCTAAGCACCGGAGCGTACGTCATCGAATACCGGGGACAGACGGCCGGGCCCTTCCGCATCGACCCCCAGGTATATGATGAGGCCTGGCAGCCGACACTGGAGGTTTTCCTACCCGTTCAGATGTGCCATGTGGCGGTCCGCGATCGCAATCGTTTCTGGCATGGAGCGTGCCATCTGGATGACGCGCTGCAGGCTCCGGCCGGGCATCGGCACATCGATGGGTATCAGCAGGGCGAGCGTGAAACGAAGTTTGCCGATTACGAGCACATTCCGGGATTGAGCTGGGGCGGATGGCACGATGCCGGCGACTACGATTTGCCGGCCGGCAGCATCTCCAACACCACCTTGGCCCTGGCCTTGGCCCAGGAGGAGTTCAAGCCGGGTATCGATCTGACCACCGTCCGCCGGGCCACCCGCGAGGTGCTGCTGCATGTCCCGGACGGAGAAGAAGACCTTCTCCAGCAGGTCGAGTACGGCGTGGAAGGCCTGCTGGGCTCGTTCCGCGCGTCAGGTCATATCTTCCCCGGGATTATCGAGAACTCGCAGCCACAGTATGACGTCACGGGCGATCCGGTGAACATCACCGATAACCACATCTATGACAGCAGCCTGAAGCCGGATCAGGTAAGCGGAGAGCGCTCCGGCAAACCCGATGACCGCTGGGCATTCACCAACCGGAACACCGGCCTCGAATACCGTGTGGCCCAAACCCTCGCGGCCGCCAGCCGCGTGCTGCGGCCGAAGAAAGTCGCACTCGCCGATGAGTGCCTGGCGGCCGCCCGCAAGCTCTGGGAATACGAGCAGACGAATCCGCCCGTGTATGCTCCGAGCGCCTACGTGGGTCGCGGCGGGAGCTTCCCGGGCGACGAAATTGCCGCCACGGCGGAGCTGTGGCTCACGACGGACGATCCGCAATACCAGAAGCGTCTTTATGCCCTGATGCCGCAGATACGCTCCACGCCGGCGGAGCAGGTGGGCCGCGGGCCGGGATGGACGCTCGTTCGCTTGCTGCCCAAGGTCTCCGATCCGGAATATCGCAACCTGGTTCTGGAGATCGCGAAGAAGTGGAGAGCTGCTGCGGACGCAGTAGAAGCTGCCAACCCCTACGGAGTCCGTTTTCCGTCCTTTGTCTCGAGATCGGATTGGAAGCTGGACTCGCCCGAGCAGGCCAGAGGAAACTCCATCATGGGCTTTGGATGGGATCTGCAGAGCGACGCCATGCGCGATTATTTCTATCACAAGAATCTGCCGGAGATCTTTGGCGCCGACACTCTGCTGAACGTAGTCAATTTTGTGCTCGGCTGCCACCCGGCTTCGAATACCAGTTATGTCTCCGGAGTCGGAGCGAACTCGCAGTTGATCGCCTATGGTTTTAATCGGGACGACTACTCGTACATTCCCGGAGGGGTGATCTCAGGGGCCTCGTTTATGCGGCCGGGGTTCATGGACCTGAAGAACTTCCCCTATTATTTCAATCAGACGGAATACGTAATCCACGGCGCCGGCTCTTACATCTTCGATGTGCTCGCCGCACAGTGGATGCTCCAGCATCAGCCCGCCGCGAAATGAAAGAGGACGCCGGAGAAGCGCCGGTCTCGGCGGCTGCGATCCCCCCTCGATCGAAAACGTGCCGCGCCCGTCGCTCGCCCGCGGCCCCATGGGCTCCTGCCTAGCGTGATATTGCAGTGCAAGCATACGGAACGGTTTCCTTCGATGGCAAGGCCTGCGCGGTGGGACGTCCCTCGGGGCCGCTACCCACGCTTTTCGCGATCACTTCTCCTGCGGCTGGAGTCACTCTGGCGAAGCTGCGAGTTTTCAAGCAATAGGCTATTGACGCCTTGGGTGAAGCGGATTATTATGGACTGCGATATCAGATTTAGTGCCTGGAATGGGCCGGCTCTTCGCCGATAAGCGGGGACGCCGCATGGCGGTGGTGAAAATCGCCAGGGCACCAGAGGAGAGAAGCTATGGTTTGGCACCGAGTATACCGGTTCGCGCTGCTGATTGCCTTGTCCGCTCTCACGTTAACGGCTCAGACCGGGAGCGGCACGGTTCAAGGCGTGGTTAGGGACGCCACTTCTGCCATGGTAGCGGGCGCAAAAGTGACCATGGTTCACACTGCGACCATGAGGGAGTACTCGACGACCGCCAATGAGGTCGGGTTCTTCGTGTTTCCGCCGGTCCAGCCCGGTTCCTATGAGATCACCGCGACGTCGCCAGGCATGGAGACCTGGAAGGGTTCCTTCCTGTTGGCGGTTGGGCAGACGCTGGAAATCAGCCCTGTCCTGACGGTGGGGGCGGTGACCACACAGGTCACCATAGGTGACGCCGCTCCCCTGGTTTCGACATCGGACGCGACCATCTCCAGGAATCTCGAACATGCCCGCATCGAGCAATTGCCGGTGGACGGGCGCAGTATCGCGAATCTGGTACTGATGGCCACGCCGAGTTTAGTTGGGGGACAGGACGGCGCCATTAACCCCATCGACAGCGGATTGCGCGACGCGGTGGAATTGTACCAGGATGGCGCGGTGAAAAAGAACCGCGACGTGGGGGACTGGGCCGGACGGCTCCCCGGCGTGGACAGCGTGCAGGAGTTGCGGGTGGAGACCAGCCTTTCCTCGGCACTGTTCGACCGGCCCGGCTCGGTAATCCTCTCGACGAAGGGTGGGACCAACAACCTCCACGGAAGCCTGTTCGAGACGAACCGGAACAGCGGGGTGGGGGTGGCCCGCCGCCGCCAGGATTATTACACCAAGCCTCCCCACTATGTCCGCAACGAGTTCGGCGGATCGGTGGGCGGCCCGGTGTTCATTCCGCATGTCTACAACGGAAAGAACCGCACGTTTTTCTTCACTTCGTATGAACTCCTGCGCCAGGTCAGCGCCTCGACCTCGAGCACGACCATGCCGACCGACGCCATGCGGAACGGCGACTACAGCGGGTTGGTCGACAGCCTCGGCCGGCTGACCACGATATACGATCCCCTGAGCACCGGACCGGGCCCCACGTGGACGCGCACGCCGTTTCCGAACAACACAATCCCAACGGTTCGGGAAAGCCCCAATGCCAAGTACCTCTACAGCATCATGCCGGAGCCCACGTTCCCCAATGTCAACCCCAACATTGGCAACAACTACTTCGGCCTTCTCAGCAACGCCACTTCGGACTCCATGAGCACCAGCCGCATCGACCAACGCATCAGCGATCGGAATCAGGTGTTCGGCCGATTCTCGGTCGACCGGGACCATAACACTTACGGACAAAACAGCGTGGCGGCGTTGAGCGGCCCTCTGAACCTTGTCTATAATTACTACGGCGATGTCAGCGCCGTCGGGTCCTGGACCCACACGTTTTCCCCCACGTTCCTCAGTGAGACGCAGATCTCTTACTCGCACGAGTACAAGTTCACAGGCTCCCCTAACGATTCGAACATCCCAAACATGGCCGACTATCTGGGTATGCCGAATCTGGGGAACGATCCTTTGACGGCGTATCAAACCAGCGGCATGGGGTTTGGCGTTAACTTTTCGATGCAGCAAGCGCGCCAGAACACCTCCAATATTTTTGTGGTGAACCAGAATTTTACGCGTATGTTCGGCCGGCATCAGATCCAGTTCGGGGGAAGACTCCACCTGGAGTTTCTTAACGTGTGGATCGACCAGCCGACGTCCACGATCAGTTACGATTCCGGATTCACGTCGCTGTTCGATCCGACCAGCGGATCGGCGTACAGCGCCGCGGCGCGCACCGGCTTTTCGGGGGCGAGCTTTTTCCTCGGCGACGTGGGCACCTTCAAGGATACGGTTAAGCGCCCCGCATTCGACCTGCGCGATCGCGAGGCCGCCGGCTACATTCAGGATAATTGGAAAGCGACTTCCCGGCTGACCCTGAATTTCGGCCTGCGCTACGAGTGGATGCCGCCGGAGGTCACGGCTGGTAATTATGCGGTTGGGTTTGATCAGAAGACGGACTCGATGGTGCTCGCTCGCCCCCTCCCGGACATGTACGCAGCCAATATGACGACTCCAGCTCTTATCAACTCATTGCAGAACATTGGAGGCCCCGGCATCGGCGTAAAATTCGAGACGGCGCAGCAAGCCGGTCTTCCGTCGGGCTTGATATATGGCAAGCCCTTTAACTTCGAGCCGCGCATTGGATTCGCATACCGGGTCGGCGATGGCGTGAAGCCCTTCATGTTGCGCGGAGGCTGGGGCATCTATGACGCCCAGACGGCCTTGCGCACGTGGGACAACCTCACCGGCAGCGGGATACCCTATGGTTACCCGGTTCAGTACTACGTCAGCAACCAGGCTCTGGCGGGAGTGGTGGCAGGCCCGGGTGTTCCCGTGAATGACGGCCTTCCGAATTTTGAGGTGCGGTCGGCTCCCTATTACGTGGCCGGCGTCAATACCCGGAACGTTCTCGACAATCCCGCCCTCGCACAAATCTCGCCCGGATGTTGCGCGCTGCAGTACATGGACCCCCATCAACCACCCACCATCGACCAGGAGTGGAACTTCTCGATCGGCCGCGAGGTGCTCCCCGGTATCGTGGCCACGGGCAGCTATGTGGGCACGCACGCTTCGAACCTTCCGGAGCAGTACAATTTCAACGCTGCCCCGAACGATTACATATGGTACACGGTGACGGGTCTGGCGAAGCCCAGCGGCCTTTATGCTTCGACCGGGGAGAACCCCTACGACAAGACCACCTATGGCAGTATAACCGACTACATCAAAAGGGGTTATTCCAACGCTAACAGCGCCACCATCGAAGTGCAGCGGAGGTACCTCCATGGCTACGGATTCGAGTTCTCCTACGTGATGACCAACGCGTTCACAGAGTCAACCCTGGTGGGAAATGGGGGTGGGACGACCCTGACGCCGGCCTCGACTTATATGCCAGGCGCTGTCCCAACGGATCTCGACGCGATGAACCGGTTCCTCAATTACGCTCGCGATACGGCAATCCCCCATCACCAACTGAAATGGAACTGGGTCGCGGATCTTCCGTTCGGGCGGGACAAACTGCTGGCCAGCCATGCCGGAAAACTCCTGAACACCTTGATCGGCGGCTGGCAGATCGCCGGCACAGGTTCCTACCAGAGCAGGTATTTTTCCCTGCCGACCACCAACTTCGGCCCGATGGGGCAGGTGCAGCTGTACGGAACCAAATACCCGATTCAGGACTGCTCGAGCGGACAGTGCGTCCCGGGCTACCTTTACTGGAACGGATACATTTCACCGCCGCTCATCAACCGAACCGACGGGACTGGCAAGTGCACGGGGATTTGCGGCATACCAGCCAATTACACCCCATCCAACCTGCCGTTAATTCCCTACGGCGCGACGGCTCTGCCGGCCAACGCGCCCTCCGGCACCAATCTTTCGACATACTGGGAGACCCAGACCGCCTGGGTAAAGCTGCAGGACGGCACCGTAGTCCGGACCACCTACAACACGAACCTCAACCCGTGGCGGAATCAGTTCGAGCCGGCCCCCTGGACGTTCAATCTCTCCGCGTCGTTGTTCAAGGCCATTTCTCTGTCGGAGGCTGTCAAACTCCGGTTCAATGCCGACTTCTTCCAGGTCTTGAACAACCCGGGCCTTCCTGCGCCGGGCAGCAACGGCATCCTGAGCACTCAGAACTCTCAGAACTCGCCGCGCGACCTTCAACTCACTTTGAGGTTGACGTTTTAAAGCCGGAGCGGCCGGAGGTGAATCGGGCGGCGCGGGAGCCCGTGGCCCGGGTTCGCAAGGACAAAGCGAGCGCTCTCGGAGATCGGCCAGCACTGATATGGCAGCAGCCATGGAAATACCAGGCGGCTCGTTCGATTTCCATGGTGCCACGCGGTCCAGGCCTTCCAATAAAGGGGTCCAGCCAACCAGCTGATTGACACCGTTTCGGCAATCGGGCTACGATTAATTGCGATTTCAGACTGTGTTCTACGGTCCGGTTGTGGTGGTAAAGACTGTGGGTGCGGCAGGAAAGCACACGGAGGCAGAATGAAGCGCCGATCGTTCTTGACTAGCGGCTTGGCCGCAGCCGCGGTTGCGGCCGCGCCGGGGGGGCCCGCCTCCGGCGCCGCTGAGTTCTACGTCGCTCCCGACGGACGGGACGAGAATCCCGGCAATAAGCCCAAGCCCTTTGCTACCCTCCAGCGCGCCAGGGACGAGGTCCGCAAGGTCATTGCGGCGGGGCTGAAAGCAAATGTCACCGTCTGGATTCGCGGCGGCACATACACGCTGCGAGATACCCTCGTCTTCGGACCCGAGGATTCCGGCACGGACCAGTGCTCCATCACTTACCAGGCGGTTCCTGGCGAGGAGCCCATCCTGACTTCCGGCGTGGAAATCGAAGGCTGGAAGAGACCGGACACCATGCTCGGCGATCTGCCGGTTCCCGCCGAAGGCAACGTGTGGGTGGCGGATGTTCCCGAATCGCTGGGCCGTTTCTGCACCTTGTACGACCAACAGGGACATTTGGGCCGGGCGCAGGGGAACGCCTTCGTCCCGGGTGATCCGCCCGCCGGCGCCGACGGCACGGATCGGGCCGGCCGGTTGCGCAACCTGTACTATCCGGCGGGTGCGATCCGCAACTGGACCAACCTGGATGATGTCGAGATCGTCATCCGATATTCGTCGACCATGAACATCCTGGCGCTGGAGTCGGTGGACGAAACGGCGCTGGTGGCCCGCACCAGCCTGCCCGGCACCTATCCCCTGCGCAAGCTTCAACCCAAACAGCGAACCCCGTCGGCCTGGGTGGAGAATGTTCTGGAGGTCCTCGACCACCCCGGCGCGTGGGTGCTCAATACCCACACCCGCAAGCTCTACCTGTGGCCGCGCGGGGAGGCGCCAAAAGGGATCGTGGCGCCGCGTCTGCGCGAACTGATCCGCATCGAAGGCAAGAATGATGCCGCCGGTTCCGCCGACGTACCGGTTCGGAACCTGGTCTTCCGTGGACTGACGTTTGCCCATGCGGACCGCGATGTATGGTCCCGGGACGACATCGGCATCCAGCACGACTGGGAGATGGTCGACAAGCCCGACGCTCTCGTCCGCCTGCGCGGCGCCGAAAAGTGCACCGTGCAGAATTGCAGGTTTCGCGACAGCGGTGGCACGGCCATCCGGCTGGATCTCTACGCGCAGAAGAACCGGATCGAAGGCAACGAGATCCGTTACATGGGCCAGGGCGGTATCATGCTGATCGGATACGGGCCGGGCATGAAGGATGTCAACCAGCAGAACGAGATTCTCAACAACCATATCCACAATTGCGGGTTGATCTACTGGCATTCGGTCGGGTTGATGTTGTGGCAGAGCGGCGGGAATCACGTCGCCAACAACTACATACACCACATGCCGCGCCACGCCATCTCGCTGAGCGGCGTCCGCGTGCCCTATTTCGAGCAGCGCTGCGGGAGCCGGGAAATCTGCGGGAGTTTGCGCTGGCAGGAGATCGGGGAACGCAAGACATGGAACGAGGTGATGCCGTTTCTGCACACCAGGAACAACCTCGTCGAGCACAACGAAGTGGAGCGCGTGTTGCAGAAACTGGGCGACGGAGCGGGAATCAACGTCACTGGCGCGGGCGAAGGCAACATCATCCGGCGCAATTACGTCCACGATATCTTCGCCAGCGAGTGGGTGAGCGGCTGTTTGCGCACCGACGACTGGCAGCGCGGAACCACCTGGGAAGAGAACGTCATCTACCGCTCCAACGCCGGCGCATGGGAACACAAGGGCGGCAACAGCGTCATCAATAACTATGCCATCGATGTCCTTCCCAGAGGCTACTTCCGGATTTTCCGGGACGGTCCGGGGGAGAAAATCGACGGAACCGTGCTGGAGCGGAACATTTTTTACAGCTCGAACGGCGCTGCGGTATTCTACACATTCGCCGTCGGACCGCAACAGGTGGCAAAATCGAAGATCGAACACAATCTGTATTACTGTGGCGGCGTGGAGGAGACTTCGACGCCTAAGTTTCTCCAGACGCTTCGGGCGCAAGGTGTCTCCGCCACCGACGTGTATGCGGACCCGATGTTTGTGGCATTGCAGCCAGGCAATTTTCGGCTGAAGCCTGAGTCGCCGGCACTGAAGATGGGGATTAAACAGATCGACCTGAACAGCGTTGGACTTACGAAGGCCTTTCCGAAATGGTTGCTGGGTTAAGAGGAGGATTATGTACCGACGATCTTTTTTAACCATCCTGCCGGGAGCGCTTGGGATGGCCATGGCGCAGGCCCCGCAGTCGGAACGCGAATCCCTGCCAAATCGCCCCAAAGTCCCCGGGACACTTAGCCTGCGGGCACGCCGGCGCGGCGAGCAGCCGCCCGGGAGCGGCAAGATCCTGGTCTCCGAAGAGGTACTGCGCTGGGAGGTGGCTCAGACCGCCATCATTATCATTGACATGTGGGACACCCATACTTGCCATACGTCGGCGCAACGTGTTGCCGCCATGGCGCCGCGGATGAACCAGGTTGTCGATGCCGCCCGAAGCCGGGGTGTGATGATCATCCACGCTCCCAGCGACACGATGAAATTCTACGAGGGAAGACCCCAGCGGCTGAGAATGCAGCGTGCGCCGATGGCTCCCTCACCCATTCCGGTTCGGGCTACCGAGCCCGACCGGGAAGAGCAGCTCAAGATGCCTGCGGCTGCTTGTGATGACCCGATCTTTAAGAACTTCACTGGGCCGGCGCCGTCTACGACAAGAGGCGTGTATCCATGGGAGCAGGAGCACCCGGCCATCGAGATCGCCGGTTACGATGGCATCAGCGACAGCGGGCAGGAGATCTACAACTTCTGTAAGCAGGAAGGCATCACCAATATCGCCCTCATGGGTGTCCACACCAACATCTGTATCCTCAACCGCGCCTTCGGCGTCCGCGCGATGAAGCGCCTCGGCTTCAACGTGGTGGTGGCACGGGATCTGACCGACGCGATGTACGACCCGCGCAAGCGCCCTTTCGTCAGCCACGCGCGCGGCACCGATCTGGTCGTCGAGCACATCGAGGCTGACTGGTGTCCATCCATCTTGAGCGAAGACCTGACGCGGGTGATCCCGGCCACGGATGGCCCATCCTAGGGCTAAGTCGGCGAGAGTCTGAAATCATCCTGCCCGGAATTCGTTGCGGACTCCACCACCCGGCTCACAGCGGCCGGATCCAGATGTTCCGGAAGCGTACCGGGTTATTGTGCCAGCCAGTCCGTCCTAGTCACGGTCACTTGATTTCGGCAGCCCGGTCTGGCCCCATTTGATGGCCACATTAGGCCCGGCTGGTAACCAATAGTTTGCCCCATTCTGCCGGGAATTGCTGATTGCCGCCCTGACGAAAGTGGAAGCCTGGCGACGCCCGTAGGTCGGCGCCGTTTAGGCGGAACGGACGCCCGGGGCGGCCAATACCGCCGCCACCCGGCGCACCGCAACTCCGGCCTAGCGGCCTTGTATTTCGGGCTCATCAGTTCTATATTCGAGTTGGCTGGCTGCGTCGTCAGCGAGCTACTTCAATCGCCGCCGGGATGCGGAAACCGTGGAGCGGCGGCGGTGAGGAGATGAATCCCATGTGGGCCGTTTACGCATTCATCTGCTACCTGGTTCTCGCCTTGCTGATACCGGTGTCCCTGGCGTTGGTGCCGGTCTGGCGAAAGATGCGCATCGCCAGGCAGGTCACCTGTCCCGCCGTGGGGACCCCGTCCCTGATCGCGCTGGACACCTGGCACGCCGTACGCAAACATACCCTGGGCGAACCTGAACTCCTGGTCCGGCAGTGCTCCCGCTGGCCCGAAGACGCCCACTGCGGGCAGCAGTGCCTGCTTCAGATCGGCGGTTGACGGCCCCGGCGGCGGACACCGTTCCTCGCTATACTGAGGCCGATGCGCACAATCGCGGTTTGCCTCTTTAGCCTGACGTGTGCCCTAGGCGCGCCGCAACACAGCAGCGAGCTGATTTTTCCGCTTGAGCATTGGCACAACCATTCGTCGTCCGTGGTCGAGTTGCCCAACGGCGATCTGCTGGTCTGCTGGTTTCACGGGTCGGGCGAACGCACGGCCGACGACGTGCTCATCAGCGGGGCGCGGTGGAACCGTTCCACGGGCAAGTGGACCGCGCCGTTCACCATGGCCGATACGCCGGGCTTCCCGGAGACCAATCCCGTGCTGTTTCTCGATTCGCACCGGCGGCTGTTTTTCCTGTGGCCCCTGATCATCGCTCACCGGTGGGAGACGGCGCTCATGAAGTACCGCATCTCGACCGACTACCAGCAGGCGTCCGGCCCGCCGCATTGGGAGTTTCAGGACAACATCGTGCTGATCCCCAAGAACATCGTGGAGCGCACCAAGGAACTGGCGGGGAAAGAAGCCGCGGGATCCGGTCCCATGGCCGAGCGCGCGAAGCGGCTGATCGAGCACTCCGAAGACGAGTACTTCTCGCGCATGGGCTGGTTCACGCGCACCCATCCGATCGAGTTGCCTTCGGGACGGATCCTGGTGCCGATGTACTCGGATGGCTTTTCGTTCGGCATCATGGCCATCAGCGACGACGGCGGGTACACGTGGAACGCCAGCGAGCCCATCGTCGGCATCGGCGGCGTTCAGCCGTCGGTGATTCGCAAGAACGACGGCACCCTGGTGGCGTTCTTGCGCGACAACGGTCCTCCGCCCAAGCGGGCGCAGATCAGTTTCTCGCAGGACGATGGAGTGACGTGGACGCCGGCGCGGGACACCGAGATTCCCAATCCGGGCACCAGCCTCGAGGCCGTGCGGCTGCGCGACGGCAACTGGATCCTGGTATACAACGATATTGAGCAGGACCGCTACTCCCTGGTGGCCGCACTGTCGGACGACGAGGGCGCAACGTGGAAATGGAAGCGGCACCTGGACGGCAGGCCCACCGCGGCGGTCGTCAGCCAGTATCACTACCCTTCCGTCATCCAAGCGAAGGACGGCGCGATTCACGTGACCTACAGCTACTTCGTGGCCGAGGGCAAGTCGATCAAGCACGCCCGCTTCGACGAGGACTGGATCAAAGCGGGCGATTCCGGGGAGGAGCGATGAAGCCTTCAAGCGTGTTCTGGACAGGATTGACGCTCGGCGCGCAGGTGCTCGCGGCCTAGCCGCAACTACGGACGGTGCAGGCGCGGACCGCAAACGGCGTGGTGGAAGGCGTGGTGAGCGCGGACAACAAGGGGCGCACGTTCAAGGGCATTCCCTTTCCCGCGCCGCCGGTGGGGCCCTTGCGCTGGCGCGCGCCGCAGCCCGCTTCGTCCTGGACGGGCGTCCGGAAATCCGTCGATTACGGCCCGCGCTGCATGCAGGGGCGAGTCTACTCGGACATGATCTTCCACGACGTGGGGCCAAGCGAAAACTGCCTGTATCTCAATCTCTGGATGCCCGAGGCGGCGGTCGTGGGGAAGGGGCCGGAGCAGGCCAAAGAGTCGGGGCACAACGCGTCGGGCAATTACGGCCTTTTGGACCGGGTGGCGGCCCTGCGGTGGCTGCGCGACAACATCGCAGCGTTCGGCGGCGATCCGGAAACGCCACGATCTTCGGCGAATCGGCGGGGTCCTTCTCGCGGAGCCGGCCCTGGGATTCAGCTCGATCGAGAAACTCCGGGCGATTGCTGCGGACGAGGTTCTGCAGGCGGCGCTGAAGCGGCAGATGCTGTGGTTCACGCCGAATATCGACGCGAACCGTTTGGCGAACAGGCCGGAAAACTCTCGACAGCCTCCGATAAGACACCGCTTACTGCCGTGCGCGGCTTCCATGAGAGGGCCGGTCTGTCAAGAGTTTTTTCACAGCGCTTCTCCGCCATCGGCTTAGGACCGACCAGCGGGAGGCAAGTATGGGCCCCGTTTTACCAGAGGCCCCCTTTCCCTCCCTTCCGTATCATCGATAGCCAGGGAAAAGGGGCCGGGGGTCTCAGTTGTTGCGTTACCGAGCCGCGACCGTAAGGGAGCGGTTTTTGCTGCAACGCTGCTAGAATCGTTTGCGAAACCATGAACACCGACAAGAAAGGCCTCTTTATCGCCGGCGACGGGACGAACCTGATGTTCACGTTCATCCTGGTGAGCTCGCTGTTTTTGCTGTGGGGATTCTGCAATGGCATGATCGACGTGATGGACAAGCATTTCCAGGAGGAGCTGGGCCTGTCGAAATCGCAATCCGCCTGGGTGCAGTTCGCGCACTACCTGGGCTACTTCCTGATGTCGATACCGGCGGGGTGGCTGGCGAGCAAACTCGGCTACAAGGGCGGGATCATCGCCGGCCTCCTGATCGTGGCGATTGGAGGATTCTGGTTCATCCCGGCCACCCACATCAACGCGCTGGTTCACGAAGGGCGGGTGTCGGCCACCACGGCGTTTGTGGCGTTCCTGGCCGGCGTTTGCGCCATCGCCACCGGCCTGACGTTTCTGGAAACCATCGCCAATCCTTACACCACGGTGCTGGGGGACCTGCGCTATGCGGCCACGCGCATCAATCTCGCGCAATCCTGCAACGGGGTCGGCTGGATTCTTGGCCCGATCGTGGGCAGCATGTATTTCTATTCCAAAGACGCCGCGGGCCACAACACGGGCAGCCAGACGCTCTACATTCCGTACGTGGGCATCGCCTTCGGGGTGATCGTGATCGCGGCCATTTTCTACTTCGCCAACGTTCCCGACATCAAGATGGAGGACGATTATCACCTGGACGACGCCGCGCCGGGGGTTTCGCATTCCATATGGTCGCACCCGCACTTCGTGATGGCCGTGGCGGCCCAGTTTTTCTACGTGGCCGCCCAGGCGGGAATCTTCAGCTTCTTCATCAACTACATGACTGCCGAAGTTCCCGCGATTCCCGGCTCGTGGGACGCCACCATGACGAAACTGGCGGCCAACTCGGGTTTCCTGCACGACTGGCTGCGCGGCTGGTTCGAAACCAACGCGGCCGGCGTTCTCACTATGAGCAACAAGGGCGCCTCCAATGCGGCATCGCTGGGCTTGCTGTGCTTCCTGATTGGGCGTTTCAGCGGCGCCGGTTTGTTGCGGAAGTTTTCCGCTCACAAAATCGTGGGGCTGTACGCGACGGCCAACGTGGCCATCTGTTTCCTGATCTTCTGCAAGCTGGGCTGGCTGTCGGTGGTGTGCGTGTTCCTGACCTATTTCTTCATGTCGATCATGTTCCCGACGATCTTCGCCCTGGGGATTTTCGGCTTGGGCGCCCGGGCGAAAAAGGCATCGGCCTTCATCGTGATGGCCATCATGGGCGGCGCCATCATACCCAAACTGATGGGTTACGTCGCCGACAAATCCAATATGTCGCGCGGGTTCATTGTTCCGATGTTCTGCTTCGCGTTCGTGGCGTTCTACGGCTTCAACTGGCCGAAGTTCAGCAAGGCGGAGTCGCTGCACGGGGTGAGGGCGGTGGGGCATTAGGGGTGAGGAAAAAAGATTTTGAGCCGCCGATTAACGCCGATGAACGCGGATAAGACCTACTATTCTCCGATCGGCGTTCATCGGCGGCCATCCTTGTTCGGGCGTTTTCTGGCAGGTGAGGATACCTGAGGCCGCCTGATGGACGTGCCCCGCCGGGTCCGGAGCTACAATACGGGTTCGTTCCGCTAAACAGCCATGTCCAAACATACAGTCACCTTCGGTGAAATCATGCTGCGGCTCGCGCCTCCGGGGTTCGAGCGCTTTCTGCAAACCCCCCAGTTCGTCGCAACGTTCGGGGGCGGCGAGGCGAATGTCGCGGTTGCGCTCGCGGCATTGGGCCATCCCGCGGCTTTCGTTACCGTGCTGCCGGAGAATAATCCCATCGCGGACGCCTGCATCGGCGAGCTGCGGCGAATGGGAGTCGACACTTCGAAGATCGTGCGGCGCAAAGGCCGGCTGGGGATTTACTACCTGGAGGCCGGGGCCAACCAGCGTCCTTCGAAGGTAGTCTACGACCGCGCGGGCAGCGCTATCGCCATCGCCAAGTCCGGCGATATCGATTGGGAGCAGGCTCTGGACGGCGCAGCGTGGTTCCACATCACCGGCATCACACCGGCCATCAGCGCCACCGCGGCGGATCTCGCGCTCGAATCGGTGAAGAAGGCGCGCGAGAAGGGGCTCACCGTCTCCTGCGATCTCAACTATCGCAAGAATCTCTGGAAATGGGGCACGCCCGCGGTGGAGGTGATGCGCGAGCTGGTGAAGCACGTCGATATCGCCATCGCCAACGAAGAAGACGTGCAGATGACGCTGGGCATCCAGGCCGAGGTGGACGTCCACTCCGGCAAGCTGGATCCCGCGCAGTACGAAAAGTTGACCGCGCGGGTGCTGGAGGCCTGCCCCAATCTTCAGGCGGTGGCCATCAGCCTGCGCGAATCGTACAACGCTTCGCACAACGGCTGGTCGGCCTGCCTCAACGACCGCAGCGAATTCCTGGTGAGCCGGCAGTACGACATCACCCACATCGTGGACCGCGTGGGCGGCGGCGACAGCTTCGCCGGGGGCCTGATTTACGGGTGGCAGAAGCTGCCCAGCCACCGCGACGCGCTCGAATTCGCCGTGGCGGCGAGTTGCCTGAAGCACTCCATCCCCGGGGATTTCAGCCGCTTCACGCTCGAAGAAGTGCAGGGCCTGCTCAAGGGCGGCGGATCGGGTAGAGTACAGAGATGAACCGCAGATCGTTCTTTCAGTCCATGGCGGCGACGACGGCCCTCGGGCTCGCGCCGGAACGGCCGGTGCAGGCCGCCGTTCCCAAGATGAAGATCACGCGGGTGCGCGCCTACGCGCCGCCCAATCCCAATCCTCTGTTCAACCAGAGCGACATGGTGGTGACCATCGAAACCGACGCGGGGATCACCGGCATCGGCGAAGGCGGCTCCAAGGACACGCTGGAGCAGTGCGCGGGGAGGCTCATCGGCAAAGATCCCTCGCTGATCGAGCGCCTCTGGCAGGACATGTTCCGCGCCTACTTCTATCCTGCCGGGCGCGAGAAAATGCACGCGTTGGGCGCGCTCGACCTGGCCCTGTGGGACATTCGCGGCAAGGCCCTCAACCAGCCGGTACACGCGGTGCTGGGCGGGATGGTGCGCAACTACTGCGAGTGCTATAACACGGCGGGAATCGTTCCGGGCATCCGGCAAGGGATGAGCATCAAGGAGCGCGCGCAGGCCACCATAGCGGCGGGTTACCGCGCGTTTCGTTTCGGCGCCGCCGACACGCCCGCGAACACCACCTACAACACGCACCAGAAGATCAACCAGGTGTACGACGAGTGTGTGCAGGTGCGCGAGGGCGTAGGGAAGACCGGCGACTTTTGCATCGATTTCCACCAGCGCTTCGACCTGTCGGACGCCATCCGCGGCTGCGACCTGATCAAAGACCTGGCGCCGTTCTTCGTAGAGGACCCGGTGCGCACCGAGGCATTCCAGGAGGACCTGCCGATTCTACGCAAGGCCGTCAAGGTACCGCTGGCGGCGGGCGAAGAGTGGGGCAACCGGTGGGACTTCAACAAGCTGCTCGAAGGCCACGACATCGATTACCTGCGCGCCACCCTGCCCAACGTCGGCGGAATCACCGAGATGATGAAGGTCCTGGCCATCTGCGAGACGCACTTCGTGGGTATCGTGCCGCACTTCACCGGCCCGATCTCGACGGCGGCTCTGGTGAACGCGCTGGGCACCTTCTCGGGGCCGGTGCTGATGGAGTACAACTACGGCGGGCGCACGATCCCGCATATGCCCGTGGGCCTGGACTTCAAGGAGGGCAAGCTGTACCCCAGCGACCGGCCCGGCTTGGGCGTGGAACTCGACATGAAGCCGTTGAAGCAGGTCACCGAGATTACGCAGTACGCCACCAATCGCGCCCAGACCTATTTCCGGCCGGACGGCTCGATCACCAACTGGTAGGACAAGCGCGTGCGCGCCACGCGCTACAATCGCCAATTCGGGAGGTAGTATTCTGAAACCGCTGACTCTCTGCGCGCTCCTGCTGGGAGCTGTTTCGCTGGCGCCCGCCCAGGCGCCGGCGCCGAAGATCCAGGTCCTGATCATCACCGGCCAGAACGGCCACGACTGGCGCGCCACCACGCCCGTGTTGCGCACGCTGCTGGAGCAGACCGGCAGGTTCGAGGTGCGCGTCACCGAGGAGTTCCGAGGCGCCGGGCCAGAGACGCTGGCGCCGTACGACGTCGTGCTCCTGAACTACTACGAGAGCCGCAAGCCCGAACTGCGCTGGGGCGAGCGCGCCGACACAGCCCTGATGAACTACGTCCGCGGCGGGAAGGGACTGGTGTTGTATCATTTCTCCGCCGCCGCGTTCGACGGCTGGACGGAGTTCGAGAAAATGTGCGGCGGCAACTGGCGGCCCAACAACGGCCACCACTCCGCGCGCCACGATTTCAAGGTCGATATCAAGGACAAGGAGCACCCCATCACGCGCGGCCTGGCGGCCTCCTACCCGGAGCCCAACGACGAGTTGTACGCCAATCTGCGCTGGCAGCCCGAGGGCAGTTTTCACGTCCTGGCGACTGCCTGGGACGATCACTCGCTCTACCGGCCGAACGAGAAGCAGGCCATTCCCGGGGCGGGATTGAACCAGCCGATGCTGTGGACCGTGGATTACGGTAAAGGGCGGGTGTTCGCTACCGCGCTGGGCCACGATCCCGACGCCATGAAGAGCGAGGTATTCCGCGTGACGCTGGCGCGGGGCACAGAGTGGGCGGCCACGGGCGGCGTGAAGTAGGAGGGCGCCGGGGACCCTAATCCAGAGGCGCTTCGGCTGCCCGGCTGCGAACGGGCGGCCCGGGCTTCTTCGGCGCGCCGACCATGGCGTACGGATCCTCGGGCGGCTCCGGCTCGCGTTTCAGGAGACGCTTGATCCGGTCCAGAAGGTCGCGGGTCCGGGAGCGCAACGGGCGGTGCTTCATACAAAACCCCTCCACCGCCATGCTACCAGAGCCGGCTTTCTGGTGTACAAAGGTGAGATGACAAGAATCTCCATGCTGTTTGTTTTGGGTGTGTCCGCGCTCTGGGGGCAGGATTGGGCACGCCAGACTGTAGACAAGTCGCCACGCCACCGCGAATGGGTCACGGTGAAGCACGATGGCAGAAATGTCGAAACATTTGTTGCCTACCCGGAGGTGAGTTCCAAGGCGCCGGTGATCGTGGTGATCCACGAGATCTTCGGAATGACGGACTGGGTGGAAGACGTGGCGGACGAGTTTGCCGCGGCGGGATACATCGCGATCGCGCCCGACCTGCTCTCGGGCATGGCGCCGAACGGCGGGCGCACCAAGGATTTCGACTCCGCAGGCGTGGGACCGGCTATCGGCAAGCTGCCGCCGGACCAGATCACCGCGGACCTGAATGCCGTGGCGGACTACGGCAAGAAGCTGCCGGCCTCCAACGGGAAGGTGTTCGTCGCGGGGTTCTGCTGGGGCGGCGGGAACTCCTTCCGCTTCGCCACGAACCGCGCCGACCTGGCGGCGGCCTTCGTGTTCTACGGACCGCCGCCGCCGGCGGACACGATGGCGCGGATCAAGGCGCCGGTTTTCGGATTCTACGGGGGCAACGATGCGCGGATCGATGCCACGATTCCGGATGCCGTCACCGAGATGAAGGCGGCGGGCAAGACTTACGATCCGGTGACCTATGAGGGTGCGGGGCACGGATTCATGCGGGCCGGAGAACAGCCGGACGCCAATAACGCGAACAAGAAAGCGCGCGAGGATGCCTGGGTCAGGCTGAAGGCGCTGATGAAGAAGTATTCCTGAGGGAAGCTAAGGTTCCTCGACATAGGGCCGAAGGCCGGCCACCGCCCGGACCAGTTCCCGGGCGGACATGGCGCCGATTTCGCGCCGTCCTCGGGGCCTTGGATGGTGGTGCCGCTGCCCGTTCTGGTCCTGGGCGCCGGCGCCCGGCGTTCAATTGGTGCCCGCCGAGGTCTGCTCCTTCATGAACTGGTCGACATTGCTCTTGTCCACCAGGGTGGCGCCGGTGTCGATGAACAGGGGAACGGGCGAAAGAGTGTCCTGAGCGAACTTGCCGTCCAGGGCCGGAAGATTGAAGTGGTGCAGCGCGTCGGCCACGAGGATGCCGAAGTTCGCCATGGTGAAAGGCTTCTGCGCGATGGTGGCGGCGATCCCTCCCTTCTTGATCCAATTAAGCGTGTCCGCGTCGGTATCCATGGCGATCACGATCTTACCCTCGACCTTGTGGCGGTCCAGCACGTCGGCGATTTCCTGGCCCGAGGTGCTGTTCAGGCTCACGAAAGCGTCCGGCACGCTGCTCTTGCCGACGATCTCAGTGGTGGTGTCGAAGGCGACGCGCCGGTCGCCCTTGGTATCGACGATCTGGGTAATCTTGATCTGGGGGTGAGCCGAGAGGACATTCTTGTACCCTTGCAGGCGCTCGTCGAGATTGGCCTGCCCCGGTATGGTGAACACGACCACGCTGCCCTTGCCATTCAGGCGTTCGGCAAGCAAGCGGCCGCCCATGAGGCCGGCCTGGTAGTTGTTGGTGCCGATGAAGGTAAGGCGTTTGCTCGCGGGAGAGTCGGAGTCGATGGTAATGACCACGATGCCCTGGGCGATGGCGGAATCGATGGCTTCCTTCATGAGGTTGGGATCGGCGGCGGACACGAGAATGCCCGAGGGTTTCTTGGCGGCCGCGCTTTTGAACTCCTGGACCTCAGCCTGCGGATCGTACGTCTCCGGACCGACCACCTCGGCCTGAAGACCCAGGGTTTTGGCGCCGCGAATGAACGCCTGGCCGGCAACCTGCCAGTACGGGATCTTGGTGTTTACGGTCACGAGGTAATACTTCTCCGTGGCTTCGTGACGAGAGCCACTGCAAGCCGTCAGCGCCAGCGACAGCGCGGCGAAGACGGTCACTGCGAGCGTTTTGGTCATGACGTCCTCCGATGAGTACTATAGCCCGTAGCGCGGACTGATCGCTACAGGCACGTTGCAGGCCCGTGTTACTTGCGCTTGGGAAGTCCGACGGTTTGGGACAGGATGATCTTCTGGTCCGGCCGGAGTTGCAGCGCCTTGGCCAGAGCGGGGCGGTCGATCATGGCGCGGATCACGGTCACGAGGCCCTCGGAGGCGCAAAACAAGTAGACGTTCTGGCCGATGAAGCCGGTCTCGGCGCCGGCGTATAACGCCTTGTCGTCGTCCGGCGTATTGGCGAAGCGCGAATAGTCGGCTACGTAAACGAGGTTGAGCGGCGCCTCCGCCACAAAGGCCTGACGGCCGGCGAGGGCCCGCAGGTCGCCGGACGCCACCCCGTCCAGGCTGTGCTGCTTGGCATTGTATACGTACGCGCCATCCGCCATCACTGCGTAGATGTCGATACTCTGGCGGTTCACCGCGGACGGGGCCGTGCGTTTTCCATCCGGCCGGTTGATGCCGTAGGCCGCCCACAGCAGATTGGAGAGGATGGCGGGCGAGAGCTTATCCGTGCTGAACTCGCGCGTGCTCTGGCGTTCACTGAGGGCCTGCATCAACGGCATTCCGCCCTTGGCACTCGGCTTAGGGAGGGAGATGGCCCCGGGCGACCCGGCCAACCCGGCGACGCTCCAAAACAGAATCGAGACGATGGCCTTTCGCATATCGGATGTCTCCATCTGAATTCTACCCCGGATTGCGGGGGGGGAATGGAGGCGGCGGGCGGTGCGGTCGCGGGCAGGCGGCCCGTTCGCTCCGCTACAATAGAACTAAATGCGTTTCTGTCTGTGTCTGCTGGCGGCGGTGGTTTGCCTGAGCGCCGCCGATCTGAATTCGAGCCAAACGCTGCGCGGTAAGCTGAGCGTGCGAGCGGGCAAGCCGGCCACCCTGGCAACGCCGGACCACAAAATCGTGACGCTCGACGGGGACGACACCACCCAAAAGGTCCTCGCCGACGTGCGGCTGAATGGGTTCGAAGTCGAAGCACACGGCCACTTCACGGCCGCCGACCGGTTCCTCATCGACGCCAGCCACCATCACTCGCTGCTGGTGCGGCGGGACGGCAAACTGAAGCTGATCACCTACTGGTGCGACGTCTGCTCGGTCCGCGCGTACACGCCGGGACCGTGCGTGTGCTGCCAGGGCGAAACCACACTCGATCTGCTCGACCCGGACGCGAAGTGAACGCCCGCCAGGCTGTTGTCGATGGCATCGAAGTGGTGCGGCTGGCCGACGAGGCCCATCAACTCGAGATGTCGATCGCTCCATCCATTGGCAACATGGCGTACGAGATCAAAGCCGGCGGGAAAAACATCCTGTGGTTTCCCTTCCGAAGCCCCGGCGAACTCGAGGCCGCACCCCGGTTGTGCGGCGTGCCGTTCCTGGCGCCGTGGGCCAACCGAATCGACGGCGAATCGTACTGGGTGAACGGCAAGAAATATCTGCTGAACCCGGAGCTGGGCAATCTGCGGCGGGACAATCATCAGAAACCGATCCACGGCCTGCTGAATTTCTCGCCCCTGTGGGCGCTGGCCGCGATAGAGGCTGACGCACACTCCGCGTACGCCACAAGCCGCATCGAATTCTGGAAGCACCCGGACCTGATGGCGCAGTTTCCTTTCGCCCACACGATCACCATGACCTACCGGTTGGCGAACGCCGAGGTGGAAGTCGAGACCACGCTGGAGAATCACTCGGACAGCCCGATGCCCGTGGCCATCGGCTACCATCCGTACTTTCAGTTGCAGGATGCTCCCCGGGATCGGTGGAAGGTTCACCTGGCGGCGCGCGAGCGGCTCGTATTGGACAGCCTGCTGATTCCCACCGGCGAGCGCAAGCCGGTAGAGCTCGCCGATTCGCAGACGTTAGCGGCGCTCGATTTGGACGACGTGTTCACAAACCTGGTTCGCGGGCCGGACGGGCGCGCGCAGTTTCAGGTGGAGGGGACGGCGCAGCGGATCACCGTGACCTACGGCCCGCGGTATCCGGTGGCGGTGGTTTACGCTCCGGCGGCGCGCGAATTCATCTGCTTCGAGCCCATGGCGGCGATCACCAACGCGTTCAACCTGGCGCATGCGGGAGTGTGCCCTGAACTGCAGAGCATTCCGCCCGGGGGACAATGGCGGGAGAGTTTCTGGATTACGCCATCGGGTTTTTGAGGGCTACCTGAAATTCTGCACCAGCATCAAGTCGGTCTGGCTCTGGTCCACCCGAGGATACAGAATATACTTGCCGTCCGTAGACACGGAAAACATGTGGCCCTGGCCGAAGTCCGTGTTCTTGAGCCGGAAGACGATCGAATTCTTCTTGGTGGCGAAGTCGTAGAATGAGACCACCCAGGCTCGCGCGCCCCGCTGAAATTCGGCGTAGTAGGCGCCCTTCTTCGTCATTTGGAGCGTGGTAGACCAGATGAGGTCGTGCTCGGGCTCGATCACGTCGTCCTCCACCTCGCCGCCGGCCACGGGGATGCGCGAGAAACTGCGCCGGCCCCGGAAATAGACGAATTTGCCGTCGGGCGACTCCACCGGCTGGGCCCCGCCTCCGGCGAGTTGCTCGGGGTTGCCGCCATTGGCGGACGATTTCCAGATCTGCCCGCGGGAATTGAAGTAGAGGCTCTTGCCGTCGTTGGACCAGGAGGCGTTGGAACCGCCCAGGACGACGCGATTGGGCTTGCTTCCGGCCGCGGCGGCCATGGTGTACAGATCGTACCCGCGATCTCCCCGGGCGTCGAAGAGGAGCATCTTGCTGTCCGGAGACCATCGCAGGCGGCCGATCGGCGGCCCCTTCAGGTTGGTCAACTGGACACGGTTGCCGCCATCGGCGTCGCTGAGCCAGATCTCGTCGTTGCCGGTCTGATCGCTGACATCAGCGATCCTGTTGCCATCCGGCGAGTAAGCAGCGGAGGTTTCGCGGCCGGAAGAGCGCAGCAGCGGGCGCTCGTCCGGGGAATCGAGGTTGCCGAGGGTCGCGCGCCAGATGGCCGAAACCGAGGGGCTGTCGACGTACGCCATGGCGTAGCCGGCGGGCGCCACGGCGGGGTACTCGGCCCGGTGGCCGGCAACGATCAACTCGCGCGGGCTCCCGCCGAAAGCAGGCACGCGCCACAGCCGCCATCCGCCGACACGGCTGGAGGAGTAGACCAGGTCGCGGCCGTCGCGCGTCCAGGAGAGGCCGCGAATTCCGCGATCGTCGAAGGTCAATCGGCGCGTGGCGTTGCCGGCCAGGTCGCAGAGGAAGATGTCGGCGGCATCGGAGCTGTTGGTGCGAACGAAGGCCAGGGTGGAGCCGTCGGGAGAAACCATGGGGCTGGAATCGCCCTCGGAAGCTGCGGGCGGGTGGCTGATGGAGGTCACGTTTCCGCCGTCCACTGCGGCAACGGCGAGCGAAGGCGGCTGGCCCTCGGCGGCCCGAACGACGACCAGTGATTTTCCGTCAGCCGTCCACGCCACGGCCGGCGAGGGTTGAGTCTCGTCGCCCGCCGCGGGAAACTCCGCCACGTTGCGTTGGGTCCCGCCCGCGGCGGGGATTACCATGTACTGCGCTTTACCCTCGCTGATCCGCAGAAACGCGATGTTGCCACCGTCGGGAGACCAGGCCGGGCTCACGTCGTTCGCCGCGCCTTCGGTCAACTGGCGAGGCGTATCGGTTCCGGTGGCGCGCACGAAAATGTGGTACGCATCGACCTTGGACACGCCACGCGCGCTGTAAGCCACGCGTTGGCCATCGGGAGCGAACGCCGGGTATGCTTTGGTTCCGGCCTCGCTCGAGAGCGGCACGCGCTTCTGCTCCACCGGCGGGCCGCTGACCAGGCGCCCGAGGAGCGTAACGACGCCGCCCACCGAGCAGAGCGCCAATGCCAGCAGTACGGCCGGGCGTCGAAAGAAAGCGCCAGATGACATATGTTCCGATTATCGCAGGATGCGTCCCAGCCAACCCTCGATGATGGCCGCCCCTCCGGAGGGCATGCGATGGCCGCCATCGAGGAGATGGAATTCCAGGTCCAGTATCCGGAGACGCAATCGCGCGGGGTATTGTTCCGTGACCGCCGGCGGATAGAATTCGTCCTCGCGGCGCGCGATGTGCAGGACGGCGGCCTTCACGGGTTGGTAGGACCCGCTTTCCCAGTCGCCCGGCACGGCTCCGCAGACGGCGACGACACCGCGCACCGCGTCCGGAACGGTCGCCGCGAAACGGTAGTTCAGCGACACGGACTGCGAGAAGCCGGCCAGGATGCGCCGCTGGGGAGGGATGTCGTACTCGTCCCCGGCTTCGTTCAGGACGTGCCGGACCATGTCGTGGTGGAGGCGGATGGATGCCGCCGGGCGCCGGTTGGTGATCCATCCGAATCCCACGTCCTGGGCCTTGGCATCCACGAAGAACTGGTTCGGCCCCTGGATGGAGGCGATCACGTGGCGGGCGTGGAACATCCTGCCGGTGAGCTGCAGCATGGCTTCGGGGGTTTGCGCGAAACCGTGCAGCGTCACAACCAGCAGCGTGCCGGAATCCACCGCCGCCGGGGCGCGAACGAGGTACTGGCAATCCAGCCGGGCCGAAAAGGTGCGGTGGAGGACGGCATCGGTCATGCCTCACGTTGTAGCACGGATTTGCGCCCGCGTCGCCGCATCTGCGAAACTGGCGGATGCATGTTTGCCAAGCTCCTCTGGCTGTTGCCGTTGGCTGGCGGTCCCGCCGCGGTGGCCCAAAGCAGCGAGCTACCCGCTAAAGAGACGCTGACCTACACCATCGAGTGGCGCCTGATCACCGCGGGAAAGGCGAAAGTGGAGTGGAGCGCGGCGTCCCAGCCGCGCTCGGGCTGGCAGGTGAACCTGCACCTGGAGTCGGTGGGACTGGTTTCCAAGTTCTTCAAGGTGGAAGACGACTACAGCGCCAACCTGAACCAGTCGCTGTGCGTGCAGTCTTTGCAGATGACCACGCACGAGGGCAACCGCCAGCGCGAAACGAAGGCCACGTTCGACTCCGAGGCGTGCAAAGCCAGCTACCTGGAGCGAGACCGGGCGAAGAACACGACGCTCCTCTCGCAGGAAATCGATATCCCGCAGTGCACCCACGAGATCGCCGGAGGGCTCTACTATCTCCGCACGCTCACCCTGGAGCCCGGCCAGAGCGTTCAGGTGCCGGTAAGCGACGGCAAGAAGAGCGTGACCGCGAAAGTGGAGGCCCAGCAGCGCGAGGATGTCAAAACACCGGCAGGCACCTTCAAGACCATCCGGTACGAGCTGTACCTGTTCAACGACGTCCTGTACCGGCGCTCGGCGCACCTGTACGTGTGGCTGACGGACGACCGCCGAAAGCTGCCGGTGCAACTGCGGGTGCGCATGTTGTTCACCATCGGGACGATCACGCTGCTGCTCGAGAAGCACGAGTAGGGGCGCTACTGGCAGGCCGCTTCCACGGTCGGATAAAAGCGGAACACGGTGTCCAGCATGCTCACGTGAAAGATGTCGAACAGGTGGCCCTTGGCGCCTGCCATGCACATTTCGCCGCCGGCGGCCGTGATCTTGTTGTAGCTGGAGATGAAGCGGCCGATGCCGGTGCTGTCGATGTGGGTCACGCCGCCGAGGTCGAAGATGATGGTGCGCTTCCCGTTGCGCAGGAGGTCTTCCACCTGCGTCATGATGCGTTCGCTGTCGGTCCCCATCATGATTTTCCCGGTGAGCGCGATCACAACCTTGCCTGGCGCGACTTCGTTTTGAGCGATCTCCAGCGGCATCGAATGGACCAGTGTACGCCGCTTGTGGGCGGAAAAGCTACTGGGGATTTCACTTCGGGAGATCGGGCGTTTCGGCGATCTCCCCGATGTAGGCGACCGTGTTCCCCTTGCTCATGGAGGGGAGCGCGCCGATGTAAATGATCACGCCGGACACGGGAGCGACGGCATCCCAAACCCGGTTGCCGAAATAGTCCGTGACGTAGCCGATCCGCATTCCCTGTTTGACGTAGGCCTCGGGACTGGCGAGCGGATAAAAGACGCCGTCCTGTTCGCTGGTCAGAACGGTGATGTGGCCGATCCACAGAGGGTGGTCTACCGATGCCGGTTTGCCCACCAACATCTGCAAGTGGCGCATGACACTCAAACAGCCCTGGATCAGGGCGTCCACATCCTCGGAATTGGTGGTTCCGGCATGTCCCGCCTCGGCCACCACCGCGGGTTTCCCGATTTCCTCCGCGTAACGGCTGAGTGACATGGCGCCCGGAACCGGTTTGGCATTCGGGCCGCCGGGCCGGTAGTCCTGGATGATGATGTGGTCGAGACCGAAGGCCAGCACCAGGGCGCGCGAAGTGGCGTCGAGCGATTCCTTCCCGGTGTCGGCCCAGTAGGAGTACCGGCGGAGGTTCTCGTCGAGGTCGCCTCCGTGGAGGTCGATCAGGTAATCGCACTTTTCCACCACCTGCTTCGCGATGGCCCAGGAGGCCCGCTCGGTCTGGGTTCCATCGGGCTTTCCGGGGAAGAAGCGGTTCATGTTCTTGCCATCCACCGGATTCAGGTGCGGGACTTTCTGGGCGAACGATGCGAGGTTCACCAGAGGCACGACGATCAGCGCTCCGGACACGGCGGCGGGGTCGACCGACTGAGCCAGCTTCTGCAAAGCCACGATCGAAGCGTACTCGGTGCCGTGGGACCCGGCGACGAGGGCGAGTGTCGGCCCCGATTTCGCGCCGTTGATGACGATTACTGGAATGTTCGCGGCCGCGTCAGAGCCGGCCGGCACCTGCAGGTAACCGGTGGCTCTCTGCCCGGGCGGGGCGATGGCGGTCCCCACGATGACGTCGGCGGCGCGTCCGGTTCCACAGAGAACCAGCAACACGCTGCCGAGCGATCTGAGCATCCGACGCATTGTTCCTCTCCCGCGGCACAGGCATTCCGGCCGTGTTTGGTCAGTTCAGGAAGTACGTCCGGTACAGCGTGTCGCGCTGCTTCGGTATGAAGCCGGCGTCGCGGATGATGCGGCGCAACTCCTCTTCGCTGGCGCGGTGGTGCGCCCCGGCGGCGGAAACCACGTTCTCCTCGATCATGATGCTGCCCACGTCGTTGCCGCCAAAGCGCAGGCCCAACTGGCAGGTCTTGAGGCCCTGGGTCACCCACGACGACTGCACGTTTTCGAAGTTATCGAGATAAATGCGCGAAATGGCCAGGGTCTGTAGGTATTCCACGGCGGTGGCCTCTTCCTTGACGAAGCGGCCCAGAGAGGTGTTCTCGCGCTGGAAGGTCCAGGGGATGAAGGCCGTGAAACCACCAGTCTCCTCTTGAAGGTTGCGGACCAGTTCCAGGTGGTTCATGCGCTGCTCCAGCGTCTCGCCGCAGCCGAACATCATGGTGGCGGTGGTGCGCATGCCGAGCTGGTGCGCGGTGCGGTGCACGTCGATCCATTCCTGGACGGAGCACTTCAGGCGGCTCACGCGGTGGCGCACGGCGTCATCCAGGACTTCGGCGCCGCCGCCGGGGATGGAATCGAGACCCGAGTCGCGCAGACGCGCGATGGTGTCGCGGAGGCTCAGCCCGCTGACTTCGGCGATGTTGGTGACTTCGGGCGCCGAGAGGCAGTGCAGATGGATGGGGAAACGCCGCTTGATGGCGCGGAACAGGTCCTCGTACCACTCGATCTTCAGGTCCGGATGCAGGCCGCCCTGCATCAACACGCCGGTGCCGCCTAGGTCGAGCGTTTCCCGAATCTTGTCGAAGATCGCTTCTTTTGTGAGCACATACCCTTCCGCGTGGCCCATGGGGCGGTAGAAGGCGCAAAAGCTGCAATACTCCGTGCAGAAGTTGGTGTAGTTGATGTTGCGGTCGATGATGTAAGATACGATACCTTCGGGATGCCACTTGCGGCGAACCGCGTCGGCCTCCATTCCAATACCAATGAGATCGTCGGAACTGAACAGATCGAGCGCTTCGTCGCGAGTGATCATACTGAAACCCAGCGGTAATACTAATTTAGCAGAGCGCTGCTATCGTCTCCATATGAAATTTCGATTGGATGCCCGCGAACCGGCATGATAGGCTCGAAGTAGTGTACGGGCCGCGGCAGGCGCGCCGTACACGGTCGATCCCCGGTTCCGATCATCCCGAGTGGCCCCGCCACGCCACAGCAGTTAAAACAAAAAACAACATCGGAGGCGTCATGAGAGGAATCTTTGTCTCACTGTTCCTGTTCTTGCCGGCGGCCGCCGCCCAGGAGCGGCACACGGTGCGAGGCGAAATCGTGTCCGAAGCCGGCGCGGACGTGAGCTGGCTGACCGTGCAGCTGGAAAGCTCCCAGGGCAAGGCGGCGGACCAGGCGCTGGTGGAACATGATGGACGGTTCGTGTTTTGTGGCCTGGAGCCCGGAACGTACGTGCTGAAGGTGCTCGACTCCAAACGGAACGAAATCCTGTCCCAGGCCGTGACGACATCGGAATTGAACGCGCCGGTGACGGTGCGGCTTGGGGATCGCCCGGCGGACAGGCCCTCCGGACAGACCGTTTCGGTGGCCGGGCTGATGCATCCTCCGGACCAGCGGGCCGTGCGGGAAGCCGCGAAGGCGCAGCAGTTCGCCGCGGCCGGCGACCACGAGCGGGCCGCGGCGGAACTGGAAAAGGCCGTCTCGCGGGACCCCCGGTATGCCGCCGGGTACAACAATCTCGGCGTGCAATACGTCCAGCTCGGACGTCTCGCCGATGCGGCTGGGGCCTTCCGCCGGGCCACCGCGATCGATCCCACCGTGGCGAAGGCACAAATCAACCTTGCGGTGGTACTGGGGAAAATCGGGCGGCTCGAAGAGGCGGAGAAGTGGGCCCGCGCCGCAGTCCGGCTGGATAGCACCGACGCTATGGCGCGGCGCGTTCTGGATTCGATTGTCGCGGCAAGAGGGGCAAAGCTGGGGGCCAGCCGGTGACTCCAGTCACTTCGCGCCGCGCAAATCAGGCGCAAAGTGGAGTCATGAGCTACACGTTCTGCCAAAACCTGGAGGCCGAGGCGCCGGTCCCGGACAACGGCATCCTCAGCCGCACCCTGTACAACGACGACCACGTCAAGATCGTGATCTTCGGCTTCGCGCCGGGGCAGGAACTCTCCGCCCACACCGCGCCGATGGCGGCGTCGCTGTATTTCGTCAGCGGGGAAGCCCGGCTGACGCTCGGCGAAGATACCCGGGAGGCCGGCGCCGGCGCCTTCGTCCACATGCCGCCGCAGTTGCAGCACGGCATTCTGGCGCGTACCCCGGTGGTGATGATGTTAACGATGTATAAACAGGCGCGAGGGTGACCGGATCAGCCCGCAACGGCCATCTGGCGCTGCATGGCCTGAACGAAAAGGTAGATCGTGAACAGAGGCTTGGGATCGCCCTTGCCCCATCGATTCACGTGCCACTTGGCGCGGAGGTGCCGCACCGGCCGGTCGGCAAGATCCAGCAGGATTTGATAGGTGCCGCAGTAGAACTTCTGTGGGAAAGACACCAGAGGCTTGGCACCCCAATCCTGGCCGTCGGCCGAGCCCCAGATGGAAACGTCTATACTCTCCTGCTCGATGATCCGCGTAATACCCAGAGTCAGGATCAACGCACCGCCCTGCTGCTCACCGAGATCAAGTTCCGCTCCCTCTCCGGGCTCGCGGATCGTGGTTTCCGGCAATAAGAATTGTGGAAGCATGGTGGATATCCGGCCCAGCCACTCCGAATTATCTCAAAGATAGCTTCGTGAATTGGTGCCGAGCTTTTTCCAGGGTCTCATATTTCTTGCAAAAACAAAAGCGGACATTTTGCGCTCCGGCCTTTGGATGGCAAAAGAAGCTGGAGCCGGGAACGGCGGCAATGCCCAATGTTTCAATTAGATAACGCACAAAAGCGACGTCGTCGGGGAAGCCGAAGCGCGAGATGTCGGTCATCACGTAGTAGGCGCCCCGCGGAACGAAACACCCAAATCCGGCGGCTGTTAGCGTGCTAACAATGTGGTCGCGGCGAGCCGCGTATTCGGTCGCCAGGGCGGAATAGTATTCGGCGCCCAGGCCGAGCGCCACGGTCCCGGCAGCTTGCAGGGGCGAGGCGGCGCCGACGGTGAGGAAGTCGTGCACCTTGCGAATGGAATCGGTAAGGTCTGGCGGCGCCAGCACCCAGCCTACCCGCCAGCCCGTCACCGAATAGGTCTTGCTCATGCTGTTGACCAGGATGGAGCGCTCGCGCATTCCCGGAATTGAAAGAATCGGAACGTGGACCGCGCCGTCGTACAGGATGTGCTCGTAGATCTCATCCGTGATGGCCAAGGCATCGAACTCCTGGCACAGCCCGCCGATGAACTCCAGCTCTTCGCGGGAGAAGACCTTGCCGGTCGGGTTGTTGGGCGAATTCAGGATGATCGCTTTGGTGCGCGGGGTGAAGGCGCGGCGCAGCTCGTCGGGATCGAACCGCCAGCCGGGGGCATTGAGCGCGACGTAGCGCGCCTCGGCGCCGCAGAGCTGCGTGTCGGGATTGTAATTCTCGTAGAACGGCTCGAACAGCACCACCTCGTCGCCCGGATCGAGGACCGCCAGCAGCGAGGCGATCATTCCCTCGGTGGCGCCGCAGCACACCGTGATCTCGCGCTCCGGATCGAAGTCGATGCCGTACCAGGCGCGGTATTTGGCGGCGATGGCATCGCGGAACGGCTTGGCCCCCCAGGTGATGGAGTACTGGTTGATGTCGGCCGCGATGGCATCCGCCGCCGCGCGTTTCAGGACCTCCGGCGCCGGGAAATCGGGATACCCCTGGGCCAGGTTGACCGCCCCGTAATGCCCCGCCAGCCGCGTCATTTCCCGGATGACCGATTCGGTGAAGTTCAAGGTGCGCCGGCTGCGAAAGCGCGCGCGCAGAGCAGTTGCGGCAATCGACATTCTTCGAGCGTAAAGGAAGGGGAGAGGATCTGTAAAGCCGGCCCCGCGCCAGCCGGTAATCGTACAATAGGAGCGTCCGCACCGAAGGCATGGCCGGCTGGTTCCACGTTCAGCGATTCTTGAAACTCACGCTTACCATCGTGGTGGTGTATGTAGCCTGGGTCCTGCTCGGCCGCGGGATCGTGGACCGGAACTGGAGGATGCGCCACCCGCGCCCCGCCGACTCCAACGCCGAGTTCGAAAAGGTGTACGGCGGCACGGCCGTGAGGATTCTCGCGTTCTACGCCCGCGATGGCGTCCTCACCGAGGGCGACAAGACGGTGATCTGCTACGGGGTGCTGAACGCGAAATCGGTCGGGATTTCGCCGCCGGTGGAGGGCGTGGGCGTGTCGATGAACCGGTGCGTCGAGGTCGCGCCCCAGCGCGAAACCGAGTACACCCTGACGGCGGAGGGCAACGACGGGCACGCGGTATCGCAGTCGTTCACGATTGCGGTTCAAGCCGACCCGGCAACGCTGCCGAAAATCACTTCGTTCCGGATTGCCGGCCGCCGCCAGGATTATCTCGGACGGCCGATCTTCCTGCTCAGCTACGCGGACCAGAATGCGGAGGAGATCACGATCGATCCTCCGGTCTTCTCCACCATGCATCGCTCGCCCTATGGGCAGTTCTACGTACAGCCGAGGCAGACCACCACGTACACCTTGAAGGCGACGGGGAAGCACGGGCACGTGGCACAAAAGCAGTTGACCGTCGACGTGCCGTAACGGGGCCCGAAGGGCGGGCAGGTGGGCGCGCGCTACCGCCGTGCGGTATATTACGAGTCGCGTGCCTATGCGACCGCCTGTCCGCCGAAACATCCTGATCCTCTCCGCCGCGGCGTGCCTGCTCGCGGCCGACAGCGAACCACGATGGCTGGCGCTCAATCGCCAGGCGAGCAAAGCGCTCGCGGACAACGACTACATCGAGCTGCGCGCGAAGCTGATGGAGTTGCGCCCGCTGATGCCGGGCAATCCGCGCATCACCTACAATCTCGCGTTGGCCGAGGCAAAGCTGGGGAACCGCGAGGCGGCCCTGGCACGGTTGCGCAACTTCGCCGGGATGGGGCTGCTCTACGACCTGGGCGCCGACGCGAACTTCGCCTCGCTGCGCGGAAGCAAGGACTTCGCCGCCATCCTGGAACGGATCGACGAGAGCCGCGACCAGGAGTCCCGCAGCGAGCCGGTTCTCACGCTGAGCGAGACCGATCTGATCGCCGAGGACATCGCCTACGATCCGAAGCACCGCCGTTTTCTGGTGAGCAGCGTTCGCAAAGCGAAGATCGTCGACGGCGACGGCGCCGAGTTCGCAAAGACCGACTGGCCGGTTCTGGCTCTGGCGGTGGACAACCATCGCCGGCTGCTGTGGGCCACCACCGGGTGGATGGCTCAGTGCGAGCGCTGCGATGCGAAGGACAAGGACAAGACCGCGCTACTGGCTTTCGACCTGGATTCCGGCGCGCTCAAGCAGCGCATCGAGTCGCCGGTGAAAGGCCTGCTCGGCGATATGACGATCGGCCGCAAAGGCGACCTCTACGTCTCGGAGAATGCCCACGGCGCGGTCTTGTGCCTGCACGCGGGCGCCAAGGAACTCGAGCGCCTGGACGCGCCCGGCGAATTCCCGTCCCCGCAAACGCCGGCGCTCTCGGCCGATGAGAAGACGCTATACATCGCGGACTACGCGCGCGGGATCGCCGCCATGGACCTGGCCAGCCGGTCGGTCGAATGGCTGGTCCCCGCCGACGATCTGGCGCTCACCGGCATCGATGGCTTCTACGTGTACCGCGACTCGTTCCTGGCGGTGCAGAACGGCACCGTGCCGCCGCGGATCATGCGCTTCTCGCTGGACCTGAAGACGCAGGAGGTGCTGGAGGCCAATACCCGCACTCTGGGCGCACCCACCCATGGCACGATTGCCGGCAACCTGTTCTACTTCATCGGCAACTCGGGCTGGGATGCCTGGGACGCACAGGGCAAAAAGCGGGCCGGCACGCCCGCCATTCAGTCTTCCATCGAAAGGATCACGCTGCCCAAAACCGGCTTCGCAAGGTGAGGCCGGTCATTTGACGCCGGGGCCCGCGGGCGCCGCAATGGTCACTTGGCCGGATGCCGCCCACTCCACGCCGCGGGCAATCAGCACCTGGAACTCCCGGCATCGAAAGTTCGGGTTGTCTTCGTGGAGCCACGTATGGCCCAGCATGGTGGTGTAGATGCGGCCTTGGCCGTAGGTGCGAACCCAGTCCATGGGCTCGTTTTCCTGGGCGTCTTTGGACCAGGCATACGTCAGGATGGTGAGGCCGGACGCCGGGCCGTGCTGTCCGTGAGTCAACTGCTCGGAGGGTTGGAGCCAGTGTCTGGGCATGCCGCGCGTGATGGGATGATCGCGGTCGAGCACGGTCATCTCGAAATCGTGACGCGGTCCATGGCCGGGATTGCGGCCCTGACCGGCAGGGATGGTAACGATCTTCTCATCCGAACCAATGACGAGGCTGGGGCCGAACTCCTTGTTGCGCCAGCCCAGGCCGATCATTTCGTTATACTCGGGCCACTCGAGAAAAGCGTTGTTGGCGGCATGGAAGACGATGAGCCCGCCGCCGGACCGGACGTAGCGGAGCATCGCGGAGTCCACCTCACCGGGCCAGCGAAGGCCATCTTCCTTGTCGCCGCCGTTCCAGTTGAGGAGCACCGCATTGTACCGGTCGAAGCGCGGGCGCCAGTTCGACCACGCTTCGGGAGCGGCGTCACGCGGCGGGCTGGTCGAGACATCCACCTGAAACCGGCCGGTGGCCTGGAGGATGGACGTCAGCTCGCGTGTGGCGGTCTGCCAATCGTGGTTGTTGACACCGTCAACGATGAGGATGGACAGCTTTGGTTGCGCCACCGAGACAGCGCCCAGCAGAAACAGGAGGAGGACCTGCCGCATAATGCCGTGATTGTATCAGGCGCCCGGCTTCCCCGGCGGCGGCCCGGGTTATCGGGCGTTTGGTGCGCTTACAATAAGTCTCCCTCTTCGGCAAATTCTTTGGATTTCAGATGCAAACTATTGGTGTACAAGGACAAATCAGCGAGCTTTGGTGCCCTGATCACGTGGCAAACGACTTGCATGACGAAGTCGTACCTTTATGCCGGTCAGGCTATTCGAACAGTTGCCGGTTTCTAAAGAGCAATCCAATGGTAGGGATTCCCATGCCTCGGGAAGGCCCGAGCGACGCAAACGGGTTCGCACCCGGCTACGCTGGCAAGTGGCCCTGCTGACCATGAGTGAGGCGGAAACGATCAAGAGTTCGACCCGGGATCTGAGCAGCAACGGTTTCTACTGTAACTCCCCCGTTCCGCTTGTTCCCGGTGCCCGCATGGTCTGCATACTCAAGGTGCCGGCGTACCATCCGGAGAGGGCCGATGCGATGTTGTCGCTCGAGTGCAGGGTGAGAGTCGTTCGGGTCGAGCCTTCAGAGGATGAAGGGCTTTACGGTCTCGGGTGCGAGATCGAGGACTACCGGCTTCTCCACAGCTGAAAACACAATAATCCTGGAAAAGGATTTTGAGCCGCAGATCAACGCCGAATAACCATCTCTTTCTCTTTTGATCGGCGTTGATCCGCGTTCAGCCGTTCTCCGGCCTTTTTTCAGCAACCTGCCAGTCTAGGGAATTGGCACCGAGATCGCAGTCGAAGCGCCAACTTCGTTCGTTGCCGTAATGCTCAGCGATTGCAGAAGGTGGACCAGGTCGTTCGTGGTGCTGCCGTTCTGCAGGACAAACGGGACCTCGACCGAAAACGCCCCTCCGAAACCCTGCGAGGCGGTGCCCTGGAACCAACTCGCGGAGGCGGAACTCACGTCAAACGTCAGGTGGGTGGTGGCGAAACTCTGACCCTGCTTGGGTGTGATCTGAACGTCGAACTTGGTTAGGGACCGGGTTGTGGAATACCCGCTGAGCGTCAGCGTAAACGTGGTGAGCGTTTCGGCGGTTACGTTTCCGCTCAAGAGTTGCGGCGCCGAGCGCGGAATCGTCAAGGTCAGGGCGGCCGGCGACGAAGGCGTCACATCGAAGCCGTCTTGGATGGTGAAGGACGGGGTAATGACGATGTCGCCGGCGGTGGTGCCGGTCTGCAGAGGTATTGAGGTGGCACTGCCGTTAAACAGCGCCTGGGTGGAATTGGCGGCGATGCTGAACTTAACCGTGCGACCCCCGCTGGCAAACTGGATGGCAGGGTCGTCCGCGAAGACGCTGGGGACAAAGGTCAGTGTCAGGGTGCCCTGCACTGGAAGCGGGTAGGACGACGCGAGAGACAAGCCGACGGCCATCTGCTGGGCCGGTTGTTGATTGCCGGCCGGTCCCTGGAACTGATAGGACGGCAGGGGCGTGGGCGCCGTGCCGGTGCCCGACAAAGTGAAGCTGCTGTTGTTGATGCGCAGGGTGGCCGTCAAGGTCCCGGTGTTGTTGGGGGTGAAGCCCACTTGGAACGTGCTCGTTGCGCCAGGATCCAGGTTCAACGGCAGAGCCGGTAGATTCTGGAGCGCGAAGACGGTGCTGGGCGCGGCCAAGTTGATGCTGGAAATCGTCGCCGCGCTGGTACCCGTGTTCTGAACCGAGAATCCTACACTCCCGCTGCTTCCCACCGCTGCCGGGGTCAGGATGACAACGCCGCCGTCGGTGACCGCCGTGGCGGCCGCGGCGTTCACGTAGGAATAAATCAGGCGGGAACCGATGGCCGTGCCGGTGACGGTGAACGTGTCATTGCCGATGGTCAGGCGTCCGCTGACCGCACCAGGCTGCGTGGGCGAGAAGTTCAACGTGAAGCGTTGCGACGCGTTGGCGGCAACGGTGAACGGAACAGGCGGCAGGTCGGCCAGAGCGAATCCCTGGCCGCTGACCGACACAGCCGCAATCTGCCCGTCGCCGGCTCCGGCGTTGAGGATCGAAATCGTCAACCCCGACACCTGGCCCACGACGGTGTCGGCAAAGGCGGCTGTCCCGCCAGGGAGCAGCCCCGCGGTATTCGTCCCGTCGGAAGAGGTGTAAGTGTATTGCGGCCCGATGCCCTGTCCCAACAGGTTAATGGTGATGGATTGACCGCTCACATCGAGGAGCAACGTTGCCGAAAAGACCTGCTGCTGTTGGGGACTAAAGCGAATACCGAACTTGCCCTGCAGGGAAGGAGGCACAGCCGCGGGGAAGGAGGGCAGATTGAGCAACTGAAAAGTCGATGGAGATGAGCCTGCCAGTGCGATCGAGTTCAGGAAGCCGGTTCCCGTGCCGTTATTCGTCGCCAGGAGAGTGATATTGGAAACGGCGGTCGTCAGCGTATTGGGGAAAGAGAGGGTGGAACCGTTCTGCAACGGCAAGATACTGCTGGTCACCGGATCGACATAAGCCAGCGCAATGCTGGATGCCGCGGTCGATCCCACGAGCGAGCCGGAGATGGAACGGCTGACGAGATCGATGCGAAAACTTCCGGCGAAACTGCCGGACTGCGAGGGCGCAAAGACGATACCGAAGGTTAAAGCTTGCCCGGGTGCGACGGTTGCCGGCAATAGCGGCAATCCGGTCAGCCGAAATCCAGTGCCTGACACCGTCACGGCGTTCACCGTGCCGGACCCCGTACCTTGGTTGAGAATCCCGATCGTGGCGGTGGTGGTTGCGTTGATATCGACCGAAGGGAACGTCAGGGTGGTTCCGTCGGGAAGCGGATGGGTGATGTTGTCAGCCAGACTATAGGCGACGGTGAAGTTGGGAAGCGAGGTCGATCCCGCGATTGTGCCGGAAATGGAGCGGCCGGTAAGATCGATGCGAAAGCTCCCCGCAAAGGAGCCAGACTGGGAGGGCGCAAATATAATCCCGAATTGCAAGGACTGTCCCGCTGCGATGGTCGCTGGCAACGCCGGCACTCCGCTCAGTCGGAAGCCCGTGCCGGCCAGAAATACGCCGGTAACCGAGCCCGCCCCGGTGCCCTGATTCACGACACTGATGGTGGCGGTGGAAGTTGCGTTGACATCCACCGACGGAAAGCTGATGGCTCCTCCATCGGAGAACGGGTGGACAATGCCGTCGGCGAGGGTATACGAGACGGCAAAGCCGGGCTGCGTGGTCGACGCCACGAGAATGCCGGAGATGGAGCGGCCCGCCAGATCGATGCGAAAGGTTCCATTGAAGCTTCCCGTTTGCGTGGTATTGAAGACGATCCCGAAGTGCACAGACTGTCCCGCCGGGACCGTGGCCGGCAACAGCGGTGACCCGGTCAGTGTGAAGCCCGTGCCGCTCACGGCAATGTTGGTGACGATGGCCGCGCCCGTGCCCTGGTTGAGGATGTTGATCGTGGCGGTAGAGGTTGTGTTGATATCGATGGCGGGAAAGGTAATGAGGGCTCCGTCGGACAATGGGTGCACGTTGCCGTCGGCAAGAGTGTAGGAAACAGCCAGGTTGGGCAGGTTCGTCGACGCTGCCAGCGTGCCGGAGACGGAATGGTCCGCAAAATCGATGCGGAAGGATCCGCTGAAGCTGCCCGCCTGCGTGGGAGCGAAGACGATTCCCAAGGCCAGGGTCTGCCCGGGACCGACGGTTGCCGGCAATAGCGGTAACCCGGTCAGCCGAAAGCCGCTGGCCGTCAGCGTAATGCCGTTGACCGTGCCGGACCCCGTGCCTTGGTTGAGGATGTTGATCGTGGCGGTAGAGGTTGCGTTGATATCGATGGCGGGAAAAGTGATGAGGGTTCCGTCGGGCAATGGGTGCACGTTGCCGTCGGCAAGAGTGTAGGAGACTGTAAAGCCGGGCGCCGTGCCGGTTCCGGCGAGGGGAAACGTGACGCTGCCGGTGTTGAGTGTCAGGGTCAACAATCCCACGCCGCTGCCCGTAGCCTGGGGAGTGAAGACCACGTTAAAGGACGCTTGCTGGCCCGGCTGAACCTGGGCAGGCGCCGGCGAGCCCACGAGTTGATAGGACGCGCCACTCACCGCGGCCGACTGCAGGGAACCGGTGGCGGTTCCGCGATTCAAAATGGTCACCGTCGCGGTTGCGGAGGCGCCCACGTTGGTTGACGGAAAGGTGATCCGGTTACCAGCGATCAGGTCGGTGAGGGCGCCGTTTGGCACGAAGAAATAGGTGAATGACAGGTTCGGCGCTGTCCCGGCCAGGACGAATTGAAAGCTCGAAGGCTGGCTGTTCTCCGTGAACGCGATGGAAACTTGTCCGGTTACGGCGTTCCCCGAAGAGGAGAGATACTGAACGGTGAAAGTAGTGCTGCCGCCCGGGTTGAGGGCCACAGGGAAGGCGGGCGTTGACGAAACGGTCATATCGGACGTTCCGGTTACGTTCACGCCGGTGATGGTTGCCGCGGTCGCTCCGGTGTATTTGACGGTCACGTTGGCCAGAACCGACTGCCCGAGGCCACTGGCTGTCAGAGACTGCGATCCCCCGGGAGCGACATTCGAAGTTGTGCCGCCCACGGTTACCGAGACCTGCAACACTGACTGCCCAAGGGCAGGGGTCACGGCGGCGAACGGCACGGCGAGTGCGGCCAGCAGGATTGGAAAGCCGCGGATCATAATGGCTCCTTCCCAATGGCCGGCACAAAGTAGACAACCGGGTATTGCCGGGCGTCCAGGACCAGGAGCCATTCTTCGCTGCTACCACCATTCAAGAGGAAACTCGGCCCGGACGAGAGGGCTTCGAAGCCGCGCGGGGCGAAATCCAGGGAAATGGTGTCAACGAGGGTTCGAGAAGCTGTCTCGTATATGCGGACTGCGCGCGCCGTTTTATCCGCCAGCAGCAGGTAACGGCTACTCCCGGAGACCGCCAGACCGGCGGGATTCAGCGCCGGCCCATCCGGCGGCGACAGGAGGGCGAATTCGAAACCTCCGGCCCCGGAGTCAAATTCCAGAATCTGCTGCGAGTCGACGTCGACCGCGTACAGTTTGCTGCCGGTTTCGTCGAACGCGGCCGCAGCGGGTTGGGCCATGGACGACAGCCGGGCAGGGGACTGTGCCGCATTGAAAAGATACAGTCCGCCGGCATCTGATCCCGTGATTCCCACCGCGATCTGCTGGCCCGCCGGGTCAATGGCCAGTGCGGTGACCTGACCAGCCGGCGACAGAGCGATGGGGGAATCCACGAACACCGCGCTGTCCGAAAGCCGGACGCGTTGCAACTGGCCTCCGGAGGAGGAATAGAGAAGAGCGAAGGCGCCGTCGCGGCTCCACACGACGCGGTCAACCGCATCGATCAATCCGTCGGCGGGAGACTCCGACGGCGCCAGATCGGACAATCCGCACACGAACCTGGCGCTGCCGGCTTTGGTCAGCACCGCCCACCTGCCGCCGGGCGCGATGGAAGCCCGGTCCACCTCGCTCAGCACAGGCGGGCCGATCCAAGCGGCGCCGGGCACGCCTAGCAAGGGTCGAACCGACCGCGAGGCACGGGCATAGACAAACCCGGCAATGGGGCCGTTAAAACTCGCGGGCTGAGCGTTTACCGGCCCGGCCAGCGGAATCAGGAGAGCGATGGAAGCGGAAACAGACCAGCGAGACATGATTTATCGAGGACTCCCGAACACCAGGGGACCGGTGGTAATGGAGATGGGCGAACTGGAAGAGCTCGTTCGTGTGCCGAAGTAGACGCCCCCACCAGCGCCGCCGGCAACAACGATTCCGAGCACGATCCACTTCCATTTGCCGCCGGATGTGTGGGTTCGCAATTCCGGCGTCTTCACCGTTGCGGGAGCACCCTCGATGAACTGGGTGATCAGGGCTTTGGCGCCCAGACCGCGGTAAGACGCCGTCACGTAGATTTGAAGCTTGCCCGGAACCTGATTGGTTCTGAGCCCGCGCGCAACGGCAAGGCCGTCCTGGTTCGTTACCGCGGTCAAGTTCCTTGAACCATTTGGGAACTCGCCACTGGCGTCGGAGATCGGCAAGGCAAAGACCACGCTGGCGCCCGCCACCGGCCGGTGATCGTCATCTTCGACTTTCACCGCAAGATTGCGTGCCGTGCGTTGGTGGACGTCATTGATGACGCCTTCTCCCTCAACTACAATGAGCTCGATCCGTGCGGGCAAGCTCTGGGCATAAGCCGCCGGAGTCATCACGTCGGAGGCGACCAAAACACAGAGGCCCAGTGCCAGCAGGTTCTTCGATAGTTTCAGATAGTTGTTCATTTGCGGATTCCGCGGTTTGTTGAACCTCGCTCGGTGTATGCAATTTGGCCGCCGAGACGGGAACTCCCTGCGACAGTAGTCAGCCAGTCAGGGATAGTTCCAGCGAACTTCGGTCCCAAAGCCGAATTCTCACTAATTCGAGATGCGGCGAGGTTGTGCCAAAGGTTGAGGTGATTTCCAAATTCTTAGGACTAATCTGCAAATAATTGGAGATTTGCGAGCGGTCCTGCGTCACGAGGCAGTACAGGCCCGTCGAACGGCGGTTCCGAGCGCGTGGTCGCGAACGTGCAAGCCGAGAGTATTCCCGCAGTTGGCGGGCTGGACAACGGTGATCACAAGAGCATTTGGGTACAAGACCGGAGCCGCAGTCCTTCTGGCGGCACTTGGAATCATGGTTTCCGGTGCGGCGCAAACTGAAAAGGCGCCGCCCAAGGAACTGCTCCAATACATCTACGACGCAAAAGGTCGAGGTGTGAACGACGCCCGGATCAGGCGGGACGCGGTAGCAGTGGGGTGGGAGTCTGCCATCGTCGATGAGGCGATTGCCTATGCGAAGAAGAGCAAACCGCCCCATCCTGTGGCGCCGGCCGCCGACGGAGCTGCAATCCGGGCCCGCCAGTCCATTGCTCCCACGCCCGTGGCGGCCGCGCCCGCCGCTTTGCTTGGCGTGCAGAGGGACCCGCTTCCGGTGGCCGGTCAGAGCCAGCCGGCGGACCCCAAGGACATTCCTACGGGGGGCCGAGGGGTGCCTGACGATTACCTGATCGGTTCGGGCGATACCTTGCAGATCTCCGTCTGGAAAGAACCGGACGTGTCCGTTCCCAGTGTTGTTGTGCGGCCCGGCGGGATGATTACCGTGCCGCTAATCAAGGATGTCGAAGTCGAAGGCCTGACGCCCAGGCAGGTGGAGAAGGTCATCGCCGACGGGCTTGGGAAATTCATCATCGCCCCGAACGTCACCGTTGTTGTCACAGCCAGCAACAGCAAGAAGATCTACGTCGTGGGCGCCGTAAGGGCAGAAGGGCCACTGCTGTATACGTATCGCATGACCGTGTTGCAGGCGCTCAGCGAGGCGGGCGGCCTCACGGATTATGCGAAGCGCAAGAGGATCTACATAATTCGCTCCGAAAGCGGCAAGGACTACCGCCTGGACTTTAACTATGACGAAGTCGTCCAGGGCCAGAGAATGGAGCAGAATATCCAACTGCAGCCTGGCGACACGATCGTCATCCCTCATTAGAATAAAGACGCCTGGCGCCGGATGTCATCCGCCGGGGTTCTCCAGCGCGCTGAGTTTTACCGGATTGCTCTCGACGAGCGAGCCATCCATCGCCTGAACGAGTAACCTCTCCGCCGGCTTGATTCCCGCCGATGCCGACGCACCATCACGAGGCCCGGGGGCGAGTGCGGTGATGCAACCCGGGACCAATTCTTCGGATCTCGCGTCCCCAAAAATGGCTACCTTGGCAAAATCTGTGGCTCTGCAGGGGCTTTCAGGCCGCTAAACGCACGACTGCCTGATTTCCAAATCGCTTTTTTTCAGCGGATTACAACCGCTACTTCGTCCCCACCTGCCCGCATTGGTTTGCTTGACACGGCGCTCCACAAGAAATGGTATTTTTCAGCACTAACGTCGGCCCGATATAAGGACGCCAAGTGTACTAAATTTAACCATTTTACTTGCCTGCCCGCTGTCAGACAATCCTCCGGTAAGACCCTAATCGAATACTAACCTTTGACTAATCAATAAGTTAACTTTTTCTAGCTTGGGCGGCGACAACACACTGTCCTAATATGGTTTCTCGGTACCTCTGGTACGAAGGGACTATTTTTCATATGGGTCGGCGGGCGCTTTTCCTCGCAATTCTTTTCGTCCTCTCGTTGCGTCCCGGTTCCGCACAGACAGATTCCCTGCAGCTATCATCGGGAACCGCTGCGGCTAACGGAACCGTCTCTCTGAGCCTCACCCTGACATCGCCGGCGGGCAGCCAACCGGCAGCCCTGCAGTGGACCTTAACGTACCCTCCCAGTAACGTCGTCTCCATTTCCGCGATTGCCGGGACGGCAGCCACCAACGCGGGCAAGACGTTGACTTGCGCCTCCGGCGCCGGCACGTATACCTGCCTGGCTGACGGCCTGAACGCCGCTATCATCGCCAACGGCACCGTCGGCGTCGTGAACCTGACCATAGCTTCCGGTGTTACCAGCACACCCATCGGGCTCACCAACACCGTGGCGGTCTCGCCGGGAGGGAGCATCATCACAGATCTGGGAACTGGCGGCGTCGTTACCGGACCTGGAAACCCGGCACCGACGATCACAACGCTGGCGCCAACGAGCGCCACGCCGGGGGGAGCAGCCTTCACCTTGACAGTGAATGGGAGTGGGTTCGTCAGCGGCAGTTCGGTAGTGAACTGGAACGGAACCAGCCGGACGACTACGTTTGTGAGCGCTACGCAACTGAAGGCGGCTATCACTGCGGCGGATATCATCGCCGCAGGGACGGCGCAGGTCACGGTGTTCAATCCGACACCGGGCGGAGGGACGTCGGGGAACCTTGCGTTTACCATCAGCCTGGCGAACAACCCGGCACCGACGATCACATTGCTGGCGCCAGCGAGCGGCACGGCGGGGGGAGCAGCCTTTACCCTGACAGTGACTGGGACTGGGTTCGTTAGCGGCAGTTCGGTAGTGAAGTGGAACGGGAGCGGGCGGGCCACGACGTTTGTGAGCGCCAGCCAACTGCAGGCGGCCATTACTGCCGCGGATATTGGAACTGCTGGAACGGCGCAGGTCACGGTGTGCAATCCGACACCGGGCGGAGGGGCGTCGGGGAGCCTTCCGTTCACCATCAACCCGGCGAACAACCCGGTGACAACGGCCAGCTACGTAAAAGTCGACACGGCGACCGCCGGTAATTGGAAGGGCGTGTATGGGGCCGATGGCTCCAACGTCATCAATGACACTGTCAATTATCCTTCTTACGTGACCGTGACGCCCTCCGGGATTACGGCCTTTACGTGGGTGCCTTCCACTACCGACGGGCGGGCGTTGCAGAAGGCCTCGTCAACGACGGACCGCATCGCCGCCTGCTGGTATACGGGCGGTTTCTACACCATCGATCTGAATTTCAACGATACGAACACGCACCAACTGGCGTTGTATTTCTTGGATTGGGACGGCGGGCGCAGCGAACGGGTGGACATCCTGGATGCTGGCAACAACGTGCTGGACACGCGGACGGTGAGCGGTTTCGGCGCGGGCGAGTACCTGGTGTGGAACGTGAGCGGCCACGTAGTGGCGCGCGTCACCAACACGGGCAGCAACGCCGTCGTGAGTGGGATCTTCTTTGGCAGTGG